>NZ_JFHC01000013.1 GCF_000698595.1 Caballeronia glathei | reverse complement strand
GATGTTCCAGTTGTGGCTGGAGCATCAGAAAGTTGCGACGATGCGCCCGCTTGCCGCCCGGGCAACCGACCTGGCTTACATGGTCGGCTGAATCGCAATATGACGCTAGACGAACTTGCAGTTTGTAGCCACAGCCGGTGGCAACCCAATGAAGGCAGACACGCTGCTCAATTGTGTGCGGGGGCCTTGCGCGAAGCTGACGCTTCGGCCCCTGACGAGAGCCCTCGTCTTTGCGTAACACCTTGGCCATCATCACCTCATTGCTGGCAAGACCAACGAACCAGTGAGCAACCTGCTTGGGCTATCGAGTCATCGAACCGCGACGCGGCTGCGGCAGACGCTCGAGGGCCGTACGCTACACCACATCATCCGCGAGTGAGGTGGCACTTCAACCACGCGAATTGAACGGCCGGCTCCCGAGGGGAACCGATGCCTGATTGTTCGCGGGCAGTGCGAGCGAATGACGTTTCATGGCGGCGGATAGAAACCTGCACACAAGCGCCGGGGCGATTAGGCGCCGCGGACGGCGCATGTTTCCAAAGGCATTTTCCGGCACACTACGAACATTCTCCACTCCCCCCGCAACGTGTATGCCCCATTCGTTCAAGCCTACCGCCGAACAACATGCTGTCGTCGAGGCGGTTCGTGGGGGTGGCGACCTGAAGATCAAGGCGTATGCCGGGGCGGGAAAGACTTCGACGCTACGACTGATTGCCGATCATCTCACTGGCAGGCGCGGCAGCTATCTCGCCTTCAACAAGGAGATCGCTGAACACGCTCGCCGCGGCTTTCCACCCAATGTCAGCGCACGCACGGTGCATTCGCTCGCATATGCGTCCGTGTCTCGTGCCCTGACCGCGCGCGTGAACCTAACGGCCGAGCCACCGCACGAATTGGCCACCCGCTACGGGCTCGGGCCGATAGAGGTGCCCACCATCACCGGCAAGACCGTCGAAGTCACGCCATTCGAAATTGGTCGGATGGTCGCCGACGGCCTGGGGCGGTTTTGCCGCTCGGCGCAATTGCAACCCGAGGCTTTCCACATCCCTGTCGACGAAAAGGTGGAGGACAAGGCCGCCGACTGGCTGCGCGAATCGCTGCTTCCCTACGTAGCGCGCCTGTGGAATGAAAGCACTGATCCACGCGGACGAAGCGCTATCGCGCCGGACGTCTACCTGAAAGTCTGGGCGCAGACGGAACCTCGTATCGAGGCGGATTTCATCCTGTTCGACGAGGCGCAGGACAGCGACGGCGTCATGCTCTCGACGCTGGGCCTTCAGCGCCACGCGCAGATCATCTATGTCGGCGATCCCTACCAGCAAATCTATGAGTGGCGCGGCGCCGTGAATGCAATGGCGCAGATCGATGCGCCCGAGCGTGCGCTAACCGAATCGTTCAGGTTCGGACCTGCATTCGCGGCACTCGCGAGTCGTATCCTGTCTCTGCTTGGCGAGCGCACTCCGATTCGGGGCCAGGACGGCATCGGGTCCATCATGGTCGAAGACCCGAATATCTCGCCCCCGGTCGACGCGATCTTGTGTCGCAAGAACGTGACCGCGATCTGGCAATTGGCCGCGGGCGTCGAAGCGGGTCACAAGGCGGCGATCCGGATGAGCCCCACGGAGATCGTGTCATTTGCAGACGGCGCCGATCAATTGCTCGCTGGCAGGCGAGCTTTCCGGCCGGCGGCGTTTTCGCTATTCGAGAGCTGGAAGGAAGCTCAATCGTTCGCCCGGAGCGCGGTTGGGCGAGACCTGCTGCCGATCGTGCGAATCATTGATGAGTTCGGTAGCGGCTATCTGCGGGAGCTTGCGCGCCGAGCTATACCGGAGGCAGGCGCCGACTACGTAATCTCGACCGTGCACCGCGCCAAGGGGCTGCAATGGAAACGAGTGAAGGTAGCCAACGACTTTCGCTTCAAGGCCGTTGACGGGCGTCTGACGCTGGATGAAGACGAGATGCGACTGCTTTACGTGGCGGTGACGCGCGCCCAGCACGTGCTGGACATTTCCGAGCTACGCGAGGAGCTTCTGCGATTGTTCAACCCGCGACGGTGACGGACATCGCACTGTAGAGCGTTCGTCGCAAGCCGTTGCAGACCTTCACGCCTCGCGCACGAATGTCGGCTTGCGGCATTGAAACGACCAGTTGTGTGCAGTGCTCGAGGGGAATCATGACCAGCGTGACGCATGCGGCGTTGTCCCCGGACGGCGTTACGGACGCGGCCCGACGATCGCCTGATCGTGGCGCTTCGCAATAACCGCCCGTTCGAAGATCGACCGCGTGATGGCTGACCGGATGATTGCGCGCCTTGCCGCGCGGGGGCGCGGTGAAGGTGCATGAAGCTCTTCTACCTAGTTGGAATGTCGGGCCAATGGGCTAGCCGTGGCGAGAACGGCCGTCCGGTGAGGGCTATGGAAACGCGACTCTGCCCACGAAGTGCCGCCGCCTGGTGCGGAGACGACATTTGAACACCCCCGTGAAGGCGTGGACCGATGTCCGGAGATGGCCGCCGAGCGGCGACATCCCTCGAAGCGCTTCACTTTCGGGCTATCTTCGAGGGACATCGAGCACGATTACCGGCCTGCGCTCATTTCCTGCTGTCGCCGAACTCGCGCGTCTTCCTCAAGACGTGTCTCTTCGATTTCCTGCAGCACGCCATTGAGGTCCACGGGTCGCGTATCGACTTCGATGCGGCCGGTCAATTCGGCATCGACATGCAGCCGCCCTGCTTCGAAGAGCGTCCAGATCTCCGTGCCATAACTCGCGGTGAGTATTTGCGGTGCAAACCGTCCGAAGTACGCGGCCAGGTTATCGACGTCTCGCTTGAGCATCGAGGCGGCTTCGTTGTTGCCGGCTGCGTCGACGGCCTGTGGCAGATCGATGATCACCGGCCCATCCGCTGCCAGCAGGATGTTGTATTCCGACAGGTCGCCGTGAATCACCCCTGCGCAGAGCATGCGGACAACCTGGTTCAGCAGCAGCGCGTGTAGTTCGAGGGCGCGGGCTTCGGTCAGATCGACGTCGTTGAGCCGTGGCGCGACGTCACCCGCCTCGTCGACCACCAGCTCCATCAGCAATACGCCGTCGGTGCAAATATAGGGTTGCGGCACGCGCACACCTGCGTCGGCGAGCCGGAACAGCGCGTCGACTTCGGCGTTCTGCCATGACGCTTCCTGCATCTGACGGCCGTAGCGCGTACCTTTTTCCATTGCCCGCGCCTGCCGGCTGTTTTTGACCTTTCGACCGTCCCGATACGACGCGGCTTGCCGAAAACTGCGCCGCTTCGCGTCCTTGTAGACCTTTGCGCACCGCGTCGATTCGCCGCTGCGCACGACGTAGACTGTTGCCTCTTTGCCGCTCATCAGCTGGCTGATGACTTCGTCGATGAGTCCTTCTTCGAGAAGCGGTGCAAGTCGTTTGGGTATTTTCATACGAGCGCCGGCCGCCGCTCGTGGAACGTGCATTCCATACGCGTGGATGGTGAATGGCCGGCCGAGGTATGCGCGACCAACAAACCGATGAATCGCGCAGCCGGTGCTGCCGCTCGTATGCTTGCTGCGTGGGAGAGAGATGGAGTCATGCCGGATTATAAGGGAGGCCGAGGCGAGCCGGCGCAAATCGCTTGGCGACTGCCTCGACGCATGGCCGCCGCAGTTCCAGACCGCTCGCTGCGTGGCACAACGGGCAGCACGCGATCGGTTCCCCCCAGCATCACCTTCGGACGATGGACGGCGTTATATTGACAACGTCGAAGCGCTGCTCGCGATCAGCCAAAGCGAGTCATCGGACACGGCCGGACCGGTCGGGAAGCTGGAACATCAGGTCGGCACAAAAGGGCACGGCAACCAGAAGGCCCATGCGCCTCGCGAAGGACCAGACGTGTTTGCAGCCTGCTTCGCGAGATTGCGAGAGGTTCCATCATGGACAATGTCAAGAAAGCCCCGGACAGCACCTTGCACGCTCGCCACGTGTTCGAGGAATTTGCCAGGATCATCTGGTATCTACGTTCGATTCTCGCCGCCCTGCTGGCGATTTTCGTGCTGCTTTCGGCCGTCATGTATTACGCGGGTGGACCAATCGAAGCGGCAAACGGTGCACCGCCCTCCTTTGGGCAGACGCTGTACTTCTGCACGGTAACGGCGCTTACCATCGGGTACGGTGATGTGGTTCCCACGACTACCCTGGGCCGGATCGACGCGATTTTGCTCGGAGTGGTGGGCGTGTTAATGACCGGCGTCGTCACCGCTGCGGCGGTGCGCAGCCTCGAGCAGGCATCGCATCGGGATGACCTCCGGGAACAGGGCCAGCGCTAACGCTCCTGTTTGTGCGCTGGGATCGTATGGCTACCATTGGTCCAATCATGCAGCGCCCAATACACGAATCCGTGCCTCCTACCGCCTCATGAACACTGAGGAAATTACTTCGACTTAAGCCGCCGAGGCAATATGTAACAGCATCAATCAGTCGTGGCGATCCGTGGGAAATGATTCGATCCGTGACATCACGGCTGAACGCTACGCGGTTCGCGATCGCTTTGCTCGCTTTTGGGTGCGCTTTTGCCGGCGCGCTGATCGGCCTGTACCTGACCGACCGACATGCTTCCCGAGCACCACCTGCGGCGTCGTCAAAGTCTCGATCGCGCCGTTGCTCGATGCTGCTGTTCAGCTTGGGCAACAGGCGCGCTTACTTCAGAATCACGCTTGCCTCGGCATTGCGAGTCCTTCCGCAAGCGCGGAGCGAGTCACAAGGCCCGTACGTTCGCTCAAATCAAGCAACTGTGTCATCTGCACAGCTTCTTTAACGATATCGATAATAAGGCGCGAGAGCGCCCCTCGCGCGCAGTTGGCGGTCGCGATAGTGCCCGCCTTTGGGTGCCGAACGGCCGTGTCGTGGCCTATACTAATGACGGAAGATGGCTGAACGTGTTTCGCGGAAAGCCTTCGGCACAGAACGCTTTTCGCTGTCGTCGCCCGCCACCTGATCGCAATCGCAGGCCTTCGGGAATGGTCCGTATCGGTCTCACAAATTGCCACGGTCGGCCGTCTACTGTCGCGCTCCGCCTGGTACCGGGACGGCTTTAGCATATATCAATCTATTGTCGCACTTACAGTAAAGCGCAAACCCACTTTTATTCCTCTGCCGACGAACACGTTGAGAGCAATTCCCAAGAAGAATATTCCACGCTGCGTATTGGCGCCATTGAACCTTGGGCTACGAGTGACGTGCCCACCGCACGCATAGTCTTTCAGATAAAACGATGATGCCGGCCGCGCGGCTTGAGGCGAGAATCGCTCACGATACATCCAGACAGAACATGACGACGACCAATCCCGACTACGCGGTCCTGGTCTATCTTCTGACGCGACCGCGCAAAGGGCGCGCTCGCGCGGATGCGTACTGACCAGGGAGCGTGGCATGCCCGGATTCGAACTCGGGCTCTGGGATTACGCGACATTTGCCACGTCGTTCCTCGCGGGCGGTGCCGGGATTCTGATCTACATCGGGATCGCCGGGTTGCCGGTGCGAATCGCGCTCATGCGCTATCACCCGGAAGCGGAAGCGCTCGAGCCGATGGATTTGGCACCGCACTCCTGCCTACGGCATTGCCATGTATTCAACCGTCATCCCGGAGAAGGATGCCCATTTGAACGGCGCCGCCCCACACGCTTCTAGAGCGCTCCCATCCGGCGCCAGGCACCCGTCGGATCGCGGTACGAAATGCGGAGGAAGGAAATCGATGCTACTCGGGTAAGGAAGCGGCGCGGGACAAAGGCCCCGACGGCACGCTGCCGAGCTTCGGCTCGCGAACAAGCGGCCCACGGGGCGAAACGTAACGCAAATACCAGCGAGACTTACGACCTTGGAGCGCTTACGTGCGGCTCTTCAGATGGGCAGGCCTGATGCGTGCAATCGGCGTCGCCGTGGTTGCCACGGTGCCGACGTCAGGATGCGCGTATGCGCCGTCCATCAGCGTGCTCGGCGCCTACTTCCCGGACTGGCTGTTCTGCATCGTCGCGGGCGTCGTGCTTACGGTCATCTTCTACCTGATCCTGCAACGTGCCCGGCGCGGTGAATGGCTGTGGCCTTCAGCAGTGGTATATCCGACACTCGTTACGTTTTTTGCACTCGCGTTCTGGTTGATTCTGTTTCCACATTGAATCTCCATACGGGTGGATCCGATGACGACGACCGCCAGCAAGACACCGAACAGAAAATGGCCGGCCATTGTGCTGGTTGTCGTGACCGTGCTTCTGCTGATCTTCGTCATCCGGCTGCTGGATCGCGCGCCGCGCACCGATGATGCGTATGCCTACGCGGATACGATAGACGTCGTGCCGGAGGTCAACGGGCGCATTGTCGAACTCGCCGTGCATGACAACCAGGCGGTGAAGCAAGGCGATCTGCTGTTTCAGGTCGATCCGCGTCCATATCAGGATGCGCTGACTCGGGGAAAAGCCTCCCTTATCGCACTCGACAGGCAGATCGAGCTAACCCAGCGCACCGTCAACGCGCAGCAGTACAACGCGCAGTCTGTGCGTGCTGCCGTCGAACGCACGCGCGCAGCGGCTACTCTGGCGGCTGATACCCTGCACCGCACCGAACCGCTGCTGCCGCAAGGCTATGTGTCAGCGGAAGATGTCGACCGCGCCCGAACTGCGCACCGGGCGGCGCAGGCAGAACTCAACGCAGCGCAACTGCAGGCGCGACAAGCCGCAGCGGCCATCAGCGGCGTCGATGCGCTGGTCGCGCAGCGTGCGGTCGTGCTGGCGGAGATCTCCATCGCCGAGTTGAATCTCGAATATTCGACCGTGCGCGCTCCGTTCGACGGACGCGTCGTCGCCTTGAAAACCTCCACCGGGCAATTCGCATCCGTGCTCAAGCCGGTCTTCACGTTGATCGATACGCGCCGCTGGTACGTGGTCGCGAACTTTCGCGAGACCGAACTGATGGGCATTCAAGCCGGCACACCTGCCACGGTCTATCTGATGAGCGATACGAGCCAGCGCTTTCAGGGCACCGTCGATTCGATTGGCTACGGCGTGGCCCCCGAGGAAGGCGGCTTTGGCTTGTCAGGCGGGTTGCCGCGCATTCAGCGCACGCTCAACTGGGTCCATGTGGCGCAGCGCTTTCCGGTGAAGATCCGCGTCGAGAACGCCAATCCGGAGCTGTTTCGCATCGGTACGTCGGCGGTTGCGGTGCTGCATGCCGATCGCAGCAACGACGGCGAACACCAGTGAGGAGCGGGTATGCCTGTGGCCGATTACCTGCCCGTCACGCTTCGCGACACCGGCTCGTTTCTCAAGAACGAGCTTGCACCGTATCCGGGGCGGCTCAACGTGATGCTGCGCTGCATGCTGACGAGCGCGATCGTGATCGTCGCGTCGATGGCGCTCGAGGTGCCGTCGCTCGCGCTTTCGCTGCTGGTCGTGTTTTACGTCACGCAGTCGAACGTGGTGATCACGCGGCTGGTCGCCCTGATGTTCATCGCCGGATCGACACTCGCAATCGGCCTCTCGATCCTGCTGCTGAAGTTCACCTTCGACTACCCGCTGCTGCGCATCGTCATCGCCAGTCTTCTGTTCTTCGGCAGCGTATATCTGATACGGGTTCTGAAAATCGGCGTCGTGTTCTTCATTGTCGCGATCGTCATCATCTACGTGCAGTCGTTCGTCGACCAGACCGATCAGTCCGACCTGCTGATTCGTGCGGTGCTATGGGTGTGGGTCGCGGTGAACTATCCGATCGCGCTGACACTCGTGGTCAACACGCTGCTGCTGCCTGCCGAGCCGGCATTGCAGCTGAAGGCGGAAATGCATCGGCAGCTTGCGGCCGTGGAAGCGCGCCTGACACATCTGATCGACGGCGGCCCGGACTTCGCACCGATCACGCTGTCAGAAGTCCAGCAAGGCGCGCTCGCCCTGCAAAAGCTGCTGCGGTTCGCGATGATGCGCGATAGCCGATATCGCGAGCACCAGACGTTGCAACTCGCCTGCATCGCAACGGTGTCGCGGCTCTATCGCGGGGCAAGCGAACTGCCCGCCAGTCTGCCGGGGGCATCGGCTGACCAGCTTGCGATGCTGCGCGAGTTGCGCGCGAACTGCCGCGCGCTCGACAAATCGGTTGGTGCGGACCAGCCCTATGGTTACGTGGCCACGGCAACGCCTGACGAGCGCCAGGCTGCCGACACGATCGCGGCAGCAGGCGAGTTGCAGCGAGCACTGCACGCGTTCGCCAATCTCGGCGCGAACGGCACCGCGACAGGCAAGCCGCCCGCGAAGGAGCCAATGGTGGTGCCGGATGCGTGGACGAACCCGGCATACGTGCGCTTCTCGCTGAAAACGCTGCTTGCCGTGCTGGTCTGCTACGTCTTCTACAACGCGGTCGACTGGCAAGGCATCCACACCATCATGCTGACTTGCGTGATCGTCGCGCTGCCGAGTCTTGGCGCCTCGACGCGGCACGCCCTGCTGCGTCTGGGCGGGGCCGTGATGGGCAGTGCGCTGGCGCTGTTCATGGTCGTGTTCGTCATTCCGCGGCTCGACGACATCGTTGGTTTGCTGCTCATGACCTTGCCGGTCGTCGTGCTCGGGGCGTGGATATCGGCCGGTTCGGAACGCATCGGCTACGCGGGCGTCCAGGTGGTGTTCACGTTCTCGCTCGCGTTGCTCGAACAGTTCAGTCCCACCACGAATCTGACTGAAATCCGCGATCGGATGGTCGGCATTCTGCTGGGTGTCGGCGTATCGACCTTCGTGCAGATGGCGTTCTGGCGCGAGGGCGAGGCAGACGTGCTGCGGCAGAAGCTGGCGTCGATGCTGCGCACAGTCGCCGCGCTGCTACGCGCGCCGCGCGTAGGTGAAGCATCGACGGAGCAATTGCAATATGCGCAGCAGCAGCTGCAAGCGTGGGCCGTGCTGGCCGATTGTGAAGCGACGCTGTCGCGCGTCGCGCTCGAGCCGAGTTGGCAGGAGGGCGAACAAGAGCTATTGACGCTGCGCGCGCAAACGGTTCTCGCGCAAGGCCGCGAGATCATGGTGTCGAGCAACGTGCTGCGCAATGCACTGGCTGCGCGGGAGGCCAGCTTCAGTCGGGCAGTTCACGACGCAGCGCGAGCAGCTCAGGAACGGGCCGTCGCCAGTCTCGCCCGTTACGCCGACCAGCTCGCAACCGATCCGCCGGTTGCGCACATGCCGCTACGCATCGAGATTGCCGTACAGCCGGCCGAACCGGGCGACGCGCCGCTCATCGCTGCTGCAGAAGATCTGTCGCGCCAGGTATCTGGACTGCCTGACTGGCGCGTTGCGGCATCGGCTCCCGCGCCTTCTTCGCAAGTCGTACGAACATGAGCACGCAACGGTGTCCCCGCGTATCGTCGAACCTTCGTCGCGGCTTTTGCGTCGCGGGGCTGCTGTGCATGCTGGCGGGCTGTGCGCTTATCCATGAAAACGGCACCCCATACGCGCAAATCCAGCCCGAGCAGATCAATCTGGCCAGCGATATCCATCTCGCGCGCGACGGCTGGCCCGCCGCACGCTGGTGGACGCACTATCGTGATCCGCAACTCGACGCGCTGATCGATCGCGCATTGGCGGATGCGCCGACGATGGTAATCGCGCGCACGCGCGTCGCGCAGGCGAAGTCGGATGTCGAGCTCGCCAGGTCGGGGTCGAGCCTGCAGGTAAGCGCTCTCGCCCTGCTCAATCGCCAGCATGTATCCGCGAGCGGCTTTCTCGGCCCGTTCGCGATGAACGATCCGGCCGAGGGTCTGACGGGCCCATGGTACACCGAGGGCATCGTAGGGCTGAACGCGAGTCTCAACATCGACATCTGGGGCAAGCAGCGCGCGGAGATCGCGGCCTCGCTCGGTGTGAGCAATGCGCGGCTCGCGGAGACGTCCGCGGTCGAACTCGAAATCTCGACCGACGTCGCGCAGTTGTACTACGGCATCCAGACCACGTACCAGCTGATCGATCTGCTGGAGGAATCACGCGCGGTGGCGGCGTTCGCAGTAGAAGCGCACGACGCGCGGGCGGCCCGTGGCCTCGAGGCGCGCACGCAACTCGAAGAAGCCCGCGCGCAGCAGCTGGCAGCCGAACAGCAGATCGTCGTGGCGCAAGGACAGATCAAGCAGTTCCGTGAATCGTTGCGGGCATTGATCGGCACGGGTCCGGACGGCCTTCCCGTCATCGAGCCGGTAGCGCTGCCGCGCGTGCAGGGCAGCTTGCCGGACACGCTCTCGTACGAATTGCTCGCGCGGCGCCCCGACCTGCAGGCGCTGAGATGGTATGTACAGTCGTCGTTCGATCGCATCGATGCAGCAAAGGCAGCGTTCTATCCGAGCTTCGACATCAAGGCGTTCTTCGGCTTCGACGCGCTGCACCTCGGTGATCTGTTCACGCATGCGAGCCAGCAGATCAACCTCATTCCCGGCCTATATCTTCCGATCTTCGATGGTGGCCGGTTGAATGCGAACCTGGGCGGTGCGCGTGCAGTGAGCAATACGCTGATCGAACAATACAACCAGGCCGTTCTCAATGCGGTGCGCGACGTCGCGCAGACCGGCAGCCGCCTGCAGGTGCTCGATGCTCAGACTCAGTTGCAGAAGCAGCGGATCGACTCTGTCGCGTTCGTCAGGGACAGCGCCGAGGCGCACTATCAACGCGGACTGGCGAGCCGTCTGACGGCGCTTGAGGCACGCCAGCCGGTGATTGCGGAACAGGTTTCCCTGCTCACGCTTAACGGTCAGATGCTGAGTCAGGAGATTGTGCTCACGAAGGCGCTTGGCGGCGGCTATCGCGCCGATCCGCCAGTCGAATTGAAGCCGCGTTGAACGGCAATTTCAGAAATGCTGGACGCGAGGCGACTCGAACTCGGTACGGTACACCGAATTAAACCTGCGGTGGCACTGGGCTCGGCGCTACGCGTCGCCCGTTGCAACAGAACTTTGCATCAGGTCTTGCGGTCACCGCACCGGTTGTCACACTGCCAATGCGACTGCCGCACGATTTCGTAGCCCAAGCCGCCAAGGAGATGCGGTTCGTCCGAAGTAGCAACTGTGCGAAGCAATAAGCGAAACAAAAGGAGAAGCCATGAAAGCAGTCGATATGCTGAAGGCGCTGGGTGTAGTGGTATGCGTGGCGATGGCGTCGAACGCCTACGCCCAGGCGAGTGACGCCGCCGCGTCCCCCGCTACGGCCGCGTCGGCCAAGGCAGCGAAGAAAGCTACCAAGAAGACCGACCACCAGCTCGAGGTGGATGTTCGTCGCGCGTTGTCGAAAGCGCAAGGCTTCGACGTGTCGAAGGTGTTCGTGAAAGCGCGAAGCGGCGCGGTCGTGCTGACCGGCACCGTGCCGGAGGGCAACCAGATCGGCCAGGCCGAGGAAATCGCGAAGGCCGTGCCCGGCGTCAAGTCCGTTTCCAACAAAATCTCGCTCGGCACGCAGGGCGGCGGAGGCTGAGCGGGCATCACGCGTCGCCGTACTCCTGAAGCGCGGCGATGCGTGCCGGTCGTACGGCCAGGTGGGCTTTGGTGTTCGCGCCGGGGCCCGTCGTTGTTTGGCGGGGTGTAGACAAGATACGCGTCTCGTGGCAGACGGTACGTCGTGTCCGCGAGATCCTTTACTGCGCCGCGCGCTGTACGCGATCCGGCAGACCGCACGACTGCAACCGACCAATATCCGCAGAACGTCTGCCAAAGAAATGCCCTTGGTGTTCCAAGGCAAGACACTCGCCCTGTACCGGATGGAAAGACGTGCTCACTCTGAGGACGACGCGGTCTGCGGCGAGTCGACTCGAATACGAGAGGAAGAAGCGGCAGATGACGAGCCCCTGTTACCTCGGCCACTGATCGTGCCATCGCGGCACGGGCTCGGAAAGCACATCGCCCAGGCGTCTCCTGTATCGGAGGCCCCGGGGCGTCTTTCATTGGCTCGAGTTATTCCGTAATACGTTTGAAACTGACGTAGTAATCGTCGGTGTAGTAGCAGTCGCTGGTCTGCTTGCGCGGTCCACCACATACGATGCGGCGCTGCCCGCGATCCGCCGAGCCGGGCGTACGAACCGTGTATGCGTGGTAGTAGCCGCGCGGATGCTGCGGCAGCAATACCGCGCTGTTGCGGAACAAGACACCGTCTTCGCCAAAAGGGAAAGGGCCACCCGCTTTGATCAGACGTAGTGTTTCGGCTGCTTCCCCCGGCAACTGCGCCTTGGTGACAGCGGCCGGCGCGCTCCGCTGCTGCGCGCCCGATGCGGCGGGTGTGTCGCTCGCGGCCTGCTCACGCTGACCCGGCGCCTGACTCGCGGATGCGCCCGGTTCCTGAGTAGCGTTTTGCGACCCGTCCTTGCCGCATCCGCCGAGGATCGCGCTCAACGCGAGGATGCAGGAGAAAGCCCAAGCTCGGTTCACGATACGGTTGTCTCCGGGTTGACCAGCATCCGACGACCACGAACGATTTAAGGGTATCGCTAATAGCAGAGTGAATCAATGTCTGCCGGAACGATGAGCAGGCGACAGGACGGAGACGGTCCTAATCAGTCAGTATTCGAAGATGGTCATATGCAAGACGCCCCAGCAACCCATTCCCATAGGCATCGAAGCTTCCTCATTGCCAGGTTCCCGTCAATGCTGATGCCGGTGATGAACATCCGGGAAATGGGCGTGCGAATGGGTAATGGGCAGATGCACGTGTGGGTGCGTATGCGGCTCGTCCCCGGAATAAGCAAATTCGTGTTCGTGCTGGTGATGCTCGTCATGGCGATGCCGATGGGCGTGCGCGAACCGCTCATGCGTGTGTTCATGCTCGTGCCTTTCGCGTACGTGCAGCCAGATGCCGAACGCCATCGAGGCCGCAGCAATCCAGAACGACACGTGCGGCAGTTCGGGCCACATGAGCAGCGAGAGCGCCACACCGAATAGCGGCGCTACAGAGAAGTACGCTCCGGTACGAGCCGTGCCGAGATGCCGAAGCGCAACCACAAACAGGGTGAGACTCACGCCATAGCCGGCAAGTCCCGTGAGCATTGCTGCACCGACCGTACCTGCTCCCGGCAGTGACGCGCCGGTCGCAAATGCGATCGCGAGATTCACAGGCCCTGCAATCAGGCCCTTCAGGCACGCGATCACCATCGCATCATGCGCCGAGACCTTCCGCGTGAGGTTGTTGTCGATCGCCCAACAAAGACAGGCGCCGACGATCAGCAACGCGCCAGCCGGCACCCCCGTCTCGCCAGGATGCCAGGAGAGGATGACGCCTCCTGCAACGATGGCCAGCATGCCGAGGAACACCTGAACGTCGACGTTCTCGCGGAACACAACCCATGCGATGACGGCGGTCAATACGCCTTCAAGATTCAGCAGGAGTGAACTGGTTGCCGCCGGTGTACTCGACAAGCCGAGCATCAGCAACGCGGGACCCGCGATACCGCCAGCAGCGATCGCTCCGGCCAGCCAGGGCCACTCGGCTCGATTAATCCGGTGGTGGCCATTTTCTGAACCGGACGTGCGCAGTCGGCGCAAGAGGATGCCTGTGCCGAGGCCGACCCCGCTACCGAGGTAGAACAGCCCCGCAACCATGAACGGAGACATCGAGCCGAGGAGCACCTTGGCAAGCGGGGTAGCGGCGCCAAAGAGCGCTGCCGCGGCAAGCGCCGTAAATATCGCGCTGAATCTCGAGTTCATGGACAGGACGTGGATGCATCAAAAGGACAGTGTATTGGCCGGCATCTTTCGATCCGCAACAACCTGTATGCCGGAAGTGTAACTCAGCCAGGAAAGTTAACTTGTAGAGTCGGTGACACGTGAGTAGCATACTCTACATGAACACTCTCCTGATCTGGTCGCTCCTGGTCCTGACGCTTCCCACAGAGAACGCGACAGCACGCATGCGCTTCTGGCGCGCGCTCAAAGCCAAGGGCTGCGCGGTGCTGCGCGACGGGATCTATCTGTTGCCTTACACGGCCGAACGCGAAGACATGCTGCGCGAACTGGCTGCGTCCATTGCCGATAGCGGCGGGACGGCGCATCTGCTGCGCGCCCCGAGCCTCGACACGTCGCAGGAGACCGAATTCCGTGCGCTCTTCGACCGCGCCGACGAGTACGCCGGTTTCGTCCGGGCGCTCGCCGACGCTCGCAAGACCGTTTCCGGCCAGTCGGCGGCCGAATTGACCAAGCTCGTGCGGCGGTTGCGCAAGGATTACGAGACTCTTGTTGCGATCGACTATTTCCCCGCCGAATCGGCCACGCGTGCCGAAGCGGCCTGGCAGGATTTCGTCGCCCACGTCGACACGGTGCTGTCGCCTGGCGAACCGCATCCGGCCGACCGTGCAATCCGCGCCCTCTCCGTCGCGGACTATCAGGGCCGGACGTGGGCGACGCGGCAGCGCCTGTGGGTCGATCGCGTGGCAAGCGCGTGGCTCATCCGCCGCTTCATCGATCGCGACGCACGCTTTGTCTGGCTTACGTCGCCAGACGCCTGCGCGGCTGACGCGCTTGGTTTCGACTTCGATGGCGCGGCATTTACGCATGTCGGCGAACGCGTCACGTTCGAAGTGCTGCTTGCGAGCTTCGGTCTGGAAAGTGATGCGGCGCTGCAGCGGCTCGGCGCAATGGTTCATGCGCTCGACGTCGGTGGTGCGCCGGTGCCCGAGGCGAGCGGTTTCGAAGCGATCATGGCCGGTGCCCGTGAGCGCGCGGCGGACGACGACCAGTTGCTCGATGAAATGAGCCATGTGCTCGATTCGATGTACACGCACTTCGCCGCGAGCGCGAAGAACGGCAGTGATACCGGGAAGCGCTCATGAGCACGGCGACCGCATCGGCGCCCGGCTACACGCTCGGCCAGATGACGCGATATATGCTGAAGCTCGGCACCCTCGGGTTCGGCGGACCGGTGGCGCTTGTCGGCTACATGCGCCGGGATCTGGTCGAGCAGCGCGGCTGGATCAGCGATTCCGACTACCGCGAAGGCCTGGCACTGGCGCAGATGATGCCGGGCCCGCTCGCCGCACAACTCGGCATCTATCTCGGCTACGTGCACTATCGGATTCTCGGCGCCACGATGGCCGGCCTCGCATTCGTGCTGCCGTCGTTCCTGATGGTTGTCGCGCTCGGCTGGGCGTACGCGCACTTCGGCGGGCTGTCCTGGATGCAGGCGGTCTTTTATGGCGTAGGCGCAGCGGTGGTCGGGATCATTGCGATGAGCGCATACAAGCTCACGACAAAAACCCTGGCTGCCGACAGGCTCCTATGGGTCATTTACCTGACGCTCGCCGCCGTGACGATCGTCACCGAGTCCGAAATCGCGTGGCTCTTCATCGCGGGCGGTCTTGTGAACTGGTTCCGGCGATCGCCGCCGCGATGGCTGGGCAAGGGCGGACTCAACGCGCTTGCCGTGACGCAGGTGCCCGCGTTAAGCGGCGTACTCAGCGGGCTCGATATTTCGTTGCTGGGTCAGATCGGCCTCTTCTTCGCGAAGGCGGGCGCCTTCGTGTTCGGCTCGGGGCTCGCGATCGTTCCGTTCCTGTATGGCGGAGTGGTAACCGAACACCACTGGCTCAATGACAAGCAGTTCGTCGATGCTGTGGCCGTCGCGATGATCACGCCCGGACCCGTCGTCATCACGGTGGGGTTCATCGGTTATCTGGTTGCAGGCTTCGCCGGAGCGTGCGTCGCCGCGCTCGGTACCTTTCTGCCCTGCTATCTGTTCACGGTCCTGCCCGCACCGTATTTCAAGAAATACGGCCGGCTGCCTGCGGTCAAGGCGTTCGTCGACGGCATTACGGCCGCGGCCGTGGGCGCGATCACCGGGTCGGTGATCGTGATCGCGAAGCGCTCGATTATCGACTGGCCGACCGTACTGATCGCCCTTGCCACCGTGTTGCTGCTCTGGCGCTTCAAGAAGCTGCAGGAGCCTGTGATTGTCGTGGCAGCCGCGCTGATCGGCCTTGCTGTCTATCCGCTTGTCCACCTGCACGCCCTTTGACCGGCACGTGCTCGAATTCCGAGGAATGCACACATGGCAACACGTCGTACCTTTCTGCACAACACCGCCGCTGTCGGCGCGGGATTGATGCTGGCACAGGCGCAAACCGTCCATGCCGCAGATGAAACCGGCTACATCGACAAGCTGGTAGACGCCGACGGCAGGTACGCAGCAGCGCCGCTGCCGTTTGCCTACGATGCACTCGAGCCGGTCATCGACGCGCGTACGGTCGAGCTTCACTACACCTTTCACCACAAGCCCGCGGTGGTGGCGGCCAACAAGGCTGAGGAAGCGCTGGCCAAGGCGCGGGATGTGAACGACTTCACGCTCGTGAAGTTCTACGAGAAAGAACTCGCTTTCCAGCTGTCAAGCCACATCCTGCACACGGTCTACTGGACGAGCATATCGGGCAAGGGTGGTGAACCGAAGGGCGAACTCGCGAGGGCGATCGATAAGAACTTCGGTTCGTACGCGAAATTCAAGGCGCAGCTCGCCGCTGCGACCATCGCCACCGAAGCGTCGGGCTGGGGCGTCGTTGGCTATCACCCGGCGACGGGCAAGCTGATGATCCTGCAATGCGAGAACCACCAGAAGCTGACGGCCTGGGGTATCGAGCCTGTCCTCGTGCTGGATGTGTTCGAGCACGCGTACTACCTGAAGTACCAGAACCGCCGCAATGAGTACGTCAACCAGCTGTTCAGTATCGTCAACTGGAACAACGCGGCGCAAAGGTTGCAGGCCGCCACGCCGACGCGCAGACAGGCCTGAGCGCACTGACATGCCTAGCGCGGGAGACGTCGACGAAATGGATCACACGTGAAAGACCGAAGGTCGACCGGATCGCCTGTCCCTGGTTAATTCTTCGTTTCATCGACCGGGACGCCGCGTTTCTCTACGTTCCTCGCGACGACGTGTTGCGTGTCGCCGCGCAACAGCAGGCGATCACATCCGGCACGATCCCACCGTTCGATCCGCAAATTCCCGCGCGCAAGGGCTCCTTGTACCTGACCCGCCCGGGCCTTGCCGACGATATCGCCGATCCAGCCGATGCTCATGACGAAGTAAAGCAACATTCAAGAGACCATGCCGGCAGATGAGCCAGATATGCCGGAGATTGCGCGGCAGCCGAGGTGCGGTAGCGCGTGCATACGGTTTGGGAAACGTAAGGTTCAATTAGGGTAAACTGTGCCTCACACTCTCCCAAGGAACTACATGACACACTACTTGCAGGAAGAGTTATCGTCGTTTTGGGGGCGCCTGACGCCTTATCTCGCGCTATTGGAGACCACGCAGAATGGCGCAACGGGTCCCATCGGACGCGTGACCATCGACATGGAGGACCGGCAGGCGTTCGCGCTCCACATTACCGACGTCAAGTCCGCGGACGATACCTCGGAGACACCCACTGGGCACAGCGCGACCTACACCCGAGTTAAAACCGATGGCGCTGCTTGGGGACCTTGGCTGAAAGAAGTCTATTAGCAGTCGTCCTGAAGCGACGTCTCAACGGCAGTCGTCGCTCTAAAAATGCCACGACGAACTCGTCAATACTCATGGCGAGCGGTACTTCGCGGAACAAGAAAAACCATCGAGCAGTCCGCTATGAATCACTGCTTTCGCGTTGCGTGTGAAGGCAGTGCATCCTTTGCCGCAGACCGCTTACAGTATTCCGGTCTCAGTCGCAGGCGACCTCACGCCTGCGGCCGCGAGGGCCTCGTGCAACGTTTCGAATATGTTCGACTCGCCGACGGTCTGCGTGATGCCGTGCCTGTCCATGTCGGAGCGCAGATAGGGGTTCACTCGTCCGAAAATCACCGTGATGTTCCGCTCATGCAGCGTCTGAATCAGGTCGTCCAGGGTGCGGGCGGCGGAATAGTCGAGATCGGTGATCGCCGCCGCATCGACGATGAGCCAGCGCAACCCATCAGACGCGGAATCAATGAGTTGAGTGATCTCCGACGTGAAAAAGTGATCGTTAGCGAAGAACAGATCCGAGCCAAAACGATAGACGATGAGGCCCGGCGCCGTCACGGCCCCCGGTCTTGCCGGCACGGGCTGCCATCGGCCTGTTGCGGCAGAGGGCTCCAGCACCATCGTATGCGGACGATAGCTGTGCCGCACGTGCCGCATCAGCGACAGTGCAACCGCTAGGAGAATGCCGTGCTCCACGCCCACCATCACGACGGCAGCGGCCGTGATGAGAGCCAGTGTGAATTCACCCGGGCTTTCGCCGCGGATCGCCTTCAGACTCTGCACATTGATCAGACCGAGTGCGATCGTGAACACGATGCCTGCCAGCACGCAATGCGGCAGATATTGCAGCGAGGGGCTCAGAAACAGCAGCACCACGACCACCACCACAGCAAACGCAAGCTGCCCGATCTGGCTGCGGGTGCCCGCGCGTTCGGCCATGGCTGTCTGCGTCGGGCTGCCGTTGACTACGAACGTACCGCCGAACGCAGCAGCCGCGTTCGCTGCGGCCAGTCCAAGGATGTCTGCATTGGTGTCGACTTCCTCGTGATACTGCTGCGCAAACACCCGGGCCGCTGCAGCGCTTTGCGCGATGATCATCACGAAGCATGATGCCGCCGCCGGTACGAGCGCGAGAAACTGCTCCCACGTGACCGCGGGAAAGCGCAACGGCGGCAAGCCGCCATTGATCGGTCCGAGTACCGCGATGCCGTGAGCGGCGAAGTCGAAGGCCTTGCTTGCCGCGATGCTGCCCACCACGGCCACCAGCGGGATCGGCACATGAGGCAAAAGCCGCTTGAAACCCAGGATGGAGCCCACCACCAGCGCTGCGAGCGCAAACGTCGGCAGATTCACGTGGGCGAGATGACTGACCACATAGGCCAGTTGCGCGAGACTCCGCGATGATGGAATGGGGACCGTCATACCGAACATGTCACCGAGCATGGCGATCGAGACCTGAATGCCCACGCCGGCCAGAAAGCCGACCAGTACGGTGCGCGATAGAAAATCGGCGAGAAATCCGAGTCTGAAGATGCGGGCGAGCAATAGCAGCCCCGCCGTCTGAAGCGCGACCATACCTGCCAGCGCCACGTATTCAACGCTCCCCATCGGCGCCATCGTCGAAATCCTGCTGGAGAAGATGGTGGCGGTTGCCGAGTCCGCAGCCACCACGAGATGCCGCGACGCGCCGAAAAGCGCAAACGCGACAAGCGGCAGAAAGGCGGTGTACAACCCGGTCACAGTGGGCATGCCCGCAATGCGTGCGTAACCGAGCACCTGGGGAATATCCATCGACGCGAGCGATATGCCGGCAAGTGCATCGCGCAACGCCGAAGCCCGGTTGACCGGGAGAATGCCCTTCAAAAGGCTCAGGCGCACCGCTCGATTGTCATTTGAATCGCGCATGGTCGTATCGTGTCTTTGGCGGGTTGATTCCCGCATCGTGCCCGGAGCGGGCACACGATGGCAAGCGTTGCTCGCAGAAGCCGCTGGTTGAATGCCGGCTTGAGAGCGTGATCGAATATCCCGGGACCCGAAGCAGCCGTTCGACCAGACACGACCCCGTCGGGAGCTTTCGAAGCACTGCGCTCGCGGTTCGCACGGCAATTGGACGGGGGATCAAGCCGTAACGCTGCGGACAGGGCTTTCGAGTCGAGCTCCATCGCAATGGCACGCCGCGCTTCGCGGACGGATGAGCATGGACGGCGGCATGAACGTACTCGATCGCGGGCACCGGCCTGAACGAAGTCATGATGGGCAATTCGATGATGGAAAAGCAGGTGATGGCCGGCAAGGCCAAGATCACGGGCAATACGCAGACGCTGGGCGAATTCGTGTCGTGGCTCGATAACTTCGAGTTCTGGTTCAACATCGTCACGCCGTAGCTGTCGCTATAACGCCAACGAGGGCCGCATCATGTGCGCGATCTGCGGCTTCAGGATGGAGTTCGGCGGCTGCCCCGCCGGAGCGGATTTTCGACGGCGCGCTCAACAACATGAAGATGCGTGCCGTCGCGATCGATACGCCCGGCGCGCTGCAAGGCCGGATGGAGGCGTCGCTGCCGCCCGCGGAACTTGCGGCGTTACCGGACTTCTATGCGCTGCTCGTCGAAAGCGGCACCTCGCGCTTCTTTCACGCAACTCCGGACGGCTTCGATCCTACATCGTCCCGGTGCACCGGACGTTCTTTCCGAGGATCAGGCCGAGCGGGACATCGTGCTGATCACAGCCGAAACGGCGCTTCGCAGCACACTCGATGGCGAGTTCGAGCTTGAGCGCGCCCTTCGCGAACAGCTTATTGCCGGACGCCGGCGCAACGAGCGCGCAGCTCCAGGCACGTCTGTCCGGCAGGCTCAGCCCTTAGATGACCTCTTCGGCCTGGCGCACGCGCGGCAGCATCCGCTCGAACTCGCGCTTGACGATGCCGTAGCACTCGCACGCACGGGCTTCGAGACCTTCACGGTCAAGCACCGTGATGCAACCGCGGCGGTGTTGGATCAGGCCGGCGTCGTGCAGTTTTCCTGCCGCTTCCGTCACGCCTTCGCGACGCACGCCGAGCATGTCGGCGATCATCTGCTGCGTCACCTGTAACTGGTCCGACGGCGTACGGTCAATCTCGATCAGCAGCCAGCGGCACAGTTGCTGGCTCAACGAGTGGTGACGGTTGCACGCGGCGGTTTGCGCAACTTGCGTCAGCAAGGCTTGCATGTACAGGAGCATCAGGCGGCGAAGGAAGTCCGAGCGGCCGAACTGCTCGCGCAATACGCTTGCGCTCATGCGATACGCAACGCCCGGGCATTGAACCTGAACGCGCGCCGGCATGGTATCGCCGCCGGTCAGGATGGGCACGCCGGTCATGCCTTCACGGCCGACTGCGGCGATCTCGACCGAGCCGCCGTTCTCCATCGTATGGAGAAGAGAGATGACGGCTGTCGTCGGAAAATACACGTGCTGAATGCGTTGCCCTGAATCGGAGAGCAACTGGCCTGTACGAAGCTGGACGATCTCCAGGTAAGGCGTGAGAGCTTGCCATTCGTGCGCCGGAAGCGCACCCAACAGATGATTGCCGTGCAGGTCGGACTGAAGGGTCAACATGTTTTTCTTCTCTCGTTTCTGCGCTGTGCGCCGTATTTTTTATTCCGGTCAACTCGCGTCCCGTGATGCATCTGAAGGCACCATCTGAAACGTGTTGCGACCAGCCCCGTAAGCAGGTCCGTCATTGTCGCTTGCGTAGTTTTGAGTTTTCGACGATGACGAGTGCTGCTCCACACATTTAGCGAGGACCGTGCCAGACGACCTCGATCCCAATGCCATCGTGGAGCGCCCTGCGATATGCAGCAGCGCACAGTGGAGACAGGGACATTTATGTTTCAGTCTTGGACACGCACGCTCTCAAAGGCGCGATCTGTCCGATCAATCCAGCAATCGCTTTCATCTGCTGAATGCCTTACTGGAGGCGCGTCGGAACCGTTGAACCGACGTTCGAAACCCGCGAATCCTGGCCGTCAAACCGTTATGGAATGAGCATTCGTGGGTTGTTTATGAAAATGATTCAAAATTGATTCATCGACTTGGCGGGCGCCCGGCCGCGGCTGGCTCGTTCATGGATCGATGCACGGCGGAGAAACGCGTCGACAAGGCTGAAGCTCATGCGTGCCGCGCCGGCCAAGCGAAGCGTTGGGCCCGAGAGAGAGTGAGTCGAAACTGTTGCGTTGCAGAAGCAAAACTCGCCCGTTGGACGTAGTCGAAGGCATGGCCGCATACGAACCCAATGCGACGCTCTCCACCTGGGCCAGGAGAAAACCGCCCCGTCCCGGTTGTGAATCCCTGCCCGTTAAAAAACCTGCCAAACGTTTGCGGCGAAGATGTCCGACTGACCGTGCCCGCCGGGCCACGAAAGAGACCGCACGTTGCGCCGCATGGGCCTCTCAGAAACCTTGTGTGTGATGCATTCACTGACGTTGCTTCAAATCCCCCTCCTACCGTCGATTAGCTGACGTGCCTCGTGAGCGCAGTGATTCAATGCGCGCTCGATCGTCATGAGACCCTCTTCCATCGCTTCGACGCGACGGTTCTCGGCGAAAAGACGTTGTCCGGTGGCAACTTCTTCGATCGACATCACGACATCGACGTGCAGTGACTCGCCGTCCCCTTCCTGTTTGACGGCGTTCATCGAGACCGCACAGCCTCTATGCATAAACGAACGTTTTTCCATCGTTGCGCTCCCGTGCGTGAGGGGATCCGGATCACATACAGAGCATTTGACATTGGCGCCGGCAATCGTTCCGTCCCGTGGCATGAAGACGCAAAACGCCGACTGGCGCCTGCAGTGCCGCCTTCTCCCTGCGATACCGCTCGGTGCTTGTCTGCGGTTCGTATTCCGCCAACACGGAGCCCATGCGCGGCACGTCCGCATGCCGCTCAGTGTTGAGGAGGCAATCGCCCCGACAGCGTCAGCGTGCATACCCGGTTCCACCATCGCGGGCGCGATAATCGTCGTCTTAGCCCTGTCTGCCGTGACTGTCGGAAGATGCCTGATCCGCGCACAGCCTTGCGCTTCGGGACGTGCTGTGAGACAGGAAATGCATCTACCATTGCATGGCATGCGGCGAATTGTCGATCGATATCCAGGGCACTCTTCGGGAGGTATAAGTTGGAACTACGTCAGCTCCGCTATTTTGTCGCCGTCGCTGAGGAAATGAATTTCACGCGGGCCGCGAGCCGCTTGCACATGACTCAGCCACCGCTTTCCCGCCAGATTCAACAGATTGAGGAAGCCGTGGGTCTCTCGTTGTTCGAACGCGGCGCGCGACCTCTCAAGCTGACCGATGCGGGCCGCATCTTCTATGAGCAGGCAAAGCGCCTGGTCGATGAAAGCGACGAGATCGTGCCTCTCACGCGCAAGCTGGCGGAACTCACGGAGCGGATCGTCATCGGCTTTGTGCCGTCGACGCTCTACGGCGCGATACCCGAGGTGATTCGCGCGTTTCGCGAGGCCGCGCCACAGATTGAGCTTTCGCTCATCGAGATGTTTACCGGCGAGCAAGTGGACGCGCTGAAAGGCGGTCGTATCGATGTCGGTTTTGGCCGGCTGCGCTTCGACGATACGCGGCTCCTCCGTGAAGTGCTGCTCGAGGAAAGCATGATCGTCGCCTTGCCCGACAGCCATCCGCTGGCGCTGGAACAAGCGCCGCTGACACTAGCCGCTCTTGCGAATGAGACGCTGATCATCTATCCGAGCCAACCCAGGCCTAGTTACGCCGATCAGCAGTTGGCGGTGCTGCGTGACCGGGCGCTCGAGCCAAGAGCGGTGCACGAAGTACGCGAGTTGCAGACGGCCCTCGGGCTCGTGGCTGCGCAGGCGGGGGTGAGTCTCGTGCCCGAGAGTGTCGAAGGCTTGCGGGCACGCGGGGTCGTCTACCGGCGGCTATCCGACAAGAACGTCTTCTCTCCGATAGTGATGAGCCGCCGTCTGCACGACGAGGGGCCGACCACCGAGCTGTTTTGCTCGCTCGCGCGAACGCTTTTTAGACAAAGGTCCGACGGGTAACGCATATCCTTGCACGTGCGACAAAAATATCGTGGTGTTTAATCAGTGAATTGGCCGGGTGAACTGCGGGCCACGGCGCTATTGAAACAGCGTGCATGTTTTTGCAGCGAGTGAAAGGATATGGCTTCCCCACACAGTGCGACCCTAACCTTTGCAGCAAGGGCGATGCTGAGGCGACCTTGTTGGATCGGGACGCGCCTCTGACAGTCCCGCTTCGGCTCCGATCAGGCCGCCAGAAGTCCCGTCACGTCGATGCCGGATTACCCAAGGTGCGGCGGTCATTCGTCGTGTCCGTCAGCGGTGTCATCCGCTTGGCGCGCCTATGCGCCTTGGTTTCGGCTCGAGCGCATACAACCGCATATCGGACAACGTCACCTGTTTCGACAGATCAGACTTTGCGAGAAGCCAGCCTTGCACTCACGCGTTCCATGTCGGGCTGAACAGACGTGGTCGTCTTCATTCATGCCGACACCATGCGCTCCTCATGTCGCGTTCCGATCACGCTCAATTCGCACATGGCTCAATCGTCGGTCCCACACACCGGATGCGAAGGCATCGGGTAATCCCTATCCGTGGGTGTAAACCCTCCCGTATTGATCCGTCAGGCCGCTCTCCCTATCATCGGTAAAACGATTTAGTAAATCGTTCTACAAAACCATGATGGAGACAAGCAATATGCACGCGTCACGTCGTCGTTTCATCCGGTTCGCCACGGCCGCAACCGCTGCCGCGGGCATCCCCGCGCTAGGCCGCGCGGCGGCTCCCGTCACGTTGCGCTTTTCGTCAACCATGACGGCGGATGCAAACTCCGCGCACTTTATCTGGTACCAGCGCTTTAGCGAGAACCTCAGGAAATCCGTCGGCGATCAGCTTCGCGTCGATTTCTTCCCGAACGGCCAGCTGGGCAAGGAAGCCGATGTCGTGCAACAGGTACGCCTCGGGTCGATCGACATGATGATCACCGGCAGTTCCATCTGGGCCACGGCGCTGCCGGAACTTGCCCTGCTCGATCTCGGTTTTCTCTTCGACAACTACGCGCACGTGGGACGCGCGGTCGACAGCGGCGTCGCCGGAATATACGACAACCTCCTGCAAACGCGCACCGGCTGCTCGGTGATCGGCTGGGGTTCGCATTTCAACGCGCGTAGCGTCTACACGAAGCCGGCGATCACGGACCTGGCGCAACTGAAGAACGTCAAGCTGCGCGTCCTGCCAACGCAGGCCTTCATCGAGACCTTCAAGCTGATGGGTGCCATTCCGACGCCGATCGCCTTCAACGAGGTGTACACCGCGGTGCAGACAGGTGTCGTGGAAGGCTTCGAACACGACGCGGCCAGCGTGCTGTCGAACAAGCTCAATGAAGTGGTGCGCAACAGCTGGCAGACGAATCACTTGTTCAGTCCATGCATCACCGTGATCGGCAAGCGCGGGCTCGCGAAGATTCCGGATGCGCTCAAGGGACCATTCAGGGCAGCCGCCAGCGAAGCAACCTTCTACCAGCGGCAGGCCGCCGCAACCAAGGGCGCCGACGCTCTCGCGTCGCTCAAGAAGCAGGGTATGACCTTCTTCCCGATGGCCGACGCAGAACGCGACAACGTCCGCAAGCAGATGCGCGAGAAGCTCTGGGTCCCGTTCACGCAGACCTATCCGGTGACCGCGCCCGTGCTCGCCGCGATCGACAAGGCCCGCGCCTGACGCGTACGGCCCTTCCGTCCATGCCCCGGCGCCGGTCACCGAACGGGCGGGCAATGCGTGAGCAAACAGCCACGAGAGCAAATACATGAATGAATCACTCAGCAAGGTGCCAGGGATCGATCTGAGCATCGAAGACGCCCCTGAGACAATCGCCGGACCGGTCGCGCGGCCCCGCGCGTGGGAATTCGGTACAAAGACCAGGGCCGGGCGGCACCTGGCGACGCTTTGCACCTTTGTCGAACGTCTTTGCGCAGTGGTGCTTGCACTGGACGTGCTCGTCGTGTTCACCTCCGTCATCCTTCGCTACTTCGTCCACCATCCAGTCGACTGGGCCGAAGAAGTGGCGCGTGGCCTGATGGTGCTGCTCGTGTTCCTTGGAGGCGCGACGGTGCTCGCGCGCGGGCACCATGTGCGAATCGATTTTTTTTGCGCATTGCTGCCACGAACGTGGCGTGCCCCGGCGCTTCAGATCGGTGGCTGGGTCGTCGCCGGAACAGCGGCCGGACTTGCGTATTCCGCCTGGCTGCTGCTGGAGGACGCGGCCAACGTGACCACCCCGATGGGCCTGCCGCAATGGCTCAACGTCCTGCCGGTGCTGGCGGGTGCAATTCTGATGACCGCCGTGGGCGTGGCTAACGCGATCACCGGCGCCACTCGGAGCACATGGCTCACATTCGCGGGATGCGTCATGGCCGCTTCCGCCGTATGGGGCTGGAACACTTTTCTCGATCAGTTTTCAATTGCGCCCTGGGGGCTGCTGCCGACGGGTTTCATCGGCGGGCTGGTGCTGGGCGTACCGATCGCTTTCGTGCTCGCACTGGCGGCACTCCTTTACTTCATCAGCGATCCGAGTCTGCCGATGATCATCTACTCGCAGCAGGTCATGGCGGGTATGGACCACTTCGTGTTGCTGGCGATTCCGTTCTTTGTGCTCGCGGGACTCGTCATGGAAGTGAACGGCATGTCGACGCGGCTCATCGAGTTGCTCGTGCGCATCTTCGGCCGCGTACGCGGCTCGATGAACCTGATCGCCATTCTCGCGACTGCGTTCTTTTCCGGCGTTTCCGGATCGAAGCTTGCGGATATCGCGGCGGTCGGAGGCATCGTCGTGCCGGCCGTGCGACGCACGCGTCAGGACCCGAACGAGACTGCGGCGGTACTCGCCGCGTCCGGCGTGATGGCGGAGACCATTCCGCCGTGCATCAACATGATCATCATTGGCTTCGTCGCGAATATTTCCATCGGCGGGCTGTTCCTCGCGGGCATCGTGCCGGCGGTCGTGATGGCGCTCGCGCTTGCGATCATGGTCGTGATCTTCGGCAAGAAAGTCGATCCGCGCACGGCATTTGCCACCCGCAAGCCGCTGCTGCGACTGCTCGGAGGCGCGCTGGTCGCGCTCGTCATGGTGATCATGATTGGCAAGGGCGTGACCTCCGGGATTGCGACGTCCACCGAAGTTTCCGCGTTCGCGGTGGTGTATGCGCTGGTTGTCGGCGGGCTGGCGTTTCGGGAACTCACGCCGCGGGCGATCGCCGGTCTGCTCGTGCGGGCAGCCTCGATGGCGGCAGGCATTCTTTTCATCATCGCGGCGGCGTCAAGCGTGGCGTTCGCTCTTACCATCCTGCAGATTCCCGCCATGATGTCCGCGGGCATGCTGGCGCTCGCTCACGACTATGGCCGCGTGGCGTTTCTGGCCGTGTCGGTGCTGATCATGATCGTATTCGGTGCAGTGCTGGAAGGCGCGCCCGCCCTGATCATATTCGGTCCGCTGCTCGTGCCGATCGCCGTGCAGGTTGGCGTCAACCCCCTCCACTTCGGCACGATCGCCGTCACGGCCATGGGCCTCGGCCTCTTCTCGCCGCCCTTCGGACTCGGACTCTTCGCCACCTGTGCGATGACGGGCACACGGGTGGAAGACGTCTCGCGCCGCATGATCAAGTATCTGGTGCTGCTTGCGATCATGCTGGTGTTGCTGATCCTCGTACCCGAGGTCTCGCTTTGGCTGCCGCGACACTTCAACATGGCCTGACACTGACAATTCATCCGACCCATGGCTACGATTCACGATGTTGCCGCGCTCGCTGGCGTATCGACGAGTTCGGTTTCCAACGTTCTCAATGGACGCACGGAAAAGCTCAGCGCCGAAACCTTTTCCCGCGTGGAAGAGGCGATCCGCTCGCTCGCGTTCCGTCCGAACCGCGTGGCGCGGCAACTGAAAACAGGACACACGCCGATACTCGGGCTGCTCGTGCCATCGACGGCGAACCCGATGTACGGCCAGCTTGCACTGAATATCGAAGCAGCTGCGCAGACACGCTTCGACTACCGGCTTCTGCTTGGCAACACACACCGGGACAAGCAGCAGGAAGCGCGAATGTTCGACGACCTGCTTTCGTTTGGCGTGCGGGCAGTCATCGTGGTGTCGTCGCTCGATGACGAGCGCCATCTGGAAGAAGCGGTCGCACGCGGGCTCGCGGTCGTGAGCTACGACCGGGGCGCGGGGAGCGATGCGCACTCGCGCGTGGACCATGTGTCACCCGACAACTACCAGGCGGGCTATCTCGCCGCCGACCACCTTATCGCGCATGGTCACAGACGCTTGGCGTTCCTCGTGCCGGGCGGCAAGACGGTCAGCCGGGGCGAGAAGATTGCGGGCTTTCGCGACCGTATTTCGCGCGACGGCGGGCGCTACAGCGGACATGTGGTGCAAGGCCAGGTGTCGCAGGCATTCGGTGACTCCGAACTGGCCGACCTTGGCTTTGCGATGGCCAGCCAGGTTGCCGAAATGCGGCCGATGCCGACCGGCGTTGTGACCGTCAACGACATGCTTGCGATCGGCCTGATGTCGGGTCTGAACGGCCTGGGGCTGCGCGTGCCGGAGGACGTTTCGATCGTCGGCATGGACGGATTGCCGATCGCCGCGTTCGTCAACCCGGGGCTCACGTCGGTTGCGATGCCTCTCGCAGACATGGCGAGCGCAATGGTCGAGCGCGCGATCGAACGCTCTACCCAGCCCGATTTACCACCCGCCGATTTCCTCTTTCAACCTGCTTTGATCGCGCGCCAGTCGGTCGCCGCGCCGGCCCGTGCGAAAAAGCCAAGAAGCCAAAGAACAGCCCCATGACAAAGATCTACCTGACACACACGCCCGAGGCGCTTAAAAACTACTATGGCGAACGCGCGCTCGCGCAATTGCGCGCGCTCGGCGAGGTGACGCTCAACAACCATGATCGGGTGCTCACGCTCGACGAGTTCGTGAACGAGGTCCGGGATCACGAGATCGTGGTGGCGAGCCGGGACGCGGCCGCGCCAGCAGGATTGTTCGAACGTTCGCCCGGACTCGTCGCGTTTTGCCGCGTGGCCGTGGATATCCGGAATATCGACGTCGATGCCGCGAACCGTCATGGTGTGCTCGTCACGCGCGCTACGCCGGGGTTCGACACGTCGGTGGCCGAATGGATCGTCGGCGTGATGATCGACCTGAGCCGCGGTGTCAGTTCGGCTGCCGCGGCCTATTGGCAGCAGCGCACACCCTCAATCGCGATGGGGCGCGAGTTACGCGCGTCGACGCTCGGCATTATCGGGTACGGATTCATCGGACGGCGACTCGCCGTGCTGGCTCGTGCATTGGGTATGGGGATCGTTGTGTGCGATCCCTTCGCCTCGATTGCCGAACCGGACGTTCACCGGAGATCATTCGAAGAAGTCCTCGAATGCGCCGACTACGTGATCTGCCTCGCTCCGGCCATCCCGGAAACAGCCGACCTCTTCGGGCGAGCCGCGTTCGCTCGCATGAGGCGAGAGGCCTATTTTATCAACGCGTCACGCGGCGAACTTGTCGACGAAAGCGCGCTGCTCGATGCCCTCGACAACGACGTCATCGCGGGCGCGGCGCTCGATGTCGGCCGCGCGGCCGATCAGATGCCAAGCCCGATGCTCGCCGCCCATCCGAAAGTTGTAGCGTCCCCCCATGTGGGTGGTCTGACACCGCCCGCCATCGAACATCAGGCGATGGACACTGTGCGTCAGGTCAAGGCACTCCTTGACGGCACCATGCCCGAGAACGCGGTAAATCCCGGATACGCCACGAGACTCGCACGTTTGCCGGGCTTTTCCGGCGCATTCGAAGGAGCACGCACGTGATCGACACGCCAGAAGCCACCGTGAACCATGCGTGCGATTGCCACGTGCATATTTACGAACTCGAGCGATATCCACTCGCAAGCACATCGACGTTCGGGCCGCCGCAGGCATCGTGGCAGGACTACACGGCCGTGCAGCGCCGCCTTGGCCTGACCCGGGCGATACTCGTGCAGCCAACCGGCTACGGCTACGACAACCGCTGCATGCTCGACGCACTGGCCCTTTCGGACGGCGCGGCACGTGGAATTGCCATTGTGCGTTCCGACGCGCCCATGGCCCAATTGCAGGAGATGCACGATGCCGGCGTGCGCGGCGTTCGTTTCATGATGATCCCCGGCAGTGGCGGACTGCTCGGCTGGGACGACCTCGAATTGCTTGCCCGGCGCATCGCAGAATTCGGCTGGGTTATCAACCTGCAACTCGACGGCCGCGACCTTGCTCAGTTCGAAGCGCGCCTGCGGGCGCTGCCCTGCCTGCTGACCATCGATCATATCGGCAAGTTTCTGGAGCCTGTCGGGACGGACCATCCCGGCTTTCAAAGTCTGCTCCGCCTCCTTGATGCGGGACGCACATGGGTGAAGGTTTCCGCGCCCTACGAAACGTCGCGGATCGGACCACCGAACTATGACGATGTCAGCATGCTTGCCCGTGCACTCGTAGCGGCGAACCCCGAGCGTTGCCTGTGGGCGAGCAACTGGCCGCATCCGAATCGCAAGCCCGTGCCCGACGACCGGGACATGCTCGAGCTTCTCTCGCTCTGGGCGTCCGATCAATCCGCGCGTCGGATGGTCCTCTCGGACAATGCTGCGAAACTGTATGGGTTCGATACGTGAAGACTCCAGCATCTCGCAAAGCGGCCTCGCCTGGGATTTTCAGTCTCGACGATCGCTGCCTGCGCGAATGGCACGCCGGATACCATTGACCGGAAGAGGATCGCCGGTTCGACTTGCCTGATTCAGCCGGCGTCGCCGGCGCTGATTACTGTCTGCATGCTCCTCAGGAGATTCGCCAGATAGCGCAGCAAGCCGACCGTATCGCCCAGTTCCATGAAGCCGGGCTTGACTCCATCGCCGAGCAGCAGCGTGCCGTTGAGCTTCTCATCGACGATCAGGCCACCATACGCGGCATGCGGCAGGTATTCATCGGTGCTGATCCGGAACGTATTGTCGTTCAAAGCGGCGTCGCGCAGACGCATCAGAAACTGCACCTCAGGCGTTCTCGAACTCGACATCTGATGAACTTCAAAGAAGTCGGCCACCGCGATAATCGCGTTGGTATTCGGGACGCGCAACGCGAAGGCCATGCGCTGCGAGGCGTCGCCGAATTCCGGCCACGAAAGCGAGAGGGCTGGCGGAGCGCTCTTCGTCGGCGTGCCGTCTTCGCTGTGCGCGTGACGTTCCGGATGAGCACGCTTCACAGTGAACAGGCGTTGTGCCGCGCTCGGGTCTGGCGTCTTTTCGCCTTTCTCGATCCAGTCGGCCAGCAAACTCGCGTGGGTATAGAGGGTCAATAGTTGCGCATCGATAAAAGCGATTCCAAGTTCGCATGCATCTCGTGATTTGCTTTTGGGCATGTCGTCTCCTGCGTTTCCGTGAGGGTTACGTTCAATCGATTCCGGAGCGCACCCGCCGCGGCCCGGTCCAACCACGTTTGTCACGCAACACTCGTACCCGCTCGCAATTTGCCCGTTGGGTGGCTGCTGAGCCGCCCCACCGCGATGTTCTGGGGAAACGCGCGGCTTTTACTCGTCCGCTTCTTTTGTATTGTCCAGCATCCGCAGCGCCGCCTTTTCAGCGTTGGCGACATGCAGCCGCGCAGCCGCTTCCGCAGCCTGTGCATCGCGCGCCTTGAGGGCCTTGTACAGCTTGTCGATTTCGCGCAGGCTCGACGGCAGCCGGTCGGGATGCATCAGTGAGGTCGCCCGCAGCAGGTTGACCCGCGAATACAGGCTCGTCAGGATGTCCTTGACCAGCGTGTTGCCGCAATTGTCGAGCAGGATGTCATAGAGATCGGTCTTGGCCTTGAGCACGCCGCTTTGATCGCCGGCAAGCGCCTGGGCCCGCAATGCCTTGGCCGCTTCGCCGAAGCGGGCGATAGCGCCATCGTCGGCGATGCGCGCGAATTCGCCCGCCGCGAAGCCTTCCAGCAGGCCACGAATCGCGTAGAGTTCGGAGGCCTCCTGCTTCGAGATGACCGCGACCATCGGCCCCTTGTGCGGCACGCTGCATACGAGACGCTCCGCCTCGAGTCTGCGAAGCGCTTCACGCACCGACGTGCGGCTCACACCCAGCGTCTCGCACAGCTCGCGTTCGATCAGCCGCGCGCCCGGCGCGAAGCGCCCAGACATGATCGCCTGGCGAAGCACGTGCTCGACCTGGTGGCGCAAGGTCTCCGGCCGGACCAAACCCATATTCTCTGCCATTATTGTATTCCCGTCTGACAATCCTGCCCCCTATGATACTAGATGTCACGACTCGAACAGAGGCCTGGTGCGTCGTCCGTGCGGCTTTACAGGCGACCCGTGTATGGTGTCTTCCCTTAACCTGAGCGCGCCGCCGGCGCTTCCGCGAGCGCCTTCTCCAGCATCGGCGCCGCGACGGCGGCACCGTGAATGCCGATCATGCTGACAATCTCCAGCACTTCCATGATTTCTTCCGCCGTCGCGCCATAGCGGATCGCATTGCGCATATGCAGCTTCAAACCGGGCACGTACAGATGTGTGGCCGCGGCGTCGAAGGCGCAATACATCAGTTCCTTGATTTTCGGCTCGAGCACGCCCGTCTTCCACGGTACCGATGAAAACGCCACGTATGCATCGAACAGTTCCGGATCGAGTTCCAGCAGCCCTTCCCACGAGGCATGCCAGTAGCCGCGATTCTCGATGAAGCTCTTCTTCAGCGCCTCGCGTCTTTCGTCGAGCGGCTGGGGGCCCTTGCGCAGTCCTTCTTCCTCGAGCACTTCGAGCAGCACCGGCACGCCGACATTCGATGCGTGAATGCCGACCGTGCTCGCCAGTTCCAGCACCTCCATCAACTCTTCACGCGTCGCCCCGAAAAGGATCGCCGCGCGCAGATGCTGCGCGATCCCGGGCGCATACAGATGCGTCGCAGCGGCGCACGCGGTGATCGAAACGAACGCCTTGACCTTCGGCGACAGATGATTCTTCTTCCACGGCACCGCCGAGAACTGCAGATATGCTTCGAGAAAATCCGCGTCGAGGCGCAGGATGCTCTCCCATTGCGCGTCCCACGTGTGGTGAACGTGAACGAAGGCATCCTTGATTGCCTGCTCCTTTTCCGTAAGACTCATCGTCTTTTGCTCCTGCTGCGCGACGTCGCGCGCGACGACAGGGCAGCAGCGCACCGGTAGGTCCGCAACCGCCATTGACAGACCGAACGCGAGCCGGCGCTCAGCGCGACGCACGTCGATACACCTCCTCGGCAACCTCTTCGGACCACATCGTCTTGCCGAGCGATGTCGCGGTATGGACCATGTACGTATCCGATCCCGCGCCATGCCAGTGCCGCTCGTTCGCACCGATCCACACCACGTCCCCCTGGCGGATCATTTGCGGCTCGCCGCCGTCCACGCAGATCCAGCCGCATCCCGACGTCACCTGAAGGATCTGCCCCTGCTCATGCGCGTGCCAGTAGGTGCGCGCGCCCGGCGAGAAGAACACGTTCGCGACGGTCACCTTGTCGGTCGTCGGCATGATCGGATCGGCCCACACCACACCGCTGAACGTATCCGAGCGTTGCTCGGAAACCGTGCCGTTCGCCCTGCCGTGAAATACTTTCATTGCCTGCCTCCTGGTTGATCAAGCCTGATCCTTGAGCCGCACACCGCCGGACACGTCGCCGATCGCATCGACGACGCGGTTGCTGATCTGGTCGCCGTAGCCGAGCGCCGTCGCGAGACCGAAACTCGCCAGCGGTCCCGACGCATTGAGCGACGACACGCCGAGCTCGCGAATGCGGTCGATATACAGCACCACATCCTTCGTCATCAGCTTTGCGGTGAGTCCGCCCTCCAGATAGTCACCATCGACGATCTTCGGAAAACGGTTCTGCGTCGCGAAATTGACACCGCTGCTGCTGTTGAGCACGTCGAGCAGCCGATGCAGATCGAGCCCGGCCTTCTTGCCCGCGACCATCACTTCAGCGGTGGCCGCAAGGCTCACTGCGTTGAGAAAATTGTTCAGCAGCTTGGTGGTGTGTCCCGCGCCGCTCTCACCCATGCGCTGCACTTTCGCAGCAATCGGCTTGAAGACCCATTGCACGCTTTCGATCGCGGCAGCGTCGCCGCCTACCATCAAGGTCAGTGCGCCCTTCTCCGCTGCCGCGGCGCCGCCGGAAATGCCGGCGTCGATATACTGCACGCCGCGTTGACTGAACCGCTCGTTCAGCCGGATCGTCGAACTCGCCGCGGCAGTACTCAGGTCGATCACCGTCTGACCCGCACGACAGTGCGCGAGAATGCCGTCATCACCTTCCGCCACCGCTTCCACGACACGACTGTCCGGCAACGACAGCAGCACGATGTCTGCATGGACGACCACCTCGCGCACCGATTCAGCCACCCGCGCGCCGGCGGCTTCGGCACGCGCGGGCAGCGGGTCGTAGCCGAGCACGTCTATTCCCGCTTCGACCATGCGGCGCGTCATGCGCCCGCCCATGTTGCCGAGCCCGATAAATCCGATTCGTTCCTTGTTCATGGTTTCCTGCCTGAGTATTGGAGGCTGAGTACTGGTTTCAGAAATCGACGTCCTTTGTCTCCGGTCCCATCCACGCGCCGATCATGCCGATCACGCCGCCGATACACAGCAGCACCACGGGCGTCATCCGCAGCGGCATGAACGCACCGAGCCAGTTCATATAGAACGCGTAGAACGAGGGGATGATCACGGACAGACTGAAGCCGACGCCGAAGCCGGTTGCGCGCACATCGGTCACGAAACGCTCGTTGATGTACGTGACGATCACGCCCCACGGCGAGGTCACGAGCACCGCGAGTACGCAGACGAGCAGCATGATCGTCGCAAGCGACAGGCCGTCGACGTTCGACAGCACATACAGCAGCGCGGCGCCGACGGTAGCGATCAGCGGCCCGACGATCACGAAGAAGCGGCGGCGGCCGATCTTCTGCCCCAGCATGCCGGCGCCGATATAGCTGAAGAACAGGACGAAATACGACAGCAGCAGCGTCGAGGTCATCTGGAAGCCGCTCAGATGCAGCGTGTGAACCAGCAAGCCGGTGGGAAGGAAAATCGTGATGATGTTCTGCGTGAGCCAGAAGCCGCTCATCATCAGCAGCACCTGGATCAGGTTGCGGCCGCTCTTGCCGCGAATCAGGTCCGACAGCGGCAGCTTTTCGCTCTTCTCGCTGCTCTCTCCGGTTTCACTCTCCCAGATTTCTGATTCCGCGACCTTGTGCACGTAGTACAGCGCGAGCACGCCTGCCAGCAACGCGCCGATAACGAATGGAACCCGCCAGCCCCACTGCGCGTAAGGCGAATTCACACCGTTGAGCGGAAAGAGCACGAACATCAGCATCGCAACCAGATTGATCGTCACATACGCGGCCGGAAACCCGGCGATGATCAGCCCGCCGACAAAACCGCGCTGCTCCTTCTTCGAATACTCGATCGCAAGCGGCATGGCGCCGGTATAGCCTCCGCCGAGGAAGATGCCGTCGACGAAACGCAGCAGTACCAGCAGCCAGTACGACACGATGCCGATGCTTTCATACCCGGGCAGAAGCGCAATCAAGAGCGTGACGACGCCAAAGCCCGACACCGAATAGATCGACGCCTTGCGCCGGCCGATGCGATCGGCCACCATGCCGAACATCAGGGCGCCGATCGGCCGGCCGAGCAGCGTGGTGATAAACACAAGCGAGGCAAGAATCGCCTCCATGCCGCCAGAAAGATGCGGCGGCTGGAAGAAGAAGAGCACCGGCGAAAGGACCACCACCGGCAGATAGATGTCGAACATGTCGATGAACTCGGAGAAGAACGCGCCCTTGATCGCGTTACGCCTCTTCGCATCGACTGCACTCTCGCTCCCGTCCCGGGCGACGTTGTCTGCTGTCAGCGCTTTCATGCATGTCTCCAATATCGTTATGCCGCATCACTCGCGGATGCGTGCTGTCGCTTTCCGGTCCGCGGCATGCTGCGAAACGGTCCGGGCATGGGCGTCGCCTCTTTACTTGATCGCTTCAGCCTCGTACGCCTTGATCGCTTCCGTCGCCACACGAAACGCCGCAAGAGCGAGCGGCATACCGCAATACACCGCGGCCTGCAGCAGCACTGCGCGGATCTCATCCTTCGTGACGCCATTCTTCAGCGCGCCCTTCACATGCACCGACAATTCGTGGTGCTGGCTCATCGCGGTGAGCATGCCGATGTTCAACATGCTTCGCGTCCTGAATGGCAATGTCTGGTCGCCCCAGATGTCACCCCAGCAATACTCGGTGACAAGCTTCTGCATGGGCCGGTTGAAGTCGTCGGCGTTGGCCCACGACTTTTCGACGTGCCCCGCGCCCAGCACTTCCTTGCGGTTCGCGAAGCCTTGTTCAAAACGGTTGTTGTCTTCCATCGTCTGTTTCCTCTGCAGTTCGTGATGCAAATCTGAATATTCGTCTTCGTGACCGATTGTCCTACAATCCATTCGAGCAAAATTTTTTAGACCGCGACACGGGATGCGTCAGTCCGTGCCGTAGCCCACCATCGACTTGATTTCGAGGTATTCGCGCAGCCCCGCTTCGCCCCATTCGCGCCCGTTGCCTGAACGTTTGTAGCCGCCGAACGGCGCGTTGAAATCGACCACGGGGTAGTTCAGGTGCACGCCGCCCGCGCGCAGTTCGCGCCCCACCTTGCGGGCGCGCTCAATGTCGCTGGACTGAACGTACGCGGCGAGGCCGTAGTCGGTGCCGTTGGCGATCTCGATCGCTTCTGCTTCGGTGTCGTAAGGCATCATCGAAAGCACGGGCCCGAAGATCTCTTCACGTGCGATAGTCATGTCCGGGGTAACGTCGGCGAAGATCGTCGGCTTGACGAACCAGCCTTTGGCCAGGCCTTCCGGCCGGCCGGTGCCGCCGGTAACGAGCCGTGCGCCTTCATCGATGCCTGTCTGAATCAGCGTCTGCACGCGCTCGAACTGATTGCGGTTGACGAGCGGGCCAAGCTGCGTCGTGACCTTGTCGGTCGCGCCGACACGGTACGCCTGTGCGGCCCGCTTCGCGATCTGCGCGGCATCGTTCATCAGATGACGGGGCACCAGCATGCGCGTCGGAATCGAACACGACTGTCCGGAGTTGGTAAAACACGCCGTGACACCGCGCGCGACGGCTTCGTCCAGGTTCACATCGTCGAGCAGGATGTTTGCCGACTTGCCGCCGAGTTCCTGCGCCACGCGCTTGACCGTATCCGCAGCCGTCTTCGCGACCAGAATGCCGGCGCGCGTCGAGCCGGTGAACGAGACCATATCGATATCCGGATGCGCGGCGATCGCAGCGCCCACGCCGGGGCCGTCGCCGTTCACGAGGTTGAAAACGCCCGCCGGAACGCCAGCCTCGTCGAGCACTTCGGCGAACAGGAGCGCGCTGAGCGCCGAGAACTCGCTCGGCTTCAGCACCATCGTGCAGCCCGCCGCAAGCGCCGGTGCAATCTTGACGACGATCTGGTTCACCGGCCAGTTCCACGGCGTGATGAGCCCGCATACGCCGACCGGCTCCATTCGCAGACGCGTGCTGCCGCGTTGCTCTTCAAACGCGAAGTTCTCGAGCACGCCGATCAGTGCATTCAGATGCGCGGGTCCGCGCGCCGCCTGCCCGTTGCGTGCAAACGTGATCGGCGCACCCATTTCGATGCGCATCGCCTCGGCGAATTCGTCATAGCGGCGTTCGTAGATCTGCAGAATCCGCTGCAACATCGCAATGCGATCGGCGACGCTGGTCTGTGCGTTCTTCGGGAACGCACGCCGCGCCGCGGAAACGGCGCGATCGACATCCGCCGCGTTACCTATCGCCAGTTGCCCGACTTTCGCTTCAGTAGACGGATCGATCAGATCGAACCATGCCGACGACGACGACGGGTCGACCCATTGTCCATCGATATAAAACTGTCCTGCACGAGACATCGCAGACTCCATCCAGAGTTGATTCAAGCGTGCTTACTCTTTCGCCAGCAGCCGGTACATCTCCGTGTGATCGGTGGCCGGCGTAGAGCGTTGCGAAACCTCATCCCATAGCGCGGTGCAGGTAGCGCCGAGCTTCATCGGATAGCCCACCGTTTCCGAGAGCGCACGAGCGATCTTCAGATCCTTGTTCATCAGATGCAGGGCAAAACCCGAAGCAAACGAGCCGCTCAGCATGAACTGCTTCACCTTGTTTTCCGACGTGTTGCTGCGGCCTGTCGACGCGTTCAGCACGTCGGTCATGGCTTCCGGATCGATGCCGAAGCGTTCGGCAATATGCAGCGCCTCGACCGTGGCGATCAATCCCGCTGCCGACACGTAGTTGTTCAGCGCCTTTGCCGCGTGCCCGGCACCGGCGGTGCCGATGTGCAGGACGCTCTTGCCCATCGCTTCGAGAAGTGGCCTGCAGCGTTCCAGCACCGCCGCATCGCCGCCTGCAAGGATCGCGAGCGTGCCCTCCTTCGCCTTCTTCACGCCGCCCGACACCGGCGCGTCCAGATACGCCAGCCCGTGTTCCGCGAGCGTCGCGCCGAGCTTGCGTGACCGTTCGGGCTCCGACGAACTCATGTCGATGATCACCGCGCCTTTTGACAGCAGACGGCTCCAGGCCTCGTCACCGCCGCCAAGCAGCACGGTTTCGACGACGTCCGAATTCGGCAGCATGGTGATCAGCGCGTCGAGCGACGATGCGTTTGCCGGGCTGAGTGCCGCTGCCCCGAGCTGTGTCCTGAGCGCCGCCGTGCGCGCTTCGTCGACATCTGCGATGAACAGCTCGAAGCCGCCATTGGACAGACATTGCGCCATTGGCGCGCCCATCATTCCGAGCCCGATAAAACCAATTCGTTGTGGTGCTTTCATCTCACTTACCTTCGTGAATCAAGTGGATCGCATGCGAGTTGAAGGCGGCGCGGATGCTTCTAGCGCAGCTTCGAAAACGCGGTCGGTGTGAGGAAATGGTTTTCGATGCGCTCGACGATAGCCTTTTCCGCCTCGCTTGCCGCACGCTTCGCGATCCACTCCTGATCCGCCTGAAAGGCATTCCATTTGGCTTCGCGTTCAGCGAGGCTTTCCCACTTCAACAGGTACGTCAGCGCGTGATTGCTCGGCCCGATCAGCGTCGTCCAGAAACCGATTTGCTCGATGCCGTATTTTTCGAAAAAACCCAGCGTCGTATTCGTAAAACGCTCTTGCAGCGCCGGCAGCCGGCCTGGTGCGCAGTGATAAATCCGCATTTCGACGATCATGTTTTCAATCCCGTTAAGTGAATCGGTAAGCCGCTGCATGAACACGCGGGGTTCAATCCGTCAGTCCCTTTCCTTCCGACCAGCTTTCCACGTATCTGACCAGTTCGGTCATGTCGCGCGCCTTGCCGTCTTGCATTGCCGCGATGTTCCAGATCTGCCGCACGGTGTTACCGACCCACATTGGCACACCGAGCGCCTGACACTCGTCGACGGCAAGGCCAATGTCCTTGCAGACGCTGCTGATCGGAAAGCCGAAATCGAACGTGCGCGGCAACACCTGCTTTGGAAACTTGTCGAGCGTCGCGCCGTTCTTGCCGCTGCCGGCGTTGATCACCGCCATCATGACTTCGGGGTCGATACCGCCCTTTAGCGCGGCCACATACGCCTCCGAGGTGATCGCGAAGGCCGTGGACGACAGCATATTGTTCAGGAGCTTGAGGAGTTGGGCTTGCCCCGCCTTTTCGCCCACCACGAAGACCTTGCCGAACACATCGAACAGTTCACGCACCTGGTCGAGCGCCGCCGGCGTGCCCGCCGCCATCACCGCGAGCGTTCCCTTTTGCGCGCCGGCCGCCCCTCCGCTGACAGGCGCATCCACGGTTTCGATGCCTTTCGCCAGCAGGCCTGCCGCGACTTCCTGCTCAGCGCGCGAGCCGACTGTCGAGAGATCGACCAGCACCTTTACCGTTTCTCCGTGAACGATACCGTCTGCGCCCAGCGCAACCTCCTTGAAGATTGCCGGCGTAGGAAGGCTCGTGAAGACGATCGTCGCCGTGTCGGCGACTTCACGAACGCTCTTCGCCACGCGCGCGCCGATCGCCGCAAGCTCCGCCATCGCCTGATCGTCGCGATCGAAGACAACCAGCGTGTGACCTGCCTCGATGAGACGACGGGCGATCGGCCGCCCCATGACACCGACGCCGATAAAACCGATCAGTTTCCTTTCCGCCATGACCTTTCCTCGTCAATAAAAAGCATTCGCTCTGCCGGGCACGAATCAATGCCCTAAGCGCCACAGGCGCGCGCAAGCCGCATCGGCGCGGCTGCATCACCTGCACTGTCGAGCGCCCAAAGCGCGTCGATCAACGGTTGGGCCGCCACGCCCGAGCCGCCATAGGCGGTGAGCTCCCGCAGCTTCGCCTCGAGTTCGGCATCCGCAAGCGGTGCCTCGAGGCTGCCGCGCGCGGCGTCCACCTTGCGCGAGACGGTGCCGCCCGAGCGCAACGTGACGATGACCTGGGCCGACTCGACAGGGAAACGCGGATCGTCGATGAACACGACGCGACTGCCGAACGCGCGTAGCGCCGGGTCCATCACGCTCGCATCGCTGAATTCCGCAAGACCCGCCTTGCCCTTCGCGAGCGCGACGGCGACCGCATGCTGCGCGCTCACCTGCGATTCACGCCCCGACCGGATGCCCGGGCGGTCGGTTCGCTCGCGCAGCAATGGATGACCGACCAGTTCGATACGCTCGATGTCGGCAAGCGAGAGCTGCGCGCCACGTGCGAGATCCAGACACGCTTCGATCACCGGGTTGAGCACGACGCCGCACGGATAGGGCTTGTATGTGTTCGACAGCAACGCCCAGTCGCGGCCGAGGCCTTCGCTGATCGCGCTGAAATCGGGTCGTTCTGCGGTCACCCGCAGGAAGCCGCGCTCGCCTTCGAGGGGCTGCCCGGGGCCCGAAAACCCTTCCGCCGCCAGCAACGCGGAGAGCAATCCGTTGCGTGCCGCATTGCCCACGCTAATGCTTTTCGACATGCTGCCCAGGGTCTCGACCAGCCCCGACGCCTGCGCGGACGCGTTGCCGAACGCCCAGGCAATATGCTGCGCATCCAGTAGCATCGCCCGCGCGGCGCCCGCAGCCGCGCCGAACACGCCGCACGTCGACGTGATGTGCCAGCCGCGCTGGTAATGGCCTGGCGAGACGGCGTTGCCGAGCCGGCACTCCACTTCGACGCCGAGCACGAATGCGAGCAGCAACTGCTCGCCGCTGAGTGGCGCGGACTGTGCCAGCGCGAACAGCGCGGCGGCGACAGGCGCCGTCGGATGGATGATGGTCGGCAAATGCGTGTCGTCGAAATCGTAGACGTTCGCGCTCATCGCATTGAGTGCCGCGGCGTTCAGGATATCGGTGCGTTCGGGACGGCCAATGAGACTGGCTTCCTCCGCGGAACGGAAGCGCCCGTATACCGCTGTGGCCTTTTCGACCGCCGGATCGGCGCATCCCGCCAGCGCCACCGCAAAATAGTTCACGAGCGCGCGCTTGGCTTCGTGGCGCACCGCGGGCGGAATGTCGTCCCAGCGTGTACGCGCGATGAATTCAGCAAGCTGCCGGGTGAGCGCCGGGGCTTTCCCCACCGGCATGTCCGCTGTCTGTGGTTCGCGTTCAGCTCGCAAGCCAGCCTCCCTCGATCGGCATCGTCGCGCCGGTGATCTGGTTCGCCGAGGCGCTGCACAGAAACACGAGCAAGTCGGCCACATGCGCAGCTTCGACAAGCTCGCCGGTGGGTTGCTTGCCGCGGAGAAACTCGCGCACGGCATCGTCGCGATTGAGTCCGCGCGTATCCATCAGTTCGCCGATGCGGCCGTCGATATTCGGCGTCAGCACCGAACCAGGACAGATCGCGTTGCACGTGATGCCCTGATTGACCGTTTCGATTGCAACTGCGCGCGTCAAACCGAGCAGCGCCGTCTTGGTTGTCACGTAGTCGACGCGATTTGCGACCGCGCGCGATCCATACACGGACGTCATGTTGAAGATCCGGCCCCATCGGCGCGAGCGCATGTCGGGCAATGCAAGCTGGATCGCACGAAACGCCGCACTCAGATTGACGGACAGCGCCTCGTTCCAACGCTGCTCCGGAAAGGTATCGATGCTCGCAAAATGCCTGACCACCGCGTTGTTCACCAGCACGTCGATCGATCCCATCTGTTCACGCGCGGCGTTCAGAAGCGTATCGACCGCGTGCGTGCTGCGCAGATCCGCCTGCAGATAGACCGCCACGACGCCCTGCTCCTTCAGCTCGCTGACTGTGCGCTCCATGGCCGCCGGCCGTTCCAGGCCGTGCAGCACGATATTGCAACCCGCCCGCGCAAGCCCCTGCGCCATCGCGAGACCAAGGCCGTTCGACGAACCGGTGATCAGCGCGGATTTTCCTTTCATCGTCATGTGCATGGCGGTTAGCGCGGCACCACGTCGAGGCGCGCGATCCATCCTTCCGTTTCGCGATCGTGCGGCGCGTAGCGCTTCAGCACATCGGGGTCGTGGCCGGGAATCACATGTTCCGCCGAATCCGCGAGCCGGTGCGCAGCAGCGTACCCCTCGAGCATGTCGCCGACGTTGTAGACGCCAGGAAACGGACGGCTCTGCTGCATGTTCGCGTAGAAATGCGACGCGTCCGACGCGAGCACCACCCAGCCGCGCGCCGTATGCACGCGCACGACCTGCAGGCCGTTCGTATGACCGCCGACCCAATGCACGCTTAAGCCCGGCGTCAGCGACGATGCGCCGTCGTGAAACTGAACGCGGCGATCGAATACACGACCGACCATCGACTTCACGTCTTCGGCCTCGAAGGGATGGCTCAGACTGCCGTGACACATGCAGCGCCCGGTGCAATAGGCCATTTCGCGATCCTGTATGTGATATCGCGCGCGAGGAAAAAGCGAACGGTTGCCCGCATGGTCGTAGTGCATGTGCGTGATGATCACGTCCTCCACCGCGTCGGCGCGAATGCCGATTTTCTTCAGACCGTCCTCGACGGAATGCGTGATCGTGCGCCCACGCTTGCCGGCCATTTCGGCGTCGAACCCCGTGTCTACGATGAATGCGCGCGACTCGCCGACCACCGCCCAGACGAAGTAGTCGAGAGGCATCGATACGTCGTGCGCGTCGCCGCCGAGAAAGTTCTCGGGCGCGCGACGGTCGTGGAATGCATATTTGACGGCGAAGATACGGTAGTTCTCTATCGGCGAAGACATGTCTCGATGTTCCTGTTTTCCTGATTGATTCGGTTTGCGTCGGCAGATGGACTCAACTTCTTATCGACCCGCTGTAGCTGTTCGCGCTTCAATGCCGCCGCCTTCGACGCTCGCGGCCTGCGCGGCGATCTCTTCAAGCGAGCGGTTCTTCGTTTCCACTCCGAGCACGCCAACGATCAACGCCTGCAGCAACAAGGTGCCGACAATCAGCGTCACCACGCCCGCTATACCGAAACCGCCGAACGCGGCCGCTACTGCATACGGCACAAGAATGTTCACGCCGCGCCCGATGGTGTTGCACAGGCCTGCACCGCGCATTCTCAACGCGGTCGGAAAGAGTTCCGGCACATAGCTCGCCACGCTGAACGACGACAGCACATAGATGCAGCAGGTAATGGCAAAGCCCGACGCGATGATGGCGGCCTCCGATCGGGCAAACGGATACGCAATGCCAAACACCATACCGATCAACGAGAACGCCACGATGCCCCACTTGCGCCCCATGCGTTCGGCCAGGGCAAATGCGATCAGCGATCCCAGCGGGCCGCCGGCGAACATCAGCGTGGTCAGTCCGAGAGAATTCGACATGCTGTGCCCCTGCTTCACGAGGAAGGTCGGAATCCAGCTGACGAACGCGTAATTAACGGTAAAGAGCGCGACGAGCACCGTAATACCGGTGATGGTGCGTGTCAGCAGACGGCGCGAAAACAGATCGCTCAGACGCGCTGGTGCCTCGACAGGTGTCGCGAGATCGCGCTGCGCCGTGCCGCCTGCTGCAGCGTGCGGCACGACGCCGCACGCCACTTCGATGCGCGACACGATCTGGTCCGCCTCCTCGGTCCGCGAGCGGGACGCAAGCCAGCGCGGCGATTCCGGCATCGATTTGCGCAGGAACCAGACGACCAGCGCACCGGCGCCCGCGATCACGAACATCCAGCGCCAGCCGTAGCGCGGCACGATCAGCCAGCCAAGAAATGCCGCGAGAAACAGCGACGTATTGATGATGAGATTCAGGATCGTGCCGAACCGGCCGCGCCACGCGGCCGGAATGAATTCGCTCAGCGTGCCGTAACCGACCACGATTTCCGCGCCCATGCCGACGCCCATCACCAACCGGAAGAAGATCAGCCAGTAGATGGAAGGCGCCAGTGCCGCCGCGATCGATGCAAAGCCGTAGATGCCGAGATTGAACTGATACGAGAAGCGGCGCCCGAAGCGGTCACCCAGCACACCGGAGAGCCACGCGCCCGCCATCATGCCGATGAAGGTCGCCGATACGAAGGCCGCATTGAGTTGCAGCGTGGATTCGCCCTTCTGAACGAGCGCGGCAAGTACCGTGCCCGCGATGTAAATGTCGAACGAATCGAAGAACATGCCGGCCGCGATCAGCCCCAGCAGACGCCAGTGAAATCCGGACAGCGGTAGCCTGTCCAGTCGTAAGCCAATGCCCGATTCAGAAACCATGTCGACCTGTCTCCGGTTTGAATGCTCGTGGTGCGTCGTCGCGCGCCTTCTAACTGATTATATTCCTGTCATACAATCCGTCAAGCAGGTTGGATGGTGAGATTTGGCTGCTTTGCTATTTCAGTTACGATGACCACGACGCCCCCATGCAGGGCTGCGCTGCATGTCACCTCCTTCGTGGATCGCAAGCATGGAAATCCGGCAATTGCAGTACTTCCTGAAGATCGTCGAGGCCGGCACGCTGTCCCGCGCTGCGATTTCAATGTCTGTCGGTCAGCCGGTGCTGAGCCGTGCGATCAAGTCGCTCGAAGATGAATTCGGCACCCCGCTCTTTCATCGCACCGGCCGCGGGGTCGTGCTGAGCAGGGCGGGCAAGCTGCTTGAACAACATGCCCGCGTGGTGCTCGACGCGGTCGGGCATGCGGAGTTCGAGATCAATGCCTTGAGCGTCGCGCCGGCAGAACGCGTGGTGGTCGGCCTGCCGCCTTCGGTGGGTGCCGTGCTCACCGCACCGCTTGTCAGGCAGTTCAGCCGTGAACTGCCGAACAGTGCGTTAGGCATCGTCGAAGGGTTTAGCGGCTACATGCTCGAGTGGCTGCTGTCTGGGCAAGTCGATGTCGCGATTCTTTATAACGCGCCGCGTCTGCGCACGCTGGCCACTGATCCGCTCGTGACCGACGAGATCTTCCTGCTCGGTCCGGCGAATGACCCGGCCAACGTCGGCGACGGACCGGTGCAGGCGGCGCGGCTCGCCGGAATTCCGATGATCCTTCCGACGTTGCCCCACGGGCTGCGCGTGCTGTTCGATCAGGTGCTCTCGAAAGCGGGTGCATCACCCACCGTACAGCTCGAAATCAACGCGATGCCGTCCACGCTCAGTCTCGTCGAAGCCGGTGTCGGCTACACGATACTGTCGTATTCGTGCGTGCATGCACAGGTCACGAGCGGCAAGATCCGCTGCTGGCGCATCGTGCAGCCGACGATGACCCGTTCGCTCGTGGTCGCAACGTCGACCAAACATCCTGTCACGCGCGAAGCGCGCCTTCTGATGCGCATGATCCGCAAGCAGATCGACCGGCTGGTCGACGAAGGATGCTGGGCGCCGGCCGGTCTCTAGCGCAATCAATGCAGCGGCATGCAGGGTTGCCGCCGCACCTCGGACGCGCTTCACGTGCGCCGGTATTGCGGGGCCGCGTCATGAAGTCCGGCCACGGTGTCCAGCTTGTCGGCGTGTACTTCTTCGAGCGATCGCATCCGCGTCTCGATACCGAAGAACACCAGCACGGCGACGAGGAACATGAACAGAAGCGCCATCAACGTCACGACACCGAGCAGCCCCGCCATCGAATACACCGCGACGACCAGATAAGGCACGCCCACGTTGGCGAGCCTGCCGAGCGAATTGCACAGTCCGACGCCACGCAGGCGCAGACGAGTCGGGAACAGTTCGGTGACATAGCACGCAACGCCCAGCGCCGACGTCACGTAGATGCAAGTGGTGACGCCGAAGCCGACCGCTGCGATGGCGAAGCCGTTCGTGACGAACGGATACATCATGCCAATCGCCGCGCCGATCACGGAGAACAGCACGAGTCCCCACTTGCGTCCGAGCCGGTCGGCTATCGCAAAGCTGATCAACGAACCCGCGGGACCGCCGGCGAACATCGCCGATGTCAGCAGCAGCGAATGCGACACGCCAAAGCCCTGCTTGATGAGGAACGTTGGCACCCATGAGACGAACGCATACATCACCGAGAACGACATGCAGATCACGGTGATGCCAACGAGCGTGCGGCTCAACTGCCCCGGTGCGAACAGTTCCCGAAGCTGCCCGCGATCTTCCGGCAGCGCTGGCACGCGCGCAGGGTCCTGTACCTGCACGCTCTCTGCTTCGATCGCACGCGTGACGCCATCCGCTTCGTCATGCCGTCCGACTGAAGCAAGCCAGCGCGGCGATTCCGGCATTGCCTTGCGCAGATACCAAACCACCAGCGCGCCTGCGCCGGGAATGACGAACATCCATCGCCAGCCCGCGTACGGGATCAGGATATAGCTCGCGGCCGACGACAAAAACAACGACGAGTTCGTGATCAGATTGAGGATCGCCGCGTAGCGTCCGCGTGAACGGGCCGGCACGAATTCGCTGAGCGTGCTGTAGCCAACGACGATCTCGGCGCCCAGTCCGATGCCCATCACGAAGCGAAAAAAGATCAGCCAGTTCATCGACGGTGCCAACGCTGCGGCAATCGAAGCGAGGCCGAAGACCGCCAGATTGAATTGATAGGAAAAGCGCCGCCCGAAGCGATCGCCGAGGACGCCCGCCATCCAGGCCCCTATCGTCAGGCCGGCGAAGCTCATCGAGATGAAGAGCGCGTTCAGATGGATATCGGAGATGCCTTCGTGCACCAGGGCGCCGAGCACGCCGCCGGCTAGGTAGTTGTCGAAGGCATCGAAGAACATACCGGCACCGATCAATGCAAGCAGGCGCCGGTGGAACGGGCCGATGGCAAGCGCATCCAGGCGCTGCCCGACTCCGGACTGTGCGGGGGTCATCGGTTGTCTCCTTGTGTTTTATTGGTGTGCTGCTGATTCGCCTTGCCGCCATGTTCGCTTCGGTGGCAACGAAGCCTGCTACGCAGGCGGCGGCACGGTCAGCCGGATCAGCTCGTTCATGTCGGCGAGCCTCTCCACGTTCCAGCAGCACGACATCAGGCGATCGACGCTGCCGCGTGGGATGACGTCGGCCTGATCCGCGAACTTTCGTTCGAGTTGGGCATCGCTAAGCGGCCGCGCGAGGTTGCCGAGCGATTGCGCCAGATCTTTTGACAGCACGCGGCCGTCGGCAAGCTGCACCTCGACGCGAACGCTGTCTTCGCTCACACGCTCGTCACCGGTCGCCTCCGTGATCTCGCGCAGGCGCTTGAGGACAGGATCGGTTACGACGTCGTCCGTGAATTCACCGAGTCCGCCCTTGCCTCTTCCGAGGCCGATCGCCGCTGCGTGATAGATCGAGAACTTGCCTTCGAGGCCGCACGTGATGTGCTGCTTGTTGCACAGATCCTTGACGAGCGGCGCCACGCGCAGCCTGACGGCGACGATGTCCGCGGCGTCGATGTCGTGTTCATCACGCATCTGGATGCAGGCGTCTATCGTTGGATGAATCACGATGCCGCAGGGAAACGGCTTGTATGCGTTCACCCGGAGATCGAAGTCTTCGCCAAAGCGATCGGCGACCTTCGAGAGATCGTACGCGGCGGCTTGCACCGCCGCGAAACCGCGTGGTCCCTCGAGCGAGCGCAGCCCGGCCGTGAAGCCCTTCTGCGCAAGCAGCGCCGCCATATAGCCGCTTTGAGCGGAGCGCCCCGGGTGAAACGACTTCGCCATCGAGCCGAACATTTCCCTCAGACCCGCCGACTGAGTCGCGGCAAGACCGATCGCATGCGTCATCTGTAGCTGCGTCAGGCCGAGCAACCGGCCGATCGCCACGGCCGCACCGAACACGCCGATCGAACCGGTGCTGTGCCAGCCCGCATCGTAATGCGCCGGATAAGTTGCATTGCCGATCCGCGACACCACTTCGAAGCCGACGATGAAAGCATGCAGAAAGTCGCGGCCTGTCACGCGTCGTTCGCTCGCGTAAGCAAACAATGCCGACGCCACCGGGGAGCTGTTGTGGATGTAATTGCGCGGCGTGGTGTCGTCGTAGTCGTGAACATGCGAGCTGATGCCATTCAGCATCGAGGCAAAGAGCGGATCGAAGCGTTCGCGCCGCCCGATTACTGCAGCACTCGGCGGCCCCGCATACGGGCCGAGCGCATCGATCGCGATATCCATGGCGGGATGCAAACTCCCGCCGAGCGCGCAACCGGTAATGTTGAGCAGCGCACGCTTCGCTTCGTGTACGACGTCGGCGGGAATCTCCGCCAGCGAACTGCCGACGATCTGCGCGGCGAGCCGGCCGGTCGTCGCTGTTTCTGTGCTCATCCTGTGTCTCCGTGGTGTCGTCTTTCAGTGCTTGCGAATCTCGGCGCCGCCAAGGCGCTCGCTCATCAGCGTCACGGCGGTGTGGTCGGTTCCCGGGCCCAGCAGCGCCGAAGCGCCACCCCAAAGGTCGCGGCAGAGCGACGCGAACGGAACGTTGAGCCCTTGCTGGCGCGCAATCTCGAGCGCGATCACGAGATCCTTCACCATCAGCTCGATCGAGAATCCCGAATCGAAGCCGCGTGTCAGCACGTATTGCTTGAACTTCTTCTGCGTGCTGTTATTCACGCCCGACGACACATTGAGGATGTCGACCATCGTCTCGGGATCGATGCCGAACTTCGCGCCGACCAGCAGCGCCTCGACGCCGATCAGGAAGCCGCCCGCCGACACGAGATTGTTCAGCGCCTTCATCGCATGACCGCTGCCGAGCGGGCCGGTGCGGATCACGGAGCCCATCGCATCGAGAATCGGCATCGCGTCGTCGATCAGCGAGCGCTCGCCGCCGGCCATGATCGTCAACTCGCCGCTGCGTGCACGCGGCACACCGCCGCTGACCGGTGCGTCGAACAGGTGCACGCGCTGTTTCGCGAGGCGCGCCGCCATGCCGACCGTTGCGTGCGGCACGCCCGACGTCATATCGATGACGAGCGCGCCTTCGCGCAGGTGTTCCGCGATGCCGTCGTCGCCGAACAGCACGCTCTCCACGACCGCGCTGTTCGGCAGAATATTGATCACGATGTCACAGGAGGCGCCGAGCGTGGCCAGCGAGCCGGCATGCCCTCCACCTACCGTCTCGACGAATTTCTCCCGATGGGCGGCGCGAACGTCATAGGGAACAAGCGGAAAACCGGCCCGCAACAGGCAGGCGGCCATCGGCCAGCCCATAGCGCCGAGGCCGACAAAGCCGATCCGTGGCAACTGCGAAGATTGCATGAGATGTCGTCTCCATACTTGTTGATTAGTGATCCGGCCGATCCCGATGAACACCAAACCCGCGCACAGAGCTTTCATTTCTTTCGCACTGTCTGCCCGGATGCGTGCCTTGGCGAACGCCGATGTGACGTATGTTAGTCGCGGGCTGCAGGAAGGACATTGCCGTTTCAGGCATACCAGAGTGGCTGGTTTGGACATAGCGCTGGCTCGCGCCAGGCTTCGTTCAGCCGATGGAGCGCGGCGAGGGGAGGACTTCCAGGAGATCGACGTGGATCATCGCGCTGGGCTCGCTTTTCTTTTCGGCCGAGATGCGCTCTGCAAATAGACCCGGACGCCCGAGGCGCAGCAAATGCTCGCCGATCAGTTGATGGACGACATCGCGAGCTTCGTCACGGATGCGGCGAGGAGACGGTCTGCGGAGACGCCGCGCCCCGGTGCGCGGTCACTTTTTCTCAGCGTCCAGCGCGAGCACGGTCACGCCGACATCCACGCGATGCGAGCCGCCACCGAGAATGAGTCCCCGCAGCAGCGAGACATCGCTGTAATCGCGGCCGATGGCGAGCGTCACGTGACCGAGATCGGCGAGCACGTCGTTGGTCGGATCGAGGTCGATCCAGCCGCTGCCCGGGCAGAACACCGACACCCAGGCGTGCGATGCGTCCGCGCCGATCAGCTTCTCCTGACCCGGCGCGGGATCGTTGCGCAGATAGCCGCTCACGTAGCGCGCGGGCAGCCCGATGGCCCGCATGCAGCCGATCATAACCTGCGCGAAGTCCTGGCAGACGCCGCTGCGCAGGTCGAACGCGCGGTGCGCGGGCGTGTCGTAGGAGGTCGAGAGCGGCCGGTACTTGAAGTCGGCGTGGATCCGGTGCATCAGGTCGATGGCGCCCTCGGCAAGAGGCCGGCCCTCCGGAAAGCTTTCGAGGCCGTAGTCCTGCAGATCCTGGCTGAGCCCGATGTTCGGCGACGCAAAGCAGAATTCCGACTCCGGGAGAAACGGCGCGCCCACACTGAACCGCATGCCGGCGGCGACCGTATCCCAGGCGGGCGTCGCGGCGGGATCGAGCGACGCCCAGCGCGGCGTCAGTTCCACGGTCGCCTCGCTGATCATCTGAAGCGACCGGTGCGGCGACTCCAGCGAGAAATACAGCACTTCGTTGCCAAAGGCATCGACGCGGCTATTGATATACGACGGTGTCGGCTCGATGCTTTCCTCGTACGAGAGCACGCGCTGCCACGCGCAGTTCTGCGGCCGCGTGGTCGCGAGATGCTGCGCCGTCTCCACGTACGTGGAGTAGCGGTAGGTCGTGCGGTGCGACACCGACAGCACGGTCTTTTCGATCTTCACGACGACACCTGCAGGGATTGCGTCTTCGCGTGGCTGAAGTAGCGCGCGCTGATTTCGTGGGCGGCGGCGCTCACGTGATCCGCGAGTTCGTCGCAGGCGGCGATGACTTCCGTGTACCGGGCCTGCGCGTCCGTCGTGCACAGCGTTTCCAGCCCGCGCAGCGATGCCGCGAAACGCGTCGCCTGGTGAAAATCGCCGTGGCCCGCGCGGTTCGCCGCGAGCGAGATTTCGACGAGCTTCGCGCACAGGCGCTTGTAAACGCCATAGAGGCCGCGCGGATTGGTCGGCTCGACCACGAGCAGGTCGATGAGCGGCGGCACCTCGAAGCGCCCCGGGTACAGCGAACGATACGTGAGCGTGCTGTCGAAGAGTTGCAGCAGGAGATCGAACCCGCCGGGCGTCGCGATCTGGCCATGTTCGGCGGCCGTGCGCAGGAACGTCGCCATGGTGATGACGCGCTCGATGTGGCGTCCCACGAACACGAGCCGCCACGCCTCGTCGCGTGTCATGCGATCCCCTTGCGCGCCGCTGATCGCCAGCAGTTGCGCCGCCAGGTTTTCGAGCGTGCGAGTGAGCAGCACGCGGTCGTAGCGCTCGATGCCGGGCGCCGCGTGAAGGGCCTGGATGGCGTCGCGGAAATCGTTGCGTGCCGCGAGAATCGTGCGCCAGTGGTCGGTGGAGAGGCGCCCGCGAATCTCGCCGCTTGCGCGCGCCTGGCTCGCGAGATTCTGCCCGATGCTCGCGGCCGGGCCGCCCTCGCCGAGATTGGCGACGAGGATCCGTTCGAGCGAAGCGGCGGTGTGCCCGACGAGCGGCGTGCCCGGCGGAAGCAGGCCCGACTGCGACGCGAGGCTCACCATCGTGTCGAGCATGCCCTCGGCGTCGTTGCTTTCGAGCGAGGAGAGGATCACGCGCACGAGCCGCACGTTGTTCTCGGCGCGCTCGCTGTAGCGGCCGGCCCAGAACAGATTCTCCGCCGCGCGGCTCGATACCGTGCGGTGCTTGCGCGCGAGGTCCTCGGGCGTCATCGGCGTGGGCAGCAGCGAGAAGGTCGAGCTCGGATGGCTCGACAGCACCCACGTGTCGACGCTGCTGCTGCCGTATTGCATCGACACCGACGGCTGCCGCTCGGCGCCCAGGCGCGTGAAGCCCCCCGGCATCACCGACCAGCCGCCGTTCATGTCTGCGATCGCGTAGACGCGCAGCACCGACGAGCGTCCCGCGATCGTGCTCTCCTCGTAGCGCGGCGCGTGCGAGCCGGGAAAGAGCTCCTGGATCGTGAAGGCATCGGGCATCGCCTCGATACTCTTCTGCCAGTCGGCGAGCGGCTGCAGACCGTCGCCGAAGCCGCGGGGACTGTGCCCGTCGAGATCGACGCCGGGCCAGGTCGGAATGATGAACGCCTCGCCGAGCGTTTCCAGCGCCGACTCGCGGGCCGCCTCTTCGCCGCACCACCAGGTCGGCACGCTCGGGAGTTCCAGGCGCTCGTTGAGCATCGAATGCGAGATGGCCGGCAGGAAGCCATGCAGCGCCGGCGATTCGACGAAGCCCGAACCGGGCACGTTCGACACCATCACGTTGCCCGCGCGCATCACCTGCAAAAGGCCCGGCACGCCGATGGTCGAGTCGGCGCGCAGTTCCACCGGATCGCAAAAGGCATCGTCCAGGCGCCGCAGCAACACGTGGACGCGTTCGAGCCCGGCGAAGGTCTTGAGGTAGAGCTTGTCGTCGCGCACCGTCAGGTCCTTGCCCTCGACGAGCGTCACGCCGAGATAGCGCGCCAGAAATGCGTGCTCGAAGAAGGTCTCGCTGAATGGCCCCGGCGTGAGGAGCGCAATGTGCGGCGAGCCCTCGCCCGACATGGTGGCGCGTCCGCCCTCGACGAGCGAGGCGATGAGGCGCGAGTAGAACGGCGCGAGACGCCGGACCTGCATCGAGCGGAACGCATCGGCGAACACGCCCGCGACGATCAGCCTGTTTTCGAGCGCGTAGCCGAGGCCGGACGGCGCCTCCGTGCGATGCGCCATGATCACCCAGTCGCCGCTCGGCGCGCGGGCGAGATCCACCGCGACGAGCTGCAGATACTGCCCGCCGGGCGGCACGAACCCCTTTACGGAGCGCAGGTAGCCCGGGTGCCCGAAGACGAGCGCGGGCGGCAGGAACCCTTCGTGCAGGAGCCGCTGGGGACCGTAGACGTCGCGCACGATCGCGTTGAGCAGCGTGGCGCGCTGCTTCACGGCGCGCTCGAGCACGGTCCATTCGCCCTCGTCGATGATGAACGGCAGCACATCCAGCGACCACGGCCGCGGCTCGCCATTGTCGGCGTAGACGTTGTAGCTGATGTCGTTGTCGCGCACCTGCTGGGCGATGGAATCGATCGCGTGATCGAGTCCGGCGATGCCCTCGTCGCCGAGCAGTTCGAAAAAACGCTGCCAGGTCTCGCGCAGGTGCCCCGACTCGTCGCGCAGTTCATCCCAGTGTCCTTCCCTCACTGGGAGCGCGCGCAATGGGGTTGAGACCTTCGCGCGGCTCGCGACTTCTTCGAAAGGAAGACTAGATTGGACGGACAAATTGCACCGGTCTTGGTTTAAGAATCTATTTCCTGCGGCGCAGGTCCAGCGTGAACGGAAACTCGAGGCTGCGCTGCGGGTCCTTCACGTCGACGCGCCCCGGCGTATGGCCGGTCTTGAAGAAACGCGCGCGACGCCGGCTCTCCGCCTCATAGGCGTTGACCGGAAAGGTCGCGTAGCTGCGCCCGCCCGGATGGGATACATGATACCGGCATCCACCGATCGACCGCTTGCTCCATGTATCGACGACGTCGAACGTGAGCGGCGCATCGACGCCGATCGACGGATGCAGCGCCGACGGCTGCGCCCACGCCCGAAAGCGCACCCCGGCGACGTGCTCGCTCGCGCGGCCGGTGGGCTGAAGCGGCAGCGGCACGCCGTTCACCGTCACCACGTAGCGGCTGTCGTTCAGGCCGAGCACATGCACTTCCAGCCGCTCCACCGACGAATCCACATAGCGCACCGTCCCGCCCGGCGCGTTTTCCTCGCCCATCACGTGCCACGGCTCGAGCGCGTTTCTCACCGTCAGTTCGATGCCGCTCGCCTGGATCGACCCGACGAGCGGGAAGCGGAACTCGAAATGCGGCGCGAACCATTCGGTATCGAACGCGAATCCGGCTTCGTTCAGGTCGGCGATCACGTCGTCGAAATCCATCCGGATGAACGTGCCGAGCAGGAACCGGTCGTGTAGTTCCGTGCCCCAGCGCGTGAGGCGCGTGGTGTACGGCTTCTCCCAGAAACGCGCGACGAGCGCGCGCAGCAGCAATTGCTGCACGAGGCTCATGCGCGCATGAGGCGGCATTTCGAAGCCGCGCAATTCCAGGAGGCCGAGGCGCCCGTTCGGGCCGTCGGGAGAATACAGCTTGTCGATGCAGAACTCGGCGCGGTGCGTGTTGCCTGTCACGTCGATCAGCAGGTTGCGCAGCGTGCGGTCGATCAGCCACGGCGGCAGTTGCGCGGAGTCGCGCCCGCCGAGCCGGTCGAGTTGCCGCTGCAGTTCGCTGAACGCGATCTCGACTTCGTACAACTGGTCGTTGCGCGCTTCGTCGATGCGCGGCGCCTGGCTCGTCGGCCCGAGAAAGAGGCCCGAGAACAGGTACGACAGCGACGGGTGGTTGATGAAGTAGCCGATCAGGCTCGCGAGCAGGTCGGGCCGCCGCAGGAACGGGCTGTCGCCGGGCGTCGCCCCGCCGAGCACGAAGTGATTGCCGCCGCCCGTGCCGGTGTGGCGCCCGTCGGTCATGAACTTCTCGGTGCTCAGATAGGTCTCGTGAGCCGACTGGTACAGATACTCGGTGTGATCGACGAGCTGGTCCCAGTTCGCCGCCGGATGGATGTTCACCTCGATCACGCCCGGGTCCGGCGTGACCTGCAGCATCTTCAGACGCGCGTCGCGAGGCGGCGGATAGCCTTCCACGATCACCTTCATCTGCAATTCGGCGGCGCTCGCCTCGACGGCGGCGATCAGGTCGAGGTAGTCGTCGAGTTCGGTGAGCGGCGGCATGAACACGTGCAGCAGGCTCTTGTCGCTGCCGAAGTTCTCGGCTTCGACTTTCGGCCCGGCCGCGCGGGCCGGATCGCGCGTCTCGACGCAAAGCGCCGTGCGGCGAATCCACGACGCGGACTCGCCCCGCGCCGGCAGACGCTGTGAGTGCGCCGCTGCCGAAGCCGGCCCGCGCGCCGCCGCGGCGCGCTGTGCGCCCTCGCCGGTGCCGTCCGCAGCCGCTCCCGGCGCGCCTTCCTCTGCCCCGGCATCACCCTGCCCGAGCCCGCCGCCCGCGTACTGCATCCGCAATTCCGCCGCCGAGCGCAACGGCACGGGCGGCGAGAACGGGTCATGGGGATGCTGGTACGGATAGTCGCCTTTATCGACCCACGGCAGCGATTCGAGCGGCAACCGGTAGCCCATCGGCGAGTCACCGGGAATCAGGTACATGCGGTCGTCGCGGAAGAACCACGGGCCGCTCACCCACCTCGGCGCCTGCATCGGCAGGTCGCGCTCGCGCGTGATCGGCAGCACATAGCCCGTCACGGTCGAGAGGCCCGCGTCGAACACGCGGCGCACGCGCACGCGCTCCATTTCGTCGTCGAGTTCCGACTCGAACGGGTCGACGTTGACGGGCAGCCGCCGCTCGCGCCACAGGTAGTAGAACGTGTCCTCGTAGCCCGGCTGGATATGCGCCGTATCGAGGCCGAGCTTCTTCGTCAGGTGCGTGAGGAAGCGCTCTGCGTCCGCCGGCGTGTAGTGGCCGGGATCGCGCTCGTCCGCGAAGCGGGCCGGATCGCTCCAGATCGGCTCGCCGTCGGCGCGCCAGAACAGCGACATCGCCCAGCGCGGCAGCTGCTCGCCCGGATACCACTTGCCCTGGCCGACATGCAGGAAACCGCCGACTCCATAGCGCGCGCGCAGCTTGTCCATCAGCGCCACCGCGTAGCCGCGCTTGGTCGGCCCGAGCGCGTCGGTGTTCCACTCCGCCGCGTCGCGGTCGCGCACCGCGACGAACGTCGGCTCGCCGCCCATCGTGAGACGCACGTCCATGTCGGCGAGACGGCTGTCCACCTGCGCCCCCATCGCCTGCACCCCGGCCCACACCTCTTCGGTGTACGGCTTGGTCACGCGCGGCGTCTCCAGCACGCGCTCTACCGACATGTGGTGCTCGAACGCGACCTCGCTCTCGTCGACGGCGCCCGAAATCGGCGCGGCGCTGCCCGGCTCGGGCGTGCACGCGACGGGAATGTGCCCCTCGCCGGCGAGCAGCCCGGACGTGGGATCGAGGCCGATCCAGCCCGCGCCCGGCAGGTAGACCTCGCACCACGCGTGCAGGTCGGTGAAGTCGACCTCGGTGCCGCTCGGGCCGTCGAGCGCCGGCTGGTCCGGCGTCAGCTGCACCAGGTAGCCCGAGACGAAACGCGCGGCGAGCCCCAGCTGCCGCAGGATCTGCACGAGCAGCCAGCTCGTGTCGCGGCACGAGCCGAGCGCCGTCTCGAGTGTTTCCTCGGGCGTCTGCACGCCGGGTTCCATGCGGATCACGTAGGCGATCTCGCGCTGCAGGCGCTGGTTCAGGTTCACCAGGAAGTCAGCGGTGCCCACCGGCGTCCGGTCGATGCTCGCGACGAACTGCGCGAGAAGCGGCGTCATCTCCGCCTTGACGAGATACGGCGCGAGTTCCGTGGCGAGATGCGCTTCATAGGTGAACGGGAACTTCTCGGCGTGCGGTTCGAGGAAGAAATCGAACGGGTTGTACACCGCCATTTCCACGACGAGATCGACTGTGATCTTCAGCTCGCGCGTCTTCTCGGGAAAGACGAGCCGCGCCTGGTAGTTCGCGAACGCATCCTGCTGCCAGTTGATGAAGTGATCGGCCGGCTCGACCCGCATCGAATACGACAGCACGGGCGTGCGGCAATGCGGTGCGGGACGCAGCCGCATGACCTGGGGTCCCAGTGCGACGCGGCGGTCGTAACGGTAGTGTGTGATGTGATTCAGCGCAACGCGGATAGACACACCTGGCTCCTGGACGAATGAGATCATTGAGACGATGCCGTTGCCGCCATCGCGGATTGTACGTCGGGTCAAGCGGCGGACCATCCGGGCACGGCACAAAGTCCGCCCCGCGCCCGCCCGACGGCCGGAAGCCCCGGCCTCGCTTACGTGAACCTGTCGGATGAACCCGTCTGCGCGACGCCGCACGACCCGCCAAGGGCGTGATTGGCACGTCGTTTGCTGACGGGTTCGGGTCTGTCCTTGTCTTTCTCCCACGGCCCACCATGAAAACGTTTCATTGCGATCGATGCGAACAGCACGTCTTCTTCGAAAACGTGAAATGCGAGTCCTGCGACGCCCTGCTCGGCTACGTCCACGAACTGGCGGAGGTATGCGCGTTCGAGCCCGCGGGCGAAGGCGTCTGGCGCAACCTGCATGCGTCGGCGAACGGCGCGCTCTACAAGCAGTGCAACAACTACGCGGTCGAGAACGTGTGCAACTGGATGCTCCCTGCCGATTCCGCCGACGTCCTCTGCCCCGCATGCAGCCTGAGCCACACGATTCCGAACCTGTCGCGCCCCGAGAACCGCGTGTACTGGTATCGCCTCGAAACAGCGAAGCGCCGGCTCCTTTACGCGCTCGCCGCGCTCGGGCTGCACGTGGACTCGCGCAAGGACGACCCCGAAACGGGCCTGCAGTTCGAGTTCATGGAGGACGGCGGCGTCGGCGAGAAGATCCTCACCGGACACGACAACGGCCTCATCACCATGAACATCGCGGAAGCGGACGACGCCCACCGCGAGCGGACCCGCGCGGAAATGGGCGAGCCGTACCGCACGCTGCTCGGGCATTTCCGGCACGAGATCGGCCACTATTACTTCGACCGGCTCGTCACCGGGACGAAGTGGGAGGAGCCGTTTCGCGAACTGTTCGGCGACGAGCGCGCCGACTACGCCACGGCGCTTCAGACGCACTACGAGGAAGGGCCGCCCGCCGACTGGGACAAGTCGTACGTGAGCGCCTACGCGACGACCCATCCGTGGGAAGACTGGGCGGAGACGTGGGCGCACTACCTTCATATCGTCGACACGATCGACACGGCCGCCGCCTGCGGGCTCGAACTGAACCCGGATGCGCGCAACGAGCCGACCCTCACCGACAGCACGCCGATCGAGAACGAGACCTTCGACAACCTGATGAAGCGCTGGTTTCCGCTGACCTATGCGCTGAACAGCCTGAACCGCAGCCTCGGACTTGCCGATGCCTACCCGTTCACGCTCGCGCCGAGGGTGATCGACAAGCTGCGTTTCGTTCATAAGGTGATCGCCAGTGCCGCCACGCCGGACGAACCGATGCCCAAGCAAACCAGCGAGCCCCCGGCGACGCGCCCCTGACGCGCGGCCGGCGCACAGGCGCCCGATGGCGGCAGTCGCGAACGGCCGTCCTTCCGGACTTCGCAATGTGGACGTTGTACACCCGGGAAAGGTCAAACCGATGAAACTCCGTGTTGGTTATGAACTCGTGTATCAGTGTGCGCAGCCCACGCCGATGCTGCTGATGCTCAACACGCACTTCTCGCGCGCGCGGGACGTGATCGTGCCGGAACACATCGACACCAATCCGTTCGTCCCGCTGCGGCAATACTGCGACTCGTTCGGCAATCTCTGCACGCGGCTCACCGCGCCGGCGGGCCAACTGGCGCTCTCGTCCGTCGCGGTGTTCGACGTGCCGCCCGGCCCCGAACTGCCCGAGCCCGACGGCTACCAGCATTCGATCGAGGAACTCCCCGACGAGTGCATGCAGTTCCTGCTCGGCAGCCGCTACTGTGAAACCGACCTCCTCTCCAACGACGCCTGGCGCATGTTCGGCCACGCCCCGCTCGGGCGCGCGCGCGTGAACGCGATCTGCGACTTCGTGCACCGGCACATCCGCTTCGACTACAACTGCGCGCGCCCGACCAAGACCGCCTGCGAGACCTACCGTGAAGGCGCGGGTGTATGCCGCGACTACGCGCATCTCGGGGTCGCGCTATGCCGCGCGATGAACATCCCGGCGCGCTACTGCACGGGCTATATCAGCGACGTCGGCCTGCCTCCGCCCTATGCGCCGATGGACTTCTGCGCCTGGTTCGAGGCGTACCTCGGCAATACGTGGCAGACCTTCGACCCGCGCAACAACGCGCCGCGAACCGGACGCATCCTGATGGCGCGCGGGCGAGATGCCGCCGACGTCGCGATCAGCAACACGTTCGGCACGTCGATCCTGACCCGTTTCCGGGTGGTGTGCGAGCCGCAGTGAGCGTCACACGCCTTCATCGCGAATACGGACCGGCAACCGGTGCGCTCTAGCGGACCGCAACGCCGGCCGTCTGCGTCTGGCTCTCGCCCGATTGCGTCTGCGTCTGGCTCTCGCCGGACTGCGTCTGCGTGGCCGGCTTCGGCGGCGCGAGCGGCACGAGGAAGTCGCGGCTGATGCGGCTCGCCAGGTCGTTCACGCGCGCAAGGAAATCGACGAGGTATGCGTGCAGCCCCCCCTTCAGGATGTTCTGGATGCGGCCGTCGCGCAGTTCGGCGGACAGTTGCGCGGCGAGCCGCGCCGTTTCGCTGGCGCGCCCGTACGCCACGCGGCCGATCAGTTGCTCCACCTCCGCGATGCTCGCCGCGAGCGAGCGCGGCCAGTCACCGTACAGGATCAGGAGGCCTGCAACGCGCTCCGGCGTGATGACGTCGCGATAGACCTTGCGGTATACCTCGAAGCCCGACACGGAGCGCAGCACGGCGGTCCAGTGGTAGTAGTCGAACGGCTGGGCGGAAGTGTCGGCGCGCTGCTCGAGCATCTCGAACTTCACGTCGAGGATGCGCGCGGTGTTGTCGGCGCGCTCGATGAACGTGCCGAGGCGCATGAACCAGAACGCGTCGTCCTTCACGAGCGTGCCAAGCTGCACGCCGCGCGACAGGTGCGAGCGGAACTTGACCCACTCGAAGAATTCGTACGGGTCGCGCTCCAGGATGCCGCCGGCGAGCAGGCGCTGGCATTCGAGCCAGGTCGTATTGAGGCTTTCCCACAGCTCGCTGTTCGTCGAGCTGCGCACGGCGCGCGTGTTCTCGCGAGCGGCGCGCAGGCAATTCACGATCGATGACGGATTCGACGCATCACGCGCCATGAAATCGATCACGTCGCGGCTTTTCATGCCCTGATGCCCGGCCGCATAGACGCCGGAGAGCTCGGAGATCGACAGCATCGCGCGCCAGCCGAGTTCCGCGTATTCGTCGGATTGCGGCAGCAGCGATAACTGGTAGTTCGCGTCGAGCATCCGGGCTGTGTTTTCGGCGCGCTCGGTGTAGCGCGCCATCCAGAAGAGATGATCCGCGGTACGGCTCAGCATGGGTGCTCCCGGTTCTTGTTGCTTCTAGTTGCTTTTAGTCGATGTGCGGCGGGCTTCAGCGCTCGAGCACCCAGGTGTCCTTCGTGCCGCCTCCCTGCGACGAATTCACCACAAGCGAGCCTTCGCGCAGCGCGACGCGCGTGAGGCCGCCCGGCACCATGCGGACATCATGGCCCGACAGCACGAACGGACGCAAGTCGATGTGGCGCGGCGCAATGCCGGCTTCGACGTAGGTCGGACACGTGGAGAGCGCGAGCGTCGGCTGTGCGATGTACTTGTCCGGGTTGGCGACGAGCGCCGCGCGAAACGCCTCGATCTCGGCCGCGCTCGACGCCGGACCGACCAGCATGCCGTAGCCGCCCGCCCCGTGCGTCTCCTTGACGACGAGTTCAGGCAGATGATCGAGCACGTGCTTCAGGTCGTCGGCCTTGCGGCACATCCAGGTCGGCACGTTCTTGAGGATCGGCTCCTCGCCGAGGTAGAACCGGATCATGTCGGGAACGTACGGGTAGATCGACTTGTCGTCGGCAATGCCGGTGCCGACCGCGTTGCAGAGCGACACGTTGCCCGCGCGATACGCCGAAATCAGGCCCGGCACGCCGAGCGTCGAATCCGGGCGGAACACGAGCGGGTCGAGAAAGTCGTCGTCGAGGCGGCGATAGATCACATCCACGCGCTGCGGCCCCTGCGTGGTGCGCATGTATACGTAGTCGTTCTCGACGAAGAGGTCTTGCCCCTCCACGAGCTCCACGCCCATCTGTTGCGCGAGAAACGCATGCTCGAAGTACGCGGAGTTGTACATGCCCGGCGTGAGCACGACGATGCCCGGATTGTCGGAACCTTCGGGTGCTGCTGCGCGCAGCGCGTCGAGCAGCAGGTCCGGATAGTGCGCGACGGGCGCCACGCGGTTGCGCGAAAAGAGATCGGGGAAGAGCCGCATCATCATCTTGCGGTTCTCGAGCATGTACGACACGCCGGAGGGCACGCGCAGGTTGTCCTCCAGCACGTAGAACTCGCCCTGCCCCGCCCGCACGATATCGATGCCCGCGATGTGCGCGTAGATGTCGCGCACCACCTTCACGCCGTTCATCTCGGGCCGGTACTGTGCGTTGTCGAGGATCTGCTCGGCCGGGATGATGCCCGCGCGGATAATCTCCTGCCTGTGGTAGACGTCGTGGATGAAGCGGTTCAGCGCGTTCACCCGCTGCCGCAGCCCGCGCTCGAGCGCGGCCCATTCGACGGCGGGAAAGATGCGCGGGATCACGTCGAAGGGAATGGTCCGCTCCGGATCGACGCCCGGCTCGTCCTTCGCGCCATACACCGCGAAGGTGATCCCGACGCGCCGGAAGTTCAGGTCCGCCTCCGCGCGCTTGTTGCGGATCTGCTGGTCGCTCTGCGCGCTCAGCCAGTCGATGAACTCGCGATAATGCGTGCGCGGAGCGCCCGTACCGCGAAACGCCGCCGCCGATACGCCGGCTGCCTGCAGATCGCAGCGCTCGAACATTTCGTTGAAGAAAGCTTGCGTCATTAACCGGTCGTCCATGTGAAGTGCATCCCGGGCTGGCGGCCCGTCTTACTTTTGGTTGCACTCGCAATCGCCTCCCGGGTCACACCACCCGATTGCTCTCGCCGCGGCGGCGCACCGGCCGCGTTCCTTCCCGCGTCCTGGCGGCAAGCACCATCGCCCGATCCCCGAGGCCCTCATCACGCGCATGCGCCGTGGCCTGTTTCCCGCCATCTGGCAATTTCAAGCGTGCGATGCAAGTGCCGCGGCGCCACTCCTGGCGTGCGGCAACCAAATGCCATCGCAGCTTACGCAGCTTTCATGCCAATTCTATTTCGTGGCGTTGCGCGCCTCCATCATACGAACAATGCGTCCGCGCAGCGGGCGTAAGCGGCCGATTGACCCAAAGAGGCGCAACAGTGCGGGTGCGGCGAACGGCATGACGCCGAGACGTTTTGGCGCGAGCGCACCAATTCGGGGCGCGAACGCGCGTTCTGCGCGAGTCCGGCGTGCATGCACCGAATAATCGGACATCCATCGAATGGTCACCCGCAAACTTCGTGTGGGGATTGGCATTCTCTTCGCTATCCGCGTTCGGCAGAGCAGCCAGGTCTGTCCGGTCTGCGCATGTAGCGATGTCCGCTGAAGCGCGGATGGCATGTCCGCTCGCAAAATGACCCTACCAGCGGATCAGTTTCAATCACCGACCCGGTGATCCAGCCCGCAGCGTCGATATAGGTGAGAAATAGAGGTCAAGTCACCAGCCGGTGACGTCGGCATCAGAGACCGCTTGCAGCGCCCCGATCGCAAGGCTCATGTGCAGACGCGGTAGTGCCGGGTACTTTGGCCCGCGGTGTTCCGCGGCCAGTGTTCGCTGGCCGGGCTGCCGCTTCAATGCACTGCCGACTTCGTCAACCGATACCCGGTCTCTCCGCCATCGATCGCTTCATTAGATGGCGATGGATTCACCGTCGATCTGGCCATCAATCAAACGCTCTGCGTAACGCGCCGACGCAAGGCGCGCCTCGCCCGCTCCGCTAAATGGAACCCGTGCGGGGACACGAAAAATGCGGCTTGCCGCCGCTGCCGCGTCTTTTCCAGGCCGGGATATCCTGACCGACGCATCGAAGCCTTCGTCATAGTGGATGGTGCCGCCAGGGCTGCGAGGCGTGTGCGGGTAGACCAGCGGATAAATCTCAAGCCCCCGATAGCTCCGCGGGGTTTCGTCGTTCATGGTCGTGTCCTTCGTAAGGCCGTTTCGGAATTGCCATCGTGTCGCGACATCAATTGCTTACCTCGAATGCATCACGCCGGCGCCTGCACCCATTGATCGTCCCGGATGCGCTGTCCATCGCATCGGCACCGTTCTCTGCAATCCATACGCGCCGGCCGCGTCGTCAGGCAGGCCACGCATTCCATCGTCGGTCGCGGCGTCTGCGGCATAGCGCTGATTCTTGCGCTCAGCGAGCTCGCCCTGGCTCACCTCGCCATCGATGATGTCGATTATCATTTTCCTGCTCCAGTTTAGAGGCGGGTTTTTCCCGCCTGACTGCGGTAAGCAGCGCGCGACGGGCGCGGCGTTACAAACCGCGAGCCTGAACCTTGCCGTCGACGATGTCCTTCCCATACTGCATCGCCAGATCGAGTGCCTCGGCGGCGCTGACGGGATTGTCATTGCCGAACTGTGTGCGATAGCGTCTCGGGAGAGCACAGCCCGAGGGAATCGAGTCGATTTGGACGACAGAGGTGAACTGCTTCGGGCCCGTTGCGAACGGATTCTCCGGCGCTGGGAAGACCTGCACAGAAGAGCCACGGAGTTCGTGCCCGCGATATTGCAAAGTGCAGGTTGTCATCGTCCGCTCCTAAGCGCGGCGTCGACCGTCATGGAAATCAGAATGTCGATGCAATTCGGCGGTCAGGTGCATCGGACCTCTCCACAGTGCGCTGAATGGCTCAGGTAAGCAAGCTATATTCCCGGGGGCTTGGATTTAGCATTCGTGCTTACTCTACAACTTTGACTGACCCTCGCCGTCCCGGTTGGCGCAGTAGCGCAAGCTTTGCACCGGCCTTGAGTTTGCCGCCTTCGAACCATTTGCAGAACGGCGCGTCTGCCGCTTCGAGTAGCGTCGAGAAATGCCTTTTTCACGATACCGTCTCGCGTGCCAGGCGCCCTTCATAACAGCGCTAGCCCTCTGCGGCCCGTCCATTCCAGTGATCCTCCGCCTTGACCACCAGACCGGCGGACGGAGGAAAGATTAGTCCTTCGTGGACAATCGAAAAAAATGCCCGCATCAGCGGGCCAGAACTTTTGCAACTCGCGTGCCGCGTAGCTTAAAGCGGCTGGATATTCGATGCCTGCAGTCCCTTCGGTCCGCTTCTCGCCTCGAAACTCACCTTCTGGTTCTCTTGCAGCGACTTGAATCCTTCTGCGCGAATCTCCGAGAAATGGGCGAACAGGTCATCGCCCCCTTCGTCGGGCGTGATAAAACCGAATCCCTTCGCATCGTTGAACCACTTGACCGTACCTGTTGCCATTATCGTTCCCGTAAGTGTGTTGTATCGCATCGCATGTTCCGTTCTTAACGGGCGACCGGGATGCGATGCGCTCGGCCGACCAACGCAGGTAATGCATACAGCGAAGCCGGTCACGGAAACAGCAGTGCGTTTCGGGCAATCCATCGCGGCTTCTTGTCGGGTGCCTGTATCAGCACGATTGTGCCGGTGCTCGACGCATTGATGAGCGTGTTGCGGCGTGAGCAACGCCTACAAACAAAATAGCAACCAAAGCTGTCGACTGCGGGCTCGGCATCGGAATCCAGAACCTTCGCTTCGCATCGTATGCAAGTCCACATGACATCCCCAGTCGATTTTCCAAAGCTTAGTATGGGCCCGCTTCGACCTCTCATCCAACTCTTTCGGAAAACGATCGGCGCCTCGCCATGCCCTGGAATCGTGCAAGCAGCGGGCGAACCGAACCAGCCGCCGACGATGCGCATGCCCCGAATACCCAGTATCCCCGGTTTGCGACCTTAAACGTGAATCGCATATCTGTTCTGGGGGCCGCCGGTATAAGCGCTCTTGGCCAGCCCCAGAATTCGCTCGCGGTTTCGGTCGAACGTCGCGAGCAGCGCGGTTTCGCCCGCCCCCATATCGGGGTTCAGCTTCGTCAGCGACTCGTCGTCGACCAGAAAAGAAATCTCGCGCGAATTGTCGTAGCCCCAGAAACACACGCAATGTCTCGCGGAGTCATAGCTGCGGCTCGGGTTGGGAAAGCTGAGTGTCTCGGTGCTTTTTCTCATCTAGGTGCCCGGACAAACATAACGCCACTTGCTCGCGTTAACATCAAGGCGAGCGTCGCTGTCGAGCCGCTTCTGAGCGCGCTCACTGTCTGCTCGCTCCAGTGCAGAAGCACGCGCCTTCTGAGCAACAGCGAACTCGCTTTGCCTGACAGGCACGGATGAGGACACTTTAGTTTGCGATGACATACTGCTCCAATCCAAGAGGGAAAAATATGGCGACACCGATGCAACGCTCCTGAAGGCGCGTCGCTCTTGCGTCCTTGACTGCGACGTCGAGCATGACGATCTCAGGGCCGTGGCCCGAGGCCGGATCGAAAGAGTTCGGATCAACGCCCGGACGTTCGGGAGGCGAACTGCCAACAGATAAAGCGCTCGGTATAGACGCGCCCGCAGCTTGCAGCCGCGAAGATCGGTAACGAATTGATGTGGTGTGGTGCGCTGCGCCGTCAGCCTGACTGATCGACAAACCGCGGCAAACCAATGTAGAACGCATAGGCGACCACACCGGACCCTATGAGAATGCGCTCTATACGGTCCAGATGCAAGCTCAATCTCGAACGTCCGTTCGCGCGATGTCACCCGACGAGGCCAATTCGATGCGCTGCTCAAGCGAATGAAAGGACTTCCCCGCCCCGTGGCCGCGGCGCAAGCCGCGAGGCGGCATCACAGTGCGATGTTCAAGCCGTCGCATCCGCCTCGGCGATATGCCGCACGATGATCGCGTTGACGTCGTCGGCGTGCGTGACCGGCCCCATGTGTCCCGCACCTTCGACGATCGCAAGACGCGCCGCTGGCAGCAGCATCGGCAGCCGCTCGGCGATCGCGCGCGTTGGGACAGGTGCGTGCTGGCCGCGCATGATCAGCGCCGGCACACGCAGGCTCGTGTACGCGCTTGCGGGCGTGCGTTCGTCAAGCAATGCGCTGAAGTCGAGCGGCGCCTTCGGCGCCCAGCGCGTGAGCGCGGCCTGCACCGAGGGTCGCAGCGCGTCCCACGCGCCCCGGCCGCCCCAGTAATCAACGAACGAAGCCGCCGCGCCCCGGTAGTCGCCACGGCTCACGCCGTCGGCGGTGCGCTTCGAGATCGCCATGATCTCCGCAAGCGCGTGCGCTCCGTGCGCGCCCATCACCTTCAACAGATGAAACGCCGAGGGCTCGTAAAGCGTCAGGCTCGCAATGCGCTCCGGCCGTTCGACGGCCGCGCGCAACGCCACGCCACCGCCGTACGAGTGGCCGACGAGATGCACCTTGCCGCGCGAGGCGTCGATGATGCCGATGGTCCTTGCGGCCTCGTCGGCGAGCGTGAATGCGCGCTCGCCGCTCCACGGGCCCGTGCTGTCGCAACCGTAGTGCTCGGGCACGACGAACGCGTGGCGTGAGCCAAGCGCCTCGCCGAGCTTGCGCCATTGAGCCGCCCCCGAGCCAGAGCAATGCAATGCGATCACCGACGTTGCCGATGCGAAGGTTTGCGATGCGATAGTGCTGTTCATGTCGTTCATGGAACTCAGGAGTTTGGTGCGCGGATGCCGGACCGGGGAAGTCTCCACTATCGGCTCGGCGCGGGTAGCTGGCTATGACCGGAACGCCGGCGCGCATGCCCAGGCGTCCGGACTGATCGATCGAAGGCGCGTTGGCTTGTCACCTCAGCGATCGATCTCCATCGAATACATGCGGCGTTCGAGGTCGCCCATGTCGACGGCGGACGCGAGGTACGCGTCGCGACGGCTGTATTCAGCACGATCGAGCGCCTTTCGCAATAACGGGTACAGATAGATGAGCAAGATGAACACGACGTCCTCCGGTCGGCGACCTGGTCGATTGCGTATCGGGCCGAACGGGGCGCGACACATGGCTTCCAGGCGTGCATCCGGTGCGACGCATCCGATTTCGATGGATGGGCGGGTCGTGCTACGGCTGGGACGCGGTATAGAGCAGAGTCCATGCCATATCGCGCGAAGCCTTGTCTGGCTTGAGCTTCAGCGATTGTGAACGATGCGCAGCGAGCGAAGTGTCGTCGTCTGGCCGACAAATTTTCGAATGAAAGTTGGGCTGCGCCAAACAGGTCTTCAGCACGGTGTCGCGCTGAGCGCCACGTCTCGGAAAGGGAGTATTCGCCAGCGCCATCGTCTGACGATTCGGCCGAAGCGCGCGTTCGCGATGGACCGCTTCATGGGCCACCATCGGAAAGCGTGTTGACTAGCTAAAGGCGATCAACACGTTTTCACGCAGCCTCGACCCAAAGCGAACATCGCATAAGACGTCCGCTCAGGTGAAGGCCAAAATTCATTCAAGCCGACGCCGCTTCGATGCATGGCTTGATTCAGGGTTGGGCGTGGCGCGCCCAGCACGTGTAACCCCCTGCGCTGGTTGTCGATCCACATGCGAATCGTTCGTCGTATCTACGGACCGACTGGGTCTGTCGACTTGGAGAACATTATGCGCAAGCTCATCGTTTCCGCTTTCATCAGCCTGGATGGCGTGATTCAATCCCCTGGCGGACCTGGCGAAGATCCGGGCGGCGAATTCCGCCTTGGTGGCTGGATAGTTCCCTATGCCGACGAACACACGAACCAAGACTTGCAGGACCTGCTGTCGCAGCCGTTCGAGTTGCTGCTGGGGCGTTGCACCTACGACATATTCGCTGCGTATTGGCCGCGCGTACCGGCCGATTCAGGCAGCCGCGCCATCGCTGAGTTGTTTAACAGCGTAACCAAGCACGTGGCCACGCATCGATCCGGTAGCCTTGACTGGCAGAACAGTCATGCGCTGGAGGGCGACCTTGCCGACGCGATACGCACGCTTAAACGTCAGCACGGCGCTAACCTATTGACGTTTGGTAGCGGCGACATGGTGCGCCAACTGCTCGTAGCCGGCTTGGTGGACGAGCTTCGGCTTCTGATTTACCCCGTCATACTTGGACGCGGCAAGCGCCTGTTCGGCGACAACGCACTTGCATCCGCCTTCACTCTGGCGCACTCGACCAGCACGCCTGGCGGCGTGCTGATTACCCGCTACATGCGCAACGGTGACGTTCGCACAGGAGCGTTCGAAGAAGTCGATTAAGGCACGAATTGCAGCCTGACAAACCATTCAGGCCGAACCGGTTTCGCGGGGCGGCCAGATTCTGGCGTTCGGGCCTTGACATCCGATTCTGGCCGAACGCGAAACTTCATGGACGGCAAGCCAATTAATCGGCTTGCCGTCATGCCAGGCGTCGCTAGCTGAATCCTGGCCGCCGCCCTCTCCCCGGCGGCCTGCCCCATCTACCTGCCGCAAATGCTCATGCCGGCAATTTACCCGCCGGCCTGCTCACGCACGATGAACTCGGCATACCAGTCGGGCCAGTTTTCATCGTGCTTGCCCGTTAGTTTCTCGTGCTCGCCGTGCGCGGCCGCAGCACGGCGAAGCGCACTTGCGAGCTCCACCGACGAAGTGAATGTCGTGCCGTTCGTGTCGACTCTTCCGGGGAACCGTTCGGTCACCTCCTGGAATACCCAGCCGTTTCCGTCGGGATCGCTGAACGACGCGAAAGAACCATAGCTTTTTCGCGCCGGATGCAAGCCGCTCACGCGTCCTTCTTCACCGGCATGATGGAAGACGCCGCCGACGTCGTGGAAGATCTCGCTGACGTCGACGCCACGACTCACCAGCTCTGCGCGCGCGGCTTCCACGTCTGACACAATCAGATGGAGTCCCTGCGATGAGCCAGGCGCCTCTGTCGTGACACCCTTGCCGAACAACACCGAACAGTGCGAGCCCGGCGGCGTGAAGTGTACAACCCGAAACTGATCGTCCGTCGCGATATCGACGTCAAGCCTCCAACCTAGCCCCGCGTAGAACTGCTTCGCGCGATCGACGTCCGACACGGGAACGACGACCACCTCGAGTTTCATGTCGACCGTTCCCGGTTTTCCGGTGGTCGACGCTGCCTCGCTGCGCGCCTGCTCAGTGTTCATGTCGAGCTCCTTACGATTGGGTGGGTGGTACAAGGGTGGAAAATGCAAACAGGCACACCACGGGAACAGGCAGACGATTCGATCGCTCCTTTGTATCAGTCGCCCGCAGGTTCAGGCTTCGGTGGCTGGCCCGTCTGATTTTCAAGTGACCGGGCCTTGAAGCCCGATCGAAACGTCGTACAAGATAGCTTACTGCGGATCGCCAATGCTTACGCAACATTTCTGGGAGACCGCTATTCTCGTCAAGAAGAGATGACGCGTTCGCAGGAGCAGCCGCCTTCGGTTCCGGACATGGCGACGACCATTTTCGCCTTGCCAGCAAATGCCGAAAAATCGATTGGGAGCCGTCAGTCATACGCTTCGAAAACCGGGCAGCTTGAGATTGCCGTGGCTCCTGCGAATTGAACCGATCATCGTCAATCTTGCTGCTGCATTCACTGCGAGCTGAGCGAACGTTCGAGAACAAGAAGATTTTGCGGCGCGACCCTGATTACACCGCCGCGCGGGCTGTCGACGTCGGCGATCAACGCGAAAGAGATCGCCACCACCAGTGGCCAGATAAAAAGTATTGCGCCCTTGCCGTCCTGCGTGCGCTTGCCGTAACCGACGAGTCCATTGCAAAGTACCGCAATCACGATCATCAGCGCCCAGGCGCCCGGCGGGATGCGATTACGCCACGCCGCTTCCGTGTAGCCCTCCGCGTTGAAGACATCGTTCATGCCGGATACGACGAGCGCGGAAATTGGTGTCGGTTGTGCCAAGGCCGTCGCGCGCACGGTGGACCACAGATCCGTTTGAAGCTGGGCCGTATCCGAACTGATCTTTTGCAGCCGGTCGACCTCACGCACCGTGTAGAACAACGTGCGTTGATCGGCGTAGCGAATCAGCAGCGCGCGGACTTTGGCTCCATCGGCCGCGGGCAGCAAGTCTGCGCGCGAAAACTCCGTGCCGATCGCGTTGGCCTCCTCTTCCTCGTAAGCCTTGCGCTGGTCATAGCGGCTGACAGCCATCGAAAAGCTGAAACCGATGATCAGACCAAGCAGCGTTAGCGTGGCGGCCCGAATGACAGCATAATCCTCCCGTGCCTCGGCGCTCTGATTGCCACGCCGTTTGGAGAACCTTGAGCCAAGATAGGCGGACAGCCAGAGCAAAACAAACGAAAGGAGAAGAACGACGGGCGGTCTGTCGATGATGATATTCATGAGTTCCCCGCGGCAGGAAGGTGCATGTAATGATGCCATGGACGGAGGTTGTGGCAAACGTCGCGGATGTCTGGCAGAAAAGCCCCCGCCTTCGTCACTCAGGTCTGGAGGGCGCGCTCGGCGTCGGCCAAATGGGCCCGATCGAAGCACGTATGGATCGCGGCGATCTCGCCCGCCGCGATACCGCGGAATTCGATCGGCGCACCCGCTGTCAATTCGGGCACTGACTCCCTGAAATCGAAAGCGAACCTGTCGATCAGGATCGCCACAATCGACCCGGCCGGTCCCGGTCGGACGCTGACCCGGCGCAGTGCTCCGCCATTGACCAGTTCGCGTAGGGCAGAAGTCGACATATAGCCGGCCGCTCGCCCCATCGAGTTTCATCGGCGAAAATCGATCGTCTAGTCGCTGGTCATCGAACGGAGTCCGGATCGGTCAGCAACAGTTGTGCGTCGGGTTGCTTCTCTAACTGTTCTTTAACGTGGTTGAGATCAAGCACCTGCTGGCGCACATGCAGCCGTGCCGTCTTCGCTTCGAGTCCTGAAGGCTTGGTTAGGTCCGCTGTTTCGATCGCATCCAGGTACCGCTGAACGCTCAGTATTAGCGCCGCGTGTCTCATCCCTGAAAACAGAGTGCCGGATTTCGCTTCCCGCAAGCCAATGCTGCAGGGTGAGTGCCCGACTTCGAAATGCTGGTTGCCGCAATCGCCGATGGTCCCTCTTTTGACGTTGAAGCCGATATCGACTTTGGATCGATTGAATGTCGCATTCGCGTGAAGCCGTTATCACAGAGGTCCGATGTCACTGCGGCAAAGCCGTTGATCTAGTGCACCACGAGAGACGTCACGCCAAAAAAAACGTTGTGTGCACCCTGATGAAGTTGTAGTGTGCGTGACTAGGTCGCCGTCCTGCTCCGATATCGCCATATAAACGCAGACAATAAATACAAGATCGCGGACACGACGACCTCATGATGCAGCACCTTTGTGTCAGGTCACACGGCTTTTCCGAGATTCCTTCGTAGCTGTATTGCGCAGACCATTCGCATACATCCATCTATGTCGGAGACATGCCATGCACAAGACCCCTTCCGCGCAGCACGCGGCCGCGCTCCTCCTAGCTGCCGTCCTGGCGATGTCGGCGCCCGTATGCGCCGACGCACAATCCACTGCACCGACCGCGCACACTCAATCGCGATCGCATGATGCCGACGCGACCCATGACGGCGTCGGACCACGAACAGACCCGCCTTTCAGGGCCTCACGAAAACAGAGCGCGCGGACCGCGGCGACGATACCGGGCGCCAGCGCGCTGACCGTCGCCACGGACTGGCCGACCTTCGGGATGAACAACCAGCGCATCGGTTACAACCCGCTCGAAACGGTACTAGGCGTGGGCAACGTTTCACAGATGCGGGCGCACTGGTCGACCGACATCGGAGGCCCGATCAGCACGCAGCCGACGCTGGCTACAGGCATACTGATCAATGACGTGCCGACCGATGTCGTGTACGCCGCGACGTGGCTCGGCAGGACCGTCGCCCTGGACGCCGCGACGGGTGCGATCATCTGGAGCGTGCAGGCGCCCACCGTGCAGACCGACTGTTCCGACTTCGACGCGTCCAATGGCCTGCTCGGCACGATCGGCACGCCGGCTCTCGATCGCGCGACCAATCGCTTATACATGGTCACAGCCGACGGATTCCTGCATGCGCTCGATCTGTCGACCGGTGCCGATTTGATGCAGCCGGTGCAACTGATGGATCCGGAAAACACGCCACCGAGAACATTCGTGTATGGCGGCCCGACGCTCGACGGCACCGATATCTACCTCACCACCGCGAGCCGTTGCGACCTCAGGCCGTATCACGGACAGGTCATACGCGTGTCGACCACGAGTGGAGAGATCCTGCAGCGATGGTATCCGACGGGTGCCACAGGCCCGGACGGCGGCGGCATATGGGGTCCCGGCGGTGTCTCCATCACGCCGCGCGGAGCGTCGGTCTACACCGCGACGGGCAACTCATTCTCGGAACCGGAAAACCTTCCGTATGGCGAGCACGTCGTCAAGCTGACGCGCAGCCTGGAGGTCCAGGCTGCGAACTCGCCCGCGCCTCCGAGTGGCAACGACGTGGACTTCGGCGCGACACCGCTCCTCTTCCAGACCAACAGTTGCCCGCCGATGCTCGCCGCGATCCAGAAGGGCGGCATGCTGTACATCTACAATCGCAACACGCTGGAGAGCGGGCCTACCAACTCTTTTTCGCTCGGACGAGGAGGCTTCAACGGCATACCCGCATTCGATCCGAATCTGAATCAGATCTATGTCAGTACGGGGCTCGTCACCAACGGTCTGGTTGCGCTGTCGGTCCGCTCGGATTGTTCGGTTGCGATTGCGTGGAATCTGCTCGTCAGCGGCAGTTCGATCTCTCCTTCGATTCCGCCCGTGGCGGCAAACGACGTGGTCTACTATGTCTCGGGTGTCGCGAGCGAAGTGGTCGCGGTGGATGCGCGCAGTGGTCAGTTGCTCTGGAGCACCAATCAGCTCCCGGACGCCGATCGCGTCACCGGTGGAATTTTCGCTTCTCCGACGGTCGTGAACGGGCAATTGTTCGTTGCAGGTTTCGACCATAAGATCCATGCCTACGGGCTGTAGCGATGGCGGGTGATGCAGGCGCGAGCGCACAACATGGTGCGCTCGTGCGCGATCGGCGCGCGGCTGCGTTCGTGCAATCGCCTCGCGCTGCTGCGAGCACAGGCCCCGACCGTCGTTCAGGTTTGGTTATTTGCTTCGCAAGCGTCCCAGTACCGCAGCGGATCGCGATGTTGCGGATAGCGCAGGTCGAGCCACACGGACAGTCTGGTCCATTCCGGGTGGTTGGTACCGGTTTGAGCAGACCAGATCGACGACCGCTCAAGGATTTGGCCGTTCGCGCGATCCCGGACAAGCAGGCTGCCCAGTCCGCTTGAACTGTTCGCCTGTGATTCAACCTGATAGCGTGACAAAACCCTCAGTTCAGCATTCTTTGCCCACCCATATAGGGCGCGGACCACACCGGACGGGTCTCGCAACTCTATGGGACCGCTCTCCGGGCGAACGGCTGCCCATCCGTCCGGAAACTCGGCGACCACCTCGTTCGTACCCTCCCTCACCCATCTCACGCGCCATGCGCGCACCATCGCCTCGCGCATGCGAGACACCGACTCGTACCCGGCAGGCAACTCGATTGCCATCGGAAGCGTAATCAGGTTGTCTTTCCAGAGTCTGGCTTCGTCCTCGACGCGCTTGACCTCCTCGAACACACCTGCGTCAAATGGGTTCTCGGGCCGGCTCGATGCTCTGGCTTTCCCGGCGGGCAGACCCTCGAAGAGGCGCTCAGCATCCTGGCGGGTAAGTTTTGTCTTTCCTTTCTTCATTTGTATCTCTGCCGCGTGATTGTTTTGCTAACGCCTGAACACGGACGACCGATGTCAGGCGCCGCCTCCTCTCAGGCACCTTTAAAGGTGCGTACGATCCTATTCTGCGCTATTCGCATGGTTCCGGCTCGTGTGGCGGCAATGGCGCAACTCGTGCCGCAGCCTCAAATGGATCGATTCACACAAGGACCGACACCGAACTTCGGTACATCACCCGTCACAGCCGCTCATCGCATCGTCTTCCAAACGGCCGTTCACAAGATACAGCTGTCTTTAACGGGTTCCCTAGAGGCAGCCGAGCGGCGCGATGTCTGTGACGATCTCGCACGATCTCAGGCCGACTCGGGTTCCTTCATGAAGCCCGGACCGACATCGAAGCCTAATGCCGTTGACGCGATCATGATCCAGGCCTGGCAGCTTCGACTCACATAGCTGCCGGAACGCCGGACGAGTGCAAGCTCGTAGGAAAGCCTGGGATTGACGAGCGGGATCGCGACCAGTTCTGGCGACGCAATCTTGTCCCAAAGCGTTTGGGGAAAGATCGTCACACCCATCCCCGAGCGGACCATTGCAATCACGAGGTCCAGGTGACTGCTGCGGCCCGCAGTCCTGGGTACGAATCCATGGACGCCGCAAGCGCTACGAATCAGATCGTTGATTCTGAAATCGTCCGTGAACGTGACGAATGATTCCGCTGCGAGGTCCGCCACACGTACTTCGCGCTTTCGGGAAAGACCATGCTTGCGATCGACGACCAGCATCAGTCTGTCCGCCGCGAAGCGCTGAATCTCGAACTCCTTTTCGTCGAGCGGAAGCATTGCCGCGGCGACCTCGACAAGCCCTTCTCGTAGCGCACCTTCCATCTGGTTCGTGCCCAGTTCGACGATCTGCAGATCGACATGCGGGCACCGTGCACGAAACGCCGTGATCACCTCGGCGAAGAACGTGGAACCGACGACGGGTGGCAGGCCCACACGCAGCGTACCCGTCATGGCATTGCTCGCGTCGCGCAGTTCGCCGCGAAGGTTGTTCACCTGCTGGAGGATCAGCCTGGCGTGACGGAGAAGAATCACGCCTTCGTCCGTGAGGCGAACGCTTCTGGGCTCCCGAATCAGCAGCCTGTGACCCAGTTCATCCTCCAGCTCCTTGATCCCGCGGCTGATTGCCGGCTGCGTCACATGCAGCGTTTCGGTTGCCCGGCCGAATCCATTGTGGCGAACCACCTCGACGAAGTATCGAAGCTGTCGGATATCCATTTCCCGATCCATAACGAACGGTAATCGCATGGATGATAACAAGGAATTTCCATTATCGCAGCGGGTCGCCAATACTGGGTCCGTGGGTCATCAAACTTCTTTTTGCAATGGAGAGAAATCATGAGCAAGACGGTTATTCAGCACGTTCTTTCGCGCCTGAAAGAGTTGGGTATCAAGGACATTTTCGGCGTCGCGGGCGACTATGCGTTCCCGATCGAGGACGCGGTGTGCGCAGACAAGGACATGCGATGGGTCGGCAGTTGCAACGAGCTCAACGCTGCGTATTCGGCTGACGGCTACGCGCGCATCCACGGCATGGCGGCGCTCAGCACCACCTACGGCGTCGGTGAACTCAGCGCGATCAACGGCACCGCCGGCTCGTACGCAGAATTCTTGCCCGTATTTCATCTGGTAGGCATGCCGGCGAGCGGCGTGCAGACAGCGCGCCGGCTCGTCCATCACACACTTGGCAACGGCGAATTCGAAATTTTCTACGACATGGTCGAACCGGTTGTTTGCGCGCGCGCCATCATGACGCCGGAGAACTGTGTCGCCGAGACCGAGCGGCTGATTTCAGCGGCGTTACAAATGCGTCGACCAGTCTACATGGGTTTCCCGTCGGACTACGCGAATATGCCCGTCACCGGCACGGTCGAACCCGCTCCCGATCACCCTCCCCGCCCCGCGACCGATCCCGTCGCGCTGAATGCGGCGGTTGCGGCGATCGTCGATGCACTGCTTCCAAGCAAGACCGCATGCATCGTCCCCGGGATTCTCGTATCGCGCGCCGGACTGGCCGATCATGCACTCGCCATCGTCAACGCTTCCAATCTCCCTTTCACGACGATGTTCATGGACAAATGCGTCCTTGACGAGTCCCACCCGAACTACATCGGCATGTATGACGGCAAGCTGATGAACGAACAGGTGCGTGTCTTCGTGGAAGGATGCGATTGCGTGATCGGCATCGGAGCCATGCTGACCGACTTCAACTCCGGTTCGTTCACCGCGCAGATTGACCGCTCGAAGAGCATGAATATCATGCTCGACACGGTTCGCGTCGGTAACGCGTCCTATAACAATGTCCGCATGGAAGACGTGCTGACCGAACTGGCCCGAAGAATTCCCCGCAAGGAGGTGTCTGCCCCGCCCGTGCAAGGGTTGGGAGCGCCAGTCGGCAAACTGGAAGGTCCGGTAACCGCCGACTATCTCTATCCGCGTTGGCAACAGATGTTAAGGCCCAACGATATCGTGATCGCCGAGACCGGAACGGCCTCGATGGGGCTCGGCTTTGCCCACATGCCAAAGGGAGCGACCTTCCAGAACCAGACGCTATGGGGTGCCATCGGGTGGGCAACGCCCGCCGCATTCGGTGCCGCAATCGCCGCACCCCATCGCAGAACGATTCTGATTACTGGCGAAGGGTCTCATCAACTCTCCGCGCAGGAGGTCAGCCAGTTCCATCGATTCGGCCTTAAGCCGATCATCTTTGTGTTGAACAACGATGGTTACCTGATCGAAAGGCTTCTTTGCAAAGACCCGGAGTCGTACTACAACGACCTTGCAAAATGGAACTACTCGAAGCTTCCGGAAGCACTGGGTTGTGATGGCTGGTTCACTGCTCGCGTGACAACGTGCGCCGAACTGGATCAGGCTATCGCCGCCGCGGAATCATGCGGTACCGGAGCGTACATCGAGGTAATAGCAGGCCGGTATGAAGCGTCGCCGCTTTCGATGAAGCTTCACGAGTCCGTTGATACGCTCTATTCCGCTTGATGCATCGTGCAGCACCTTGCCCGTGGGGCAAGGTCAGGATCATGCAGCCGTCTGATGCGAATGTCGCATCAGACGGCTGCAACCAGATTCGCATCCGAACGCGAAGGTATCGAATACATGAGCGACGCCTCCCCTCGGATGGATCGACGTGTCTGCTGTCAACGCGGAGCCGACGTCCGAACGTCCGATGACGGGTAGAGGCGAATGACCCTTCGTTTCCCGAAGACGGCCCCGCCGGCGCCTTTCGTCACATGCCTTCGACGAGAACGGCGCGATAGCGCGCGCCCTTGAACCGGTGCTGCGCAACTTCCTGATACGTCGGGCTGTCGTACCACGCACGCGCGGCCGCCGTCGAAGGAAACTCCACGATCACGACGCCCTCTGGCGCGTCGCCCTCAAGGACCTGTTGAGGTCCGTAGGCAGCGAGAATCTTGACAGGATGACCTTTGAAGGTCTCGCCTACCTTGCTTTGATAGATGTCGAGCTCGCCCTGATCCTGCGTGCTTTCCTTTGTGAAGACAATATAAGTCGCCATGACGTACGCTCCTGCGGTGGTGTGGTGTGAAGGTGCACACGATGATGCCATGAAACCGCATTGACCCTCTATGCGCGGGATCGGCGCAGGTGTCGGCCCGTCACTTGGGTGAGAGCCCCCCGGTCCTCGCAAACAGACATTCGCGAGGCGATCGGAGTGGGCAGCAATACCCTGGCCGGTCCCCCTCCTCGCGTCGGAGGCATATCGGCCCCTTGCGGCCTTCCAGCACCAAACCTGCACAATGGCGGGTCCAGAATGGGAAGCGGACCTCGCTTCAGTGCCGTCACTCATCGATGACCGACACCCGAAGACTCCGTTTTCGTATGCGACAGCTCAGCGCAAACTGCTGAACAACTGAGCCACCAGATCGCGCAGCCAGCGATTGCCTGCTTCGTGATGGTACCGGGCGTGCCAGTGCTGTCGCACCGCAAATCCCTCCACGGGAATCGGACAGGGATGGATCGAGAGGTCATTGACCTTTGCCAGCGTCTGGCCGATATGCCGTGGCAGCGTGGCAATCAGGTCGGTCGTCTGGATGATCGCCCCCAACCCGAGAAAGCCCGGCAACTCCAGCACGACGTCCCGCTCGATTTGTTCGCGCACGAGTGCCTGTTCCAGCAGTTGTGCGCCGGTCCCCGCCGCGATGGCGACATGCCCCTCCGCGCGGTACTGCTTCACCCCGAGCCTCGCACGCAGTCGCGGGTGATGGCGGTTGGTCAGGCACACCCAGTCCTGCATGTACAACTGCTGCTGGTAAATGCCGCCGCCCAGCCACGGCACGTGGCCGATCGCGAGATCGGCCTCGCCCGATTCCAGCGCCCGTTCGGTATTCCCGTCGATCCTCGCCGCCTCCAGACGGATACCCGGCGCCTGCGCGCGTACATGCGCAAGCAGACGCGGAAGAAGCGTGACGTGGCTCGCGTCGGTCATGCAGATACGAAACCGCCGTTGCGCCGTCGCGGGATCAAACGCGATCTCCCACGCTGCGAAGCGCCGGAGCGACTCGAGAATCTCGCGGCACGGCCCGATCAAGGCATCGGCCTGCGGCGTCGGTGCCATGCCGCCCGGCGTTCGTATGAACAAGGGGTCCTGCAGAAATTCCCGCAATCGTCCTAGCCAGATACTGACTGTCGGCTGGCTCTGCCCGAGTTGCTCCGCCACGCGGGTGACGTTGCGCGTGTCGTACAGAAGGTCGAAGAGCTGCAGAAGTTTCAGATCGGGGAGCTCGGGCAAAGACATGGAGTTATTGTCCAATGCAATGACGTCATTGTAGCCATTGCATTGCCGATATGAACAGCAACTCGTATCGTGGACTCCAGGTCAAGGAGAAACCATTGAAGATTGCGATTCTGGGTGCCGGCGCGCTGGGCTGCGCCATCGGCGCTGCGCTCACTGAAGCCGGTCACGAGACGTGGCTGCTCAACAGATCGGTCGCGCATGTCGAAGCCATGCGCCGGGAAGGCCTGCGGGTCGACGACGCCAACGGTTCGCGGCGTGTCATGGTCCGCGCAACGACACGCGCCGGCGAGGCCGGTGCGGTTGATCTGGTCGTCGTGCTCGTCAAGTCGTTCCATACCGACTCGGCGATGCGCGGCGCACTGGAGCTGATCGGCCCCGACACGCAGGTGCTGTCCTTGCAGAACGGCCTCGGACACGAGGATGTGCTCGCCGGCATCGTGGGCCGCGAGCGCGTGCTGGCAGGAAAGACCTACGTCGGCGGCGTGATGCGCGCTGCGGGGCACATCCAGTCGGGCGTCGCCGGCAAAGCCACCTACATCGGCGAACTCGATGGCCAGCTCACGCCCCGTGTGCTCGCGATCGCAGACGCATTCAATGCCGCCGGTCTTGCCACCACGGTCAGCGACAACATCGTCGGCACGATGTGGGACAAGCTGCTCGTCAACGTCGCCACCGGGGCGCTCACTGGTGTCACGGGCCTCACCTACGGACAGCTCTATGACGAACCACTGCTGAAAACGACCGCCCTCGCAGCCGTCGCCGAAGCGATGACAGTCGCACGTGCCGCCGGTGTGAAGCTCTCCATGACCGATCCAGAGGAGGCTTGGACGCTGGCCGCCGAGGGACTGTCTCCCGCCTTCAAGACCTCCATGCTGCAAAGCCTGGAAAAAGGCTCGGTCACCGAGATCGACTTCATCAACGGTTCCGTTGTGCGCTGGGGGCAGCGTCACGGCGTGCCGACTCCGGTCAACGCGACGCTCACGGCCTGCGTCAAGGGCATCGAGCGCGCCATGACCGACCGACAACACAAGGAGACGACCGCATGAACGTTCCAAAGGCATATCTGGAGCACGTCGCCATCTGGGTGAAGGACATCCACTGGCACATCCGCTTTTTCGAGCAGGTCCTCGGCATGACCATGCGCGAGGTGGACGGCACGCGCGAAGAGCCGCGGCAGTACTGGACGCTCGGCGGCCTGCAATTCATCCATGACCCGCGCCATGAAGGTCCCGAAGGCCGGCTCGCGCATCTGGGCGTGATGTGCGAAGACCTCCAGGCTGCGCTGGTCGCGGCGCAATGGTTCGATGTCACCGAAATGCCGCAGGGTCGCAATTGGCTTCGCCTGCCGGACGGCCTCGCCGTCGAACTTATTCAGGCCAGGCCCGCCGCGTGCGTCGCGCAGGCGCTGGCGATCGATCCACGCGCGGAGGCGTGACCATGACCATCATCGAGAAATACTGGGACGACGCCCGCGAAGGCGACGAGTGCGTGAGCCCGACCTACACCGTCACGAAGGAGCGCATCCTGGCCTACGCCGACCTCACGGGCGACCACACGCCGGTACACGTCGACGAGGAGTACGCCAACGCCAGCCATTTCGGCTCGATCGTCGCGCACGGCTTGTTCGGCCTGTCGATTGCCGATGGCCTCAAGACGCAGAGCGACTACCGATTCCTGCCGGGCATGTCGCTCGGCTGGACATGGGATTTCCTCTTGCCTATCAAGGTCAACGACGTGCTGCACGTCAAGTTCCGCGTCGGTTCGATGCGCGCGAGCAAGAGCCGCCCCGACTGGGGCATCGTCGCGCTGCCGTCCGATCTGATCAACCAGGACGGCCAGGCCGTGCAGCGCGGCGAGCATCGCCTGATGGTGCCGCGCCGTCCGGGAGCGTTCTGATGCAAGCCCGTCCTCTCGAAGGTATTCGCGTCGTCGACTACAGCCACTTTCTCGCGGGCCCGTACGTGGGCGCTGCCTCGCGGCTCTCGGCGCCGAAGTGATCAAGGTCGAGCGTCCCGGCAGCGGCGATGCAGGCCGTCAGCACGCCACTGTGCTCGATGACCAGCAAAGCGGCTACTTCCTGCAACTCAACATGGGCAAGCGGGGTGTCAGCGTCAACATGAAGGATGCGCGCGGCAAGGAGTTCATGCAGCGCCTGTGCGACTCGGCGGACGTGTTCATCGAGAACTACCGGCCGGGCGCGCTGAACAAGCTGGGGCTCGGGTATAAAGAGTTGTCGGCGCGTAACCCACGTCTCGTCTATTGCTCGATCTCGGCTTACGGCCATACCGGACCGGACGCGCATCGCGCGGGCTTCGGTCTGATCGCCGAGGCCAGGAGCGGCATCATGCAGATGGTGGGCACGCCCGGCGAGCCGCCGCCGCTCTTGCGCATCTCGCTCGGCGACATGTACACCGGCATCCACGCGGTGGCGGCGATCAACGCCGCGCTGCTGGGCCGCGTGACGAGCGGCCGGGGCCAGCACATCGACATGGCGCTGTACGACACGCTGGTGTCGATGCACGAGTACGCGGTGCAGTGCTACACGATGCAAGGCGTGCTGCCCGAGCAGACGGGTCACGACATGCCGACGTCGACGCTCTACGGCGTGTTCCGCGCGGCCGACGGCGATCTCGTGATCGCGGCACAGGTGGACGATGCCTGGAAACGCTTCGCCGCGCTGATCGAAGCGCATGGGGGACCGGCCGGCTTCGGCGCCGACGCCCGATTCCACACCCTCGCGGGACGCAACGCGAATCGAAGCGAGATACTTTCGGTGATCCAGCCCTGGGTTGCCGCCCGCCCGGTGGCGCAGGTGCTGGAACTGCTGGATGGCATCGACGTGCCTTGCGCCAAGGTGCAGCGCATCGACGAAGTGCTCGCCGATCCGCAGATCAAGGCGCGGGGCATGATCGTGGAGCAGGATCATCCGCGCTACGGGACGCTGCGCATGCCGAACCTGCCGTTTCGTTTCTCCGACTGCGACACGACGATCCGCGATGTCGCGCCGGACCTCGGACAGCACAACGCGGAAGTGGCGCAGTCGCTCGGCTTCGGCCCGGCCGAGATCGACGCCATGCAGACCGATGGCGTGCTCTTTTCAAAGTGAGGACATGATGACGGACCAATACGCGGTGATCGGCAATCCGATCGGACACACCAAATCTCCCCTGATTCATGGTCTCTTTGCAGAGGAGACGCAGCAGGACATGGTTTATACGGCAATCGAAGGCCTGCTGGAGCCGGACGAAGCCTTTGCCGACACCGTGCGGGCGTTCGTCGCGGCGGGTGGCAAGGGCATGAATGTCACTGCTCCCTTCAAGCTGAAGGCGTTCGCAATTGCCGACGAGCGCAGTGAGAGAGCGGAACTCGCCGGAGCCGTCAATGCCATGAAGTTCGAAGACGGCCGCATCGTCGCCGAGAACTTCGACGGGATTGGACTCGTGCGCGACATCGAAGTCAACCTGGGTCTGCCGATGGCTGGCAAGCGCGTCCTGATCCTCGGCGCGGGCGGCGCCGCCCGCGGGGCATTGCTGCCGTTTCTGTCGGCGCGTCCGGCTGAAATGGTCATTGCCAATCGCGACGTGACGAAAGGTCGGGCACTCGCGGCCAAGGTCGGCGCGCGCGGCCCGCTGCTCGCCTGCGGTTACGGCGATCTCGAAGCGATGGGGCGCTTCGACCTGGTGGTCAACGCCACGTCGGCCAGCCTTACCGGCGAACTGCCGCCCGTCCCGCCGCGTGTCTTCAGCCCGGAGGGTACGGCCTATGAACTCGCCTACGGCAAACGGTTGACGCCCTTCCTGCGGCTCGCGCGCAATGCAGGCGTGCGCACTGTCGCGGACGGCGTGGGGATGCTTGTGGAACAGGCGGCAGAAGCCTTCGACTGGTGGCGCGGCGTGCGCCCTCAGACTCGCGCCGTGATCGACCGGCTCACGGTGGCGCTGGACTGAAACGGGATAGATATAAATCACAACAGGTTCGGCATGCGCGACCCGATCTCCGGGCTGGATCGGCAGCGTCGCGCACCAGGCGACATCCTTCGCAATCGGGAACCTTGCGATCCAGCGCCAGGAGGCCAGGCGCGCAGGATCAGGCGGGGCCTTCGTCCAGTGCCATGTCGGCCATCATTTCGGCGGCGAGCGATTCGAGCAACGCTCGCAGTGCCTCGATCGACATCGTTTCAGGCACCGCGAGCACCGCCTTGACGCCAAACTGATGCGGCCCGGCAGGCGCATGCGCCAGCTCCGTGCCCAGTTCCTCGATGCTGATATCGTGCGCCGACAGACTGGCCGACAGATCCCGCACGATGCCCGGACGGTCGGGAGCGGTCAGCTCCAGCGACACGCGGCGCCGGCCACGCCCGAGCGGCGGCGGCTCGCTGCGCGCGATCACGACGCGCAGCCCCGCGCTTTCGAGATCGCGCAATGCGGTGGTGAGCGCGTCGGCGTGACGCTGCGCGACTTCGAACTGCACCATGCCGGCGAACTGGCTGCCGAGACTCGCCATGCGGCTGCCGGTCCAGTTGGCGCCAAAGGCCCGCGCGCGCTCCGAAAGCAGGTTGACGATGCCTGGACGGTCTGCACCGATCGCCGTGACGACGAGCGTGGCAAGCGGCCCCGACGGCTCCTCGGCGAGTTCGATGCGCCGGCGGATGATCGGCGCGCGCGTGGCGAATTGCTCGTCCTGAGCGATCGCCGGCAGCTCACCGTGTTCGCGTGCGTGATGGGCAACGCGCAGCAATAGCGCGAGCCCCATCGGCGCCAGCGCGCGCTCCCAGAGTTCCCGCGCGTTTTCGCCTTGCTTGACGAAGCACCAGTCCTGTGCGGCGATCGCGCCGGCATCCCAGCCGTGCGACAGGTGGTATATCGAGCCGCCGGCGATCGGGTCGCCCTCCAGAATGGTCCATTCGACCGCCGCGATACCACGATGGCGAGGCAACAGCGAAGGGTGATAGCCAACGCCGCCCAGGCGCGAACGCGCGAGCGCCTCGTCGCTCACGCGCGCATGCGTGTGCGCGGCGACGATCAAGCCGGTGTCTTCAGGAATCGCGCTGCCTTCGACGAGCCTTGGATTTTCGTGAATCACCGTCGGCAGGCCGGCCTCACGGCCCGCCACGGCAAGACGATCATCGGCGGAAGGCGCCACCACGCCGGCAATCTCGATGCCGTCGTTCCGGAACGCTTCCAGCACCGAAGCGCCGAAATATCGGGAACCCACGATCGTGCATTTCATTCATCTGCCTCCTGTCGTGCGCGGGCATCCGCGCAAGGGCGAAGAAACTGCGCTGCATCTGCGACCGCCAGCAGCAGTTCGTCAATAGAACCGACCTCGATAAAGCGTTCATGCGTCTCGACCAGCTTGACCGCGCGAATGACGGGACCGGGTAGTGAAATCACGGGATGTACCGGACGCAGTCAATGGAGACCATGTAGCGCAGACCTTTCGCGAATCGCGTCCGCCTGCTTACAGAGGTGAGCCGCATGAGAATGCAAAATCCAGGCGAGGCGCACATTGTCAACGATTTGCCGACTGGTGTCGAACGGCCCGTTCTGGCTGCGGATTCAACCGGTCGATGCAACACACTGGCGGCGTGCTGATCGTCCATTTTTTGTTGGACGCCATAGGGAACGCGTTATCGTCTTCAGGCCACTCGCCTGAAACCCGCGCCGGGGTGTCAAGAGAATCGTGCCCTCGCCGGTGTCGCCCTTACGTAAGATCCGGAGCGGGTCGGTACGACCGGCCATCCTGTTTGCCGAAGGGCACCTGCTGCGCGATGACCGACCCCGAACGACTGCCTGCGGCTGCGTTCCGTCAGCGCCCTGCCTTCCGCGCGGACTCGCCCGAGGGCTATCCTGTGACCCCGACCTGCAAGTACCGGAACTGGCACGATAGCTACGTCGCGGACGCACCGCCAGACAAGAAGTGGGTCGAGGTGTCGGACGCCGGAGGGGCGGCGTCCCGGAACCAGCGAACGGACAGGAATCCGTAAGCCAGGTCTATTCCGATGGAGCCCACAAGGGACGACGCCCGGCTTGAGAGGCCCGCGATCCGCCATGGGGCACAAGCGCCCTGCTCCCCAAGCGGGCATACACCACGAAGCGGCAGAGCGGCGGCAAGCGGTGGGATGCTCCGACCGTTGCCGCCGCCGCGCCGATGGGTATGTTCAGGCGACCTTGCCCATTGCCGGATCGGAGATGGAGTCCTTGCCGCTCTCGACACGACCCGCGAAGCGCCGCATGAACGACGGCGCCGCATCACAGCCGACGACGAAGTCATACCAGCCGCCGCTGTCGCCGAGCGTCCAGGTGAACTCGCCGACAGCGCCCGGCGCCACGCGCACGGTCCACGGTCCGTCGTTCCGGTAGGCTTGCGCACGCATGCTGAATGTGCAGGCACCCGCGCCACGGTTGTGCAGCTTGACCTCGACTTGCGGGGGGTCGCACAGCACGTAACACACCTGAATTTCCGGGCCGCCTGCTGGCGACTGCTCGCCCAGATTGCCGACAAACTCGCGGTGATAGCCATTCGGCCCGAGCACCCACAGATCGTACTTGCCCGCGTCGGCGCTGGCGCTCCACGTGCCCTCAAGCGTCTTGCCCGCTTCGACGACATAGCGTCGCGGGATCTGGTCCAGATGGAGCTTGTCGTACACGTGGAAGACGGCGCCCGCGCCATTCAGACTATTGTTGGCGAACGCCAGCGTGACGGCTCCGGCGCGCGCATCGGCACGTGCCGTCGTGTGCAACTCATACGGCAGCGCGCGCGACGGACGCGTGCCGCTCTCCTGCACGGGCAGCATGGCCGTGGCCGGCACGGGAATCTTGGGCAATGCCGCCTGGGCCGCGATCAGGTTGTCGACCGCGACCTTGGTGCTCCTGCCCGCCAGCGTCGGCAGCTTCTCGGTGTTCGGATTGACGAAATTGAAAGCCGACGTCAGATCGCCGCAGATCGAACGACGATATGCCCCGATCTGCGGCTCGCGCACGCCGAAGCGCTTTTCAAGAAACAGCAGCGTCGACGTGTGGTCGAACGTTTGCGAATTGACCCAGCCGCCGCGGCTCCACGGAGAGATCACCCACAGCGGGACGCGCGGACCCGGGCCGAAGGGCTTGCCATCCTGCTTCAACTGATTGGCCGTCGCCGGCTGATAGTTGAAGTACTCGAAGGCCATGTCGGCATCCGCGAGCGTGCTTGCGCCCGCCAGCGTGCCGTCGCTGTTGCGCGAAGGCGCCGACGGCGGCGGCAGATGGTCGAAGAATCCGTCGTTCTCGTCGTAATTGACGAGCAGCACTGTCTTGCTCCACACGTCCGGATTGGCCGTCAGCGAGTCCAGCACTTCCTGCACATACCAGCCACCCTGCGCAGGGCTCGATGGCCCGGGGTGCTCGCTATAGGTCGAGGGCGCGATGATCCACGACACCGCCGGCAGCGTGCCGTTCTGCACATCGTCGCGCAGTGCCTGCAGGAACCCGTCCGGCATCGTGTTGCCAAATCCCTTGGCAAGCGGGCTGAGCGCGTCGTCGATCGCCGGGTCGTAGGCCGGCGAAACGGCCGGCAGCGCAACCGGGCGGCGTCCCGCCGGCATGCCTTCCATCGCGGCTCGCCAGTGGCGGAAACCCATCATCTCGTTGCAGCCGTAATTGTCGGCGAGGCTCTGATAAACCTTCCACTTCACACCGGCCTTCTCGAGCCGGTCTGCGTATGTGGTCCACGTCCAGCCTTGCGAGGACGGTCCGACGTCGTTGCCGCCGTTGAATTCGTTGACCATTGCCGCGACGTTGGCGCCGCTCGGGCCGTTGGTGCCGGTCCAATAGAACAGGCGGTTCGGGATCGTGCCCGTATGCATGGAGCAATGGTAGGCGTCGCACAGCGTGAAGGCTTCGGCCAGCGAGCGCTGGAACGGCACCTCCGCGCCCTCGTAATAAGACATGGACAGCGGTGTCTTCGCAGTCGGCCACTTGCTCATGCGGCCGTGGTCCCATGCCGCCTGCGCGTCGGGCCAGGTGTGCGGCGTGCTGCCCGCGCGTTGAGCATTGCCCTTGCTCTCGTCGAGTCGATAAGGGGTGACCGTGACGCCCGCGGTGTTCGTCTGGTAGAACACGTTCTTCCCGTTCGCAAGAGGAATCGGGAAGCGGTCTCCGTAACCGCGCACGCCCTTGAAGGTACCGAAGTAGCTGTCGAACGCACGGTTCTCAAGCATCAGCAGCACCACGTGCTGAACGTCCTGAATGGTGCCGGTGACGTTGTTCGCCTCGATTGCCAGTGCCCGGCGGATACTGTCCGGGAAAGCAGTCAGCGTTGCCGCTGCGGCCGCGGTGCCGAGCGAGGTGCGCAGAAATTTGCGCTTGGAAGCATCAAAGCTCATCGAGATAGGATTTCTTGTTGGAGTTGGCGGATGTTGGATCGTCTTTGACCGCTCAGGGAGCCGGCGCGCAATGTGCGCTGGCGCATGCGCCCGGAGAGGCGCCGCTGTTGTCGCTGGGGTTCGGAGCCGGGTCACTGCCCCCGCCGCAGGCGGTCAGGAACAGCGCGAGGCACAGCGCGCCAGCTCGCAGCAAGGGGGGCGTGATGCGGGCAGACGGGGGAAATCGCAGGGAGACGGATCTGTTCATCTATAGGAAATTCGAGTTGACTTCGAAGGATGAACTGCAACGATGTGCAGACGAAGGTCGTGCCTGCACGGCAAAGCGCGTCGCCGCAGTCGCCGGAACGAACCCGGCACACACACCGCTGAATTGAGACGCAGGGAACGCCGTCCAATGCTTGCTTTAACGCGGTAATGATTAAGTAAGCGATCGCATTGTTTACGTATGCTATGTCAGTAATATGAAAGCGCTGCTCTTTGAATTCCTTCGGCTAAGGGAACGCGCCCGCCGACCGCGAACGCGCGTCCCGGTTTTCGAACAGCAACACGCCCGGTTTGATATACGCGCCGTAGTGGGGCGACGAGCCGATTCGCGCGCCTTCCGGTAGGCCCGCTACGCGCCCCGCGACATCCGTTTCGGTGAGTTGCTCACTCGCCGTCCTCTTGCTCACGGATCTTCAGGGAAGGCGGCTTCGGCCGTAGTTGGCGCGACCGCAAAGTCGCGCACGGCGGTCGCGTCCCATTGCGACAGCCCCGTCTTGACGACTACGCGGTCGCCGACCGTCATGATCCGGATGCCTGAGAACAGACGCTCGTCCGGCAGCCATCGGTAGTGGCGCAAGTAATACTGTTCACAGCGACTTTCGTTATAGCGCCCTTCTTGATGCGACTAAGCAGCACGCGTGGACGTATCCGCGGTGCCTGAGCGGTTTTGGCGCACCAAGCGACTGCGCTTCAAAGTCGGGACGATGACGAATCGCTCGTAGCACGCGAGGCATATTTGCGACTTCCCGATTCCTACAGCCCAACGAAACGAAGGATTTGGGAGCCGCTCAACGGACTCCAGTTGCTCGAGGGTCATAAGGGCCCGGGAACACCATCCATCAAAAAACTGTAGAGACGTCCTGACACAGGCCGACCTCGACACCAAGACCCGCATGCGGATCGACTACATCGCGGCGGTGGCTTCAAGGACGTGACGGCCCTCGTTCGCGCAGTCTGCGAGCGATGCAGTAACGACACCGAAGACCCACACAGTGAAAAATCCTTCACACCGTCGAAATCCGTTCGTCGTACCGGCATTGCTACCTTGGTTCACATCCATTCCACGAGAGTTCTTCTCGATGTACGTACGGTTCCTTCTTCTTAACTTTGTTATTTCGTATTGCCATGAAAAATAATCTGAAAATCGTAGCTGCCAGCCTTGCGCTGTCCGCCAGTACTTTAGCGTTCGCAAGCCCCCATCTTACCCCGCAAGAATGCAATGGCTATCCGTTCAGGAAGCCCGTAGGCGAGGTAACCCACGCGCAATTGATACAGGAGCTTAGTGAACTTGAATCCGTTGGATATCAGCCATCCGGCGCCGAGCCTGATTATCCATCTGATATCTGGCGGGCCGAGAGAAGGTTGCACGCGGTCTATCAAAGGGATTGCACCTCACCTATGCGAGCTGATAGCTCTCAAACACCCAGCTCTCCCTAACGCCTGCATTTAACAACCGGAGGCAGCGCAGGCGATCGTCGTCCAAGAAGATCGCAATCCCACGGCGATTCGCAATCGCCAACGCGAGACATGCTCGGCACAGATGTGTTTGCCCTGGCAACTTGCAACTCTGACATGCCCTTATGACTCGACAGTGCACCGGCGGCCGAAGGTCGATCGACTCGCCTTTGGAAGCAAGTTCGCGCCGGTCGCACCTTCGATGATTTGTCATCGAAGCGGGAGACTCGCACGCCCGGATCGGCCTGCTTCGCGTCGCTGGCCTTTGCCGTCAAGACGGAAGCGGGAGGTTCACGGTCTTCACGCATGCTGAATCACCGCAGCTTATCTGACCGAGCACCCCGACTATCGAGGCCTCGGTGCATTCGTTCGACTCCCCCCTCGACGTGCCCACGACGATAACTCGTCGGCATCATGCTCATGGCCTCGATCCCACCAACTCCACTCATCGACTTGTCCGAATCTCGGGCGTCCCCCCTGATTGTCTGCGGGTCCCGCAAGTCACTTTCAAGTCGCAACCGATCTTCCTCGACACTTTTTCTGAAAGACAGAGTTTCGCGTGCACACCGCTTCGACAACCTTATATTCACGTGGAAGCGAGAGCTAGCTTGCAATCTGCTCACACCAGCAATCGAGGCAACCAAGGCGACTCGACAAGGTGTCGATACATCGCGTTTATGGCATCACGTTGCTGTGCCGTCGCGCGGCACCACCAGCCATGCTCGCCCCCCTTTCAAATCAGGAGACAATATTGTGAAGAAGCACATCCTCGCCTCGGCGATTTTAAGTTCCGCGTTTGGTCTTGCTCACGCTGACGACGGAAACAGCATCACGCTCTATGGTGTGCTCGACGTCGCCGTCGGGGCTGTCGAACACAGTCCGAACGGCAGCGCGTTCTTCCCCGCTACGGTTAATCCCGTCAGCAAAGTGAGCACGGCCTTCAATCATTCGGTCATCGGCATGTTCAATGGCGGGATTTCGGACTCGCGCTGGGGCATTCGCGGAAACGAGGATCTCGGAGGAAACCTGCATGCCTTCTTCGGCCTTGAATCGGGGATCAACGTACCAACCGGCAACATCAACAATGGGGCAGCGTCAGTAGCAGGGTCGAACAATACAGTCGGCGCTGCTTCCGCGTTGAGCGGCCAGATCTTCAATCGCGGCGCCTTCGTGGGCCTGCGGCACGACACGTATGGGTCCGTTGAACTTGGCCGAACGACGACGCTCGGCTTCGATACGATCCTCAATTACGATCCCGTCTTTGCTGCGCAGCTTTTCTCTCCGCTCGGATTCTCGGGGTCTTATTCGGCCGGTGGCATTACGGAAGGGTCGCGGACGGACAACAACATCAAGTATCAAAACCACACGGGTCCGATCAATTATGGCCTCTCGTACAGTCTCGGCGGGATTGCCGGCAACTACCGAGCCGGCTCCACAATCGGCGCCAACCTGGGATATGAGGACCACAACTTTGGAATTCAGGCAACGTACTACAGCGCACGGGATGCGATACACTCGGGCGCCCTCGTTGGCGCCAACCCGATCGGAAGTCCGCTGACAGGAACCAATGTCGGAGCTCTCACGCTTGCGAACGATGAGGACGTCATGATCGCGGCCAAATATGCGATCGGCGCGGGAACAATCAAGGTCGGCTACGAGCGCTTTGAACTGCGGGCTCCGTCTGATCCCGTCGGGCCGGGTGTCACGACGAACTATTTCGGCTTTTCCGGCACACTGACCAACACGGTCAACCCTACAAAATCAAACGTGTACTTTGCTGGGGGAGATTACAAGTTCACCCCGAGGCTAGATGTCGCTGGCGGCTTTTACGACACGCAGACCGTTCAGTCTACGGGCGTTGCCGGCGGCAACCAGTTGCAATACTCGATCCTTGCCGACTACAGATTTACGCGCCGCACCGACGTCTATGCCGGTTTCATGTTCTCGAAATTCAACGGGGCGGCGTTTAACGGGTTTGAGCCGACAAACTATATTGCAGCGACCGGGATTCGCACGCTCTTCTGAACACCTTCACGGACCCGCGACAACCGCCTAAGTGTGCGTCTCGATAGCGAGCCAGTCGGTCTCGTAGAGACTGCCTACTCGGCCATACTCCATTTGCATGGTCGGTGATTTTCCAAAAACACTCAGCGTCGCCTTCACAACACACCTTCGAGGGCGACCGCTTCGACAAAATTATCCATCGCCACGGCGCGCTCCCTTGAGTCATCGGTCTGCTATTTGCAGACCGTTGATCGTCTGACCACGAGGCATGCGTTCACGCCAGCGAATAGGCGCAGCTTCGCTGCCGTCAGCAATTTTCACATTACCAACCGCATTGGGTATCTGCGCTCGACGCGGCATTTCATACATCGAAAGCCGATCTCGCCATGAACTGCGAATACAAGCTCTCGATGGGGCATCGCGCCAGCTTGTCCGAAGACATGCGAGTGGTCGGGATCGTGAAAAACACTTAATCAACACGCACCTCGCTCTTTAGCCTCGACGAATGATCATGGCCTTTGATACTTCACCAGGCAAGCTTGATATGAGCGAAACCGCAATCCAGGCAGCCCCTCGCGATGTTCGTGGAGCTAGCAAGCTCTGCCATCGACGTGATGGCTGCCACGCGCGTCTCAGGCAGTGAGGATTGGAGATTGCCCGTTACGGATCTTCTCTTCTCTGAAGAACAGATCCGAATACCCACCATCGACGACATCTCGACGATCCGCCGTCAAAGACAACACGCCACTTGGAAAATACTGATATGCCGAATGTATTATCGATAGAAGATGACGAGATGGTCATAAACGAGGTCATCGGAGTCTTATCGATGCCTCGATACCATGTCGAGGTGGCGCGGACGGGGCGCGATGGCATTGCGAAGGTCATGTCTCGTGACTACGACGTGGTTACACTCGACCGTGTTCTCCCCGACCTCGACGGCCTGACCATCGTCGCGGCCATGCGCAACGCTGGTATCGACACTCCCGTGCTGCTCGTTAGCTCGATGTCTGATGTCGATGAACGCGTGCGCGGCCTTCGAGCCGGAGGCGACGACTACCTGGCCAAGCCTTTTTCCCCCGACGAGATGCTCGCTCGGGTCGAGGTGCTCCTTCGGCGCAAGCCGCTATCTCATGCTGCCGAGACGAGCCTGCACGTTGGTGCGCTAGAGCTCAATCTGATCAAGCGCTGCGCGCGATTTGAGGGACAGGAGTTCGACCTTCAGCCTACCGAGTACCGGGTGCTCGAGTTCATGATGCGACACCCTGGACAAGTGCTCACGCGTACCATGATTTTCGAAGCAGTCTGGGGGGGACGGTTCGATCCCGGTACCAATCTCATCGACGTTCACATAGGCCGCCTGAGGAAGAAGCTTGACGGGCTGGCATCGCAACCGCTGATTCGTACCGTTCGCGGGTCCGGCTATCGCCTGTGTTGAATAGACGTCTTCAGACCACCAAGACAATCACTGCATCATCTGGCATCGCCTCTGCGAAACGCAGCCGGGATTGCGACACAAATCGCCCCTCGCGGCAAGCCGCACGGCAGCGGTCCTGGAAAAGCCCGATGGGTCGCTGAACGCGCAATTGCCTGGCTGCATGACTTCACGCGCTTGCGCGTTCGCTTTGAGCGCCTCGCCTTCATCCAGGAAGCGTTCTTGAAATTCGCCTGCTGCATCCTCTGTCGCCGATAGCTCCAGAGTGCATTGTGCCAGCGCTTCCCCTCCCATTGTCGCGGTCTCGAGATGGACCCGTCAGCTATTTGGACGTCGTCACGACGCAGACGACCGAACTCAACACGCAGATTGCGACGCTCGATCTACGCACGCGCCGCCTGAAGGCATCGGTAACACTCATTCAAGCGCTCAGCGAAGGGTGGGAGAACGCACGGGCGTCGCCGCCGCAGGCGTGAGCGACGATGCGTCACGTCGCATTTCAAGCCGTTAAAAACTCTTCATATTCACGTTTCTCGTTTGCTAGGACCACGGTCTTAATCTACTAGTGCCGGGACCGCATTGAGTCACACGCTGCAGCCCGGCCTATCTCGTCCACCGCATCTCAAGGAGTTCATGATGAAAATGTCGATTGCCGTCGCACTGTTCGGCTTCATGGCAGCTACATCCGCCTTTGCACAGTCCTCAACCCAACCGGAAGCTTCGCCGACGACCAACGTCACCACCGTCGCCAGCGTCAACCTCGACCAAACAGGACAATGGGTTCCGCCCGATAGTCTGGCGATCGCTCCCGAGACGCGGGCGCAGGTGTATCACGAACTCGTGAAAGCTGAAAAGGATGGTCAGCTTGCATACCTGGACAGCACGTTGTACGCCCATCACTGATTCTGCGTGTCCCGCAAGCCTCAAGCCACGACGCTTGAATTAAACCAGATCCACTGAAGTGCGAGCTGATCCCCAGGCTCGCAGTCAGCCCTACTTTGAACAAGGAGTATCAAACGAAACTTGCAGCAGCTAGCGCAATTTATGCACGTACGCAGCAAGTGCAGCTCTTGCCTCGGACGGACTGCTTTCCAAAAACGGTAGCGCCACCGGTGACACGGCGGCGCCCGCTATATCTTCAACTGGAAAATGCCCGTCGCGGTAGCTACGCTCATTCCCGTCGCGCCGGCGACTTCGCTTGATCTCCCGATCGCCACGTTGCGCCGGTTGCACCGCATCCAGCGCCCTGGGCGCCCGAAGTACCGGAAACCTCGAACAAGCGCGTATCGACGCTTCCAGTTCCTCACCGCCAAAAACTCACAGCGTTTGGCCTCTATCCGAGGGTATGCAGCCAGCATTCGACCGTCATCGCTGCACCGGGATTTCTGCTGCCGATCTGCAACTCGAAGTCGTGCAGGCGCATGACAGCAGACACGATGCCGAGACCCAATCCGGACCCGGCCACATGGCGAGCCGCTTCGCCCCGAAAGAACCGCTGAAGCACCGCATTGCGCTCATGCTCGGGAATGCCCGGGCCACTATCCGATATGGTGACGCACGGACCGCAGGCGGTGGCCTTGAGCTCCACCCGGATTCGTCCTCCCACGGGCGTGAACTTGATTGCGTTGTCCAACAGGTTGCTGAAAGCTTCGAACAGCAGCGCTCGATCGCCATGGACGGGCGGCACGTCCTCAACGCTGCTCTCGAGAGTGATTTCCTTGTCTTCGGTAAGCGGCTGATATAGATCGCACAATTGCGCTATCAGGTCCGGCAAACACAACATGTCGAACCCGCCGCGGCGCTGTAATGCTCCGATCTCCGAGATCCTCAGCATTGCGCGGAATCGGTCCAACAAGGATTCGGCTTCGACACGCGCCTGATCCAGCATACGGTTCGCCCGCTCATCGCCCCAGTGCTGCGCATGGTCAGCGAGGTTGCCAAGCAGGGTTCGCACATGTGCGAGCGGCGTGCGCAGATCGTGCGCAATTCCATCGCAGGTGTCCTTGATTTCATTCATCAGCCGCTCGACCTCGCCGAGCATGTGGTTCACAAGGCTCGACAGCATGTCCAGTTCATCACGTCCGCCTACCGGAAGCCGCTGTTTGAGGTCACCCCGTGCAATCTGCAACGTCACCCGCTGCATTTCCTTTACTCGGCGCATCTGTCTAAGGCTCAGCAGAGATCCCGTGGCGAGGCTCGCCGCGAGGCTCGCCGCGAGGCTCAAGATCCCACCGACAATGAGTGCTTTGATCAGTTCCGCACGAATATTCTCGACATCCGCCAGGTTGCGAGCGACAACCAACTGGGTGCCGTCGACGCGGCGCTCGCCGATCACTCTAACGATCTCGTTGGACGCGCCCTGCGTAAGCGTTAGCGTGCGACCTTCAAACAGGCTGTGCGCCTCCCCGACGTTGTCGAGCTTCAGGCCTACGGGTATCGTTGCAATGTTCCCTGCGATATGGCGACCATCCGCTCCAAAGAATCCGTAGAAATCTGAATGTAGATGCTCTCTCGCGATTCTCCTCGCCACGATCGAAGCTACCTGCGTGTCCACGCGGGAATCGAAGTAGCGCAGCTCCCAACGAATCGCGCTGTCAGCCTCTCGCTCCATCGCGCCGGTCGCTGTTACTTCAATGTAGCCCAGCAGGCACACACTGGAAACGACGAAGACGGTCGCATAGATGAACAGCCATCGAAAAGCCGAGGTATGCCAGCGGCGCCCGAGTCGCGTAGGAGGGACGGATTTTTTTAAATCTGATGAATTCATCGGGTTTCCTGTGCTTCGCTGCGCGTCGCGAGACTCATGACTGGCAGAGCTGGCTGCGTCGCGGTCAATAAGCTTCGAAGATGGTGAATCCAGGCAATGCATGGCTTTATCGGCAGGCTGCGCTGGAGCTGGCCAGCCGGACGCTGCGTGAGTTCGATACTTCATACGTGTAGATTCGCTGGTAGGCCTGCGCAGGATAACGAGAAGTGCAAATGAAGAAGGTTTCCTCAGAATGAAGATTGATTTATTTAACGAGAAGTCTCGGAACGCAGCAACGGAGACAATAACCACATGGATGTAAAGCGCCTCCTCGGAGGAACCGTTCCAATTCAGCAGGTTCTACACACGGATAAAGCCTATGGGATCGGGGCACTGTCCTTAAGTTAGTTCATGACATCGTGCGGCATCCAAACCAACCCAGGCTCGACCCGGTTCAGGGGCGACGCAGAGGTGGGCGATGAATGCATATCGACTGGAAATCTGTTGAGCATCAGATACCAGCCCCGGCTGGCCGGGGCGATGGGCCGCAGCGTCATGACGCTGTGGAGGGTCAGCTGCGTTGCGTCACCATCGATTTCTCGCCCTCGCACCGCTCAGTTTCACCATGCCTGCACCCTACGAACTGGCCCCGTTAACTGCTCGGCAAAGGCACGATGAGGCGCGTCGTAGCCGGCGGCCAAAGCTAAAGAACGTTTAATGAATGTGTTCGTGCCTCGTTACGGCCACTATTTGATCATGACACGCACTGAATTGCAGGAACCAACAACGATGGACCAGCTTCAAGCCATGCGTGTCTTTCTTTGCGCCGCTGATCTCGCGAGCTTCGGGCTTGCCGCACAACGGTTAGGGATTTCAGTAGCGGCTGTCAGCCGAAGTGTCGGCTTGCTGGAGGCACACCTCAATGTGAAGTTGCTTAGTCGCTCGACGCGAGTGATATCGCTCACCGAGTCGGGCGGGAAATATCTCGAGGAATGCCGCTCGATCATCCGGCGACTCGACGAAATGGAGTCAAGCCTCGTACGTGCCACACGCGAGATCGCCGGGACGCTACGCATTGCTACGTCCACCACGTTCGCACTGTGCGGGTTGAGTCCGATGCTCGCCGCGTATCAGGCGGCATTCCCAAGCGTGAGCATTGATGTCACGTCTTTCGATACCCCGATCAGCATGACCGACGGAGGCTTTCACGTCGGCTTCGCGGTGGGGCGCAGTCTTCCCGATTCGTCTCTTGTCAGCCGGGAGATTGCCACGTTCCCAGACGTCGTGGTCGCATCGCCCGCCTATCTCGCGAAACACGGCACGCCACTCCACCCATCCGAACTCGTAAACCATGCTTTGCTTGCTGTTTCGCACGACTGTGCGCGCAGGTGGGAGTTTCTTGATACACACGGTCTATTTTTTGTTCCAACCGGAAGTGCCTTGCAGGCGACGAGTGCGGCAACCATCAGGGTAGCGACGCTTGACGGTATGGGCATCGCACTACTACCCGCGCCACTCGTGAGCGACGACCTCGCGAGCGGGCGTCTGCTTTCAATTCTGGAACCGTTCTGTAATGCCGCCGTCAACAATAAGCTTTCTATCACGTATCCTGGGCGCATCTATCTTTCCACCAAGGTGCGTCACTTTATCGACTTCGCCGTAAATCATCACCGGCCCCATGACCACGCCGTCGAATCGCGCGTTGCTGCGTGAGGATAATATCCGGGGCGACGCAGCGGTACCGGAACGGCGAGCACCGCACCTCGTCAAGGCCTTCTCCATCGCTACAACCGCCGCTGTACATCACTTGCGGCGTCTCTGCTCGTACGCATGTGAAGAAGCTGTCATTCGGGCCTTCTCATTTTGATAGTGCTCGGCTGTTAACCTGATCAGAACGTTGTGCGACGAATAATGCGTCGCATACCGGATCATCCGGTACCTTTACGATGAATAGGGGAACATGATGCGAGCGCTACGTGCGTTTAGTTTCGCCAGTCGAAGCATGATTTGCTGTGTCTTGATTGCCTTGTCAATGTCGGGTTGCGCTTCCATGCAGGGAAACGCAACAGACGCTAATCAATGTGTCGGCCCTCCGGATTACTGCACGCCGTTCTTCGGATCGTGAAGCCGGGGGGTCCGGCTGGCTGAAATCTTGCCGGACCCGCCCTCATTCGTCCCGTATAAGAAGGACTCGCGTCATCCCTTGGATGCAAATATCGTCCATGGCTTCGCTCTCTCAACAGCGATCAGCCGCTCGCGTGTTCATAACGTCGCGAGACCGATGAAGCATCGCAACACCAGACGATCCGTAGATCTTTTACGAATGGAGAAGATAGTGCGAACGATACCCGCAAGTGGGCTATGTCGTCGCGGCATAGTCTGCTGTGTCGCAATTGCCTTTTTATTGTCGGGATGCGCTTCGGCGAAGAGCGACACCACAAACCCTGACCAATGTGTAGGGCCCGTCTACGTCTGCAACCCGTTCTTCGGATCGTAAAGTCGGTGAGTGCAACGGCCCGGGATCATCGACGAACACCCGCCACATGCTTGGTGCGTGCATCAGATCAGACGAGCCTGCGTCAACGCTCGGGGCTGCATAGCCGTACCGAAAGCCAGAGTATGCGTCGAAGCTCCGCTCGCCTTTACGCACGTTTATAAGTCATCGACAGTGTTCTGCCGCTGGCGCGATGTAAAAGACGTTTCACTGTTGATTTCCCGCTTTGATAGTGCGCAGCCGGTAGCCTGTGCATAACGTCGGACGATCACTCCGGCGTCTCAGCCCGGGCCATCCAGTCGTTTTGCAATGAATAGGGAGGAACATCATGCGAACGCTAACCGCAATTCGTTTGAGCAGTCGCGCCATAATATGCTGCGCCATCGTTTCGATTTTAATGTCGGGATGCGCTTTACCCACAGCAAACTCAAACCCTAACGAATGCGTTGGCCCTCCCGACTACTGCACGCCGTATTTCGGATAGTGAAGCTGGGAAGCGTCCGGCGTTCTCCGCCACGCTTCTTATGCTGGGTTCGGCCGCAGACGGTACCCGTAGTGGCTGATGGTTTCGATGCGTGTTGTGAAACCCTGAAGCTGAAATTTCCTGCGTAGCCGGGAGATGACTACGTTGACCGTCGACGGGGCGACCTCGTCGGCCTCCGCCCAGGCATAACGAATCAGATGATCGCGCGCTACCGGACGATTTGCGCTACGCAGGAGGCATTCGATCACCAGATATTCGCGCGTGGTAACGGCAAGCCGCTGGCCTTGTTCGACAATTTCATGTGTCAACGGATCAAGCCAGATTGGCGACTCGCGAGCGTAGGTCCGCGCGCGACATTGGTTATTCCGGCGCAGGGCCGTGAGCCTTTCCTGCATCTCGATGAGCGAGTACGGCTGTACGAAGCAGGCGTCGGCTCCGGCTCGAAGCATCCGTACGCGCTCCTCGGGCGCAGCCTGGCCGAGCATCAAGATTGTGGATGGCGAATTCGCCAGGCTGGAGAAGACAGGCAAGCTGCCCTGTAATTCCTCCCTTTGCGCATGATTTGCAGCCATGATCAGAATTGCGTCGAACGTGTCCTGCGACGCCAGATATACGGCGTCGCGGACATCATTGGTGAGTTGCAGGCTATGCGCGCTTTCGCGCAAGGCTTTATGTAGATACGCGGATTCCGCGCGCGTCGTCGATACAAGAAGAATTCGCATTCTTTAAACTCTATTCAGCTCGCTGCTTGGTTTTTGATTCGCCATTCTGAGGGCGTGAGGCCAGCACTCAATGGTCGTGACCGATCCGGGGGTTGGCGCTGCCGATACCGTAAAGCCGATAACTGGCCAGTGACGCGGGACTTTCACGGGTGCCTGCATGTCGCGTGAGTGAGCCCGAACTTCGCAAACTGCAATCTACGTCAGGATGTACCCGCGACCCCGAACCGTCTGAATGAGCGGTTCGAGACCCTGCGGGTCGATCTTCCGGCGCAATCGGCCCATATGAACGTCTATCAGATTCGTACCTGGGTCGAAGTGATAGCCCCATACGGCCTCGAACAGCATTGACCGTGTGATCGTCTGGCCCGAGTTCCGGACCATAAATTCAAGGATGCGGTACTCCGTGGGCAACAATGCAACTTCTACCTCGTTGAGCGTGACCCTGCGCGACATCAGATCTACCCTTAGCGAACCCACTTCGAGCGTCGTATCGTTCGGCTGCTGATCCGAACGTCGGCGCAGCAGCACGTCTATGCGCGCCGACAACTCATCGGGATCGAAGGGTTTAGTAATATAGTCGTCGCCACCTGCCCGCAGTCCGCGCACGCGCTCATCGACGTCGCCAAGCGCGCTCAGCATCAACACTGGCGTCTTGATCTCGGCTGCGCGCATCGCTGTAAGAATGGTAAGGCCGTCCATTCCTGGGAGCATCCGGTCGAGGGTAATGATGTCATGGTTGTCCCCCATCGCACGCGCAAGGCCATCACGTCCGTTGTCGACCCATTCCACCGCGAATCCACATTGCTCGAGCTTCGCAACGATCTCGTTCGCGGTCAGCGGATCGTCTTCTACGGTCAATACATGTGATATGGTCATTGTTCCTGCTCCGTGGTTCGCTCCGCACGAAGCGCGCGGCGTAGATCCAAAGCTCGGTGGAGAAGTGAGTTGACAAGCGGCTGGCCGTAGTCGGCACCCTCGAGTGGGCACTGCGTTGCCTGTTCTCGCTGACCACATCACTTGTCTTGGGAACGCGAAATGTCAGAGCGCCATCCAGGCAACGGTCCCGGCTGCCTTGCCGACAGGCATTCCCAAAAGCAGCACCAGCGTTGCGTCGGGGGCAACCGTAGCCAATTCATGGATAACATCCTTGATACCATTCACAGGTCCGCTTGAAAGCGAGGCCCGCAAGTGCGTTCAAGACAACTTTATGGCATTGCGCCTAGAAAGCGGACAATATTTTCATGAAACTTGATTTAAGTTTCCGGCACGAGCCCTTGCTGCGTAAATGCCAAATGGATATCAGCTGATGTAAGCGGGTTCAAAAATGAACCCCATTATCTTGTAAGCAATTCGTCGCGCGGTCGTTGCTATTTGCCGTGAGTTTTATCGACGTGGATGCTCTTCCGTACTCTTCGGGTGCACGGTGTGTCCACTTTTATGACGATTAGCTTTCCGTGTCTTTTCACAAAGAATATCGCTGCTTCAGTCACCGTCCGCTCAACTCTTTTGGGACTAGAGTCATGTCAACAGGATCACGCCACGACGCGTAGTGCTGGGGTATCCTCTGACGCGCGGTATTGCTCAACCGCGTGCTCGACGAAGCTTCTCACCTTAGCGGACAGGGAGCTCTTTCCGGTATATACGATCGATACGGTTCTTGCGCCACTGGCAATTCGGTATCGGCCAAGTATCGGAAGCAGTCTGCCCACCGCAAGATCGTCTTTCACGAGCGGTGCCGGAAGCAACGCGACACCCATGTCGGCAAGCGCGGCCAGTCGGATGGTCTCGCTGCTTGTCGCGTGCACCGCGGCACTCACCGAAACCCGTTGCACACCGAGATCATCAAAGAATTCCCAGAATCGTACGGCCATATCGGTTGCACATAGCAGTCGGTGACCGTCGAGGGAAGACGGACTGGCTGGAGATCCCGCTCTCGCAAGATAGGCCGGTGAGGCCACTGCGATCTCGGAGAATGTGGTGAGTTGGCGGCAGACGAGTCTAGAACTGGCCGGTGCATGCTGGGTCGTGAAACCGATGTCAAATTCTCCTTCAAGCATGTCGACTTCGGTGTCGTAGGTGGTCACGTCAAATCCGATGCGCGGGTGTAGGGCCCGATACGTCGTGAGTAATCGCGTCAGACCAGTATGGGCGAAGACCGTTGACGCGACGATACGCAGCGTCCCACTCATGTCTCGTGGAGCCCGTACGAGAGCTGACTCCACCTCATCTAACTGATCGGTGATGGTTTTGCAAATAGCCGCATAGCTCTGCCCCTCGTCCGTAGGGGACACATTTCGGGTAGTCCGATTGAGCAAGCGCATATTCAGATGTGCCTCGAGCATGCTTACGCTTCTGGTCACGGCAGCCGGCGACATGCCTAACTGCTTCGCGACAAGCCCAAAGCTACGCAGGTCGACGACGCGACTGAAGATCCGCATGGCTTGCAATTGATTCATGATCGTTAGGTTCGTTGGGTAACCTTCGAATGATCAACGTTTCACCATGAACCCACGTAACCGGGCAAATGAACATTCCTTTAACTTCTGGACTCCTCCTTCTTACTAGCCCGTTTAAAAATAAAAGCAGTTTCACGATGCTGGATCGCTTCTTTAAAGGAAGCACACGGAAAGGAGGACATAATTGGAGCAATGTTATCGTCATCCAGGTCGAGCATTCAGACAATGCGAACACAATTCATCAGGAAAGAAGGGTCAAGTACGGTGCGTCTAGAGATTGGAAAGCATTTCGCGGAGTTGAACACGAGCGATGTGGATGCCCTGATCGAACAACTGAGCGCGGTCAGAGCAGTCCTTCAACCAGCCGTGCCCGCGCACGTGTCACGCCGTCGTCAGTATGCAATCGAGATCGATCCTTGCTGGTACGCGGAGCCGCATCCCGCCTCCGAGAGCGTCGTACTGTTCCTAAGGGATACCGGCGCGGGATGGGCGGGATTCGCTATCCCCAGGACCGGCGCCTTGAGACTTCGTGACGGACTCGCGCGTTACATCCATGCGGTGGAAACCCGCCTGGGGTTGCCCAACTAAGTCGTCTGAGAAGTCGTTCGCGTTGTGGTGAAGACGAGGGACGCTGGGGCGTCCTCCACGTGCGTCTCCGGATGCGATGACGGCATCGCAAACCCGCAACCACGCGCAGGATCTCAATACCCGTGCGTTATAGCCCGGACCCTATACTCTTGCTAGAGGTGACAGATGCCACCGGAGTTGACCTTAGAGGTGCTCAATCAATATGGTTCGAGTTCCCTGCTTATCACGATGAACCAATGCAACGTCCTGCTCGATCCCTCTGAGGTCGATGCATTAATCGGGGAATTGATCACCTATCGCACAGAGATGCAGCCACAGGTATCTACGTCTCCCTCACGCACGCACAAGTATGTCATTGAAAGCGCCCCCTCCTGGCACATCGAAGGAAACCAGCTGTTCGATGGCGCAGTGATCTTTTTCAGACACTCGGGGCTCGGATGGACCGGCTTCGCGATCCCTCGAGCTAGTCTTGCGAGGCTCACGCACGCGTTGTCCACATGCGCCGGCGAGCGGTGCCACGAAGGCGTCATTTCCTAGCGGTCAGGGTCGGTCCAGATGTCGGGCAATCGACGACAGCGGACGCTTCATCACCGTCCGGCGCCTCATGCCCGGTTTCGTCGACGACCTTCGCCAGGATGCCCGGCAGCCGCAGCGTGCACGAGCCGGGTTCGTACCGAACGATGCGGCCACGCCGAAAACAAAAACTGGATCGCAGGCGAGACGATCCGCCAAGCAAGCTGCGCCCCCTACGGTCTGATAGAAGCTCACTACAGCATGCGTCTGAAGCTCAAAGGTCCTTGCGCATACTTGAGGCCTGCAAAGTCCTTGTTCGCGCCAGAGTGCCGGCTCTTCATCGTAACGGACTTGCAGCGTCTATTCCTTGCCGGTCTTCCAGCGCATTGAAGTTGTCGATATCGATTGAGCAACGAGGTCCTCCCGCTCATCCTGGCAAATCGAACAGCAGCACCTCCGCCTGTTGTCCCTTCACCAGTTCGATTTGCGTTTCATTCACGATTTTCAATGCATCACCCGTCTTCAGTGCGAAGCCGTTGGCGGTGATGACGCCGCGCGCGACATGCAGATAGACGCGGCGCCCCCGCGAAATCGCCATGCTTGCGGCTTCGTCGCCGTCAAACAAGCCCGCATGAATGCGCGCATCCTGATGCAGAGTGATGGAACCGTCCGATCCGTCTGGACCGATGATAAGTCGCAGGCGTCCACGTTTTTCCTCCGGCGGGAAGTGTTTCTGTTCATATCCGGCGGGAATGCCTCGTACGTTCGGCTCGATCCAGATCTGCAGGAAATGCGTCTGGCGGTCTTGCGTGTGGTTGTACTCCGAGTGCATGACGCCGGTTCCCGCACTCATGCGCTGCACATCGCCTGGCAAAATGACGCTGCCGTTTCCGATGCTGTCCTTATGGGCCAGTTCCCCCTCGAGTACGTAGCTGATGATTTCCATGTCGCGATGACCATGGGTGCCAAAACCAGTGCCGGCTTCGATGCGATCTTCATTGATCACACACAATGGACCGAAATTCATATTGCGGGGATCGACGTGATCGGCGAAGGTAAAGCTGTGACGCGAGTCGAGCCAGCCATGGTTGGAACGGCCGCGGGCTTCGCTTTGATGTAATTCAAACAATTTGATGATCCTCTTGCGCAAATCGCCGGGGGTTGGAAAGCGCCGCGAACCGGCGTCATTCTTGATCAAGCCGCAGGACGCCTGCCGTCGAATGCATCCTGCAAGAGCTGACGGATCGCATTGCGCTCAAGCGGCCGCGGATTGGGATACTGGTTCTGCAGCGCGATGTCGCACGCGCGGTCCAGGTCCTCGGCACGCATGCCAATGTCTTTCAGCGCCAGCCGTGCACCATTGTTGCGGGCCAGATCGAACACGGCCTGCGCAGCGCCGGCGCCGTTGAGTGCGCGAGCGATGCGCGCCATGGCCCGCGGCGACGACGGCGCATTGTAGGCAAGTGCGTGCGGCAGCACGATGGTGTGTGTTTCAGCATGCGGCAAGCCGAAGCTGCCTCCCAGGGTATGGCACAGCTTGTGATGCAAAGCCACTCCGACATTGCCCAGCACCGTGCCACATAGCCACGCGCCGTACAGCGCCTCGGCGCGTGCGTCGCTAACGCCGACGGCGTCCCCGCCCTCCGTCAGCACCGGCAACGCACGGCCGAGGGCGGCGATGCCCTCCTCCGCCATCAAATCCGTGATGGGGTTGCCGTCGATGGCATACAGGCCCTCCGCCGCATGCGCAATGGCGTTGATGCCGCTGGTCACGCTCATGCCGACCGGCAACGAGTAGGTCAACTCCGGGTCGTAGATCACGGTGCGCGGCAACACTCGCGGATCTTTCCCGGTCTTCTTGAGACCGGCTTCAGTGATGCCGTAGATGGAGGTCATCTCCGAGCCGGCGTAAGTGGTCGGGATGGCGAGAATGGGCAGAGTGGATGTCAGCGCAATCGCTTTGCCCAGACCGATCGTGGAGCCGCCGCCCACGGCCACGACGCAATCCGCGCCAAGCCGCCGCGCTACGTCGCGGGCTTCGTGGGCCACCTCCACGGGCACATGCATCACCGCCCGATCGAAGATGCCGGCACCACGCGGGCCCAACATATCGGCCACGCGTTCAGCATCCGCCCGCTGTCCTGGGGCGCACAGCACGAGTCCCCGACCCGCGCCCAAACCATCGATCTCAGCATCGAGACGGCCAATCGAACCCGCCCCGAAGATCACGCGCTGCGGGTGGCTGACGTATGAAAAAGGTTTCACTGCGGCATCTCCATCATGGGGCTTTCATCAAACACTCGCCGCCACTGCGGCCGCATCGGCGGCGAGGCGGTCCACGAGATCACGCAGCTTGCTCGAAAAGCCATGACGCTGCGTAAGCTCGTCTAAACGAGTCCGCACGCCTGCTCGAACGACAGGCGAGGGCTGCGCGCGAATATCTTCGCCGGATCCCCGTAGCCAATGCCGCAGATGAAGTTCGACTTGACCGAGGTGCCCGAAAAAAACGCAGCGTCGATTTTGGCGTGATCGAAGCCCGACATGGGACCGCAGTCCAGGCCGACAGCACGCGCGGCGGTGATCAGGTAGGCACCTTGCAGCGTACTGTTGCGAAACGCCGTGGTCTCGGCGAAAGCCTGCTTTCCTTCGCCTTCGAACCAGCCCTTGACGGCCGGATTATGCGGAAACAGCGAGGGCAGATGTTCAAAGAAGCGGGTGTCATAGCCGACGATCGCCACCACCGGTGCGCTCATGGTCTTCTCGACATTGCCCGGGCTGAGCGCTTCCTTCAGTTGCGTCCTGGCCTGCACGCTGCGCACGAACACGATTCGCGCCGGGGAACAGTTGACCGACGTCGGCCCCCATTTCATATGTTCGTAGATCTCCCGCAGTTGCTCATCGCCGACGGGCCTGGGGAGCCAGCCATTCTGGCTGCGGGCATTGCGAAAGACGGTATCGATGAAGTCATGGTTCGACATGTTCTGGCTTTTTCCTGAGATGAAATCAAAGTGTTTCCGTGATGCTGGGGCGAGCGGTGCTGCATCCCGCGTCAACGCTCGCGCACCTGACCAGCTCCGGACAGGTGGACGAATGCAAGACGCCGCCTTCCGGCCGCAGATATCACGCACGCAGTTAGTTCGCGAAGGCTTCAGTCAGCGCGCGTTGCTCCTGATGACGTGCCGAATCGAGGGCCTTGGCGTAGTCGGCCGTGGCCTTGTAGTCCGTCTGCTCGGCCTCCTCCAGTTCAATCCCGCAGACCTGGCGAGCCAGTTTGGCGTATGGTCCGGCGCCCGAAAACTCCGCCCGTTGCATCGTCAGGGTGCGAATGGCTTGCAGGGGCGTGCCATTGAAGTTCTCGAAGACGAACAGCCGGTTGCCCCAATCGGTCAGGAACAGGTCACGAATGACGCGGCCGATCTTCACACGATCGTGCGGCTTGCCAATCGGTCCGTTGTTCATTCGTTCAAACCACTCATTGAGCTTGCCATCGTTCCACTGCTTCTCGCTGGCGAAGATCAGCGCACTGCGGCCCGACAGGTCGATGAGCTCGTAGATCATCTCGGAGAACCGCTCCAGATAGAGGGCCCGGCCGAAGTCATAGATGAGAATATTTGGCTTGTAGTGGCCTCCCGGCGTATGGAAGCCAAGCTCCTCGCTGGCGATGACGTGGGCCAGCATCGCCTGATGGAAACCGACCAGCTTGGCCACGCGTGTCTGCACTGCGGGAATCTTGTTGGTCCCGATGTGCTCGGTGATCAGCACCGCCAGGCCGGCCATCAATTCGGCACGCACCATCTGGCGGATGAGGGCGTGGTAATGCAGCCAGTCAAAGACGCGCTGGGGATACAGCTTGGCGTGTTCCGAATTGCCGATGTGAAACACGTGTGTCCATGGGATGAAGACCTTGTCGAACACCGTCATGCCGTCGAGTTCATCGCCCTGCGAGGCCAGTGGATGCTCGGTTGCGTCCTCCTTGACCACGCTCTCCCGGCACACGATGGTCACGCCCTTCGTGTTGACCGGCGTGGCGGCAAAGATCACCTGCTCGCCCGGAATCCCCGGCCGGAAGAAGACGCCGATATGGATCCAGTCGGCAAATGCGACCCCGGTGCCGATCGCCTTCACCCCGTCGACCACAATGCCCTTCTCGTTCTTCTCGACGACGCGCAGGCCCGGCGACCTCTGTTGAGCGTCGGGGTTTGAGCGGTCCATCTGCGGGTCGACGAATTGCGGCGCGCAATTGAAATCGTGCTTCCTGGCAAACTTGACGAAATCGACAATGTTGCTTGCCCGCACGCGGCCCTCGGCACCGATGGTCTGCGTTTCCCACGGCTGCGGATCGTCGATGTAGGTCGCCAGAACATAGTTGTTGACGTCCGGCGTGCGAGGAAAGGACGCGCCAGCCAATTCGCGCATGATCGTTTCATGGTATTTGCGCTTCCTGCGCAGCTGCTCCTTGTCGCGATGACTGAACCATTGCATGGAGCGGCGCTCGCCGTCTTCGTCCACGTAGGTAAGAACGTCCTGCAGGTCCGGCCGGTGATGCAGGTCGTAGAAATCCGCATGCCGCTGCGCATAATCGCGGGTCTTGGGGTGGGTGGCGATGTTGTCGATCTTTTCGTTGCCTACCCATACATCGCGCCCGTCGTTGAGCGATTCCAGGTATTGCTTTCCGGTACGGATCATTGAATGTCTCCTAGGTGGAATGAAAGCCTGATTAAGACTCTGTGGGTTGTGTCGTTGCATACATGCGCTGGCAGTAAACCAGCGGATAGCCATCCTCGGCCTGAACCGTCGCTACCACGCGTGCGAGAAAAATGCTGTGCGTGCCGACTTCCATGGCACTGACCACCTGGCAGTCAAGCGACACCAGGGCGTCCTTGCAGGAAGGCGCACCGGTGGCAAGGGCCGCCCATTGACCAGGCGCAAAACGCTCCTCCATCGGGACGGCGCCGACGCCTGCAAAGAGCTGAGACACGCTACTCTGCGCGGCACTCAGCCAGTTCACGGTCAGCACGCCGTTGGCCTTGATGATGCCGTTGGCAAAGCTCTTCCGGTTGACGCAGACCAGCACGGTGGGTGGGGTATCGGATACGGAACACACGGCGGAGCACGTCACTCCTGCCGTGCCGCTCGGCCCGCTCGTCGCGATGACGGTCACCGGGGTCACCGCCCGCGAGAGCGCTTCCCGGAACTCCTGGGGTGTGACGCATCCCGGCTGCAACTCCGGTCCGTGCGATGCGAACTCGCCGATGAACGTTTCGGGATCGCGTACCGGTTTGCGCGCTTGAGGCTGCAACATGACAAGTCTCCTTGTTCAGATTTGTCTCCACCTGATGCTGGCAGGTGGTTGAACGCATTATTGGCTGACCTATTTATTTTTTCTACGGACGGCGCGACATAGAGACTATTCCACGGAGTGATGCGCCCTGCCCTTTGCGATCCGCTTCATGATGGATTGCGCGATGACGGTCAATCCCAGCCCGACACCAAGCACCGTGGCCGTTTCTGGCAAGGGCGCCGTCGAAAGACAAACACACGCGGGCGTAGCGCCGGCTGGCGAGTGAAGACAGTCGAGCGTCAGCATCAGCGCAAAAGTAATGCAGGTGGCGGCAACGATGGCAACGCCTTCGTGCGGCACGAGGGATCGCATGAAGGCTGCGACAGCGAAAGCGCACAGATGGCCGCCAATCATGTTCCTCGTTCTCGCCATCGGTGATTCCGGCTGCCCAAACGCAATGACGCAACTGCCGGCGAGAGGAGCAAACCAGATCCAGCCCCCGTGACAAACGATGATCCAATAGGCCAGCGCGATGACGCAGCAAAACACACACAGGACTCTAAAACTGTCCATTCGCGACTTTGGGAAGGGTGCAGGCATGCGAAGATTTTCTCGGCGAGAGGATGGAAAGGCGCAGGGCATCCGGAATGTGCCGGCTGGCGCCACTCAGAGAATGAAACCCGAACCGAGATCACAATCGGTGACATTGCTCTGGTGAGTGACGCAGACAAGAACACCGCGTCGCTTGAGCGCGCCTTCGCCGTCGGCTACGTGTGCGCCAACAGCCTGAAATGCGTGTCCGATGCGGTCGTGCCAAGACGCGGCGGTTCTGCCCCTTATGCAAGGTGCTGCTGCGCGGGCCTCGGAGCGCTCCGTTACGACGCGGCGTGAGCGACTATGGCACCGTTGCACAGGTCCGGCGAGGACAGCGCCGGGTCGGCCGTACGACCGCCCCGGGAATCGCTTGCCCGCCCCAAAAACCGGAGAGTCATGAGCTCGCCGAAACTGACCGCAAGGCCCTCCGCTGTCACCAGCCGGACCGATCGCCCTTTGGCGACGCGATCTTCACCTACCTGGAGTATCGCGGGCGTCCAGGGCGCGGCGGTTCCCTTTTTCCTCACCGCGCCTGCGTAGTGGTCGGCAGCAGGAGTACACATCCCATCCGGCAAGACGACATCGATCGGATCGCTGATCGTTTGCGCGGAACGGGTAATGACACCGGTCAATTCATGCGGACGTTCGAGCAGGACCGCCGCACTCGTGACATCGCCGATCTGAATGAGGCGCCGGGTTTCGCTCGATGAGCAGTGGTTGAGACTCGTATCGAACGAGGTGCGCAGCGGCACCGGATGCACCGCGAAGCCGAGTTTCGCGCCGAGGGCTCGCAGATGGCTCACGTCGCCCTGGCGGCGCCGGCCACACATGAAGTTCTCGCCAACGACCAGCGCGCGGATGCCGAGGCGCCGCACAAGCGTGTCCTTGACGAAGTCGTCTGCCGTTTGCTCGCCTCTGCTTCTATCAAAAGGCAGAACGAGGCAGTAGTCCAGCGCGCTCGTCGCCGAGAGCAACTCCATGCGATCGGCGAGACTCGACAACAACGGCGGAGCGGAGTCGGGACGGAGCACGGCACGCGGATGCGGATCGAACGTCACCAGTACCGTCGGCACCCCATGGTTCTGCCCGATCTCGCGCAAACGTTGCAGGACGCGTCGATGCCCGCGATGAACGCCGTCGAACATGCCGATCGACACGACGGCGGCCGGTGACACGGGTCCGCTTGCCTCAGTGATGATTTTCATGTGCCTGTCGCCCTTTGTTTTGCCAGTAGCCGACTCGCGAAGGGGCGGCCCGGACGGCTGTGTCCGCGCCCAACGACGACCCTTGGCAAATCCTATGAGCCGCAGTGGCGGGCGTCCATGGCTGGACAGAAATGGGCGCTATAACCGTTTGTCATCGAGCGATCAGGCGCCTGTCAGTCAGGCCGCGATGCGTCTGGCCGAAAAAACAGTTCGCGGAAGACAGACCGGATCCACTGATTGCCGGGCTCCCGATGGACCCGGTCATGCCAGTACTGCGCGATTTCCAGTTTCGGCAGTTCGATGGGCAACTGGACCAACCGGAGATGGAGGTCCTGGGCTATGGCTTCTGCAAGCGTGCGCGGCATCGTCACGACGACATCCGAGTGCTTTGCGATGTGCGCCGCGGCCGCGAACATGGGGACCCGGCAGACAATGTTTTCGCGAGGCACCACGGCCTCGATGATGCGCTCCGCCGCCAGGTGCTCGTGGCCGGTGCCGACCGCGGACACGAGCACATGTTTTTCACTGGCGAAGGCCTCGGCGCTGGGCGAAGGCCCCAGACGCGGATGATCGTCACTGACGACGGCAAGGTAAGACTCAGTCCATAACGGCTGCCGCCGGATGCCCTGGGTGAGCGTCGGAAACGAACCGATAGCAAGATCCACGAGACCCGATTCCAGCCATAGATCGAGGTGTTGGGCGTCGCAGTTCACCGCCTGCACATGAACGGTGGGGGCATGCGTGCGCAGGAAATTGATCAAGGCCGGCAGCATGCTCACCGCGCCCGCATCGACGATGAAGAAGCGGAACACGCGACTGGACGTTCTCGGATCGAACGCGACATGCTCCGAGCGCAGTGTGCGCATCCGCTCGAGGATGGCCCGGACAGGCTCCGCCAGTTCGAGCGCCTTCGGCGTCGGCTCCATGCGCAGCGCGACCCGCACGAACAGCGGATCGCCGAAATACTGGCGAAGGCGTGCGAGCGTTTTGCTGAGCGCGGGCTGCGTCAGGTTGAGGACGCGCGCGGCCTTGGTCAGGCTACATTCGGTCAGCAGAACGTCGAGGACCTGCAGGTGGTTCAGGCTCAGTTCGTCATCATTCCGTTGAGGAATAGTGTCCATGACCGCTCGTCAGTAGTAAAGAAATTCCGTCTAGCCTAGTCTATTTTCAACCCGGGACGTTAATAACGTTCAGAACGCATTCCCACGGGCAACACGTCGGCGACGCGGGCCGGCAACCGGTGTGGGTTGACTGACGGGGATCCGGCGAAGGTCCCGGCGAAGCGGCGCGCCGGTCGCTCGGGCCAGCGCACGCGCCTGTCCAGGCGGGGCCTCAGGGTGACGTAGCGAACTGACCCGCATAAGATAACCTAGGGAATACGAAGATGCGCAATCTCAATCAACACACGATCACGAAGGCTGTCATCGAACGCCTCGCAGACACGCAGGATGAGCGTCTCAAGGAAATCATGACGAGTCTGGTGCAGCATCTGCACGCGTTCGCACGCGAGGTCGAGCTGACCGAGGACGAGTGGTTCAAAGGAATCCAGTACCTCACTGCCACCGGCCAGATGTGCGACGACAAGCGTCAGGAGTTCATCTTGCTAAGCGACGTGCTCGGCTTGTCAATGCTCACCGTGGCCATGAACAACGACAAACCCGCCGGATGCACCGAGGCCACAGTGTTCGGCCCGTTCCACGTGGACGGCGCGCCGCATTACGCGGATGGCGATGATGTGGCCAATGGCGCCGCCGGCATTCCTTGCCGTGTACGAGGCACGGTCAAGGGTCTGAATGGCGAGCCGGTCGCCGGTGCGGTCATCGAAGTTTGGCAGGCCGACGCGCAAGGCAACTATGACGTGCAGTACCCGGGCCTGGACGAGCCGCAGGCACGCGGCGTACTGAAGTCCGGCCCCGACGGGCGTTTTCATTTCAGGACTATCGTCGCCGAGGCCTATCCGATCCCTTCCGACGGCACGGTGGGCGAACTGCTGCGCGCCACCGGACGCCATCCCTGGCGGCCCGCCCATCTTCACTTCATGATCAAGGCGCCGCGCTACGAAACACTTGTCACCCACGTTTTCCGCAAAGGCGATCAGTACCTGGATTCCGACGCCGTGTTCGGCGTGCGCGAATCACTGGTGGGGGACTGGCTCGCGCAACCCGATGGCAGCTATACGCTGGACTTCGACTTCGTACTTAATCCCGGCAAGTAAAGAGCAACTAGACAGGCAACGCCTCCGTCGCATTCGTGGCGCACGGCCGCGCGGTCGTGCGGCGGGCGGGTGTTCGCCCGGCGACGTCGCGCACGGCCCAAATCGGGGGACGGCCAGTGCAAGTCACGGCGGCCGGGAGCATGCGCGGCCCGAAAAGGCAAAGCTGGCATCGCCTGCGCATGACGGGACCACATGAAGCATATCGAACGTCTTCGTCGGACGGATTGACGTCCCTGCCGGCATGAACACCGCTGGCACAGCGGCAATTCCGTTTGTCCGCGGGCGACCATCGAGGAGACCGTTTGTGAACAAGCAGCTTGCCGTGGAGCCATTGCCGAAACATGCCGTGCGTGCTTCGCTGCCGCCACTAAGCCTCAAACTGGCGGTCATCGCGACGCTTGCAATGGGCAGCATCGACGTGCTTGCCACCGAAGGCGGGGGGAATTCGTATCCGATAGGTGTCGAGACGAACTTCAACGCCGGCATGATGCTGCCTGAGGGGTTGCATACGTTTCTCTACTACCAGTACTACACGGCCTCACAACTGAAGGACAACAACGGCAACGACAACCCACGGGTGGCATCCTTCAAGGTTCAGGCCAATGCAGTTGCGGTGCGGTTGTCTTTCGTCTGGCCAGGCGTGAGGATTTTCGGCGCCAACATCGAGACACGGCTCATCCAGGCGTATTCCATGACGGACCTCACACTCGATATCGCGCGTCCCCCGCCCCTGAGTCCGCTCGACAAGGGGGGCCACGGATCGGGCCTGGCGGACACGGTACTGGTTCCGATCATTCTTGGCTGGCACAGCCAGACATACCACCAGACGGTGGGTGTGGACACTCATCTGGCGACTGGCGCATACAACGCGAGCGCGGCCGTGAACATCGGCCGGAACTACTACCAGGTGGCACCTTTCTATGCGCTGACGTGGTTTCCGACTGACAAGCTCGATATAAGTGCGAAGTTTCGCTATGGCTTCAATACCAGAAATCAGACCACGAACTACCAGTCCGGCGACGAGGCGACGATCGAGTTCAGTGTCGGCTATCGCGTGACGCCGGCTTTCGCGGCGGGCGTCAATGGTTATATCTACCGGCAGACCACAGACGACAAGCAGAACGGCGTGGTCGTCAACGGCAATGGCAATCGAGGCCGTGTGGACGCGCTGGGGCCTTATTTCCGTTACAGCTTTACGCCGAAGATCGCCGTGGCAGTGAAGCTGCAGCAAGAATTCCATGCGCGCAACCGGCCCCAAGGAACGCGCGTGTGGGCACAGGCCAGTTTGCCGTTTTGAGGACTATTTGCTGTCGTACAGGCACGAAGAGGACAATCGCTCGCGGCCCTTGCGATCCACGTAGGGCTCATTCCAGTTCGAAGCCAAAATTGCCGTGAACCATGGACTCGACAAGGTGCGTTTCGTCGCCCCCGTGAAAACGGGAGCGCAATTGCACAACCGTGTGATGTTGCCGACCACCAGAACGGGACATCAGGAAAGCGTTCACCAACGGCCGGTGCGCGCGACAGCACATCGCGCACCGGCCAGCCCAACCTCGGATCAGGATCCGCCGGTGAAGATCGGTCCCTGCCCGCCTGGCGCAAACGCCGGGAACATGTCGGCGTGAGGCGCGCTCTCTCCGGCATGCGGCCGGGGCGTCGGTGCCGGTGGCGCCGCCGGTTCCCGCAGCGTGACCGCACTGTCCGCGGTGATCGGTACACTAGGCTTGGCGAGCAGCTCCGTCTTTCTCATCGAACCCGCCGACGTGCCGAAGTAATAGCCGATGATGCTGATCCACGCCGTGCCGAGCGCGCCGATCACCACGTTCACCAAATCGCGGTTTTCGTGAGGCAAGGCCCTCAACGCCATCAGCAGCAGGATGCCGAAGAAGCCGCCGGTCACCGCCATCGCGAGGACCTTGGGTACCCAGTCCCTGTTGGCAATCCCCATCGCGCGCGCATCGGCCCTGTCGCCTGCCTGGATGCGCGCCATGTCGGTCTCATACGCAAGACGGGCCTGCGCTGCGGTCACCACCAGCTGCTGCAACTGCACCGCGTTGGCGCCTTCGGCCTGTCTGAGCTTGTCGAGTGCCGTCGGGTCGTTCAGCGCGGTCTCGATCGCCTGCGGATCGTTGGGCGTGCCCAGCGTATGGGAAATGATCGCGGCGGCGGCCGTCACACCCAGCCCGATCGGGCCGCCTATCAGGCCGGCAAGCAAAGGGGCCGTGCTGCCGATCCTTGACGCTACTTTTGACCAGTCCATCATGCTGCTCCCAGGAGAAGGTTGGTTGCCATACGGTCCGTCCATCCGCGGCTGAAAGTGGGCCACGTATGCAGGTTTCGCAGATACCGAAGCCGATACGCCACAAATCGCAGGACAAATCTCATCGGGTCCGCGCTCTTGACCGCGGCCAGCGTGTCCGGGCCGAAATTGCCGTCTTCCTGAGCGCCGCACGCCTTCTGCATCCACAACACCACGAGGCCGCCGTTATAGTTCGCGTCGAATATCTGGAAGGCGACCCGTGGATCGAGCTCATCCAGATGCAGCGGGTCCCAGTATTTTTCCTTGGCGATCTGCTTTGCGGTTTCGAGCGGCAGGTCCTTCATCGCGCCGGCATAACCGAAGCTACGCGCAACGCGTGCCGTCACGCCCCACATCGTTTCGCCGCCGGGGTCCGCGGGATGGAAGGAATATCCTCCTTCGCTTCCGATCAGGGCCCTGAACGCATCGTCGAAGCTGTTCATTTACCGTCTCCTTGCTGCTACGTGATACTGCTAAACAAAATGCCTTTGCGCTAAGCCGTCAGCATCGCGGTCCATCCGATCGGGCTTTGTGCTGCTTCTGGCTGACGTCTTCCGGGCGGATTCGAATGTGGACGGCGCGCCGCATCCGGAGCCGGCGTATCGGAACGCCTGACCTCCTGATACTCCTTGCCAAGCCGCGCGATATGGTCTTCGTGCGGCGAGCGCACGGCCTTGTCGAGTTTCGATGCCTGCGCATACCGGCGGGCGGCTTCGCTCACCTCGCCAAGGAGTTCGAGTGCACGGCCCCACCCCGCATACGACGGCGCCAGATCCGGGCGAAGCGATACGGCCTGAGAGAACTTTGCGATCGCATCGTTGTAGCGCCCGACCGCGATAAGCGCCTCACCCCAGTCGTGCAGCGTGTAGACCGAGTCCGGCTGCATGCGGTCGGCCTCCCCGAAAGCCTTCAGCGCCTCCGGATAACGATGCGCATGCAGCAACACGTCGCCGAGCAGCCGCAGGTTCTCGGCGGTTCTCGATGATTTCCTGGCACCCGCCCTGAGTTGCTCCAGGGCGTCGTCGATTCGGTGCTGCTGCTCGAGTGCAATGCCGAGGCTGGCCCGCAGGATCGCCGAGTCCCCGTAGCGGCGCAGCGCATCGCGGCTCTGCGCTTCCGCCTCTTTCGCGAGGCCCTGGCTGACCAGCAACCACGCCTTGCCTGCCTCCGCCCATTCGCTCTGCTTCGAAGCCGGCAGCGCAAGCACTTCATCGTAGATGCCGACGATCTCACCGTAGTTGCATTGCGCGAGCGAGCATTTCGTCTTCTGCACTTCTGTGAACAGATGGCTGGCCAGTATGTTCGGCTCGGCAAGCCGCATCGCCTGCGCGGCGATATCGCGCACGAACCTGTCCATGTCGCGTCCCGCAAACGGCACCTCGCCCTGGCGCGAGCGGAACACACCGCCTTCTATCTGCACGTGCGCCACGTAGGAATCCGCGGCATCGCCAAGCTTCGTGATGCCGATATGAACGACCACGTCCTTCCGGTCGACGACGTCTTTCAGAAAGCGCACGGTTGTCGCATAGGACAGGTCCTGACCGGGAATCTGGATATCGGGCTGCGCTTCGCTCACGGTCAGCGCGTCGTGGGGAATAGATCCGGCGTCGCGCCCGATCACCCGCATCTCGGACATGATCCTTTCGGCGAGGAAACTGGACGTGTAGCCGCGTTCGGCCAGAGACGGCGGCGTTTCCACGGGCGGCACCAGCAGCTGTTGCCTGAGCACGCCCTGCACGACGAGATAGCAGAACGCGAGAGTCAGGCTTCCCAGCAGCCACGGAAGCACGTAGGGCAATAACGTTTTGGGCGCACCGCAGATCACCCCTAAGGCACGCAGCCATGAGATGGCGCGCGACCCGTTGCTGCTTGCACTACTGGCTTGTTGCTGAGCACTGGACATGACACACCTCGCACCGCCCGATGTTGGTCAATAGACGACTCTTGACGGCGTCAAATAATGCATCGACCGTGCCATGTACCCCTGCGCCTTTACTGGCGGCGGTATGGACGTTTCGTGCCAGCATGGAAATCTGAAATGTGTTGTTCGCCAGCCAACGCTTTTCGACAGAAAGTTCGGTCGCGGAAAACATCGCACCGAATGGAGGCGCAGCACGTGTACTGCTATATTGGCTGCGGCTCGACAGCGCGGCACGCGCAAGGAAGATGAAATGAAGACGATTGGACTGATCGGCGGCATGAGCTGGGAATCGTCGGCTGAGTATTACCGCCTGATCAACGTGGACATGAAATCGCGGCTGGGTGGCCACCATAACGCGCGCAGCGTGATGGTCACGGTCAGCTTCGAGGAGATCAAGACGCTGCAGCATGCGCAACGCTGGGATGAGCTCGGCGAGCACATGACGCAGGCGGCGCTGCAGGTGCAGACCGCGGGGGCGGAGTTCGTCCTGCTCTGCACGAACACCATGCATCGCGTGGCGCCGGCGCTGGAAGCGGCGCTCGACGTTCCGCTCCTGCATATCGTCGACCCCACCGCGCAGGCACTGCGCGACGCGGGCGTGCGCCGCGTCGGGCTGCTGGGCACGGCCTTCACGATGGAGCAGGATTTTTACCGAGGCCGCATGCAGGAGCGGCACGGCATCGAAGTGGTGGTGCCGCAGGCGCAGGAGCGCGCGCTGGTGCACCAGGTGATCTACGACGAGCTTTGCCACGGCATCGTGCGCGACGCGTCACGCGATGCCTACCGGCTCATCATCGACAACATGCGGGCGCAGGGTGTGGGTGGCGTGATTCTCGGCTGCACGGAGATCGCCCTCCTGATTTCGCAGGAAGATGTGACGCTGCCGGTCTTCGACACCACTGCACTGCACGCGCAGGCGGCGGTTACGCGGGCACTGGAATAGATGCGGGCATCATCCGTCCATCGCGCCCGATGAACCGGGCGCGGGCCCGTGGTTCGATGAAGCGATAGCCGTGCGGCAACACGAGATGGCCTCACGAAGATCCTCCGCGCCGCTATCTGGCGAGAATCGCTGCCTCGACTTGATCGACCGCGGAGAACTGTCCAAGGAAGCCCAGCCGCGTATCGAGTTTGCGCATGAGCGGCTCGCTCACGGTCACCTGAGGCAGCGCCGACGGTCGCGTGTCAGCAGAGGAAGCGCTTTCGCCGCGTGAGTGGACGAACCATCCAAACCCTATAGCCGCCGTCGCAAGTCCGGCAATCACCCACCCCGTGACCGACGACCGATTAACGGAACTTCTGCTGCTGTCTTCCCGTGCCTGGCCGCTTTCCAACTGTGTCTTCGCATCCACTCGCTTTCACCTTCGATAATCTGCTACCTGCTCCATTCAGGCCGACCGCGCCTCAGGAGCAGTCTTCATCGTTCCACGGCGACCGTTACATGACTAAAGGCGTCGCCCTGATGACGCCCCATGTTCGTTAGTCGAGGCGCCGCCCGATAGTTGTATAGAAGTTGCAGGAGGCAAAGAACTGTCCGTTCGCCGACGCGCGTTCGAGCTTGTCCACATACTCGTTCGCTTCCTGCTCCGACATGACACCGGCTTTCGGCAACAGCGTGCGAAACGTGGGAAGGCTGGAGGCCCAGAAATCGGCTCGGCCGATATCGGCGGCGACATAGGCCCGAGACCACTCGAGCCGAAAGCCGTTTTCGTTGAACTGCCGGGGCATCATGCGCATCACTCTGCCCTGGGTGTGCCCTGACACTCCCAGCAGCCGGTCCGTCCCGGCGCCGCCATCAGGCGCGTCCGTCGCATACGTGAGCGACTCGAAGTCGCCATCGAAGACAACGACCCGGCCGTCCGGGCGAAGCAGACGCTGAGCTTCCCGAAGCACCGTCGCGGGGTCGACGACATGACTCAACAGCGTGTGCATGATGACGACGTCGAACCTGCCTTGCGGTTCAACGATCGAATGCGCGTCCCCGACCAGGAAATCGATCTTGTCGGCGACGCCTTCTTTGGATGCGAGGCGTGCTCCCATTTCGACCAGGTGCGCACTAATGTCGATTGCGGTGATGCGCTCCTTGATATCGCAGCGCTTCGCGAGTGCGCGCGCGATCACCCCGGTGCCACAGCCCAAGTCCAGTATCGACTCGTTCCGGCTCAGGGCCAGTACGTCCATGTAGTCGTTAATGACCTGGTCGAAGAACCGGTGCCTTCCTCGCGCTTCCAGTCTTGCCGCAATTGAAGCAAGGGACACTTCGTCGGCATCGAAAGTTCTGGCGTAGACGTCCCGTCCCGTAAAGTCTGCCTGTTTGCTCATTATCTAATCATCTTCCATTGGGTAACAAGAAGGTTCACAGCGCCGCTACGCCTGCAGCGCTGGTTGACCGCGCTGAGACGACCGGGCGCGCAGGCAGGGAACGCATGAACCGGACGCTTCATGCCGCCTGCCTTAGCTGTCATGCCGGGGACAAACTGGAAGCGAATCGATTCGATTCACTATTCGGGTCCTGCTAGTGGGGCTGCCCGCGAGCTTTCCCGGAGAAAGGCGAACAGCCCATCGGGTCACGTGGCCCGCGGTGGGCTATTTCGCCTGTCGAGGTTGCCGGCCGGCTCCGGGCCGCGTCCGCTTTCACGATAGCGATACGCGGCCTCGGACAGCACAAAAGCGACCGCAATCAGGCCCGCGCCAACGATGCTCAGGTAATGCCGATCGATGAACAACAACATCAGCCCGCCGAGCACGGCCGAGCAGGCAAGCCCGGTATAGGTGGCGGTGTTGTTCAGGGCGAGTACCAGCGGTGCTGCGTGCGGCGCGATTTCCACCAGCCGGTGCTGCTGCGGCACGATGAGGCCCCATCCACATATCCCCCAGATCGTCAGGGCAATGGCAGCGCTCATCACATGGATGGAGGTCCACGGCAAAGCGCAAAAATTGACGATGGCAATCCACAGGGCCACGTTGACGATCGTGCGACTGGGGAAGCGATCGACCAGCCGGCCGCACAGCACGTTTCCAATCGTCCCGGCGAT
>NZ_JFHC01000012.1 GCF_000698595.1 Caballeronia glathei | reverse complement strand
GTGCAGCATGCACGGACCCATGCCGTGACCCGTGTCGCGATGCCGTCCATCCCCGTTACCGAGAAACGCATAGCAGCCCGGCTTCTCGAGCAGCATGAAAGAGAAATCTTCCGCGCTCATCGTCGGTTCGACGGACGTATCGACGTTGTCGGCACCCACCACCTCCGCCATCACCGAGGCCGCGAATCGCGTCTGCTCGGGATCGTTGATCGTCGGAGAGTAGTTTCTCTTGAATTCAAACTCGACATCGCACTCGTAGGCCGCGGCCGTCGCCTGAACGATCTTGCGCATTCGGCTTTCGATCAAGTCCAACGTCTCGACCGTAAATGTGCGCACGGTGCCTGCGAGCCAGGCTTCGTCGGGAACGACATTGACCGCGTCGCCGGCGTGAATCTGGGTGATCGAAAGCACGGCCGTGTCGATCGGCTTCTTGTTGCGTGTCACGATGCTTTGCAGGCCATTTGCGATCTGCACGGCGGTGAACACCGGGTCGCGGCCATTGTGAGGCATCGCGGCATGTGAGCCGGTGCCGCGAATCCTGATGCGAAATTCGTTGCTCGACGCCATGATCGGGCCTTCGGTCACGCCGAAATGGCGCGCAGGAATGCCCGGCCAGTTATGAATGCCGAAAACGGCATCGACGCGAAAACGCTCGAACAGCCCGTCTTCGATCATCTTCCGCGCGCCCGCGCCGCCTTCTTCTGCGGGCTGGAAAATGAAGACAACGGTACCATCGAATTTTCCGTGTCGGGCGAGATGCCTCGCCGCTCCGAGCAGCATCGCCGTGTGGCCATCGTGTCCGCAGGCGTGCATGCGGCCTTCGTGGGTCGAACGGTGATCGAACGTATTGAGCTCCTGAATCGGCAGAGCGTCCATGTCCGCGCGCAGCCCGATTGAAGCGCTGCCGGAGCCGCGCCTGAGCACGCCCACGACGCCCGTCTTGCCTATCCCCCGATGCACCGTCAGTCCCCAACGTTCGAGGTTTTCGGCCACCAGTTTCGCCGTTCCGACTTCTTCGTAGCGAAGTTCGGGATGGGCATGGATCGTTCGTCGGAGTGCCTTGATTTCGTCGTGTGCCGCTTCGATTTCTGGAATCAGGTTCATGGAACGGGTCTCGGTTAGCGAAGGAGGGGGCACGCGCCGGGCGCGTTATAGTCAACCATTCTACGCCGCCACGTTTTTTAATCTATTCAGCCAATTGTGGGCGCGCAAGCCGTAATAAAATTCGGTGATACGCCTGCTTTTTGCATGTTTCCTCCGGATACCAGTATGAATGCCCTCACCGAATTCGCTCGTGCCGTCTGCCCACACGATTGCCCGGACACCTGTGCCATGCGCGTGACCGTCAAGGACGGCAGGGCGATCAAGGTCAGCGGCGATCCGGATCATCCGCCGACGCAAGGCGTGCTCTGTACCAAGGTGTCGCGTTACGCGGAACGCACGCATCATCGCGACCGGCTGTTGACGCCGCTGCGCCGGATCGGCCGCAAGGGCGAAGGGCGTTTCGAGGCGATCGGCTGGGACGAGGCGCTGCGCTTAGCCGCCGACCGGCTCAAGCCGATCGCCGCCCGCGCGCCCGAAGCCATCGTGCCGTACAGCTATGCCGGCACGATGGGCCTGGTGCAGGGCGAAAGCATCGCGGCGCGGTTTTTCAACGCGCTCGGCGCGTCGCGGCTCGACAGAACGATCTGCGCCGCGGCCGGCGCGGCTGGTCTTCGCTACACCTACGGCGCGAGTCTCGGGATGCACACCGAGTATTACGAGGAAAGCGAGCTGATTCTGATCTGGGGATCGAATCCCATCGCGTCGAACCTGCATTTCTGGACGCGCGCGCAGGAGGCGAAACGCCGCGGCGCGAAACTCATCGCGATCGATCCGTATCGCTCGCTCACCGCCGAAAAGTGCCATCAACACGTGGCGCTGAAGCCCGGCACGGATGGCGCGCTCGCACTCGGCATGATCGACGTGCTGATTCGCGAGGGCCGGATCGATCGCGAGTACATCGGCGCGCACACGCTCGGCTTCGACGAACTCAAGGCTCGGGCCGCCGAATATCCGCCGGCGCGCGTTGCGCGGATCTGCGGTATCGAGGAGCAGGTGATCGTCGATCTGGCGCGCGCCTTCGGCTCGACGAAAAAGGCGTCGATCCGCCTGAACTACGGCATGCAGCGCGTGCGCGGCGGGGGCAACGCGGTGCGGGCCATTGCGTGCCTGCCGTCGCTGACGGGCGCGTGGCGCGAGCGGTCGGGCGGTCTTCTGCTGTCGTCGTCGGGATGGGCGCCGGTGAATTCGAGCGCGCTCGAGCGCCCCGACCTGCTGCCCGGATGGCCGTCCAGGCTGCCGCGGATCGTCAACATGAATGCGATCGGCGATGCGCTTCTCAATCCCGGAGGCGGCGCCTTCGGTCCGAAGATCGAGGCGATGATCGTGTACAACTCGAATCCGGTTGCAGTCGCGCCGGATTCGGAGAAAGTCGCGGCGGGCTTCGCTCGGGAGGATCTGTTCACCATCGTGCTGGAGCATTTCCAGACCGACACGGCCGATTTCGCCGACCTCATCCTGCCGGCGACGACGCAGCTCGAACATCTCGACGTCCACAAGTCGTACGGGCACACGCACGTGATGGCGAACCTGCCCGCTATCACGCCGGTCGGCGAGTCGCGGCCGAACACCGAAATCTTCCGCGGCCTCGCGCGCGCGATGGGGCTGAGCGAGCCCGCGCTTTTCGAAACCGACGAGCAAATCGCGTCGAAGGCGTTCCGCTGGGACGATCCCGCACTCGCGGGCCAAAGCTGGAACACGTTGAAAACGGCGGGCTGGGCGCAGCTCAAGCTCGCCGACGCGCCGTTTGCCAGCGGCGGATTTCGCACGCCGTCGGGCAAATGCGAGTTCTATAGCGAGCGTCTGAAGCAGGAGGGCCTCGACCCGCTGCCGGATTACCTGCCGCCATACGAGTCAGCCGACGGCGCGCCCGAACTCGCCGCGCGCTATCCGCTCGCCATGATCTCGCCGCCGGCGCGCAATTTCCTGAACAGCAGCTTCGTGAACGTGGAGAGCCTGCGTTCGACCGAAGGCGAGCCGCATCTCGACATCCATCCCGCCGACGCGTACGCCCGCCAGATCGCCGACGGTGAAATGGTGCGGATTTTCAACGACCGCGGCTCGATGCAGGCGCGCGCCCGCGTGACGGATCGCGCACGCGAGGGCGTGGTGGTCGGCTTGTCGATCTGGTGGAAAAAACTGGCGCCCGATGGCTGCAATGCCAATCAGGTGACGAGCCAGGCGTTGACCGATCTCGGGGGGGCGGCAACCTTCTATGATTGTCTTGTCGACGTGGAGCCCGTGCATTGAGCCTCGCATCGTGCACGATCGATATGGCACATCTGAAGCAGTCTGGAATGTGGCGTCTAACCCGGTTGTCGGAAGCAGGTCGAGCCGTTAGGATTCGTTTTCCGCACGACCATTCTAAAACTATATAAAGGAGACGCCGTATGGAAAAAATCTGGCTGAATTCCTATCCGGCCGGCGTGCCTGCCGAGATCGACACCTCTGCGTACAGGTCGGTTTCGGAACTGCTCGAGGACAGTTTCCGCAAGAACCGCGACAGGCGCGCGTTCCTCTGCATGGGGCAGGCCATCACGTATGGCGAACTCGACGCGATGTCGATGAAGCTCGGCGCGTGGTTTCAGTCGAAGGGCCTTGTGCCCGGCGCGCGCATCGCGCTGATGATGCCGAACGTGCTGCAGTATCCGGTCGCGATCGCGGCCGTGCTGCGCGCGGGTTATATCGTCGTGAACGTGAATCCGCTTTATACGCCGCGCGAACTCGAACATCAGTTGAAGGACAGCGGCGCGGAGGCGATCGTCCTGCTCGAGAACTTCGCGGGCACGCTGCAGCAGGTCGTGAAAAAAACGGCGATCAAACATGTGGTCGTCGCGGCGATGGGCGACCTGCTGGGCGTCAAGGGCCTCCTCGTCAATTTCGTCGTGCGTCGCGTGAAGAAGATGGTGCCCGTCTGGGACCTGCCCGGCCATGTCCGCTTCAACGACGCGCTCGCGCAAGGCGCACGTGCAACGCTATCCCCCGTGGCGCAGAGCCCGGAGGACGTCGCGTTCCTGCAGTACACGGGCGGCACGACCGGCGTGGCGAAGGGCGCGACGCTGCTCCACAGGAATCTGATCGCCAACGTGCTGCAATCGGAGATCTGGCTCAGTCCCGCGCTGAAGCAGCGCCCGGACATCGACCCGTTCATCTGCGTCGTCGCGCTGCCGCTTTATCACATCTTCGCGCTCACCGTATGCGGTCTTTTGACGATTCGCACGGGCGGCCTGGGCGTGCTGATTCCGAATCCGCGCGATATCGCGGGCACCATCAAGGAACTGAAGGGCATCCAGATCAACACGTTCCCGGCGGTGAACACGCTCTACAACGCGCTGCTCAATCACCCGGATTTCGCGAAGCTCGATTTCTCGAAGCTGATCGCCGCGAACGGCGGCGGCATGGCGGTGCAGGAAGCGGTGGCGAAGCGCTGGTTCGCGACCACCGGCGCGCCGATCATCGAGGGCTACGGGTTGTCGGAAACCTCGCCGTGCGTCACCTGCAATCCGGTGACGGCAACGGAGTACACGGGCACGATCGGCCTGCCGTTCCCGTCGACGGAAATCTCGATCCGGGACGACGACAACAACGAATTGCCGCTCGGCCAGGCGGGCGAGATCTGCATCCGCGGACCGCAGGTGATGGCGGGCTACTGGAACCGGCCGGACGAAACGGCGAAGGTCATGACGCCGGACGGGTTCTTCAAGTCCGGCGATATCGGCGTGATGGACGCGCGCGGTTACGTGAAGATCGTCGATCGCAAGAAGGACATGATTCTCGTGTCGGGCTTCAACGTGTATCCGAACGAGATCGAGGATGTCGTCGCGACGCTGCCCGGCGTGTTCGAGGTCGCCGCGGTCGGCGTGAAGGACCAGAACTCGGGCGAGGCAGTGAAGCTTTTTATCGTCAAGCGGGACGAGAGCCTGACCGAAGCTGATGTCATCGCGTTCTGCAAGGAGCGGCTCACCGGTTACAAGCGGCCGCGCAGCATCGAGTTCCGCAGCGATCTGCCGAAAAGCAATGTGGGCAAAATCCTGAGACGCGAGTTGCGCGAAGGCAAGGCGTAACGGACAAGCGCTCGGGCAAGCGCTCCGCGGTCCGGAAAAAGCCTTCACGTCGAGAGACGCGAAGGCTTTTTTGTCGCCGCGCCACCACGCCGACTCCACACGATGCGACGGCACGAGCAAAAAAAAGGCGCCCGCAGGCGCCTTTCCAGGGAGATACAGCTGTGTTACGACTTATTAGAACTTGTGGCGGATACCGACGATCGCCGCAACCTGGTTCGACGTCGACGACGCCGACAGGCCGTTGATGTTCGCGCGAGCCGACTGGTTCGTCGAGTCCGTGCCCGAAGCGTGCTGGTACACGCCTGCGACGTAGAAGTCCGTGCGCTTCGACAGGAAGTAGTCCACGCCGGCCATGCCCTGGTGGTACGTCGCGTCGTTCAGGCTGTAGCCATGCGTGTAGTCGTAGGCGAGGCCGAGCAGCAGCGCCGGGGTCAGCTGGTACTTGAAGTTGACTTCGGCGTTGTGGAACTTCGCCGTGCCGCCCGTGTAGCCAACCGGGTTCAGAGCAGCGCCGCCGTCGCGACCCACGTCCTTGAACTGCGTGTTCGAGTACGTTGCGCCGACCGTTGCCGCGCCGATCGAGTACGCCGCGCCGGCCGAGATGACTTCCTGCGTGTGCGCCGATGCGTAGCCCGAGTACACCAGGCTGCCGCCCATGTTCGAACCGGTCGCGCTCGAGGTCGCGTTGTTGCCGAAGAACGAGGTGTTCGGGTCCTTGACGTTCAAGTACGCAGCGCCCAATTGCAGCGGGCCGCGGTTGTAGCCTGCACCCACCGACCAGATCTGGTTGCGGTTGAACTGGCCAGCAACGCCGCCCAGGCTGTACAGGCCGCCGAACTTGAAGCCGGCGTAGTCGGCGCTCGTGTACTTGATCGCGTTGTTCACGCGGTTCGAGTTGTTCATGTTGTCCAGGTCGCCCGGGTGCGCACCGAAGTACGTCGCCCACTGGCTACCGACTTCCAGCGCGCCGGTGTAGTCGACCACGGAGTCATACTGGCGACCGAGGGTGCCCGTACCGAACTGAGCCGTCGACAGACCCACGTAAGCCTGACGGCCGAACTCGTCGCCGCCCTGGCCGAGACGGCCGTTCATCACGTTGAAGCCGTTTTCCAACACGAAGATGGCCTTCAGACCGCCACCCAGATCTTCCGTGCCACGCAGGCCCCAGCGGCTGCCCTGGAGGTTGCCGCTGTTCAGCGAGTACAGCTTTTCGCCAGCGCTGTTGTTGTTATAAACGAAACCTGCGTCGATGATGCCGTACAGCGTCACGCTGCTCTGTGCATGAGCGGCGCCAGCAAATGCGCCCAATGCGGCCAGAGCGAGAAGCGACTTTTTCATTGAAATGATCTCCAAGGGTGTTGAGATTCTTTGGCAAGGTCACTGTTCTAGCGCCAGTGTGTTGACGGTCCTCGCCGGGTGCTTCAAAAGAAGTTGGACGTAATGTAACAAAGAGGCTTTTGTGAACAAAGGAAAAGCCGTCCGCTCGGTCGGGGCCTGTGACGTTTACGCAACATGCGCTAAAATCTTGGATTCGTTGCAATTTTGCGACCCGTGTTTGCCCTAATTAACAATTGCAGCGGATGTTTGGCGCCTTACTGAGATATTTTGTGCAGCATGTGGATTGCTAAGGATCGCGAATGAGGACGGCAGCGGGAGCAGCGGAAAAGGCTATTGAAAGGAGGTTTGAATGACGCTCGACGAACTGATTACCGAGTTTGATCGTGGGCTGAGGTCGATGGCGGGCATCAGTCGCATGTCGCGTCCGGTGCCTGAGCCGAAAGCAGCGGGCAATGTGGACGAAACGGGCATGCCCGTCGAGGCGGCGGAACTCACGGACCAAGAGAAGGCGCATTCGGCGGGGCTGATGCGCGTGAACCACGTCGGCGAGGTGTGCGCGCAGGCGCTCTATCAGGCGCAGAAGCTCGCCACGAACTCGCCCGCGCTCAAGGCCGATTTCGAGCGCGCCGCGCGCGAGGAGGAAGATCATCTCGCCTGGACCTCGCAGCGCCTGCGTGATCTCGATTCGCGTCCGAGCCTGCTCAATCCGCTGTGGTACACGGGCTCGCTCGCGATCGGCTTCGTCGCGGGCCGCTTCGGCGACCGTGCGAGCCTCGGTTTCATGGCGGAGACGGAGCGCCAGGTGGAACGTCACCTCGTCGGCCATATGCAGACGCTGCCGGCCAACGACCTTGCGTCGCGCGCGATCGTCGAGCAGATGCGTATCGACGAGAGCGCTCACGCCGCGGCAGCCGTCGCCGCCGGCGGCACTGAAGTGCCGTTTCCGGTGCGCGCGCTGATGCGCGCGGCGTCGAAGGTGATGACGCGCACGGCGTACCGCATCTGAGCCGCTAAAACCCGCTGCCGGTGGGACGGCCTCCCACCGGCGCCATCCTCAATCCGGCCGTTCCTCATCGCCGCGAACTTCAATTACAGAAGCCTTAAGTTTCGCGCGCTTCCTCTGCTGATTTCACGTACTACCTTCACATCCTCCACTAGCTCGTTCATTCATAACACTTTTCTCCTTTCGCGTTACTTCAAGCTGCCGCGCTAAGTCCTTGTTCTAGCAAACAAAATCATTCGAAAAAGAGGGGCGAGTCTTGACCATACAAATCCGTTCCTCTAAAGTGGGAGACAGTGTGAGAAAGTGTATTTTTGTGTGATTTCACGAGCACTTTCCGGCATATTTTCAGCAGGAAGGGCGCCATGGGCGGCGTCGTCAAAAGGGGAGAGGGCGAGTGTTCCAAGGGGCGTCGGCGCTGACGCTCGATGCGAAAGGACGGATGTCGGTTCCGTCCCGCTATCGGGAAGCGCTGCAAGCACAGGCAGAAGGCCGGGTTACGCTCACCAAGAGCCCGGATGGATGCCTGTTGCTTTTTCCCCGCCCCGAGTGGGAAGTCTTCCGCGCGAAAGTCGCCGCGCTTCCGATGGAAGCCGCCTGGTGGCAGCGCATATTCCTTGGCAACGCAATGGACGTCGAGCTCGACAGCGCCGGGCGCGTGCTCGTGTCGCCGGAATTGCGCGCGGCGGCGTCGCTCGAGAAGAACGTGACGCTGCTCGGCATGGGCAACCGCTTCGAGCTGTGGGACGCGGACACGTACGCGGCGAAGGAAGCGGCGGCCATGGCGCAGGGCATGCCCGACTCGCTGAAGAATTTCACCTTCTGACGCGGCGCTGAACATATGGCACCTGCGATGGGAAACGAGTTGCAGCATCGCACGGTGCTGCTGGAGGAAGCGGTAGAGGCGCTGGTCACGCGCACGGACGGTATCTATATAGATGGCACGTTCGGGCGCGGCGGTCATAGCCGGGCGGTCTTGAGCAGGCTGGGCGAGGCGGGGCGGCTGATCGCCTTCGACAAGGACCCGCTCGCGATCGCCACGGCGCAACAGATTGAGGACTCTCGCTTTTCGATCGTGCACGACAGCTTTGCTGCCTTGCGCGATGCGGCGAGCGAGCGAGGAGTGGCGCGGGTATCGGGTGTGTTGCTGGATCTGGGCGTGTCGTCGCCGCAGGTGGACGACCCGGATCGCGGCTTCAGTTTCAGGGCGAAAGGCCCGCTCGACATGCGGATGGACCCGACTCGCGGCGAGTCGGCGGCCGAGTGGCTCGCGCGGGCAACGGTGCAGGAATTGACGGAGGTGATCAGAGATTATGGGGAAGAACGGTTTGCTTTTCAGATTGCAAAGGCGCTTGTTGCTCGCCGGGCAGAGTCCGACCGTCTTGGGCCTCTCGACAGCACGAGCGAGCTTGCCGAAATCGTGGGTCACGTCGTCAAAACCCGTGAGAAGGGCAAGGACCCGGCAACTCGTACCTTTCAGGCTATACGGATTCACATCAATCAAGAGCTTGCGGAGCTGCAGGTAGTACTCGAAGCAGCATTGGCGTTGTTGGAGCAAGGGGGGCGGCTGGTCGTGATCAGCTTTCATTCGCTCGAGGATCGGATCGTCAAGCGGTTCATGCAGGCGCACGCAAGCGCGCCTGCCGTCGACCGCCGGCTGCCGATCCGCGCTGTCGATCTGCCGAGCCCGCCGCTTCGCATCGTCGGCCGCGTGTTCGCGAGCGAGGCTGAAGTCGCTGCCAATCCGCGCGCCCGGTCCGCCGTGATGCGCGTCGCGGAGCGGATCGCGCCATGAACCGTCTCAATATCTTCCTGCTGATCGTCGTGCTCGGGTGCGCGCTTTCCGTCGTCAGCGCGACCAACCAGCAGCGGCAGATCTTCATCGAACTGCAGCGGGCTCAGTCGCAGGAGCGCCAGCTTCAGCAGGATTATTCGCAGTTGCAGTATCAGCAAAGCGCGTTGTCGAAAACCTCGCGCATCGAGCAGTTGGCCACTAACTCCCTGAAGATGCAGCCCGTGACGACCGGCCGCACGCAATATCTCACCTACGATCCGGCGACCTCGAAGGCCGCCGACGCCCCCATGCCGCCGCCGCTGCCGGCGTCGGCGCCTCCTGCGCGCGGGGCCAAGCGATGAAGAAGTCCCCGAAGCAGAAGGGAGTTGCCTTCACGCCCAATCCGATCCTCTCGGTGCGCCTGCCCATGTGGCGCTCGAAGTTCGTCGTGTTCCTGCTGTTCATGGCGTTCGTCGCGCTTGCCGCGCGCGCGTTCTGGATTCAGGGCCCGGGCAACGCGTTCTTCAAGAAACAGGGCGAGAGCCGCTATCAGCGCACGCTGGAATTGCCGGCCACGCGCGGCCAGATCAAGGACCGCAACGGTCTCGTGCTCGCGACGAGCCTGCCGGTGAAGGCAATCTGGGCGATTCCGGAAGCGGTGCCGAACGATCTCGGCGCGGACAAGCTCACCCAGCTCGCGAAGCTGCTCGACATGACCGAGAAGGAACTGCGCGCGAAGCTGTCGGTGGACAAGACGTTCGTCTACGTGAAGCGCCAGGTGCCGCTCGAAACCGCGCAGAAAGTCGCGGCGCTCGACATTCCGGGCATTTATTCACGCGGCGAATACAAGCGCTTCTATCCGGAAGGCGAAATCACCGCGCATCTGATCGGCTTTACTAATATTGAAGACAAGGGTCAGGAAGGCGTCGAGCTCGGCGACCAGCACGTGCTCGCTGGCACGCCGGGCATGCGCCGCGTGATCAAGGACCGGATGGGGCACATCGTCGAGGATGTCGACGAGCAGGTCGTGCCCCATAACGGCACGGACGTCGATCTGTCGATCGACAGCAAGATCCAGTACATCGCGTACACGAACCTGAAGGCGGCAGTCGAGAAGTCGAAGGCGAAGGCAGGCGCGGCAATCGTGATCGACGTGAAGACGGGCGAGGTGCTCGCGCTCGTCAACTATCCCACTTACAACCCGAACGACCGCTCGCGGATGACCGGCGAGCAGTTGCGTAACCGCATCCTCACCGACACGTTCGAACCCGGCTCGATCATGAAGCCGTTCACGGTGTCGCTCGCGCTGGACCTGCATCGCGTGACGCCGAACACGCTTGTCGAAACGGGCGGCGGCGTGTTCGTGCTCGACGGCGCGCGCATCACCGACGACGCCGGTTTCGGCACGCTCACCGTCGGCGGGGTGATCCAGAAGTCGAGCAACATCGGCGCGACGAAGATTGCGATGCAGCTGAGGCCCGAAGAGATGTGGAACATGTACACGAGCATCGGGCTCGGGCAGGCGCCGAAGGTCGGCTTTCCGGGCGCGGTGACCGGGCGTCTGCGCCCGTGGAAGAGCTGGCGGCGCATCGAGCAGGCGACGATGTCCTACGGCTACGGCCTCTCGGCGTCGCTCTTTCAGCTCGCGCGTGCCTACACGGCGATCGCCCACGACGGGCAGGTGCTGCCTGTGTCGATTTTCCGCACGCCGGGCGAGCAGCCGGTGCAGGGGCCGCAGGTGTTCTCGCCGACCACCGCGCGTGAAGTGCGCGCGATGCTGGAAACCGTGACGGCGAAGGGTGGCACCTCGCCCGATGCGGCGGTGCCGGGCTACCGGGTCGGCGGCAAGAGCGGCACGGCGTACAAGCATGCGGGCCGCGGCTACGACAAATCGAAATATCGCGCGTCGTTCGTCGGCATGGGTCCGATGCCGAATCCGCGCATCGTGGTGGCGGTTTCCGTCGATGAACCGACGGTCGGCAGCCACTTCGGCGGCCAGGTCTCGGGTCCGGTGTTTTCGGCGATCGCCGGGGATACGCTGCGCGCGCTCAACGTGCCGCCCGACATGCCCGTCAGGCAGATGGTCGTGAACGACGAATCCGGCGCGGCCTCGCAGCCTGCCGCGACGGCTCCCGCCCAAAACGGGCAGAACACGCCGAAGAAGCTCGCCGTGTCGAGCAGCACGAAGAGTCACCCTGGAGTCGTGCGATGAGCGCGTCGAGCAGGCAACCGAAGGCGCGCAAGGACGTCGCGCAGGCCGTGCAGTGGCTGCGCGCGCACACCGGCGCGGGCGCGGAGCTGCACGCGGACACGCGCTCGCTCAAGAGCGGCGACGTGTTTCTCGCCTACGCCGTGGACGGCGCGGACAACCGCCAGTACATCGATACGGCGCTCGCGAACGGCGCCGCGGCCGCGCTGTATCAGCCGGAGAACTTCGGCGCCAAGCCGGACGCCGCGAAGACGCTCGCCGTGAAGTCGCTGAACGAACTCGCCGGGCCGATCGCAGCCGCGTGGTACGGCGAGCCGACCGAGTCGATGCTGACCGTCGGCGTGACCGGCACGAACGGCAAGACCTCGTGCAGCCAGTGGCTCGCAACCGCGCTGACCGCGCTCGGCAGCCCGTGCGCGATCGTCGGCACGCTCGGCATCGGCATGCCGGGCAAGCTCGTCGCGAGCGGCTTCACGACGCCCGACGCGCCCCAGTTGCAGCGCAATCTCGCGCAGCTGAAGGCGGCCGGCGCGCAGGCCGTCGTGATGGAAGTGTCTTCGCATGCGCTGCATCAGGGGCGCGTGAACGGCACGAACTTCGACATCGCCATCTTCACGAATCTCACGCAGGACCATCTCGACTATCACGTCACGTTCGACGCGTACGAAGCGGCCAAGGCGCGCCTCTTCGCGTGGCCGTCGCTCAAGGCGGCGGTGATCAACCGCGACGACGCCGCCGGCCAGCGCCTCATCGAGTCGCTGCGCGGCACGGTGCGCACGATCGCCTACGGCGTCGGCACGCCGGCCGAAGCCGCGCCGCGCGCCGACGCAACGCTCTTTGCCACCAACGTCCGCGCGACCGCGAACGGCACGGCGTTCCATCTCGCGTCCGGCTGGGGCGAGGCCGACGTCGAAGTCGGCACGCTCGGCGCCTTCAACGTGAGCAACCTGCTCGGCGTGCTCGGCGCGCTGCTCGAAACCGGCGTGCCGCTCGACGCGGCGCTCGCGCAGATCGCGAAGCTCGAACCGGTGAACGGGCGCATGCAGCGTCTGGGGGGCCGGCTGCAGAACGACGAGCCGCTCGTCGTGATCGACTACGCGCACACGCCCGATGCGCTGGAAAAGACGCTGGACGCGCTGCGCCCGATCGCCGAGGCGCGCGCCGGGCAGCTCGTCTGCATGTTCGGATGCGGCGGCGACCGCGACGCGACCAAGCGTCCGCTGATGGGCGCGATTGCGGAAAAGCTCGCTGACCAGGTGGTGATCACGAGCGACAACCCGCGCAGCGAAGACCCGCTCGCGATCATCGACCAGATCGCGGCCGGCATGAGCGATGCGTCGCACGCGCGGCGCATCGAGGACCGCGCCAGCGCCATCCTTCAGGCGATCCGCACGGCGGCCCGCGAAGACGTGGTCGTGCTGGCCGGCAAAGGGCACGAGGCAACGCAGGAGATCATGGGCAAGAAGCGCGCTTTCTCCGATCAGGATCACGCGCGCCTCGCGCTCGCCGCCCGCGCCACGCAGACACGCGGAGGTGGCGAATGACGATATTCACGTTGCGCGAAGCCGCCGCGCTGATCCCGGGCGCCATCGTTGAGGGTGATGAAAACGTCGCGTTCGACCGCGTCTCGACCGACAGCCGCACGGCCGCCGCCGGGGATCTGTTCGTCGCGGTGAAGGGCGATCGTTTCGACGCGCATGATTTCCTCACGCAGGTTGCCGGGCGCGGAGCGTCGGCGGCGCTCGTGTCGCGCATGCCCGCCGGGTCCGATGGGTCCATCGGGACGCTGCCAGTCATCAAGGTAAAGGACACGCGCGCTGCGCTCGGTGCGCTTGCACACGGATGGCGCAAGCGCTTCACGATGCCGCTCGTCGCCGTGACGGGCAGCAACGGCAAGACGACCGTCAAGGAAATGATCGCGTCGATCTTCGCGGCCGCGGTGGGCGAAGCCGCGCGCATGGCGACCGCGGGCAATTTCAACAACGACATTGGCCTGCCGCTCACGCTGTTTCGCCTGAACGCGACGCACCGGCTCGCCGTCGTCGAACTCGGCATGAACCATCCGGGCGAGACCGAAGTGCTCGGCCGGATCGCGGCGCCGACGGTCGCGGTCGTGAACAACGCGCAGCGCGAGCATCAGGAATTCATGGCGACCGTGGAAGCGGTGGCGCTCGAGCATGCGTCGGTGATTCACGCGCTCGGCGAGACCGGCACGGCCGTCTTTCCCGCCGACGACGCGTACGCGAGCATCTGGCGCGTCGCCGCGACGGGCAATCCGATCATCGATTTCGCGCTGTCCGACGACCCGTCGAAGGCTGCGGTGACCGGGCGCATCGCGGGAACGAACGTCGAGATCACGACGCCCGAAGGTCCGCTCACGGTCGCCCTGCGCGTGCTCGGCGAGCACAACGCGCGCAACGCGCTCGCGGCCACGGCGGCGGCGCTCGCGGCGAGCGTGTCGCTCGATGCGATCCGGCGCGGCCTCGAAGCGTTCGAGCCGGTGAAAGGGCGCCTGCAGGTGAAGCGCGCGGCGTTTGCGCCAATCGAAGGCGCGACCGTGATCGACGACACCTACAACTCGAACCCCGATTCGATGCGCGCGGCCATCGACGTGCTGGCCGCACAGCCGTCGCCGCGCGTGCTGGTCATGGGCGACATGGGCGAAGTCGGCGATCAGGGGCCGGCGTTTCATCGCGAGGTGGGAGCGTACGCGGCCGAACGCGGCATCGACGCGCTCCTCGCGCTCGGCGACGCCAGCGCCGATTCGGCGAAGTCGTTTCATGCGGTGTCGAACAGGTCGGCGAAGCATTTCACCGATGCCGCCGCACTCATTGCAGCAGTGACCCACGCCGGTTTCGGGCCCGGCGCTACGTTTCTCGTGAAAGGCTCGCGTTTCATGCAGATGGAACGCGTGGTGGACGCCGTGACGAGTCCACAACAACCCGCGGCGGGCGTTGCGCCCGCGGCGCACTGAAAGAGAAGGACCAGCATGCTACTCGCACTCGCGCAATGGCTCCAGAATGACGCCAGCTTCATGCGCGTGTTCACATACATCACGTTCCGCGCCGTGGGAGCCACGGCAACGGCGCTTCTGATCGGCCTCGTCTGCGGCCCATGGGTGATCCGCAAGCTCACCGCGATGAAGGTCGGCCAGGCCGTGCGCAAGGACGGCCCGCAGACGCACCTGATCAAGTCCGGCACCCCGACCATGGGCGGCGTGCTGATCCTGCTCGGCATCGCGGTATCGACGCTGCTCTGGGCCGATCTCACTAACCGCTTCGTGTGGATCGTGATGCTCGTCACGTTCGGCTACGGCGTGATCGGCTGGGTGGACGACTACCGCAAGGTGGTCCACAAGGACCCGCGCGGCATGTCGTCGCGCGAGAAATACTTCTGGCAATCGGTGATCGGCCTGTTCGCCGCCGTGTATCTCGCGTTCAGCGTCTCGGAGGCGAGCAACGCGCGCGTGTTCGACCTCTTCATGGCGTGGGTGCGAAGCGGCCTCTCCATGGGCCTGCCGGCGCGGGCCGACCTGATGCTGCCGTTCGTCAAGGCGATCAGCTATCCGCTCGGCGTGTGGGGCTTCATCGCGCTCACGTATTTCGTGATCGTCGGCGCGAGCAATGCCGTGAATCTCACCGACGGCCTCGACGGTCTCGTCATCATGCCGGTCGTGCTGGTGGGCGCTTCGCTCGGCGCGTTCGCCTACGTGATGGGCAGCTCGGTGTACTCGAAGTACCTGCTCTTTCCGCACATTCCCGGCGCGGGCGAACTGCTGATCTTCTGCTCGGCGATGGGCGGCGCGGGGCTGGCCTTCCTCTGGTACAACACGCACCCCGCGCAGGTGTTCATGGGCGACGTCGGCGCGCTCGCGCTCGGCGGCGCGCTCGGCACGATCGCCGTGATCGTGCGCCAGGAAATCGTGCTCTTCATCATGGGCGGCATTTTTGTCGCGGAAACGCTCTCGGTGATGCTCCAGGTGTTCTGGTTCAAGTACACGAAGCGCCGCTACGGCGAAGGGCGGCGCGTCTTCAAGATGGCGCCGCTGCATCACCACTATGAATTGTCGGGCTGGACGGAAACGCAGGTGGTCGTGCGTTTCTGGATCATCACGCTGATGTTGTGCCTGTTCGGTTTGTCGACGCTCAAGCTGCGTTAATTGTTGTCAGAGAAAGGTAAAGCGATGTTTGGCGAGAAGTTCGTGGATCGGCAAAGTCCGATGGTGCTCGTGCTGGGGCTCGGTGAATCCGGCCTCGCGATGGCGCGCTGGTGCGCCAGGCACGGTTGCCGGCTGCGGATCGCCGATACGCGCGAGGCGCCGCCGAACCTTGCCGAACTCGCCGTTCAAGGGATCGACGCGGAGTTCGTCGGCGGCGCGTTCACGCCGGCGCTGCTGGACGGCGGCATCGAGATCGTCGCGATCAGCCCGGGGCTTTCGCCGCTCGCCGCGGACCTGAAGCCGCTGATCGACGCCGCGAAAGAGCGCGGCATTCCGGTGTGGGGCGAACTCGAACTGTTCGCGCGGGCGCTGAAGTCGCTCGGCGTGAACGGCTACGCACCGAAGGTCGTCGCGATCACCGGCACGAACGGCAAGACCACGACCACCGCGCTCACGGGCCTCCTCTGCGAGCGCGCGGGCAAGACAGTGGCCGTCGCGGGCAACATCAGCCCGGCGATGCTCGACAAGCTGCTTGACGCCATCGACAACACCGCGCTGCCCGACGTCTGGGTGCTGGAACTGTCGAGCTTCCAGCTCGAAACCGCGCACACGTTCGCGCCGGATGCCGCCGCCGTGCTGAACATCACGCAGGACCATCTCGACTGGCACGGTGGCCTCGACGCCTATGCCGCCGCGAAGGGCCGCATCTTCGGCGCCGGCACCGTGCGCGTGCTCAATCGCGATGACGCCCGCACGATGGCGCTCGCGCAGGGCTCGACGAAGGTGGTGACCTTCGGGCTGAACGAGCCCGCCCGCGTGGGCGATTACGGACTTCTGCGCGACAACGGCATCGTCTGGCTCGCGCAGGGCCACGACCGCGACGCGAGCGACGAGCCCGCGCCCACGCGCCGCCGCAAGCATGAGGCGGCAGCGGCGCCGGACCTGTTCTCGAAACGCCTGATGCCCGCCGACGCGCTGCGTATCCGCGGTCTGCACAACGCGGCGAACGCGCTCGCGGCGCTCGCGCTCGCACGCGCGATCGACCTGCCGCTCGCGGCGCTGCTGCACGGCCTGCGCGAGTATCGCGGCGAGCCGCACCGGGTGGAGGTGATCGCGCAGATCGACGGCATCGATTACGTCGACGACAGCAAAGGCACGAATGTCGGCGCGACGGTCGCGGCGCTCGACGGCCTCGCGCAACGCGTCGTGCTGATCGCGGGCGGCGACGGCAAGGGGCAGGACTTTTCGCCGCTCGTCGCGCCCGTCGCGCGCTGGTGCCGCGCGGTGATGCTGATCGGCCGCGACGCGCCGCGCATTCGCGCCGTGCTCGAAGAAACCGGGGTCGAATTGCACGATCACGCGACGCTCGAAGCCGCGACGCAGGCCGCCGCGCAACTCGCGCAGGCAGGCGACGCCGTGCTGCTCTCGCCCGCGTGCGCGAGCCTCGACATGTTCAGGAACTATGCACATCGCGCGGACGTGTTTCGCCACGCGATCGAAGAAATCGCCGCCGTGCGGGGAGTGATGCTATGAGCTGGTCCGAACGCTTCGGGTCGAAACTGTCCGGCAAGCAGAGCGCGGTCGCGAACGACAGCGCCGCGCTCGGCGGCCGCGTGAGCCGCACGAGCAACCTGGGCGAGCGTTCCGCGGCGCGCGCGGACGGCATTTCGAGCGCCGTGAACGGCGTGCGTCCGATCCGCTCGCGCATGCTCGACTACGACCACTCGCTGCTCTGGGTGACGATCGCGCTGCTCGGGCTCGGCATCGTCATGGTGTATTCGGCGTCGATCGCCATGCCGGACTCGCCCAAATACGCGCAGTACCGCGACTATCACTTCCTCGTGCGCCACCTGATCTCGGTGACGACCGCGATCGTCGGCTCGATCATCGCGTTCAAGATTCCGATATCGGCGTGGGACAAATATGCGCCGAAGCTCTTCCTGATCGCGCTCGTGATGCTGGTCATCGTGCTGATTCCGCACATCGGCAAGGGCGTGAACGGCGCGCGCCGCTGGATTCCGCTCGGCATCACGAACATGCAGCCGTCGGAAATCATGAAGCTCGCGGTGACGATCTACGCCGCCAACTACACGGTGCGCAAGCAGGAGTTCATGCACAGCTTCGGCCGCGGCTTCCTGCCGATGGCGGTCGCGGTCGGCGCGGTCGGCGCGCTGCTGCTGCTCGAACCCGACATGGGCGCGTTCATGGTGATCGCCGCGATCGCGATGGGCGTGCTGTTCCTCGGCGGCGTGAACGGCAAGCTGTTCGGCGGGCTCGTCGCGACGGCGGTCGGCACGTTCGCGCTGCTCGTGTGGGCGTCGCCGTGGCGCCGCGAGCGGATCTTCGCGTATCTCGATCCGTGGGACGACCGCTACGCGCAGGGCAAGGCGTATCAGCTGACGCACTCGCTGATTGCGTTCGGGCGCGGCGAGTGGTTCGGCGTGGGCCTCGGCGGCAGCGTCGAGAAGCTCAACTATTTGCCCGAAGCGCATACCGACTTCATTCTTGCGGTGATCGGCGAGGAACTGGGCTTTGTCGGCGTGATCGTCGTGATCCTGCTGTTCTACTGGATCGTGCGGCGCGCGTTCGAGATCGGCCGCCAGGCGCTCGCGCTCGACCGCACGTTCGCGGGCCTGATGGCGAAGGGCGTCGGCATCTGGTTCGGCGCGCAGACGTTCATCAACATGGGCGTGAACCTCGGCCTTCTGCCGACCAAGGGCCTCACGCTGCCGCTCGTGAGCTACGGCGGCTCGGGCATCCTGCTCAACTGCGTCGCGCTCGCGGTGCTGATGCGCGTGGACTACGAGAATCGGGTGCTGATGCGCGGAGGGAAGGTATGAGCGCTGCTGGCGCGTCCACTTCGCGCACGCTGATGGTGATGGCGGGCGGCACCGGCGGACACGTGTTCCCGGGGCTCGCGGTCGCCCACTGGATGCAGTCGCGCGGCTGGCGCGTGGTGTGGCTCGGCAACGCGGCGGGCATGGAAGCGACGCTCGTGCCGAAGCACGGCATTCCGATGGAGTACGTGCGCTTTGGCGGCGTGCGCGGCAAGGGCCTGAAGACGAAGCTGATGCTGCCGGTGAACCTCCTGCGCGCCTGCTCGGAGAGCCTCGCCGCGCTGCGCCGCGTGAAGCCGGACGTCGTGCTGGGCATGGGCGGCTACATCACGTTTCCGGCGGGCCTGATGACGAAGCTTTCGGGCTGCCCGCTCGTGCTGCACGAACAGAATTCGATCGCGGGTCTCGCGAACAAGGTCCTCGCGCATCTCGCGAAACGCGTGCTCGTCGCGTTTCCGAACGCGCTGCCGAACGCGGAATGGACGGGAAATCCGATTCGTGCGGAACTTGCGCGCGCGTTGCCACCCAAAGAACGCTACGCCGCTCGCAGCGGAGCCCTCAATGTTCTGATCGTTGGCGGCAGCCTGGGGGCGGCGGCATTGAATGAAACCGTGCCGAAAGCCATCGCCATGCTCGATCCCGCGGCGCGTCCGCGCATCGTGCATCAGGCGGGCGCGAAGCATATTCAGGCACTCGAAGCGAACTACGCCGCGGCGGGCCTGCAGCGCGGCGACGATCTGCAACTGGTGCCGTTCATCGAGGACATGGCGAGCGCGTACGCCAGCGCCGATCTCGTGATCTGCCGCGCGGGCGCGATGACGGTGTCGGAGATCGCGGCGGTCGGCGTGGCGGCGCTTTTCGTGCCGTTCCCGTTCGCCGTGGACGATCACCAGACCACCAACGCCGCGTTTCTCGCGAAGAACGGCGGGGCACAACTGATACAGCAGCGCGACCTGTCGGCGGAAAGCCTCGCCGGCTGGCTGCGCAGCCAGACGCGCGACTCGCTCGCCGACATGGCCGCGCGTTCCCGCGAACTGGCGAAACCCGACGCAACGGAGCGCGTCGCGAGGGTATGCGCCGACGTCGCCGGCGCGAGCATGGGCATGGGCGAAAGCGCCGAGGCGCTGAAGGATTCGAAATGAAACACATCGTCAAGCATATTCACTTCGTCGGAATCGGCGGCGCCGGGATGAGCGGCATCGCGGAGGTGCTGCTCAATCTCGGCTATCACGTGAGCGGCTCGGACCTGTCGAAGAATGCCGTGACCGAGCGCCTTGCGGCGCTCGGCGCGCGGGTCGAGATCGGGCATCACGAGCAGAACATCGAAGGCGCGAACGCCGTGGTGGTATCGACCGCCGTGCGCTCCGACAATCCGGAAGTGCTCGCCGCGCGCCATCGCCGCATTCCGATCGTGCCGCGCGCCGTGATGCTCGCGGAACTGATGCGCCTGAAGCAGGGCATCGCGATCGCCGGCACGCACGGCAAGACGACCACGACGTCGCTCGTCGCGAGCGTGCTCGCCGCGGGCGGGCTCGATCCGACCTTCGTGATCGGCGGGCGGCTCATCAGCGCGGGCGCGAACGCGCGGCTCGGCACGGGCGACTTCATCGTCGCGGAAGCGGACGAATCCGATGCGTCGTTCCTGAATCTTTTCCCGGTGATCGAAGTCATTACGAACATCGATGCCGATCACATGGACACCTACGGCCACGACTTCGCGCGCCTGAAGCAGGCGTTCATCGAGTTCACGCACCGGCTGCCGTTCTACGGCATCGCGGTGCTCTGCGTGGACGATCCGAACGTGCGCGAGATCCTGCCGTTCGTGTCGAAGCCGATCATCCGCTACGGGCTCGGCGCCGAGGCGCAGGTGCGCGCGGTGAACGTGGAGGCGCGCGGCGGCCGCATGCATTTCACGACGCTGCGCGAGGACGCGCCGCCGCTCGACGTGACGCTGAACCTGCCGGGCACGCACAACGTGCAGAACGCGCTCGCCGCAATTGCGATTGCAACTGAACTTGAAGTGGCGGATGCCGATATCCAGAGGGCGCTCAGCGAATTCAACGGCGTGGGCCGGCGCTTCCAGCGCTACGGCGAAGTGAGCGTCGCGGACGGCGCGTACACGCTGATCGACGACTACGGCCATCACCCGGTCGAAATGGCGGCGACGGTGGCGGCGGCGCGCGGCGCGTTTCCCGGGCGGCGTCTCGTGCTCGCGTTCCAGCCGCACCGCTACACGCGCACGCGGGATTGCTTCGAGGATTTCGTGAAGGTGCTGTCCACCGTCGATGCGCTCGTGCTCACCGAAGTCTATTCGGCGGGCGAGGCGCCGATCGTCGCCGCCGACGGCCGCGCGCTCGCGCGGGCGATCCGCGTCGCGGGGAAGGTCGAGCCGGTGTTCGTGGAGACGGTCGATGAAATGCCGGACGCGCTCGCGACCGTCGCGAGGAACGGCGACGTGGTGATCACGATGGGCGCCGGTTCGATCGGCGGCGTGTGCGGGCGGATCACGCAGGAACAGCAATCGCAAGAGCAGAAATGAACGACGTGACGGGCGAAGCAGCGGGCAATCAGGCGGGCAATGAAGCGGGTAATCAGGCGGACAAGAACGTGAACGGGATCGATCCGAAGGTATTCGGCAAAGTGGCGGTGCTCCTCGGCGGCAATTCGGCCGAACGCGAGGTGTCGCTGAATTCGGGGCGGCTCGTGCTGCAGGGTCTGCGCGACGCGGGCGTCGACGCGCATCCGTTCGACCCGGCCGAGCGTCCGCTTTCCGATCTGAAGGCGGAGGACTTCGTGCGCGCGTTCATCGCGCTGCACGGCGGCTATGGCGAGAACGGCCAGTTGCAGGGGGCGCTCGATTTCTACGGCATCCGCTACACGGGCAGCGGCGTGCTCGGCTCGGCGCTCGGCATGGACAAGCTGCGCACGAAGCTCGTGTGGCAGCAGACCGGCGTGCCGACCCCGCCGTTCGAAACCGTCATGCGCGGCGACGACTACGAAGCGCGCTCGCAGGAGATCATCGCGAAGCTCGGCTTGCCACTTTTCGTGAAGCCGGCGAGCGAAGGATCGAGCGTCGCGGTGATCAAGGTGAAGAGCGCCGGGACGCTGGTGCCGGCGCTCGTCGAAGCGGCGAAGTTCGACAAGATCGTGATCGTGGAGAAGAGCATCGAAGGCGGCGGCGAGTTCACCTGCTGCATCGCGGGCGACCTCGATCTGCCGGTCATCAGGATCGTGCCGGCGGGCGAGTTCTACGACTACCACGCGAAGTACATCGCGAACGACACGCAGTACCTGATTCCCTGCGGCCTCACGCCTGCCGAAGAAACACGCATGAAGCAACTGACGCAGCGCGCCTTCGACATGCTCGGCTGCACCGACTGGGGCCGCGCCGACTTCATGCTCGACGCGCAAGGCAATCCGTATTTCCTGGAAGTGAACACGGCGCCCGGCATGACCGACCACTCGCTGCCGCCGAAGGCGGCGCGCGCGGTCGGGATCAGCTACAAGGATCTCGTCGTGAAGGTGTTGTCGCTCACGCTCAAGGACTGAAGCCGAAACATGTGGAACAACGTTCGCCAACTCAACCTCGCCGCCAACGCGCTGCACGTGCTGCTCGTGCTCGTGCTGCTGGCCGCGGCGGGTTACTGGGCGATCCAGCGTCCCGAGTTTCGCCTGCGCGAGATCCAGATCGACGGCGACACGGCGCACATAAACTCGCCAACGGTGCGCGCGAGCGTCGTGGGCCGGTTGAAGGGCAATTTCTTCACGGTGGATCTCGACACGGCGCGCACCGCATTCGAGCAGATGCCGTGGGTGCGTCACGCGAGCGTGCGCCGTGTGTGGCCGAACGCGCTCGCGGTGACGCTCGAGGAATACAAGCCGCTCGGCACGTGGGGCAGCGATCAGCTGGTGAGCGTGGACGGCGAGCTTTTCACGGCGAACCAGGGCGAGCTCGACGACGACCTGCCCGCGTTCGACGGACCCGAGGGCACGGCGAAGGAAGTGGTCGCGCGGTATCACGATTTCACGAAGTGGTTTGCGCCGATCGATGCGCATCCCGAAGAGGTGCTTCTGTCGCCGCGTTTCGCGTGGACGGTGAAGCTCTCGAACGGCACGCAGATCGAACTCGGGCGCGAGCGCAATCAGGACACTTTATTCGACCGCAGCCGGCGCTTCGTGGCGGCGTGGTCGTCGGTGACGGGGCGGTGGGGGAATGACATCGAATACGCCGATTTGCGCTATCCGAACGGTTTCGCGATACGGGCCGCCGGCATGCGTTTCATCAGCGACACCGACAAGGCGAAGAAGTAAGCAGACATCACAGGCAATGAGCACGCTATGAGCAAAGACTACAAAGACCTGCTGGTCGCCCTCGACATCGGGACGTCGAAGGTGGTGGCGATCGTCGCCGAACTGAAAGGCGAGGGCCACTACGAGGTGATCGGCCTCGGCCAGAGCGACTCGAAGGGGTTGAAGAAGGGCGTCGTGGTCAACATCGAGGCCACCGTGCAGTCGATCCAGCGCGCGCTCGAAGAAGCGGAGCTGATGGCCGACTGCAAGATCACCAACGTGTTCACGGGGATCGCGGGCAGCCACATCCGCAGCTTCAATTCGAGCGGCATGGTCGCGATCAAGGACAAGGAAGTCACGCAGACCGATGTGGCGCGCGTGATCGAAACGGCCAAGGCGATCAACATCCCGACCGATCAGCAGGTGCTGCACATCCTCACGCAGGAATTCATCATCGACGGCCAGGAAGACGTGCGCGAGCCGATCGGCATGAGCGGCATCCGGCTCGAAGTGAAGGTGCACATCGTGACGGGCGCGGTGAGCGCGGCGCAGAACATCGTGAAGTGCGTGCGCCGCTGCGGGCTCGAAGTGAACGACCTGATCCTGCAGCCGCTCGCCTCGTCGCTCGCCGTGCTGACGGAGGACGAAAAGGAACTGGGCGTCGTGCTCGTGGATATCGGCGGCGGCACGACCGACATCGCGATCTTCAGCGAAGGGGCGATCCGTCACACGGCCGTGATTCCGATCGCGGGCGACCAGATCACGAGCGACGTCGCGATGGCGCTGCGCACGCCCACGCCCGACGCGGAAGACATCAAGGTGAGCTACGGCATCGCGAAGCAGGCGCTGGCCGACCCGGACGAAATGATCGAAGTGCCGGGGCTCGGCGAGCGCGGTCCGCGCACGCTGTCGCGCCAGGCGCTGGCGGCGGTGGTCGAGCCGCGTGTCGAGGAACTGTTCTCGCTCGTGCAGCAGGTGGTGCGCGAGTCGGGCTACGAGGAACTGCTCTCGAGCGGCGTGGTGCTGACTGGCGGCGCGTCGATGATGCCCGGCATGGTCGAGCTCGGTGAAGACATCTTCCTGAAGCCGGTGCGCATCGGCGTGCCGGAATACGCGGGCGGTCTCGCCGATGTGGTGCGCAATCCGCGCTATTCGACGGCGATGGGCCTGCTCGTCGAGGGACGCTCGCAGCGCATGCGCGGGCGCAAGGTCGCCGTGCAGTCGGGTTCGATGGGACAGGTGTTCACGAGGATGAAGGACTGGTTCCTCGGCAATTTCTGATTACAGGTTTGACGAGAGTTGCAACGCGTGCCTTCGATGGTCACGTGGCAAAAGACGAATTCGCGCCGGTGCCGGCGGCTGGCGCGCGACAGGGGGTTGCCCGATCTCCTGCCGAATAACGCCGATTTTCATTCTTGACGGAGGCAACATGGATTTCGAAATGCTGGAAACGGAAACCAACGGAACGATCATCAAGGTCGTCGGTGTTGGTGGCGCTGGCGGCAATGCCGTGCAGCACATGATCAACCGCGGCGTGCAGGGCGTCGATTTCATCGTGATGAACACCGACGCGCAGGCGCTCGCACGTTCGCGCGCAACCACGGTGATCCAGCTCGGCAACACGGGGCTCGGCGCCGGTGCCAAGCCGGACATGGGCAAGGCGGCGGCGGAAGACGCGCGTGAGCGCATCGCCGACGCGCTGCGCGGCGCGCACATGGTATTCATCACGGCGGGCATGGGCGGCGGCACGGGCACGGGCGCGGCGCCGGTCGTGGCGCAGATCGCGAAGGAAATGGGGATTCTGACGGTCGGTGTCGTCAGCAAGCCGTTCGAGTTCGAAGGCGGCCGGCGCATGCGCGTGGCGGAGGCGGGTTCGCAGCAACTGGAGGATCACGTCGACTCGCTGATCGTCGTGCTGAACGACAAGCTGTTCGAGGTGATGGGTGACGACGCCGAAATGGACAAGTGCTTCCAGTGCGCTGACGACGTCCTGAACAACGCGGTTGCCGGCATCGCGGAAATCATCAACGTCGACGGTCTCGTGAACGTCGACTTCGAAGACGTGAAGACGGTGATGGGCGAGCAGGGCAAGGCGATGATGGGCACGGCGACGGTTGCCGGCGTCGATCGCGCGCGTCTCGCCGCGGAACAGGCGGTCGCGAGCCCGCTGCTGGAAGGCGTGGACCTGTCGGGTGCGCGCGGCGTGCTGGTGAACATCACGTCGAGCCGTTCGCTGCGTCTGTCCGAAACGCGCGAAGTGATGAACACGATCAAGAGCTACGCAGCGGAAGACGCAACGGTGATCTTCGGTGCCGTCTACGACGACGCAATGGGCGACGCCCTGCGCGTGACGGTGGTGGCAACGGGGCTCGGGCGCTCGGCGAAGAACAAGCAGGCCGCACCGATGACGCTCCTGCGCACCGGCACCGACAACCAGCCGATCTCGCACGCGCAGCACAGCTATGCGCCGCAGCAGTCGCACGCGACGGATTACGGCGCGCTCGATACGCCGGCGGTGTGGCGTTCGTCGCGTGAAACGGCGGCTTCGCACGTGCAGGCGCTGCAGGAAAAGGGTGTCGACACGTACGATATTCCGGCGTTCCTGCGCAAGCAGGCGGACTGACGCCGCGGCGGTACCGATACGCGCCGCATGCATTTTGCTACACGGAAAGTGCGGCTTGCCGCATGCGTGGAGCAGAACGCGCGACGTGACGGATCTGGCTGCCTGGGGCGACTGTCCAGGGCCGCGTCCATTGCCGGACGCCGGGCCATGGCCAGCCGACCTCCGCGAATTGGCGAGCGGTACGGCAAATTTGAAGCGGATCGCGTCGCGGCTCGCGCGGCATAAGATGTATCGTGAGGGTGCACAGCACTGACGAGAGAAGGACCGAACATGATCAAGGTGGGTGAAACGTTGCCCGACGCGCGCCTCTTCGAGTTTGTCGAAGTGGCGGGCGAGGGCTGCGCCGTGGGACCGAACGGGTTCTCGGCGCGCGAGCGGACTCAGGGCAGGCGCGTGGTGATCTTCGGATTGCCGGGCGCGTTCACGCCGACCTGTTCCGCGAAACACGTGCCGGGTTATATCGAAGCGGCGGAGCGCCTGCGCGCGGCCGGCATCGACGAAATCTGGTGCGTTTCCGTCAACGACGCGTTCGTCATGAACGCGTGGGGACGCGATCTTCAAGCCTCGGGCAAGGTGAAGATGATCGCGGACGGAGCCGCGCGCTTCACTCAGGCACTCGGTCTGGATCAGGACCTGTCGGAGCGTGGCATGGGAATCCGTTCCCAGCGTTACGCGATGGTGGTCGACAACGGCGTGGTCAAGACGCTCAATGTCGAAGCGCCCGGCAAGTTTGAAGTCAGCGACGCTGAAAGCATCCTCGCGACGTTGCGCTGATTGCAGCGGTGTCACGTTGCGGTAACGCAACGGTCACGACACCCTCGCAACGCAGCCGCAACTGGGGCCGATGCCCGGAAATGCCTCCATTCCGGTCATCGGCCCGCTCTGCCTCCTTGATCCGCTTACCTGGGTAACACAGGGAAACAGACTGATACGTTCCCTATCAGGACGAACCGAAACGAATGGAGTATAATTCGGCCTATTGAATGCATATTAACGATTAATTCTCTTAATAGAGAATTCAAATCGAAGCGAAAAGATCATGTTGAAGCAGAGAACAATCAAAACCATCGTCAAAACCGTCGGCATCGGCCTGCATTCCGGCCGCAAGGTGGATTTGACGCTCCGTCCGGCGCCCGCAGGCACCGGAATCGTGTTTACGCGTATCGATTTGCCCACGCCGGTGGAAATCCCGGCTTCGGCAATGGCGATCGGCGACACGCGTCTCGCGTCCGTGCTGCAGAAAGACGGCGCGCGTGTTTCGACGATCGAGCATTTGATGTCGGCCTGCGCGGGTCTGGGCATCGATAATCTGTATGTCGATGTTACTGCTGAAGAAATTCCGATCATGGACGGAAGTGCCGCTTCGTTCGTGTTTCTGATTCAGTCGGCGGGAATCGAACAGCAAAATGCGGCGAAGAAATTCATCAAGGTGACGAAACCCGTCGAGATTCGCGACGGCGACAAGTTCGCGCGCCTCGATCCGTATTTCGGTTTCAAGCTTAGTTTCACGATCGATTTTCGCCATCCGGCGGTCGATAAAACCGGCCAGGCGCTGGAAGTCGATTTTGCGAACACGTCGTATGTGCGCGAAATCGCGCGCGCGCGCACGTTCGGTTTTGCGCACGAGGTCGAGATGATGCGCGAACTGGGTCTCGCGCGCGGCGGCAGCATGGACAACGCGATCGTGCTGGACGAATACCGCATTCTGAACAACGACGGCCTGCGCTACGACGACGAGTTCGTGAAGCACAAGATGCTCGATGCGATCGGCGACCTGTATGTCGTCGGCCATCCGCTGCTTGCGTCGTACACGGCGTATAAGGGCGGTCATGCGCTGAACAACATGCTCCTGCGCGAGCTGCTCGCGCACGAAGAAGCGTATGAAGTCGTCACGTTCGAAGACACGCAGAACGCACCGCGTGGTTTCGGATTCGACACGCAGACTGCGTTTGCCTGAAACGGGCTGAGATCAGAACGCTGGATGAGCGGCCGCGCGAGCGCCGCTCATTTTTTTTGCGCGTTCGATTGATGGCGCGCCGCCATTCTGGCGAGCGCCTGCTGAAGCGGAGACGGATCGAGCGAGTCGGCAAGCGTCTTGAGCGCCGCCGCACCCGCGGGCGACACGCGCGCGTGTTTGGGCGGGGCGCTTTCCGCCATCGGCTGCGGACGCACGCGGATCTTCAGCGAATTCACCGCCCAGCCGCGCTGCTGCAAATCGGAAAGCAGGCGCGGCTCGATGTGCCGCAGCCGCGCGGCCAGCGCGTTGTGTCCCGTAAACAGCGCCAGAACGCCGTCCTTGACGAAACCGGGTTCGACGCTCGACGCAAGATAATCGGGCAGGAGCGCCGACAGGTCCCGCTGCAGGGCCGCGATCTGCTCGACGCCCGCGCGCAGGGCGAGAAAGGCGTCGGTGCGGCCGAGCACGTCGGAAATCGCCTGCGGCTTGCGCGGGTCGAACCGTTGCGGCGGCGGCCTTGAATTCGGCGAAAAACGGCTCATTTTTTGATCGGCGGGGGCGCGATGGCGACCAGTCGATTGTACCGCGCGAGGCCCGCCCGCAAACGGTGTCGGCGAGGAAGCTTTCAGACCGTTGACAATCGCCTCCGGCGGGGCTGGCCGGCTCGACGCCGACACAGGCTCGGCCGGGCACGCGTGCTAAAATCCCCGATTCGATTTCACCCATGGACTTAAGCCGCCGAGGTCCGCCGTATTCGGGCGCATCCAGCGTGCGCCCAGCCGACACCGCGACGCAGACACTGATCCGATGACCACCGGTTTCCTTCAAAAGATTTTTGGCAGTCGCAACCAGCGGCTGGTCAAGCAATATCAAAAGACCGTTGCGGCGATCAATGCGCTCGAGCCGACGATCGAAAAGTACACGGACCAGCAACTGCGCGCGAAGACCGACGAATTCCGCCAGCGGGTCGCGAGCGGCGAGTCGCTCGACGTGTTGCTGCCGGAAGCGTTCGCCGTCTGCCGCGAGGCCAGCAAGCGCGTGCTGAAGATGCGTCACTTCGACGTCCAGCTGATCGGCGGCATGGTCCTGCACTACGGCAAGATCGCGGAAATGCGCACCGGCGAAGGCAAGACGCTCGTCGCGACGCTCGCCGCGTATCTGAACGCGCTGTCCGGGCGCGGCGTGCACGTCGTGACGGTGAACGACTACCTCGCGCAGCGTGACGCCGAGTGGATGGGCCGCCTCTACAACTTCCTCGGGCTGTCGTGCGGCATCAACCTGTCTCAGATGGAGCATGCGCAGAAGCAGGACGCCTACGCATCCGACATCACATATGGCACGAACAACGAGTTCGGCTTCGACTACCTGCGCGACAACATGGTCTACGAGACCAATGCGCGCGTGCAGCGGCCGCTCAATTTCGCGATCGTCGACGAAGTGGACTCGATCCTGATCGACGAGGCGCGCACGCCGCTCATCATTTCCGGCCAGGCCGAGGATCACACCGACCTCTACGTGCGCATGAACGCGCTGCCGCCGCTGCTCGAGCAGCAGATCGGCGAGGAGAAGGCGGACGGCACGGGCGTCGAAAAGCCGGGCGACTACACGCTCGACGAAAAGGCGCGCCAGGTGTTCCTCACCGAACAGGGCCACGAGAAGGCGGAGCGTCTGCTCGCCGAGTGGGGCCTGATCGGCGAGGGCGAGAGCCTGTACGCCGCACAGAACATCACGCTGATGCATCACGTGTACGCCGCGCTGCGCGCGCACACGCTGTTTCATCGCGACCAGCATTACGTCGTGCAGGGCGGTGAAGTCGTCATCGTCGACGAGTTCACCGGGCGCATGATGACGGGCCGCCGCTGGTCGGACGGCCTCCATCAGGCGGTCGAGGCGAAGGAGCACGTCAAGATCCAGAACGAGAACCAGACGCTCGCGTCGATCACGTTCCAGAACTACTTCCGCATGTACGCGAAGCTCTCCGGAATGACCGGCACGGCCGACACCGAAGCGTACGAATTCAACGAAATCTACGGCCTCGAAACGGTCGTGATCCCGACCAACCGGCCGCCGAAGCGGGTCGACAAGCAGGACCAGATCTACAAGACCGCGAAGGAGCGCTACGACGCGGTGATTCGCGACATCCGCGAGTGTGTCGAGCGCGGGCAGCCCACGCTCGTCGGCACGACGTCGATCGAGGCGTCGGAACTGCTGTCGACGCTGCTCACGCAGGCCGGCATCAGGCACGAGGTGCTGAACGCGAAGCAGCACGCGCGCGAAGCGGCGATCGTCGCCGAAGCGGGCCGCCCGAGCGTCGTCACGATCGCAACCAACATGGCCGGCCGCGGCACGGACATCGTGCTCGGCGGCAATGTCGAGAAGCAGGCATCGTTCATCGAAGCCGATCTCTCGATCCCCGAGGACGAAAAGCAGCCGCGCATCCAGAAGCTGCACGACGAATGGCAGGCGCTGCACGATCAGGTCAAGGCCGCGGGCGGGCTGCACATCATCGGCACGGAACGGCACGAGTCGCGCCGGATCGACAACCAGTTGCGCGGCCGCGCGGGGCGTCAGGGCGATCCGGGTTCGTCGCGCTTCTATCTGTCGCTCGACGATCCGCTGTTGCGCATTTTCGCCGGCGACCGCGTGCGCTCGATCATGGACCGCCTGAAGATGCCGGAAGGCGAGCCGATCGAGGCGGGCATCGTCACGCGCTCGATCGAAGGCGCGCAGCGCAAGGTCGAGGCGCGCAACTTCGATATCCGCAAGCAGCTGCTCGAATACGACGACGTTTCGAACGACCAGCGCAAGGTGATCTACCAGCAGCGCAACGAACTGCTCGAAGCCAACGACGTGCAGGAAACGATCGCCGCGATGCGCCACGGCGTGATCACGGAAATCGTGCGCAGCTTCGTGCCGGCGGGCAGCATCGAGGAACAGTGGGACGCGCCGGAACTCGAAGAAGTGCTGCGCAACGAATGGTCGCTCGATCTCGCGATCCAGGAAATGATCAACGAGTCGAACTCGATCGACGCGGACGAAATCCTGGAAGCCGTGCTCGCCGCCGCCGACGAAGCCTATGAGGCGAAAGTGACGCTCGTCGGCCGCGAATCGTTCAGCGCGTTCGAGCGCTCGATCATGCTCCAGACGCTCGACAGCCGCTGGCGCGAGCATCTTGCCGCGCTCGATCACCTGCGCCAGGGCATCCATCTGCGCGGCTATGCGCAGAAAAACCCGAAGCAGGAATACAAGCGCGAGGCGTTCGAACTGTTCGCCGCGATGCTGGATTCGGTGAAGCAGGAAGTCACGCGCGTCGTGATGAACGTGCAGATCCAGTCGCCGGAGCAGCTGGAAGAAGCCGCCGAACAGTACGAAGAGAAGGGCAGCCACCTCGAGAACGTCGCGTTCACGCACGCCGATTTCGCCGAGGCGGCCGCCGCGCCCGCCCCTGCCGACGCCACCACGCAAATGGTCAACCAGGCCATGGCCTACGGCGACGACACCACGGTCGCCACGCGCGTCGCCGACGACGTGCCGAAGGTCGGCCGCAACGATCCGTGCCCCTGTGGCAGCGGCAAGAAGTACAAGAACTGTCACGGCAAGCTGGTGTAATTGCACGCGGTTCATGGGCAGGGGCAAGCGACGCAGCAATGCGTCGTTTGTCTTTGCAGATTCGGTTTTTCCTGGCGTCGAATCGTTTTTCTGAGACGGCGCCCGTTCATTCATCCCGTGCCGGGCCGCAAGCCGGCGCGCGCCACATTCAGCGAGTCGCGAACATGGCTGTCAATTTCCCCTCGATCGATCCCGCACAGATTCATCCCGTCGCCGGCGTCACGCTAGGCTGGGCCGAAGCGAACATTCGCAAGCCGAATCGAAAGGATCTGCTCGTCATTCAGCTCGAAGAGGGCGCGACCGTGGCGGGCGTGTTCACCCTGAACCGCTTCTGCGCGGCGCCGGTGACGGTGTGCCGCGAGCATCTCGCGGCCGTGCGCGCGGGCGGCAAGGGCATCCGCGCGCTCGTCGTGAACACCGGCAACGCGAATGCGGGCACGGGCGAGCCGGGCATGGCGCACACGCGCGAAACCTGCGCGGAGCTTGCGCGCCTTGCCGGCCTCGATGCGCAGCAGATCCTGCCGTTCTCGACCGGTGTGATTCTCGAGCCGCTGCCGGTCGACCGGCTGAAGGCGGGCCTTCCCGCCGCGCTCGCGAACCAGAAGGCCGCGCACTGGTACGACGCCGCGCAGACCATCATGACCACCGATACGCTTCCGAAAGCTGCATCGCGTAAAGTGCAGATCGACGGGCACACGGTTACGCTCTCGGGCATCAGCAAGGGCGCGGGCATGATCAAGCCGAACATGGCGACCATGCTCGGGTTTCTCGCGTTCGACGCCGCAGTCGCGCAGCCGGTGCTCGACGAACTGGCGAAGCACGTTGCCGACCGCTCGTTCAACTGCATCACGATCGACGGTGACACGTCGACGAACGACTCGTTCATCCTGATCGCATCGGGCAAGTCGAGCCTGCCGGCGCTCACGTCGACGGACTCGGCCGCCTACGCCGCCTTGCGCGACGCCGTGACGGCCGTCGCGCAGGAACTCGCGCAACTGATCGTGCGCGACGGCGAGGGCGCGACCAAGTTCATGACGATCACCGTGGAAGGCGGCAAGGACGTGGCCGAATGCCGCCAGATCGCGTACGCGATCGGCCATTCGCCGCTCGTGAAGACCGCGTTCTACGCTTCCGACCCGAACCTCGGCCGCATTCTCGCCGCGATCGGCTACGCGGGCGTGACCGACCTGGACGTCGACAGGATCGACCTGTATCTGGACGACGTGCTCGTCGCGAAATCGGGCGGGCGCAATCCGGCGTACCGCGAGGAAGACGGGCAGCGCGTGATGAAGAAAAGCGAGATCGCGATTCGCGTGCTGCTCGGCCGGGGCGGCGCGCAGGCGACTGTCTGGACCTGCGACCTTTCGCACGATTACGTGAGCATCAACGCCGACTACCGCTCGTAAAGCACTCTCATGGACAAACTCGAACAGTTCCTGACTCGCGCCGAAGCCGTTCTTGCGCGCATCGAAGGCATGCTGCCGCCGGCGGCGCCGCAAATCGACTGGGAGGCGGCCGTCGCGTTTCGCTGGCGCAAGCGCCAGGGCCGCGGCTATCTGCAGCCGGTGCCCGCCATTTCGCTCATTTCCTTCGACGACCTGCAGAACATCGATCGCCAGAAGGCGCTGATCGATCAGAACACGCGCCAGTTCGTCGCGAAACTGCCGGCGAACAACGTGCTCCTGACGGGCGCGCGCGGGACGGGCAAATCGTCTCTCATCAAGGCGTGCCTGAACGCCTATTCGAGGGACGGCTTGCGGCTGATCGAAGTCGACAAGGACGATCTGCACGATCTGGGCGACATCGTTGATCTGATTTCGGCGCGGCCCGAACGCTTCATCGTGTTCTGCGACGATCTGTCGTTCGAGGAAGGCGAGTCGGGCTACAAGGCGCTGAAAGTCGCGCTCGACGGCTCGGTCGCCGCGCAGTCGGACAACGTGCTGATCTACGCGACGTCGAATCGCCGGCACCTGATGCCCGAATACATGAGCGACAACGAAAGCTACAAGCACACGTCCGATGGCGAAATCCACCCGGGTGAAGTGGTCGAGGAGAAGATTTCGCTCTCCGAACGCTTCGGGCTGTGGGTGAGCTTCTATCCGTTCAAGCAGGACGATTACCTCACGATCGTCGGACACTGGCTGAAGCATTTCGGCGTCGATCAGGCCGAGATCGAGAGCGCGCGGGGCGATGCGCTCGTCTGGGCGCTGGAGCGCGGCTCGCGTTCGGGGCGCGTCGCCTGGCAATTCGCTCGCGACTGGTCAGGGCGCAAGGCATGAGCGCGGCGTCGGGTGAGACCGTCGTGAACGGCCGGAAAGTCACGGAAGTCGCCGTCGGCGTAATGGTGCAGCCGGACGGGCGCTATCTGCTCGCGCAGCGCCCGCAAGGCAAGCCGTACGAAGGCTACTGGGAATTTCCCGGCGGCAAGATCGAGCCGGGCGAGAGCGTCGAGGCGGCGCTCGGGCGCGAACTGCACGAGGAACTGGGTATCGACGTGAAGGCCTGCGAGCGCTGGCGCACGCTGGAGCACGACTACCCGCACGCCTACGTGCGGCTCTTTTTCTGCAAGGTGACGCACTGGAACGGCACGCCCGCCGGACGGGAAGGCCAAGCGCTCGCCTGGCAGCATTTGCCGGTGGAGGTGGCGCCGCTGCTTCCCGCGGCGATTCCCGTGCTGGAGTGGCTCGCGGCCGAATCGGCGTGAGCGGTTTCGGTGGCTGGTGGCGCGGCGCCTGAGCGCCAGCCGCTTCGGCGCTAGTTCAGGCCGCCGTGCGAATCGTCATCGGGCGGCGTTTCCTGCGGATTGCCCGCGATCTTGTACTTTTCGGTTGCCCAGGCGCCCATGTCGATCTGCTTGCAGCGCTCCGAGCAAAACGGACGAAAGCGGTTTTCGGGCAACCAGCGCACTTCCTTGCCGCAGGTGGGACATTTGACGACGGTGACCATACTGTCAGACGTTATTGAAAATTGCCGAACCGCATAGATGAGGCCGGCCGGCGGGTTTCAAAGACCTATCAGAGACTGCACAACGTGAGGTGAAACGGCACGTCGACATCGACGGCACGCGGACGCAGATCGCCGTCCTGCACCGTGAAGCGCACCCACAGCATGTACTTGTTCGCACTCGCCTCCGGGATCACCCGCACCTCCGGCGACACGCGCACCTGCATCAGCTGATACGTCCGGCCCGAGAGCATCTGCTGGTAGCTGCCCTGCATCGCCATCACCTTCGACGCCTGTCCCGATTCGCGCGCGAGACGCAGCACGATGGTCGCCGCGTCGCGCAATGCCAGCATCGGCATCACCCACTTCGCGATGTCCTGGCGGCGCTGCTCCACCGGCAACTGCTGCCACGCGAAATACGACGGCAGGTCGAACTTGCAGGTTCCGCCCGGGATGATCGTGCGGCTGCGGATACTGGCGAGCCATTCGTTGTCGGCGAGATGCTGACCCGTCTTGCCCTGCATCTGCGAGAGCCCGGCGAGCGTCTGCTCGATTTCGCCGAGCACCGCCTCGAGTGCTTCCTGCTCGATGCCGGGATTGCCGCGGAACGGTGCGAGCGTCTGACGCTGGCGCTCCAGTTCCTTCATCAGATCGGCTTTCAGATCCGTGCGCCCCGCAACTTCGGCGATTTCGAAGAGCGTCGTCAGCGCGACGTGGTGCTCCCTCGGATCTTCCTGAGTCAGAAAGAACGTGAAGCGCTCGAACAGATCTTCGAGACGCAGCAGCGTTCGGATTCGCTCGTTGAAGGGGTACTCGTAAAGGATCAAGCGCGCTCGCCTCGGCGTTGGTCGGTTGCTTCGTGGACAGAAAGTCAGGGGACATTCTAATGCCGCAACAGTACCCTAGCAAATCCATGCAAAAAGGGGTTGCTGGCGCGCATTTTCTTCGCCGTTCGACGCCGTTCTTAAGCGTTACATTCGCTTCAGGTATGGGTGTTGCTGTCGCCCGCGAGCGCGAGATAGCGCGCGTGCAGCGCCTGGACGCGTTCGTCGAGCGATTCGAGCGTCGCGTGTTCGTCGTTGACGGCGACATCGTCCGCTGCCGCGAGGCGCGCCTCGCGCGTCGCCTGGCGCGCGATGATCGCAAGCACCTGTTCGCGCGAGAAGCCGTTGCGCCGCATGACACGCGCGATCTGCGTCTCGACCGGGCAGTCGACCACCAGCACGCGCTGCACACGCGCGGCCCAGCTGCCCGATTCCACCAGCAGGGGCACGACCACGACCTGATACGGTCCGGACGCAGCGCCCCGCTGGCGCTCGGTCTCCGCGCGGATCAGCGGATGTGTGATCGCTTCGAGGCGCGCCTTTGCGGTGTCGTCCGCGAACACGTGCGCGCGCATCTTCGCGCGGTCGAGCGAGCCGTCTGCGGCGACGTACTCGCGGCCGAACTCGCTCTCGATCAACGGCATCGCGACCCCGCCCGGCGCGGTGATCTGGTGCGCGATGAGATCGGTGTCGATCACCGCGACGCCGCGCGCCGCGAAGAGGTCCGCGACCGTCGTCTTGCCGCTGCCGATACCGCCAGTCAGGCCGATGCTGTACATCCGTGGCTCCCCCGAATTCATCCAAACAGTGCGTAGAGCGGCGTACCGAAAAAGAGCGTCGCAACGCCTCCTATGGCGAGAAACGGCCCGAAAGGCAGCGGTTCCTCGAAACGCATGGTGCCGCGCCATGTCGCGATCAGGCCGACCAGCGCGCCGGCGATCGCCGACACGAGCACGATCTGCGGCAGCGCCATCCAGCCGAGCCACGCGCCGAGCGCGGCGAGCAGCTTGAAGTCGCCGTAGCCCATGCCCTCGACGCCGCGAACCAGCCTGAAGAGCCAATATACGCACCACAGGAACAGATAGCCCGTGATCGCGCCGATCACCGCATCGCGCAGCGACACGAAGCCGCCCTCGCCGAGATTGACGATCAGCCCGGCCCACAGGAGCGGCAGGGTGAGCGTGTCGGGCAGATATTTCGTGTCGAAGTCGATGACGCTCGTCGCGAGCAGCGTGGCGCACAAGCCGAACGCGGCGACCGCGAGCCAGTCCGGTCCAAACGCATAGAGCGAAACGGCTGCGAGGAGCGCCGTCGCGAGTTCGATCAGCGGGTAGCGCGCGCTCACCCGCGCGCCGCATTTCCCGCAGCGCCCGCGCAGCAGCAGGTAGCTGATGACGGGAATGTTTTCCCATGCGCGCAGGACGTGTCCGCAATGCGGGCACGCGCTGCGCGGCACGGCGAGGTTGAACGGGGCGGGTTTGGCATCCTTGCCTCCTTCCGCCGATTCGATCTCCGCTCGCCACGCGCGCTCGAGCATGATTGGCAGCCGGTGCACGACGACCGTCAGAAAGCTGCCGATCACGAGTCCGAACACGATTGCGAAGCCATACTGCGCCGCCGCGGGCAGCGCGGCGAACGCCAGCAGGACGTGGCTCGCGGGGCCCGCGGCGGAAAGGTCGAACGAAGGCGTCATGGACGGTGTCGGAATGAATTCGGCTGGCATGCTACACCACGTTGCCCAGTTGGATGATGGGAAGATACATCGCGATCACGAGTCCGCCCACGAGCGCGCCGAGCACGACGATCACCACCGGCTCGCAAAGGCTCGCGAAAGCGCCGATCTTCTCGTCGACCTGGCGCTCGCCGAGGGTCGCGAGATCCATCAGCATCGAGTCGAGCGCGCCGGATTCCTCGGCGACGGCGATCGGCTGCACGACCTCCGGCGGGAAGCAGCCGAGGGCGCGCATCGCGGCGGCGAGCCGCTCGCCATGCCTGAGGCGTGTGGCGATTTCGAGGGTCGCGCGGTCGAAGATCCGGTTGCCGGTCGCGTTCCCGAGCGAATCGAATGCATCCGACAGCGGCGTACCGGCCGCGAGCAGCGTGCCGAGCGCGCGGCTCCAGCGGGCGACGGCGAGCGAGCGCAGCAATGCGCCGACGAGCGGCAGCGCAAGTGTTGCCCGGTCGAACGCTGCGCGGGCGGACGGCACGCGCCTGAGCACGCGCGACGACGCGACGCCGAAGCACACGCACGCGATCGCGAACGGCACGCTCCAGCGGGCGACGCCGTCCGACAGCGCGAGCACGAAGCGTGTCGGGGCCGGCAATGCTGCGCCGAAGCCGTCGAAGATCGTCTTGAAAGTCGGCACCACGCCGACGAGCAGCCCCGCCGTGATCAGCAGCGAAAGCAGCAGTACCATCACCGGATACGTCAGCGCGCCTCGCAGCCGTGCGCGCTGCGAGGCGGCGCGTTCGCGGTCGTCGGCGAGGCGCGCGAGCACCGTCGGCAGCGCGCCCGCCAGTTCGCCGACCGCAACAAGCTGGCAGTAGAGCGGCCCGAAACAGGCAGGATGCCGGGCGAGCGCGTCGGAAAACGGCACGCCCTGCGTGATGTCGCGCGCGACGTGCCGCACGATGCGCGGCAGGCCGCCGCGCACGGGCGTCTGTGCGATCAGCTCCAGCGCGGGCGCGAGCGGCAGCCCCGCGCGCAGCAGGCCCGCGAGCTGCCGCGTGAACAGGGTGATGTCGGCGTTCGTGGCTTTCGGCGGCGGCGCGTCGCCGAGGGCGGTGAGTTCGAGCACGGTCCAGCCATTGCGCTTGAGCGCCGCGCGGGCCGTTGCGGGATCGGCGGCGATCGTCCTGCCGCGTTTGGGTGCGCCGTTCGCGTCGACGCCGCGCCATTCGAAACGCGTGTCCGCAGTTGCACGCGTCATGCGATCTCCGTCGCTTCGACGGCTTCCGCGACGCTCGTCACGCCGTCGCGCACGCGCTGAAACGCGGCGTCGCGCAACGCCGGCATGCCCTCGGCCTGCGCCTGACGTGTGACGGCGTGCGTGGCGGCGCGCGCGACGATCAGTTCGCGCAACGGATCGGAAACCGGCATCAGCTGATGCACGCCGACGCGGCCGCGATAACCGATGCCGTGGCACGCCGGGCAGCCGCGCGGCTCGAACGGACGGGTGCCGTCGTCGAGCGCGAGTTCGGCCGGCGCACGGCACGCTTCGCAGAGCTTCCTCACGAGCCGCTGCGCCGTGACGAGCCGCAGCGCCGACGCCAGGTTGTACGGCGCGACGCCGATATCGATCAGCCGCGCGATCGCGGCGGGCGCGTCGTTCGTGTGCAGCGTGGAGAGCACGAGGTGGCCGGTCTGGGCGGCTTTCACGGCGACGTCGGCCGTTTCGGCATCGCGGATTTCGCCGACCATGATGACGTCTGGGTCCTGCCGCATGAACGCGCGCAACGCGACCGCGAACGTGAGTCCGGCCTTCTCGCGCACGCTGACCTGATTGATCCCGCCGAGCTGGATTTCCGCGGGGTCCTCGACCGAGCAGACGTTGCGGGATTCCGCGTTGAGCATCTGCAGGAAGCAGTACAGCGACAGCGTCTTGCCGCTGCCGGTCGGCCCTGTGACGAGAATGAGGCCGTGCGGCGCGTGGATCGCGGATTCGACGACACCGCGCTGCCGGGCGTCGAGCCCGAGCGCCGCGAGCGACAGGTCGGGCGGCAGCGCTTCGAGCCGGCGCAGCACGAGCTTTTCGCCGAAGAGCGTCGGCAGCGAGTTCACGCGATAGTCTTCGAGCTGCCCGTTCGGAAGCGGCAGCCGCAGCCGCCCGTCTTGCGGCACGCGCCGCTCCGCGATGTCCATCCGCGCGAGCACCTTGATGCGCGTGATGAGCGCGTCACGCAGATGGAGCGGCGGGCGTTGCAGCACGTGCAGCGCGCCGTCGATGCGCAGCCGGATGCGCCACTCGTGCTCCGCCGGTTCGACGTGGATGTCCGAGGCGCCGCGGGCCGCGGCTTCGCGCAGGGTGTCGGTGAGGAGCATGACGGCCGGCGCGTCGTCCTGCGGCGCTTCGATCGGCCGCTGGGGCAGACGCGCGAACGTGTCGCGGGAAGGCGAGGGTGAGCGTGAAGGCATGTGGGCATCGGCGTCGAGCCGTCCGTGTTCTGGATGACCCGATCATCGCGCGCCCCCGCGCGCCTTCCAATTCGGCCGGACGGCTAACGCTGCGGCCGAAGCGAGCCGGCGGCGGGCCGGAAGATCTTGACCGTGCGGATCGCCTGGTCGTCGCTGCGCATCACTTCGAAAGTGACGCCTGCGATCTGCACCGACACGTCTCCGTCGGGGATCTCCTCGAGCGTCTCGAGGATCAGGCCGTTGAGCGTTTTCGGACCGTCGGTCGGCAGCGTGAGTTGCAGCCACCGGTTCAGCTCGCGCAGCGGCATGCTGCCCGGCACGATGCACTCGCCGTGGTCGTCCCAGCCGCCGCGCGACGTGGCGCCGCGCGGGATTGTGGTCGTGAACTCGCCGATCAGTTCCTCGATGATGTCTTCGGGTGTGACGAGCCCCTGCAGTTCGCCGTATTCATTGACGACGATCGCAATCCGCTGGCGGCTCTCCTGGAAATACTGCAACTGCTGGAACACCGGCGTGCCCGCGGGAACGAAGTACGGCTCGGCGAGCAGTTCACGCAGCGTCTCGCGCTCCAGTTCCTGGTTGTGCAGCGCCGCCAGCGTCTTGCGCACGTGCAGGATGCCGAGCACGCGGTCGATGTCGCCCTGATACACCACCAGCTTGTTGTGATAGCAGGTCTCGAGCTGGTGGAGGATCTGCTCGAACGGCGAATCGAAGTCGAGCGCTTCGATGCGCCGGCGCGGAATCATCACGTCGTCGACGGTGATGTTCTCCAGATCGAACAGGTTCAGCAGGATGCTGCGGTGCTTGGTCGGCATGAAGCTGCCGGATTCCAGCACGATGGTGCGCAGTTCCTCGGTGGAAAGGCGCTGGTCGCGCGCCCCTTTCGTGTTGATCCGCAGCGTCCCCAGCACGGCGTTCGCGAACAGGTTGACGAACCAGACGAGTGGCCGCGCGATGCGCATCAGCGGCGCGAGAATCAGGCTCGCCGGCAGCGCGACCTTTTCGGGATACGTTGCGCCGACGATCTTCGGCGTGATTTCCGCGAACACGATGATGAGGAACGCGACGAGGCCCGTCGCTATCGACAGCACGACGTTGTTGTGGCCGAACGTGTGCAGCGCGATCGACGTGGTGAGCACGGGAATGATCGTGTTGATCACGTTGTTGCCGATCAGGATGACGCTCAGAAGCTGATCGGTTTTGGCGAGCAGGCCTTGCGTCGTGCGCGCGCGCAGCGACCCCTGGTTGGCGAGGTGCTTCAGGCGATGGCGGTTCAGCGCCATCATCGAGGTTTCGGAAATCGAGAAGAAGCCGGAGAGAAAGAGAAGCAGAAAAATGGCGCAAATTTGCGCCCATAAGGGAAGGTTGTCCACGCGACCGATGAAAGAAGGGGAGGGATGAAAGCGACTATAGCAGACGAGGCCGCGAAAGCCCGCCACGCTGGCCGATGCGCGGGCGGCGGCCGTATATACGGCCTCTCGCGCCTTTTCCCGATCTGCAGCGGACCGGAAAGAAAAAAGCCGCACAGCGGACTGTGCGGCTTTTCATCTTCAATTCTGGTCGGGGTGAGAGGATTCGAACCTCCGGCCTCTACGTCCCGAACGTAGCGCTCTACCAGGCTAAGCTACACCCCGAATCTTTACTGCTGGACTCTTACGGCGCTTCAGTCTTGTTTAAGACTGTCTTGCCGTCGAGTAAGAACATAATTCTAGCAGGCTTTCTTTGTAAATGGAATCGGGAAACGATGAAATTGCGTTCGCGGCCGCCTGGGCTTCCTTGCGCGCGCATTCCAGCGTGTGATCGAGCGCGCCCGAGCCCGTGATCGCTTCGAAAATCGTCTCGAAGCGGTCCGTGCCGCCTTGTTCGATCGCTTCGCGCGCGAGCGCGGCCTGCTCCGGCGTGCCGTGCTCCATCAGATAGATGAGCGGCAGCGTTGGCTTGCCTTCGCGCAGGTCGTCGCCGGCGTTCTTGCCCATCGATTCCGCCGTGCCCGTGTAGTCGAGCCAGTCGTCCATGATCTGGAATGCGGTGCCGATGCGGCGTCCGAACTCGGCGGCGGCGGCTTCCGTCCTCGCGTCCGCGCCCGACAGCACGGCGCCCAGCTGCGCGGCGGCTTCGAAGAGCTTCGCGGTCTTGTAGCGGATCACCTGCATGTAGCGCGCTTCGTCGACGTCCGGATCGTGCATGTTCAGGAGCTGCAGCACTTCGCCTTCCGAAATCACGTTCGTCGCGACCGACAGAATCTCCATCACGCGCATCTTGCCGACGCCCACCATCATCTCGAACGAGCGCGAGTAGAGAAAATCGCCGACCAGCACGCTCGCCGCATTGCCGAAGAGCGCATTGGCCGTCTTGCGGCCGCGGCGCAGGTCGGATTCGTCGACGACGTCGTCGTGCAGCAGCGTGGCCGTGTGAATGAATTCGACGACGGCCGCCAGTTCATGGCGATGCCCGGTCGTGTCGCCGAGCGCTCCCGCGACGAGCAGCAGCAGCGCGGGCCGCAGCCGCTTGCCGCCGGCGCCGATGATGTACTCCGAAATCTGGTTGATCAGCATCACTTCTGATGCCAGGCGCTGCCGTATGACGCGATTGACCTGCTGCATGTCCTCGGCAATCGGGGCAAGCAGGATGGCGGCGTTGGGGGATGAAGTGGCGGTGGACGACATGATCGGCAAATAGGGTAGTGCCGCGAATTATAAGGCGAATCGGCCCATCAGACGGAGTTCCGCGGGCAATGCGACGTTGCGCGAGGCGGGATCGCCTGCGTCGGGGACCGATTTTGCGACTGACGGCGCTATCCTCCGCGGAATGAGGGGCGCAATGAACGGACGATTGGGATGCACACTGCCGGGCGCCGTTCGGCGGAAGTCGTGCCTCGCGTGAAAAGGTCAATGCGCTTTGACGGCTCCCCTAACTCTCTGTATAATCACGCGTTTTCCCCGCACGGTGCGCGGAAAAATGAATTCAGAGTGAGGTTCTCAATGTACGCGGTCATAAAAACCGGTGGCAAGCAGTATAAGGTTGCCGTCGGCGAAAAATTGAAAGTAGAACAGATACCGGCAGACATTGACGCTGAAATCACGCTCGACCAGGTTCTCGCAGTAGGCGAAGGTGAATCGATTAAGTTCGGTGCACCGCTGGTGAGTGGGGCTTCCGTCAAGGCTACCGTCGTGTCCCAGGGTCGTCACAAGAAAGTGACCATCTTCAAGATGCGCCGCCGGAAGCACTACCAAAAGCACGCTGGCCATCGCCAGAACTATACCGAACTGCGTATCGACGCGATCAACGCGTAAGCGGCAAGGAGTAATCACATGGCACACAAAAAAGCAGGCGGGTCTTCCCGCAACGGCCGCGATTCCGAATCGAAGCGCCTCGGCGTGAAGGTTTACGGCGGCCAGGCAATCAATGCGGGCGGCATCATCGTTCGCCAGCGCGGCACGCGCATGCACCCGGGCGAAAACGTCGGTATCGGCAAGGATCACACGCTGTTCGCCCTGACCGACGGCCACGTCCAGTTCACGACGAAGGGCGCAGCCAGGAAGCATCTGGTCAACGTCGTCCCGGCAGCCTAAGGCAAGACTGGCACGGGCTTCAGGACCGACAAAAGGCCCCGCGAAGTTCGCGGGGCCTTTTTTATTTGGTTTGATTTATCGGTGACTGGCATCGGCCTGTCACGGCAAAATAGCACACAGAGTGAATCGGCTGGAGTCGGCGTGTCGACCGGAGTCAGGGCTTTAGCGCTTGCTCCGTTCCCATCGCGCTGACTCCGGTCCCACACAGCGTCAAACACGGGACGGAGCAACGCATGAAGTTCATTGACGAAGCGAGAATTGAAGTCATCGCCGGCGACGGAGGGGATGGCAGCGCGTCGATGCGCCGCGAGAAGTTCGTCCCGTTCGGCGGACCGGACGGCGGCGACGGCGGCCGGGGCGGCAGCGTATACGCGGTCGCGGACCGCAACATCAACACGCTGATCGACTACCGGTACGCGAAGAAGCACCAGGCGCGCAACGGCGAGAACGGCCGCGGCTCGGATTGCTACGGCAAGGGCGGCGACGACATCACGCTGCGCATGCCCGTCGGCACGGTGATCGCGGACATGGACACGGGTGAGCTGATCGCCGACCTGACCGAGCACAACCAGGAAGTGCTGATCGCCAACGGCGGTGCGGGCGGCCTCGGCAACCTGCACTTCAAGTCGAGCACGAATCGCGCGCCGCGCCAGAAGACGGAAGGCAAGCCCGGCGAGCGGCGCATGCTCAAGCTCGAGCTGAAAGTGCTCGCGGACGTCGGCCTGCTCGGCATGCCGAACGCGGGGAAATCGACGTTCATTTCGTCGGTGTCGAACGCGCGGCCGAAGATCGCCGACTACCCGTTCACGACGCTCGCCCCGAATCTCGGCGTCGTGCGCGTGGGGCCGAGCAAGAGCTTCGTGATTGCGGACATTCCCGGCCTGATCGAAGGCGCGGCGGAAGGCGCGGGCCTCGGGCACCGGTTCCTGCGTCACCTGCAGCGCACCGGCGTGCTGCTGCATCTCGTCGATCTGGCGCCGTTCGATGAAGCCGTCGATCCGGTCGCGGAAGCGAAGGCGATCGTCAACGAACTGCGCAAGTACGACGAGGCGCTGTTTCAGAAGCCGCGCTGGCTCGTGCTCAACAAGCTCGACATGGTGCCGGAGGACGAGCGCGAAGCGCGCGTCGCCGATTTCCTCGAGCGCTACGAGTGGGACGGCCCCGTATTCGAGATCTCGGCACTGACCGGCCAGGGCTGCGAAGCACTGACCTACGCGATCTTCGATTACATCTCGCAGAATTCGGACGCGTCGCGGGCGGCGGAAGCGGAAGACCTCGCCGCCGACGTCCGGTTTCGCGACGAGGCGGCCGCCGCACCCAGGCCCGCGCGGGAAGAAGAGTAATCACCTCCCTGCGCGTTCCCGCGCAGGGTTCGCCACTCCGAGGAGAATGCGCACGATGCGTTCTGTCATCGCTCTTTCGAAGCGTCTGGTAGTGAAAGTGGGATCGAGCCTCGTCACGAACGACGGCCGCGGTCTCGACCATGCGGCGATCGCCCGCTGGGCGTCGCAGATCGCCGCCTTGCGCCAGCAGGGCAAGGAAGTCGTGATGGTCAGCTCGGGCGCGATCGCGGAAGGCATTCACCGCCTCGGCTGGACGCAGCGCCCGCGTGAAATCGACGAATTGCAGGCCGCCGCCGCGGTCGGCCAGATGGGGCTCGCGCAGGTCTACGAGAGCAGTTTCGGCGCGCACGGCATCCGTACCGCGCAGATTTTGCTCACGCACGCCGATCTCGCGGACCGCGAGCGCTATCTGAACGCGCGCTCGACGCTTCTCACGCTGCTGCGTCTGGGCGCCGTGCCGATCATCAACGAAAACGACACCGTCATCACCGACGAAATCAAGTTCGGCGACAACGACACGCTCGGCGCGCTGGTGGCGAACCTGATCGAAGGCGACGCGCTCATCATCCTCACCGACCAGCGCGGCCTTTTCACCGCCGACCCGCGCAAGGACCCGACGGCGACGCTCGTCGAGCAGGCGGACGCCGGCACACCCGAACTCGAAGCGATGGCGGGCGGCGCGGGGTCGAGCCTCGGCCGGGGCGGCATGCTCACCAAGATCCTCGCGGCGAAGCGCGCTGCGCACAGCGGCGCGAACACGGTGATCGCAAGCGGCCGGGAGTCCGATGTCCTCACGCGGCTTGCGTCAGGCGAGATGATCGGCACGCAGCTGATAGCACGGACCGCGCGCATGGCGGCGCGCAAGCAGTGGATGGCCGACCATCTGCAGGTGCGCGGCCACGTCGTGATCGACAATGGCGCGGTCGAAAAGCTCACCGAAGGCGGCAAGAGCCTCCTGCCGATCGGCGTGATCGACGTGAAGGGCGCCTTTGCACGCGGCGAGGTGATTGCTTGCGTGAGCGCGCAGGGGCGGGAAGTCGCGCGCGGCATCACGAACTACAGCAGTTCGGAGGCGCGGCTGATCCATCGGCGCCCGAGCGGGGACATCGAATCCGTGCTCGGCTACATGCTGGAGCCGGAGCTGATTCACCGCGACAATCTGGTGCTGGTGTGAAAAAAAACCCGCCGACTCGAAAAGTCGGCGGGTTTTTGATTGAGCGGCGGACCGGAGCTTACCGGTATAGCTGCGATGTCGCTGGCCGCTTGTACTGGATGTTGCTCACGATCTGCTTGGCCGTTCCCGTCGGCAGCTTGTTCGCGCAAAAATAATCCTGATAGAGCGCCGCGTGATACGCATTCAGCTCGCCGTTCTCGATGCGGCGGAAATCATTGGCTACCGTGCGGTCCCAGGCGTTCTGGTCGTCGTTGATGCTGGCATAGAGGCGCCACTCGTAGTTGTCGCAGCGGATGCCTTCGTAATTGACGTTGCGCGCGCCCGCCGGGCTCGTCACGACCACCGTGTAGCGCACCACGCCGTCGCTGCCGACGGAAACCGAGTTCCTGTCGATCGCGAAAACGAGCGGCGTATTCTGGGAAACGTTGAACGGCAGCAAGTCCGACGCATTCGGCAACGGCGGCAGATTCTCCACCTTGTTCTCGGTCCACTCCGACTTGCGGTCCAGGAGATAGGTGAACTCGCTGTCGTCCTTGTTGGACGGGCCTTTGGAACTGGAACAACCGGCGAGCACGGCAAGCACTGCCGCGGATGCCGCAAACAAGGCGATGGCTTTCAATTAGGTCTTCCCGGAAACAGCCGCGCGGCCCGGACGCAGCGCGCCGTGCGGAAAAAAAGCGGGACACGTCGCCGTGTCGCCGCCTGGAATCATGCTGAGCAGAAAAGTGTGCAAAAAGTGCCCTGCTAGTCGCGCAACGGCCGTTGCGCGAAGATATGCACTTCTTCGACCGAGCATTCTGCCTGAACCGCGGCACCGGCCGCAGAAACAGGAGGGGCTTCGATCGTCATCGTCTGGATCACGCGTGGATAGCGGGGTCCGTGATGTGCGGCGCGCTCATTTCGCTCGCTTCTCGATGCGGTACGCCGCAAGAAGCGCGACAGCTCGGTGAGCGCCAGTTGATAAACGTCGCGCTTGAACTCGATCACCGCGTCGAGCGGGACCCAGTACTCGTTCCAGCGCCAGGCATCGAATTCCGGATGATCAGTAGCACGGAGGCAAATGTCACAGTCACGGCCTACCATTCGCAGCAGAAACCAGATCTGTTTCTGGCCACGATAATGGCCGCGCACCTCGCGCTTGATGAACTTGTCCGGCACCTCATAACGCAGCCAGTCGCGGGTGCGACCCACGACCTTGACGTGCTCCGGAAGCAAGCCGGTCTCTTCGTGTAACTCCCGATACATCGCTTGCACAGGGGTCTCACCGTACTTGATGCCCCCTTGCGGAAACTGCCAGGAATGTTCACGCAGCCGCTTACCCCAAAACACTTCGTTGCGCGCGTTCAAGAGGATGATGCCGACGTTCGGGCGAAAGCCTTCACGATCCAGCATACAACCACCTTCGAATCCTTTAAAATTGCTTTGATTATAAACAGATAACGGGCCTGGCGCACCGGCACGAACCCGAATCCGGGTACGCTTTTCGCCACGCGTTCCGGCCGGTGGCAGAATCTTCTTTGCACCAGCCGTCCCGTCATTCACTCGTTCTGCACGCCCGTGCGCCGCCTTGAAGCATCTGGGGCACTGCGGCGCGCTTTCGCTTTTGGAAAATTTCTTCAATGAAAGCATCACGTTTCTTCATCGGCACCCTGAAAGAAGCCCCCGCCGACGCCGAAATCGTCAGCCACAAGCTGATGATGCGCGCCGGCATGATCCGCCGCGTCGCGGGCGGGATCTACGACTACCTGCCGATCGGCCTGCGCTCCATCCGCAAGGTCGAGGCGATCGTGCGAGACGAGATGAACCGCGCCGGTGCGCTCGAACTCCTGATGCCGGCCGTGCAGCCGGCCGAGCTGTGGCAGGAATCCGGCCGCTGGGTGCAGTACGGTCCCGAATTGCTGCGCCTGAAGGACCGCCATGAGCGCGAATTCGTAATCGGGCCGACGCACGAGGAAGTCGTGACCGACATCGCGCGGCGCGAAATCAAGAGCTACCGGCAATTGCCGGTGAACTTCTACCAGGTGCAGACGAAGTTCCGCGACGAAATCCGTCCGCGCTTCGGCGTGATGCGCGGGCGCGAATTCATCATGAAGGACGCGTATTCCTTCGACAAGGACGCCGCCGGCCTCGCCGAGTCGTATCGCAAGATGTTCGACGCCTACGTGCGCATCTTCACGCGCATCGGGCTCGAATTCCGTGCCGTTGCGGCCGATAACGGGTCGATCGGCGGCAGCGGCTCGCACGAATTCCACGTGATTGCGGACACCGGCGAGGACGCGATCGCGTATTGCCCGGATTCGGACTACGCGGCGAACGTCGAAGCGGCCGACGCACTGCCGCTTTCCGCCACGCGAGCCGCGCCCGCGGAAGAAATGAAGAAGACGCCGACGCCCGGCAAGGCGAAGTGCGAGGCGGTCGCGGATTACCTGAATATCCCGCTCGAGCGCACCATCAAGTCGATCGTGCTCGCCACCGACAACGAAGGCGCCGAGCCGACCATCTGGCTGCTGATGCTGCGCGGCGACCACTCGCTCAATGACATCAAGGCGCACAAGCAGCCCGGGCTCGCGGGCTACCGCTTCGCCACCGAGCAGGAAATCATCGAGTGGTTCGGCACGCCGCCGGGCTACCTAGGCCCGGTCGGCACCAGGAAGCCGGTGAAGGTGATCGCGGACCGCACGGTCGCGAACATGAGCGACTTCGTGGTCGGCTCGAACGAGGTGGACTATCACACGACGGGCGTCAACTGGGGCCGCGATCTGCCGGAGCCGGTGGTGGCGGATATCCGCAATGTCGTCGAAGGCGACCCGTCGCCTGACGGGCGGGGCACGCTCGCGATCTGCCGCGGCATCGAAGTCGGCCACGTGTTCCAGCTCGGAACGAAGTATTCGGATTCGATGGGCGCGACCTATCTCGACGAAAGCGGCAAGCCCGCCCCGATGCTGATGGGCTGCTATGGCGTCGGCATCACGCGCATCCTGGGCGCGGCGATCGAACAGAATTTCGACGACAAGGGCATCATCTGGCCGGAGGCGATCGCGCCGTTCGAAGTCGTGCTGTGCCCGATGGGCTACGACCGCAGCGATACCGTGCGCGAGCAGGCCGACAAGCTCTACGCGCAACTGCAGGAAGCGGGTATCGACGTCATTCTGGATGACCGCGGCGAGCGCCCGGGCGTGATGTTCGCCGACTGGGAGCTGATCGGCGTGCCGCACCGGCTCGTGATCGGCGATCGCGGGCTCAAGGAAGGCAAGCTCGAATACCAGGCGCGCCGCGACACGGAAGCCACGCTGCTGCCCGTGGACGAGGCCGCGCAACTGGTGATCGGGAAGGTGCGTGCCGCGCTGGCCCGCTGACCGACTGCCGACGTGCAATACAACTTTCTGTCGGCGACGGTTCTGCTGATCCTGATCACCGATCCGCTCGGCAACATTCCGATCTTCATCAACGCGTTGCGCGGAGTGGCGTCGGAGCGGCGGCGGATCGTGATCCTGCGGGAAGTGGCGATCGCATTCGGCATCCTGCTCGTGTTCATGCTGGCGGGCGACCGCTTCCTGCGCGCGATGAGCCTCACGGACCTGTCGCTGCGGCTCGGCGGCGGGATCGTGCTGTTCCTGATCGCGCTGCGGATGATCTTTCCGCACCCGGACGGCCCGATGGGCGGCGACTCGCGTGGCGGTGAGCCGCTCATCGTGCCGCTCGCGATTCCGGCGCTGGCCGGCCCGTCCGCGCTCGCGACGGTGATGCTGCTGACCTCGCAGGCGCCCGGCAAGATGATCGAATGGATCGGCGCGCTCACGGTGACGATGATCGTCTGCGCGATCGTGCTGGTGCTCGCCGAGAAGATTCAGCACTTCGTCGGCGAGCGGGCGGTCACCGCGTTCGAGCGGCTGATGGGACTGGTGCTGGTCGCGATCTCGGTCGAGATGATCCTGGCCGGGATACGGACCTTCGTGCACGAGCTATGAAAAAAGCGGCCAGCCGGCCGCTTTTTTTTATTCCGACGACGCGCGAAGCGTCACGCGCCTTCGGTCAGCGCGCGGATGGCGGGCAGGTTGCGCCAGTAGCCCTTCGCATCCATCCCGCAGCCGAACACATACCGGTCCGGAACCTCGAAGCCGCAGAAGTCCGGACGCAGAGGCTTTGATTTGGGAATGATCTTCTCGCAGAGCACGGCACAGAGGAACTGCTTCGCTCCCATCAGCATGATGCGGTCGCGGATCGCGGCCATCGTTTCACCTTCGTCGAGGATGTCGTCGAGCACGAGCACCACGCGATCCTTCACCGATTCGGCCGGCGCCACGCGCCACTGCATTTCGCTGCCGCCCTTGATCGCGTTGCGATAGCGCGTCAGATGGATGTAGTCGAATTCGAGCGGAAAATCGAGGTGCGGCAGCAGCATGCCGGTGAAGACCGCCGCGCCGCCCATCACGGAGAGGACGAGCGGAAACTCTTCGCTCGTCGCCGCCCGGATGGCTTGCGCCATGCGCCCGATCGACGCGTTGACCTCGCCTGCCGACACGATCTCTTCGGAGTGGCTGAAAATATGGAGAGCTTCTTCGCGATTCATAAATGGGGAAAGCAGCGCGGTGGCCTGAATACCTAGTGTGGGAAAAAACGGCGGCGAGCGCCATATGATAAACCCGCGTTTTACCGCAGCTTCGCGGCAAAACGCGGGTTTGACAGTGCGTTGCTCAACGCATGCCCGGCATCATGCCCTTCATGCCGCGCATCATCTTCTGCAGGTTGCCGCCCTTCAGCTTCTTCATCATGCCGCGCATCTGCTCGTACTGGTTCAGCATGCGGTTGACTTCCTGCACCTGCACGCCCGCGCCGGCGGCAATCCGGCGCTTGCGCGCGGCCTTGATCAGCTCGGGCTTCGCGCGCTCCTGGATGGTCATCGAATTGATGATGCCTTCCATGCGGCGCATCTGCTTTTCGGCCACGCCCATGTCGGCGCCCTGCGCGGCCTGCTGGAACTGCGCGGGCAGCTTGTCCATGAGCGACGACAGCCCGCCCATCTTCTTCATCTGCGCGAGCTGCGCCTTGAAGTCGTTCAGGTCGAAGTCGCCGCCTTTCTTGACCTTGTCGGCGAGCTTTTGCGCTTCTTTCGCGTCGACACCGCGCTGCGCTTCCTCGACGAGCGCCATGATGTCGCCCATGCCGAGGATCCGGTTCGCCATCCGGTCCGGGTAGAAGACTTCGAGGCCGTCGAGCTTTTCCGCCACGCCGACGAACTTGATCGGCTTGCCCGTCACGTGGCGCACGGAAAGCGCCGCGCCGCCGCGCGAGTCGCCGTCGAGCTTGGTGAGCACGACGCCGGTGAGCGGGAGCGCGTCGTTGAACGCCTTCGCGGTGTTGACGGCGTCCTGGCCAAGCATCGCGTCGACGACGAAGAGCGTTTCAGTCGGCTTCAGCAGCGTGTGCAGCTCGCTGATCTCGTTCATCATCGCCTCGTCGATGCCGAGGCGGCCCGCCGTGTCGACGATCAGCACGTCGTGATAGTGGCGCTTCGCCCAGTCCACGGCCGCGCGCGCGATGTCCGCGGGCTTCTGGTTCGGCTCCGACGGGAAGAAGTCGGCGCCGACCTGCTCGCTCACCGTCTTCAACTGCTGGATGGCGGCGGGGCGGTAGACGTCGACGGAAACCGTCAGCACCTTTTTCTTGTACTTTTCGCGCAGGAGCTTGGCGAGCTTGCCGGTCGTGGTGGTCTTGCCGGCGCCCTGGAGGCCGGCCATCAGGATCACCGCGGGCGGCGTGACGGCGAGATCGAGCTCGACTGCCTTGCCTTCGTAATCGCCGCCGATTACCGCCGTCAATTCGCGCTGTACCACACCCACAAGCGCCTGGCCGGGCGATAAACTGGAGAGTACTTCTTCGCCGAGCGCCTTTTCCTTCACCTTCGCGATGAATTCGCGCACCACCGGCAGCGCGACGTCCGCTTCGAGCAATGCCAGCCGCACTTCGCGCAGCATTTCCTGCGTATTGGCCTCGGTGAGCCGGGCCTCGCCGCGCAGCGTCTTGACGACGCGCGCCATACGTTGTGTGAGATTGTCGAGCATGGGGAGCGGTAGAGTGCGGCCTCGCTGCGGCGCCCGTTCCCGCGCCTGCTGGCGGGAGGGGAAGACGTCGTGGGTTCGGGGCCTAGTGTAAACTTCGAACAATGGATATTGTACTGTATGCCCTCACTGCGCTTCTCTACGGCGGACTTGCCGTAGCGGGCTGGCGCGCGCATCGCCACACGGTGGTCGAACCCGCGCTCGCGGGCATGCCGGCGGGCGCGCCGGTGCCGCGCGCGCGGGCGTCGAAGGCGTCGGGCATGAGCGGAATCGGGCGCGCCCTGTTGTTCGTCGCGCTTCTGGTGCACGGCGTTCTGCTGCACACCACCATCTTTCCGCAGAACGCGATGGTGTTCGGCTTCGCGTTCGCGCTGTCGGCCATGTTCTGGCTCGGTGCGGGCATCTACTGGATCGAGAGCTTTTTCTTTCCGCTCGACGGCCTGCGGCTCCTGGTGCTGCCGCTCGCGTGCGTGGCGTCGATCCTGCCGGTCCTGTTCGGCGGCGTGCGGGTGCTCTCGTACTCCGCCGCGCCGATGTTCAAGCTGCACTTCCTGATCGCGAACATCGCATACGGGCTTTTCGCGATCGCCGCGCTCCACGCGATCCTGATGCTGATGGTCGAAAAGCGACTGCAAGGCATGCGCGGCGTGGCGGCGCGCCACACCAGCAACGGCTGGCTTTCCAGCTGGCTCGACACGCTGCCGCCGCTCCTCACGCTCGAAAAGCTGCTGTTCAGGCTGATCTCGGCGGGCTTCGTGCTGCTGACGCTGACGCTCGTCTCGGGCATCGCGTTCAACGAGCAGCTTGTCGATCGGGCCTTCCGGCTCGATCACAAGACCGTGTTCGCGTTCCTTTCGTGGCTCATGTTCGGCGCGCTCCTGACCGCGCGCCGCGTTTCCGGCTGGCGCGGGCGCGCCGCGCTGCGCTGGGTGCTGGCGTCGTTCGCCGCGTTGCTGCTCGCCTACGTCGGCAGCCGCTTCGTGTTCGAAGTGCTGCTGCATCGCGCGGTCGTCTGAGCCGGATTGCCTTCCTCTATTAGTAACGTCATGCGACAAATTCTTCTTCTGATCTTCCTGTTCTTCGCGAGCCAGTGGCTCTTCAGGAAGCTGCGCCGCGCGAACGAGCGCGCGCAGGCCGAGGCGCAGGGCGCGCGCACGGCAGGCGGCGCGTCCAATGGCGGCAGGAGTGGCGGCAATGGTGCCGGGAACGGCGCGGGCACGGCTGGCCGCGGAGCGCCGCAACTGGCCGACCCGCTCGTGCGCTGCGTCGAGTGCGGCGTGCACACGCCGCGCAGCGAATCGCTGGTGGTTGCCGGCCAGCGCTTCTGCTGCGCCGATCACGCGCATCGGCACGCGGCTCGCCCGACGGGCCGCGACGCACGATGACGCCAGCGCCGCACGCCGGGGCAGCGGCTGCGGTCGACGAGAACGGCTGGCTCCTCGCGGCCACGCGCCTGCCGTCGCCGAACTTCGAGGCGCGGCCGGGCGCGATCGAGCCGACGCTCATCGTCGTGCACAACATCAGCCTGCCGCCCGACGATTTCGGCGGCAGCGCGATCCGCGACTTCTTCCAGAACCGCCTCGACCACGACGCGCATCCGTACTTCGACCAGCTGCGCGGCATGCGGGTGTCGGCGCACTTCGTGATCCGCCGCGACGGCGAGGTCGAGCAGTACGTCGCCTGCAACGAGCGCGCGTGGCACGCGGGCGTCTCGAGCTTTCTCGGACGCGAGCGCTGCAACGACTTTTCGATCGGCATCGAGCTCGAAGGCAGCGACCGCAGCCCGTTCGAGACGGCTCAATACGATGCGCTCGCGGAGCTCGTGCGCGTGCTTGCCGCGCGCTATCCGATCGACGCGCTCGCCGGCCATTCCGACATCGCGCCCGGCCGCAAGACCGACCCCGGCCCGCATTTCGACTGGCCGCGCCTCGTGCGCGCGAGCGGGCTCGCGCCACATTTCTTTCCCTTCCAGAGCAGGGCGTAAGGGCATGCTCGTTGCGTCGCAGCACGGGGAACGCCCCGGGCCTTGCCTCGCTTTGGCGAGGCAAAAGTCAACCCCGGGTTAGCTTTCGAAAGCAAATAAATCTTTTTGAGACTGTGCGGAAGTTCACTATACTTGGTACCCAGAGACGTGTTTTACACTACATCTTGTGTTGTACAGGCGGCGCCCACTCCTGGAGTCCGGCGCCGCTGGCTTTCCGGTGTAAAGAGAAGTTGGCTGGCCCGGGGCGGTGCGATCCGCCTGGATTGCACCGAGTGCCAGCGGAAGAACCGTGAAGAAGGCAGGCAAGTGAAGTGATTCGCGTCGACTGAAGCCACGCCCCGAGCCTGGGGCGAACACGGCCGACACCGCGCAACGCACGTTCCCGGCCGGCCGATCTCACATTCGATCCTCCGCGTGCCTGATGCACCGCACGCGGCATAAGTCATAAATCCGCGGACCACATCCGCACCATTCGAACACCAGGAGTTTTGCACATGCAAACCACCGACAACGCCACGACCTCCTACCAGGGCGCATCCGCACTGCCGGCCGGCGGCCAGCCGCAGCCGGGCGCGCAGGCGCTCGCCCCCAGCACGACGCTTGCCGACTACAAGGTCATCCGTCGCAACGGGACTGTGGTGTCGTTCGAGCCTTCGAAGATCGCGATCGCCGTGACCAAGGCGTTCCTCGCCGTGAATGGCGGCCAGGGCGCAGCTTCCGCGCGCGTGCGCGAGCTGGTTGAGCAACTGACACAGAGCGTCGTGCGCGCGCTCGTGCGCAGCCGTCCGAACGGCGGAACGTTCCATATCGAAGACATTCAGGACCAGGTCGAACTCGCGCTGATGCGCGGTGGCGAGCACAACGTCGCGCGTGCCTACGTGCTCTACCGCGAGAAGCGCACGCAGGAGCGCGCCCACGCGCCGGAAGTGCAGGCGAATGCGCTCGGCATCAGCGTGATCGACGGCGGCGTGAAGCGTCCGCTCGACCTGAACGCGCTGAAGGCGCTGATCGTGTCGGCGTGCGCCAACCTGGGCGACGCAGTCTCGGCCGACCCGATCGTCGCGGAAACGGTCAAGAACCTGTACGACGGCGTGCCGATGAGCCAGGTCTACGACTCGGCCATCCTCGCCGCGCGCACGATGATCGAAAAGGACCCGGCGTACAGCCAGGTCACGGCACGCATCCTGCTGCACACGATCCGTCGCGAAATTCTCGAAGAGGAAGTCACGCAAGCCGAAATGGGCGAGCGCTACGCCGAGTACTTCCCGCTCTTCATCAAGCAGGGCGTGGAAGCGGAACTCCTCGACGACAAGCTCCTGCAGTACGACATGAAGCGCCTCGGCGCCGCGCTCGACGCGGACCGCGACCTGCAATTCGGCTATCTCGGCCTGCAGACGCTCTACGACCGCTATTTCCTGCACACGGAAGGCAAGCGCATCGAACTGCCGCAGGCGTTCTTCATGCGCGTCGCGATGGGCCTCGCGCTGAACGAAATCGACCGCGAAGCGCGTGCGATCGAGTTTTACAACGTGCTGTCGAGCTTCGACTTCATGTCGTCGACGCCGACGCTCTTCAATTCCGGCACGCGCCGCTCGCAGCTGTCGTCGTGCTACCTGACGACGGTGGCCGACGACCTCGACGGCATCTACGAGGCGCTGAAGGAAAACGCGCTGCTGTCGAAGTTCGCGGGCGGTCTCGGCAACGACTGGACGCGCGTTCGCGCGCTCGGCTCGCATATCAAGGGCACGAACGGCAAGTCACAGGGCGTGGTGCCGTTCCTGAAGGTGGTGAACGACACGGCGGTCGCCGTGAACCAGGGCGGCAAGAGAAAGGGCGCGGTGTGCGCGTACCTGGAGACGTGGCACCTGGACATCGAGGAATTCCTCGAACTGCGCAAGAACACCGGCGACGACCGCCGCCGCACCCACGACATGAACACGGCGAACTGGATTCCCGACCTGTTCATGAAGCGCGTTCATGAAGGCGGCGACTGGACGCTCTTCTCGCCGGCCACCTGCCCGGACCTGCACGACCTGTTCGGCGCGGCGTTCGAAAAGGCTTACACGGCTTACGAGGACAAGGCGACGCGCGGCGAGATCAAGCTCTTCAAGCGGATCCCGGCGGCGCAGCTCTGGCGCAAGATGCTCGGCATGCTGTTCGAAACCGGCCATCCGTGGATCACGTTCAAGGACCCGTGCAACATCCGCTCGCCGCAGCAGCACGTGGGCGTCGTGCACTCGTCGAACCTGTGCACCGAAATCACGCTGAACACGAGCGACACGGAAATCGCCGTGTGCAACCTCGGCTCGGTGAACCTCGTCGCGCACATGGCCAAGCAGGCGGACGGCACGCTCGTGCTCGATCACGACAAGCTGAAGCGCACCATCAGCGTCGCGATGCGCATGCTCGACAACGTGATCGACATCAATTACTACGCGGTCGCCAAGGCGCGCAACTCGAACCTGAAGCACCGCCCGGTCGGCATGGGCATCATGGGCTTCCAGGACTGCCTGCACCTCCTGCGCACGCCGTACGCGTCGCAGGAGGCGGTGGAATTCGCCGACCGCTCGATGGAAGCCGTCTGCTACTACGCGTACTACGCGTCGACGGAGCTGGCCGAGGAGCGCGGCCGCTACTCGAGCTACCGCGGCTCGCTATGGGATCGCGGCATTCTCCCGCAGGATTCGCTGAAGTTGCTGGCAGAAGAGCGCGGCGGCTACGTGGAAGTCGACCAGAGCGAATCGATGGACTGGACGTCGCTGCGCTCGCGCATCGCGACGCACGGCATGCGCAACTCGAACTGCATCGCGATCGCGCCGACGGCGACGATTTCGAACATCATCGGCGTGTCCGCGTGCATCGAGCCGACGTTCCAGAACCTGTACGTGAAGTCGAACCTGTCGGGCGAATTCACGGTGGTGAACGACTATCTGGTGCGCGACCTGAAGACGCGCGGCCTGTGGGACGAGGTGATGGTCTCCGACCTGAAGTACTTCGACGGCACGCTCTCGCGCATCGACCGCATTCCGGCCGACCTGCGCGCGATCTACGCCACGGCGTTCGAACTGGACGCGAAGTGGGTCGTGGAAGCCGCGGCGCGCCGCCAGAAGTGGATCGACCAGGCTCAGTCGCTCAACATCTATATGGCGGGCGCGTCGGGCAAGAAGCTCGACGAGGTCTACAAGCTCGCGTGGCTGCGCGGCCTGAAGACGACGTACTACCTGCGCACGATGTCGGCGACGAGCGTCGAGAAGTCGACGGTCGCGCACGGCGCGCTGAATTCGGTGCCGTCCGGAGACTCGGGCCATGGCGCGGGCGGCGCTTCCGGGGCGGGCTTCGGGATAGGCGGGATGAACGGCGGGGCGTCGGCGGGCGGGTTCAACGCGGCTGCGGTGGCGCCGGCGGCGGCTGTCTCCGCGGCCGAGCCGGAGGCCGACGGTCCGGTCTGCATGATGCGTCCGGGCGATCCGGGCTTCGACGAGTGCGAAGCCTGCCAGTAAGCGGGCTGGGCGGTTCGAAGTAGACGATGACCGGCGGTTGCCGGTCATCCTCGCCATCGCTGCCATCCTCGGATGGCGGTCAGTATCGGCGGGCAGGGCGGGCCGGTATCGGAGTGTTTCTCATGCGCTCGAAGTGGAGCGGCATGACGGGATGCTTCCGGTACCGGCCCGTTTTTCTTTTGTTGCCGGACTTTGCGGCGTGCCGCTCCCGACGGCGCGAGAGGGTAGGTACGGCCGAGGCAGCCGTGATGCATCGCCGCAATATCGAAGTGAAGATGGCGAGCGGTGGGAAGGAAGAACCGGTGAGCACCGCAGCGGGCGCTTCCCGGCGGTACGGCAAAGGCGTGGACCGGCAGGCCGAGGCTCGTCACGCGGCTTCGGCCGTGCGCGCCGCTACGACTTCACCGCGGGCTTCACCATCGGCCTCACCGCGGGCCTCACCACGATGAAGCCCGCGAGGAGCCGCCAGCTCACCCGCGCGTGCCGCGCGAAATCTCCGACCCCGCCTCGTGTGACAGCCTCGCCGTGACCGGTATCGAGAGGAGCGAGAACATCCCCACGACGAAGAACGCCGGCCAGAAATCCGACCAGAGCACGTTCGGATGGCCCTGCAACTGCTGCGACACCTGCAGCGTGAGCCCGGCGATCGTCACGCCGAGCCCGAGCGACACCTGCTGGATGAAGCTCGCAAGGCTCGTCGCACGGCCGACGTCGCGGCTTTCGATCTCCGCGTAGGCGAGCGAGTTCAGGCTCGTGAATTGCAGCGCAGGGAAGAAGCCGCCGAGCAGCACGACCGCCCAGATCACCCACGTCGGCGTGCCCGGGAAGAACAGGCCGCACGCGGCGATCGCAATGCCCGAGAACACGGCGTTCACCATCAGCGTGTGCCTGAAGCCGAAGCGGTGCAGCACGCGCGAGGCGAGCGAGCGCATGAACATGCCGCCGAACGCCGACGCGCAGGTGATCGAGCCGGACTTGAAGGCGGTCATGCCGAGGCCTTCCTGCAACGCGAGCGGCAGCAGGAACGGCACGGCGCCGAGTCCGATGCGAAAGAGCGAGCCGCCGAGCACGCTCGCCTGGAAGGTCGGCACGCGGAAGAACTTCAGGTCGAGGAGCGGGCGCTCGGCGCGTCGCGAATGGAGCCAGTAGAGCGCGACCATGGCCGCGCCCACCGCGCACATCGTCCAGGCGATGCGGTCGGAGACGAGCTCGCCGCCTACGAGCGAGAGCCCGAGCAAAAGCAGCGTGCCCGCGCTCGCCGACAGGAAGAAGCCGAACCAGTCGAGCCGTCCCGGATGCTCCTCGCGCGAATTCGCGATGTAGCGGTTCGTCAGATAGATGCCGACGATGCCGATCGGGATGTTGATGAAGAAGATGAGGCGCCAGTGCAGGTAGGTCGTGATGAAGCCGCCGAGGAGCGGCCCGACGGCGGGGCCGAGCATGGCGGGCACGCTCAGGTAGTTCATCGCGCGGATGAACTCGGAGCGGCGCACCGAGCGGAAGATGATGATGCGCCCGACCGGCACCATCATCGCGCCGCCGACGCCCTGCACGAAGCGCGCGACCGTGAAGGTGGCAAGCGAGCTGGACGCCGCGCAGAGCAGCGACCCCACGACGAAGATGCCGATCGCGGTGCGAAAGACGGTGCGGGCGCCGAAGCGGTCGGCGACCCAGCCGCAGATCGGGATGAAGACGCCCAGGCCGAGCACGTAGCTCGTCACCGCGATCTTCAGCGTGACCGGATCGCGTCCGAACGCGCGGGCCATTTCCGGAATCGCCGTCACGATCACGTTCGCATCCACGCTTTCCATGAACATCGCGCACGCGACGATGAGAGGGGCGACGAAAGCTTTGATGGCGAGCGGCATGGAAAATCGATGGGCGACGCTTTCACTGCGGGAGCGGCGATTATGGCATCGATATGGAGCAGCCGCTGAGGGATCCGCGATACTCTGCGGCGCATCACACCCACGGACCGAACGACATGGACCCGCAAGACCTGCAACGCCTCGTCACGCAGACGATGCCCTACGGAAAGTTCAAGGGCAGGCTGCTTGCCGACCTGCCCGGCCACTATCTCGCGTGGTTCGCGCGCGAGGGCTTTCCCGCGGGCCAGCTCGGCCGCCTGCTCGCGCTCATGCACGAGATCGATCACAACAATCTGCGCTCGCTGCTCGACCCGTTGAGAAGTCGCTAGGGGCTGTCGCGCTCTGTTTCGAGCGGCGTCGCGCGTGCCGCGAAGCGCCTTGGCATGGCGTCGGAGAACCGGTTTGCGTGCCTGGGTTTGTGCACAATACGTAGTGGTTTATCGGATCGAAAGCCCAACATTTTGTGGATTTACGAGACACGCGATGCTAAACTTCGGCAACGAATCCGGGCCGTCGAAGCAGTGCCGGCGGCGGGTTCAGCCGGTCGTTGCCGGCGTCGAATGAGTGGTCGTGGCGGCGTTTCTTCGCCGCGCTTCGCGAAGCGGATTCGACGTGTTCGCGACGCGCGCGGGTCGGCATCGATGGCTGCGGGTCGCATCGAACCGCGACGTGAATGGTCGAGATGAGCGTCGATGAAAGTCGATGAGGGTGGCGCGGGGTCGGGTCTGCTGCGGGCATCTTCGGGTCGCATGCGCGACCCGCTCTTCGAGTGCATCGCGACGCCTCGCCGAGCACTTTCACGCGTCGCTCTCACCCATGCAGCGCAACGCATTCAAGGCAGTCAGCAACGCGGCGAGTCGAAGCGGAAGAGCCCGAAGACGAGCTCGATGAACACTGCTTCGATCACGCAGCAAGAGACATCGCGAGAGGCTTCACACACATTGCGTTGAGCAAAGTGTTGTATGCAAGTAGCAACGCGAATCGAAAACGAGAATTTTCATGAGCAAGCTCTTTTATCGCTCATGAAAAGATGGTACAAACCGATCTAAATTGATGGTGAGAATTTATGCTCAACTGGGATGACGAGACCACTGCCGTAGCTCCCTCGAGCGCTTCGCAACAGAACGTGTTGCGCAACGCCGCGGGTACGGTTGCCGGCATGCACGAAGCATCGCGTGCCGCCCAGCAAGTCGCTCCTCACGCAGCCCTTCACGCTTCATCGGCGCACAACATCTTCTCGAGCGACTTCGTCGCTCCCGCCGCTGCCTCCGCCGGTGCAGTCGCCGCCGCGAGCGAAGCGCGCGTGAACATCGCCGACAAGCGCATCATCAACGGCAAGACCGACGTCAATCAGCTGGTGCCGTTCAAGTACAAGTGGGCGTGGGAAAAGTATCTGGCAGGTTGCGCCAACCACTGGATGCCGCAGGAAGTGAACATGTCGCGCGACATCGCCCTGTGGAAAGACCCGAACGGCCTCTCGGACGACGAGCGCCGCATCGTGAAGCGCAACCTCGGCTTCTTCGTGACGGCCGACTCGCTCGCCGCAAACAACATCGTGCTCGGCACGTACCGCCACATCACGGCGCCCGAATGCCGCCAGTTCCTGCTGCGCCAGGCGTTTGAAGAGGCGATCCATACGCACGCGTATCAGTACATCGTCGAGTCGCTCGGTCTCGACGAGAGCGAAATCTTCAACGCGTATCACGAGGTCGACTCGATCCGCGCGAAGGACGAGTTCCTGATTCCGTTCATCCAGACCCTGACCGATCCGGCATTCACGACCGGCACGCTCGAAGCGGACCAGAAATTGCTGAAGTCGCTGATCGTGTTTGCGTGTGTGATGGAGGGTCTCTTCTTCTACGTCGGCTTTACGCAGATCCTGGCGCTGGGTCGCCAGAACAAGATGACGGGCGCCGCGGAGCAGTATCAGTACATCCTGCGCGACGAGTCGATGCACTGCAACTTCGGCATCGACCTCATCAACCAGATCAAGCTGGAAGAGCCGCAACTGTGGACGCCGGAGTTCCGCTCGGAGATTCGCGAGATCTTCAAGCAGGCGGTCGAACTCGAATATCGCTACGCCGAAGACACGATGCCGCGCGGGGTGCTCGGCCTGAATGCGTCGATGTTCAAGAGCTACCTGCGCTTCATCTGCAACCGGCGTTGCCAGCAGATCGGGCTCGACCCGCTCTACCCGAACGAGGAGAACCCGTTCCCGTGGATGAGCGAGATGATCGACTTGAAGAAGGAACGCAACTTCTTCGAGACACGCGTGATTGACTATCAAACGGGCGGCGCGCTGACCTGGGAATAAGAACAAGCCAGGACGTGTTGCAGACGGAAATCGATGGGATGCAGGGCCGCAGCGACCACCGCGCGCCCTGCAAACAAGGTTTTAGGAGAACGGTCGCCTGATGCAAAGTGCGCCTTGTGGCCCAACGGCCCAAAAAGATGACAGGCGTTTTGCGGACCCTTCAATGGGACGGGCAAACTTCCCCCCGGAATATGCCAGCGGCCTTGCCGCCGGCTCGATCAAGCGATTGCCGGCACCAGCTTGTGGTGCCGACTCAATTTGGCGCGCGGTGCCTCGGGGCACGGCGCGCCTTGCCGTATTCATTAGCGTAAGCAGGCGGGATCAGCGTACGCCGATGAATAATCCGCTTCGCAGCGTGCGCCGTGAGAAGCCCATGCGGGAAGCGGGTTTTGACGAAGGGTGTTGTTTGAACTGACTCTCATCTGAAACCTGAAGGAGAAAATGATGGCACTTGCCAAGAAAAAACCCGTCGCTAAGAAAGCTGCAGCGAAGCCGGCCGTGAAGAAGACGGCTGCCAAGAAGGCAACGGCAGCGAAGAAGGTCGCCCCGGCGAAGAAGGTCGCAGCGAAGAAGGCAGCTCCGGCCAAGAAGGCCGCCGTGAAGAAAGTAGCAGCGAAGAAGGCACCGGCGAAGAAGGTTGCAGCGAAGAAGGCAGCGCCGGCCAAGAAGGCAGCAGCGAAGAAGACCGTAGCCAAGAAGGCGCCGGCGAAGAAGGTCGCGGCCAAGAAGTCGGCACCGGCCAAGAAGGCAGCGGCGAAGAAGGCCGTAGCCAAGAAGGCGCCTGCGAAAAAGGCTGCTGCGAAGAAGGCCGCGCCTGCCAAGAAGGCTGCCGCGAAAAAGGCGCCTGCGAAAAAGGCTGCTGCGAAGAAGGCTGCCCCTGCCAAGAAGGCTGCCCCTGCTGCGAAAAAGGCCCCCGCTGCGAAGAAGGCCGCTGCGCCTGCAACGAAAGCTGCCCCCGTCGCTGCCAAAAAGGCTGCCGCTCCGGCACCGAAAAAGGCTCCGGTCAAGAAGGCCGTCCCTGCGAAGAAGACTGTCGCTGCAGCTCCGGCGACCACCGCAACCACTCCGGCAGCTCCGGCTCCGGCTGCAGCGGTCAAGACGGCGCTGAACCCGGCAGCGGCATGGCCGTTCCCGACGGGCAGCCGTCCGTAAGTCACCGCGGCCAGGCAGGACCTCGACACACTCGATGTGTCTCACGACCGGGTAGGGCTACCCGGTCCGAACCCGTCGCCGGGTCTGCCGGCGGCGGGTTTTTTATTGTGCGCGGCCGGCGCATTCGTATGACGGGAAAGCCGATTGGCGGCACCGGCTGTGCGGGTCAGCACCTATTCTCCGGACGAATGTGCGTCAACGCACAGTGAAGCTCCTTTTGTCTGACTAGCCTTGAGGCTCATTTTGGCGACCCCTGCCGTGGGCGGGCCAGAGGAAATCCAGCGGGATCTGACATCGGAGGCTGCCGTGTGTGCGAAGAAATTCATGCGCGTCGACGAGCCGGTCAAGGTGTATCGGCAAGTGATCTCCGAGCACCATCTTGGTGTGATCAACGCCGCGATCGACCGGGGCGCGTCCTCACGCGGGCGCGAGGTGCTCGACACGCTCCCCGGCGGCGTGTGCTCGCCGCAGGCCGTGGCGGATCTGCTGCGCAGGATCGATGCGTTCAGGATGATCGAGAACGAGGCGCGGCGGGCGGCGCGGTTGCGCGCCACGCAACTCGTCGGCCGCGCGCTGCGCGAAGAGCCGTTCCACACGATGCGCTGCGTAGGGTCCGCGGAGCATGCGCACAGCCACCGGCGGCATTTCGATTCGCACCTGCTCACGCTCCTCGTGCCGCTGCAGCTCGCCGACCCGTCGCGCTTCAACGGCGACCTGCTGTTCTATACGAAGCGGCGCCAGTCGGTGTCGCTGCTTGCGAACGTCGCGTACAAGTTTTGGCACGGCTTCCTGCGCAATCTGCCGTTCGCGTGGCGTTGCGCCCTCACGTGCCGCGATCTGACGAGAGGCCGCTGCGAGCGGGTTCCGTGCGCGGTCGGCAACGTGTACGTGTTCAACGGCTTCGTCACGCAGCATTGCAATCTGCACGTCGAGAGCGGCGAGCGCCGCTCGCTTCTCATCCACTATTTCGATCCGGGCCTGTCGATGGGACTGAGCGTCGCGATCCGCACGGTGCGCGGCATGCGCGACCGGCTCCATCGGGCCTGAGCCCGGCGCGCGGATGCAGAAAAAAAGCGCATGCACCTTCCGGTGCATGCGCCCTGCGATCCGAGCGCAACCAGCGATCCACGCCGGCTGCGCCGCTTCCTTTCCCGCGAGTGCCGCTAGTGTGTCACGCGCGTCACGCCGCCGCTCGAGAGCAGGCGAACCCGCTCGCCCGCCTGGAACACTTCGCCCGTTGCCGTTTGCGTGATGGCGCGCATGTCGCCGTTGTCGAGGCGCACGGTGATTTCCAGACCGTTCTTCACCGCGGCGGTATTCTCCACCGCGTTGCCCGCCACCGCGCCCGCGATACCGCCGACGATACCCGTCAGGATCGAGCCACGCCCGCCGCCGATCGCGCTGCCCGCCACCGCGCCCAGCGCGCCGCCGCCGATGGCGCCGAGGCCGCTCGGCTGGCCGTTGTTCGAGCTGATCTTCACGCCGCGCACGCTTTCGACCGTGGCCATGCGGACCGTTTCCTCACGCTGCGCCTGCGATGCCGTATAGACGTCGGGAGAACTGCTGTTGTAGGCGCAGCCTGTCATCCCGACTGAGCTGACGAGCGCCGCTGCCAGCACGATACGACTTATGGTTTTCATTCCCTTGCTCCACTAATTACGACAGGCTGGTTCCAAATGCCTGTTTGAAACGGTCTTCGATTTCGGTGCGCGTCGGCGCGTAGGTCTGTGGTCCCTGGTGCTCGATCTTGAGCGAGCCCATCAGGCTGGCGAGACGTCCGGTCTTCTCCCAGCCAAGTCCGTTTTCGATGCCGTACAACAGGCCGCCGCGGAAGGCATCGCCGCAGCCGGTCGGATCGACCACCTGCCGCGCCTTCACAGCCGGAATTTCCGCGACGCCATCTGAATGATAGATCTGCGCGCCGTGTTCGCCGCGCGTCACCACCATCGCGTCGACACGCTTCAGGATGTCTTCCACCGACCAGCCCGTCTTGTTGCTCAACAGCTTGGCTTCGTAATCGTTGACCGCCACGTAGGAGGCAAGTTCAATCATGTGACGAAGCTCCACACCTTCGAGAATCGGCAGTCCCTGGCCCGGATCGAAGACGAACGGGACGCCCGCCGCGGCGAACTGGTCCGCGTGCTGGCGCATGCCATCGGCGCCGTCGGGAGCGACGATGCCAAGCGTGATGCCGGTGGTTTCGTCGGCCCGGTTCAGGTGTGATTCCATCATCGCGCCCGGGTGGAATGCCGTGATCTGGTTGTTCGCGAGATCGGTCGTGATGAAGCATTGCGCCGAGTGCTGGTCGGGCAGCACGCGCACATATTCCTTCGACAAACCGAGTGCGTCGAGCCGGTCGATGTAGAGCTGCGCGTCGGCTTCGCCGAGCGTCGCCATGATCTTCGGGTCGCCGCCGAGCAGCTTCAGCGCGTACGCGATGTTGCCCGCGCAGCCGCCGAAATTGCGGCGCATCGTCGGCACCAGGAAGCTGATGTTCAGCATGTGCACCTGGTCGGGCAGGATGTGGTCGCCGAAGCGGCCCTGGAAAGTCATGATGTTGTCGTAGGCGAGCGAGCCGCAAATGAGCGTAGCCAAGGCGAGCGTCCTTTGAATGGAGACGGAAGGAAAATTTTGCGCATTCGTCAGGCGCCGAGCGCTGCTTCATCGCCTGACGAATGCGCGGACCGCGAGCGGTCCGCGCAAGAAACGTCTTACTTCAGTGCGGCGATCGCTGCGTCGTAGTTCGGCTCGTTCTTGATTTCGGGAACGAGTTCGGCGTGCAGCACCTTGTTGTCGGCGTCGACCACCACAACGGCGCGCGCCGTCAGGCCCTTGAGCGGGCCGCTCGTCACGTCCACGCCGTAGGCCTTGGCGAATTCACGGCCGCGGAACGTCGATGCCGTCACGACGTTCTCGATGCCTTCGGTCGTGCAGAAGCGCTTCGCCGCGAACGGCAGGTCGCCCGAGACGACCACGACGACCGTGTTGTCGAGCTTGGCGGCGGCTTCGTTGAACTTGCGCGTCGAGGTGGCGCAGGTCGGCGTGTCGAGGCTCGGCACGATGTTGAGCACCTTGCGCTTGCCGGCGAACTTGGCGAGCGTCACGTCGCCGAGATCCGCGCCGACGAGGGTGAAATCAGGGGCCTGCTGTCCTGCGGACGGAAACGTGCCGGATACTTCGATCGGGTTGCCGCCGAGGGTGACTTGACTCATGTTGCGCTCCTGGATTGCGTCGGATGTTCAGAGGAAAGCGCGCGGCCGGGGAGCGGACGCGCGCCGTGGAGAAACGGGTTGGAACGTGGCACCGGGCTCAGGGATAGAACACCTGCACCCGGTAGTTTGCCGCGACGACGTCGCCGGTATCGAGCCTGACGACTACCGCCTGCGTGCTGCGAGGCGCGAGGCCCGCGCCGAATATCGTACCCGGACGCGCGTAATCCTGGGGCCACAGCACGCGGCGGATCGCGACGTTGTTCTTGTCGTCGAGCAGCGTGACCTCCAGCGCGGGATAGGCGAGCGCGACGTCGAAGCGGTTGCTCAGCATGAGCTTCAGTTCGAGCTTGTGCGGGCCGTCGACCTGCCGAAGCCCGGAGTTCTCGATCTGCAGGCCGTCGATGTCGCGCGGCGGCGCCACCGTGCAGCCGAGTTCCTCGCAGACATCGGCGTAGAGCGACTGCGAGGCCGGGAGGAAAACCATCACGGTTTCGCGATGCCACCACGCGAGCTGCACGATCAGCGCGAGCGCCAGCACGACGGCGATCACGATGCCCGCGATCCGCCGGGAACGCGGCGAGCGCAGCGTCCCGGGCGTTTCGCGCGTGAGCGGGAACGGCTCGGCCTCGCCGTCCGTCGTGCTCGGCAGGCCCGATGCGCCCGCCGCCGATGCGGCGAAGTGTGGCTCGGGATCGGTTTGCCACGAGCCTGTCGCGGGACGCGGAGGCGGTTCGGCTTTCGCCGGCGAAGCGGGCGAGGGCGATGCTTTCGGCGCGCCCCGGGCCGGGCCGACGAACGGTTCGCTGCGGCCGTGCGCGCCCGGCTCGACAAAAGGCTCGACGAAAGGCTCGACGAAAGGCTCGGCGCGGGTGTCGGGTTCGGCGGCTGCGGGGCGCGGCGAGGCGGCGGATTCAGGCCTGGCTTCGGCGGCAGCCGATACGCGTTCGGCAAACGGGCCGGTGCGCGCGCGCACGAACGGCTTGTCCGCGGCTTTGGCCGCCGGCGCGACGAAGGGCTCCGCGCGCGTGTCGTCTTGCGGTTCGTCGTGAGTTTTGAGCGACGGCTCGATGCGCGTCTGCGGCGATGGTGGCGCGGACGGCTCGGCGCGGCGCTCGGCGGCCGGTGGCACGCGAGGCTCGGCGGCGTGTTCGACGGGACGCCCGGCGCGCGCTTCGACAGGCTCCTTGGCGTGCTCTGCGGCGTGATGTTCGACGTGCGGTGCGGCGCTGCCCGTGACGAACGACTTCGTGCCCGGCTTGCCGAGCGCTTCGAGGCGCGCCTCTGGCGACGCGCCGTTGGCCGCGGGCTGCACTGCGGGATGCGTCGAGGCCACGGTGGCCACGGCGGGCGCCGCTTCGATCGGTGCGCCCGTGACGTGCTGCGCATGCCCGTTCAGCGTGGACGGCGCCTCATGCGATGCGTCGTGAGTCGGCGGCGCCGGTTCCAAAGCGCCCGCGGAGATCGGCGCGGTGGATGCGCTCTTCGGCAATCCGTCCGCAGCGGATGGCACTGATGCCTCTGCGCGCGCTACATCGCCGGGTGGTACGGCGCGTTGCGGGGAAACGGCGGGTTTTTCCTGCGCTCGCGGCTGAGCGCGTTCGCTCGAAGCGCTTGTCGCGGATGCCGCGGGGCTATTCAGCGCGTCAGCGCGAAACCCTTGCGCCTGCGCCGCCGACGCAACGGCAGGGGTTGCGCCATGCTTCGCTGCACCCGGGCGCAATGCCGGAGCAGGCGTCTGAATCGCAACCGTCTCGTCGCGAGCGGTCGCATGTTGCTCGCGCACGGGCGCTTCATCCGCGGCGACTTCGAACTGGTGATGGGCGGCGTCGAAGACTTCCTGGCAATGGCCGCAGCGCACGCGGCCGTCGTGCGGCGCGAGCAGATGCGGATCGAGGCGGAAAACAGTTTCGCAGTGGGGACAGCGGGTTGCCAGCGCCATGTTTGAGCCGAAGGCCGGACGGCCGGTTCGTGGTCGATGGCGCTATTCTAAAGGCTTTCGCGCCGCGTCCCCGCGAGGCACACCCAGCCTTCGTGCTCGCGCCAGACGCCGATGTCGATCCAGCGCTCGTACACGGCGGCGACTTCGGCGGCCTGCCGCGCCAGCACGCCCGACAACGCGATGCGTCCGCCCGGCTTCACCTTCGCGGCGAGCATCGACGCCATCAGTTTCAGCGGATTCGAAAGAATGTTCGCGACGACGATGTCGAACTCGCCGGCGGGGCAATCGTCGGGCAGGCCGTAGGTGACGTCCGCGTGGTTGCGCACGCTGTTCTGGCGCGCGGATTCCACGGCCTGCGGATCGATGTCGATGCCGATCACCGGATTCGCGCCGCATTTCTTCGCGAGGATCGCGAGAATGCCGGAGCCGCAGCCGTAGTCGAGCACGGACTGATTCTGCCGCACGGACTGCTCGAGCCATTCCATGCAAAGGCGCGTGGTCGGATGGCTGCCGGTGCCGAACGCGAGGCCCGGATCGAGTTCCAGAACCAGCGCGTCGGGATCGGGCGCGTCGTGCCAGGACGGCACGACCCAGATGTGCTCGCCGATATGAATCGGGTCGAATTGCGACTGCGTGAGCCGCACCCAGTCCTGCTCCTCGACGTCGCGCACGGAAAACGGCGGCGTCGCGGCAAGGCCGATTTCGTTCGCCGCCGCCGCGAGCAGCACGGTCGGATCGGTGTCTTCTGCCAGCAGCGCCACGACGCGCGAACGCTTCCACGCGCTCGTCTCGGGCGTGAGTCCGGGCTCGCCGAAGAGCGGCTGCTCGTCCGGCGTGTCGGCATCGGCGTCCTCCACCGAGACCGACAGCGCGCCGACCGCAAGCAACGCGTCCGACAGCGCTTCCGCGTGCTCGCGATCCAGCTCGGCAATCAGTTCCCGGTAGCTCATGCGCTCAAGCCTCTGTTAAGCCTCTTCGGCGGCGACCGCCGCCTGCCGTGCGGCCAGCTTGTTTTCGAGATAGTGGATGCTCGTGCCGCCCTCGACGAACTTCGCGTCGATCATCATTTCGCGATGCAGCGGGATGTTGGTCGAAATGCCTTCCACGACCATCTCGGACAGCGCGATGCGCATGCGGTTGATTGCCTGCTCGCGGGTCGCGCCGTACGAAATCAGCTTGCCGATCATCGAATCGTAGTTCGGCGGCACGAAATAGCCGTTGTACGCGTGCGAATCGACGCGGATGCCGGGGCCGCCCGGCGAGTGCCACGACGTCAGCCGGCCCGGCGACGGCGTGAACTTGAACGGATCTTCCGCGTTGATCCGGCACTCGATGGCATGGCCGCGGAACTGGATGTCCTTCTGGCGGAACAACAGCTTCTCGCCGGCGGCGATGCGGATCTGCTCCTGCACGATATCGACGCCGGTGATGAGTTCGGTCACCGGATGCTCGACCTGCACGCGCGTGTTCATTTCGATGAAATAGAACTCGTTGTTTTCGTACAGGAATTCGAACGTGCCCGCGCCGAGATAGCCCATCTTCTTGCAGGCCTCCGCGCAGCGGTCGCCGATGCGGTCGATCAGCCGCCGCGGGACGCCCGGCGCCGGCGCTTCCTCGATCACCTTCTGGTGGCGGCGCTGCATCGAGCAGTCGCGCTCGCCGAGCCAGATCGAGTTGCGAAACGAATCCGACAGCACCTGGATTTCGATATGGCGCGGATTCTCGAGGAACTTCTCCATATAGACCTGCGGGTTGCCGAACGCGCGGCCCGCTTCCTCGCGGGTCATGTTGACCGCGTTCACGAGCGCCGCTTCCGTGTGCACAACGCGCATGCCGCGCCCGCCGCCGCCACCCGCCGCCTTGATGATCACCGGATAGCCGATCGCGCGCGCGATCTTCACGATTTCCTTCGGATCGTCGGGCAGCGCGCCTTCCGAACCCGGCACGCAGGGCACGCCGGTCTTGATCATCGTCTGCTTGGCGGACACCTTGTCGCCCATCAGGCGGATCGTTTCCGGGCGCGGGCCGATGAACGTGAAGCCCGACTGCTCGACGCGCTCCGCGAAGTCGGCGTTCTCCGACAGGAAGCCGTAGCCGGGATGAATCGCCTCGGCGTCGGTGACTTCGGCCGCGCTGATGAGCGCGGGCATGTTCAGGTAGGAGAGGTTCGACGGGGCCGGTCCGATGCAGACGGCCTCGTCGGCGAGCTTCACGTACTTGGCTTCCTTGTCGGCTTCCGAATAGACGATGACCGTCTTCACGCCCAGCTCGCGGCACGCGCGCTGGATGCGAAGCGCGATTTCGCCACGGTTTGCAATGAGGATTTTTTCAAACATAGCAATTATTCGACTCGTCAACGGGCACGCTGTGCGGCCCTGGAGGATCGGCTGCGCGTTCGCACTTCGGCACTTCGTGCGAGGCCGCGCGAGGCGCATGCTGAGTGTCGCCCGCTTCCGGCACGCGCGCCCGGGCGGCAGGCGCGGCACGCGGCGCGAGGCATGAGTCCGGTGGCTCAGTCGCCGATCACGAAGAGCGGCTGGCCGTACTCCACCGCCTGGCCGTTCTCTACGAGGATTTCCTTCACGACACCCGCCTTGTCCGATTCGATTTCGTTCAGCAGCTTCATGGCTTCGATGATGCAGATCGTCTGGCCTTCCTTGACCGTGTCGCCGACCTGCACGAACGGCTCGGCGCCCGGCGACGGCGCGCGGTAGAACGAGCCGACCATCGGTGAGGTCACGACATGGCCCTGCGGCGCGGCAGCCGCGGCGGGTGCGGCGGCCGGCGCGGCGGAAGCGGCGACGCCCGCCTCGGTCGCCGCGCTGTAGTGCGGCGCGGACGGCATCTGGCCCTGCGGCATGTACTGCTGCGGCGCCTGCATGTACACCGGCGCCGCGTTCTTGACGATGCGAACCTTTCCTTCGCCTTCCGTCACTTCCAGTTCAGAGATACCGGATTCCGAGACGAGGTCGATCAGCGTTTTGAGTTTACGAAGGTCCATCGAAAAATCCCCTTTCAATACTTGGAGACCGGAAATGCGTCCGGTGCTTGACTTGATTTATATGGGTGCTGCGTGCCGGGCTCAGCGGTGAGCCGGCGTGGCGAGCCGCTCGAGTGCGAACTCGAGCGCAAACAGATAGCCTTTCCATCCGAGCCCGCATACGACGCCTTCGGCCAGATCGGACAAGTAAGAGTGATGCCGGAACGCCTCCCGACGATGCACGTTGGACAGGTGAATCTCGACGAACGGCAAGCCGACGCCCGCCAGCGCGTCGCGGATCGCGACGCTCGTGTGCGTGTAGGCGGCGGGGTTGATCAGCACGAAGTCGACCTTTTCGGTACGCGCCTGCTGGATGCGGTCGACGAGCGCGCCTTCATGATTGCTCTGAAACGACGTGAGTTCGGCGCCGGCCTCGTCCGCGCGGCGGGCAAGGGCCTGATCGATTTCTGCGAGCGTTACGCGGCCGTAGACATCCGGTTCCCGGGTGCCGAGCAGATTGAGATTGGGGCCGTGCAGCACCAGCAGTCGAGTCATAGTCGCTTCAGTTTGTGCGAATTGGGCGCACTTTAGCGCCGTTTAGAGAATTTTGTCCAGTTTTGCCGCGCGGGCGCGCAAGCGAAGCCGGAAGAAATTACACACTATGACACGTCGTCGGACACATGTTCTCTCAAAATTAAGAGAACGACGCCGATCGTGCCGCCTTCGTGCAACAATCTCGCCGTCTATTCATTAGGTTCTTACAGGGCGTCGAGCGTCTGTTTCAGCTCTTTGAGATCGACTTCGCCCAATTTTGTCGAACGAACGACACCTTTTGCGTCGATTACGACGGTAAAAGGCAGGCCGCCCGCGTTGTTTCCGAAGCTGCGCGCAAGATCGGCGCCGCCGAATCCGGCAATGTAGACCGGATAGTCGACGGGCACTTTCTTGAGGAATTCGTTCACGTTTTTCTCGGAATCGACGCCGAGGCCGATGAACGTGATGCCCTTGCCTGCATATTCGCGATGCATCGCGGCGAGCGCGGGCATCTCCTTCACGCACGGCCCGCACCACGACGCCCAGAAGTTCACGACGACCGGCCGTCCCCTGAACGAGGCGATGGTCTGCGGCGTGCCCTGCGCGTTTTGCAGCGACGCGCGCCACAACTGGTCGACGGCATTGGCGCTCGTCGCCGCTTCGCTGGCGCCGCCCGTCATCAGATGCCCGGCGTAGAAGCCGCCTCCGGTGGCGGCGATCGCGACCACGACGGCCGCAAGAATGCGTTTCGAGTTCATTGGATGGATGGATTCTCAGCCGGCGATGCCGACGGGCGGCGGTGTTTCGGGGCCTTCGAGCAGCGCGCGCACCGCTGCCGTGTTCGCGCGGGCCAGCTTGCCGCGTCCGTCGGCGCGCACGGCGCCGCGCAGGTCGTTGGCGTCGTAGAGCGCGATGTGGATGCCGACCGGTTCCTCGGCGCGCGTCGGGCGGTTCAGGAAGCTCAGCGTTTCGACATAGCCGCGTCCGGCGAAATGCCGGGTCTCCGACACGTCGTACTGCACGTTCGCATTCAACAAATAGATGGCGACTTCCTTGGGGTTGTCGCAGAAGCATTGCAGATGGATGTCGGAGTGCTCGCCGGCCGTGCCGTTCAGCACGGCGCCCGTCAGATACGGATTGAACATCGCGAGGCGCTGCATCCAGTCCAGCGCGACTTCGCGCATCCGGCGCAGCACGGCCGGCTGGCTGTCGCTCTGGAAGATGGCCTGGTACTCGCGGATTTCCTCTTCGATCTGGTCGTTATCCGGCAGCCATTCGCCGCCAACCCTTGCTTCGCCGACAACCTGCCGCGCCGCCTTGCGCTTCGCGGTGGAGTAGTCGAGCCCGTCTTCGGCGATCATCCGCGCGGCCGCGATCGCGATTTCCTCGCGCACGCGCTGCGGATCGAAATGTGATTTGCGCACCATCCCGGAATGATACTAGAGATCAAAAACGCGCCCGGTTACGGTGGACGGCCCGCGCGGAAAGCCGGAGCGCTGAGCGCGCTCGGTTACAATATGCGCCTTCGAGCACCTTCGCGGACGGTTTTTTCGAAGCCGCCGTCCAACGTTTTTCCGTGACCGGCGCCTGCGCGGCGCGACAACGCTTTATGCACATCCACATCCTCGGCATCTGCGGCACCTTCATGGGCGGACTCGCCGTCCTCGCCCGCGAGGCGGGCCACAAGGTCACCGGCTGCGACGCCGGCGTCTATCCGCCGATGAGCACGCAACTCGAGGCGCAGGGCATCGAACTGATCGAAGGCTACGGCGTCGAGCAGCTTTCCCTCGCGCCCGATCTCTTCGTGATCGGCAACGTCGTGACGCGCGGCAATCCGTTGATGGAGGCGATTCTCGACCGCGGGCTGCCCTACGTGTCGGGGCCGCAGTGGCTCGGCGAGCATGTGCTCGCGGGCAAATGGGTGCTCGCGGTGGCCGGCACGCACGGCAAGACGACGACGAGCTCCATGCTCGCGTGGCTGCTGGAAGAGGGCGGGCTCAATCCGGGCTTCCTGATCGGCGGCGTGCCGCTGAACTTCGGCATCTCGGCGCGGCTCACCGATTCGAGCTTCTTCGTGATCGAAGCCGACGAGTACGACACCGCCTTCTTCGACAAGCGCTCGAAGTTCGTCCACTACCGGCCGTGCACCGCGGTCCTGAACAACCTCGAATTCGATCACGCCGACATCTTCCCCGATCTCGCCGCCATCGAAACGCAATTCCATCATCTCGTGCGCACGGTGCCGGGCGTCGGACGCATCGTCACGAACGGGCGCGAGGCTGCGCTCGAACGCGTTCTGTCGCGCGGCGTGTGGTCGGGCGTGGAGCGCTTCGGCGTGGAAGGCGGCTGGCAGGCGCTGCCCGCGGCCGACGGCGCGCCCGTCGACGAGCAGTTCGCGGTCTACTGGGAAGGCGAGCGGCTGGGCGTCGTGGACTGGCAGGTGCAGGGCGAGCACAACCGCATGAATGCGCTCGCGGCGATCGCGGCGGCGCGTTCGGTCGGCGTGCCGCCGTCGCAGGCGGTGAAGGCGCTCGCGAGCTTTCGCAACGTGAAGCGCCGCATGGAAGTGAAGGGCAGCGTCGACGGCGTGACGGTCTACGACGACTTCGCGCACCATCCCACGGCCATCGAGACGACCGTCGCGGGACTGCGCACGCGCATCGCGGGCACCGGCGGGACGGCGCGCATCCTTGCCGTGCTCGAACCGCGCTCGAACACGATGAAGCTCGGCACGATGAAGGCCCAGTTGCCCGCGAGCCTCGCGAACGCCGATCTGGTGTTCGGCTACGGTGCGCGCGAAGGCCGCGACAAGCTCGGCTGGGACCTCGCCGAAGCGCTCGCACCGCTCGGTGAGAAAGCGCGGGCGTTCAACGAAATCGAGCCGCTGGTCAAGGCGGTCGTCGCCGCCGCGCAGCCGGGCGATCACGTCCTCGTGATGAGCAACGGCGGATTCGGCGGCGTGCATCAGAAACTGCTGGACGCGCTTTCGGCGCGACCCGCCGGGGGCGTCGCGTGATTCTCTACCTGCACGGCTTTCGTTCTTCCCCTCAATCGTTCAAGGCGCGCGTGATGCGCGCGCGCCTCGCGGAACTCGGGCGGCTCGACGAATGGCAGTGCCCGGTTCTGCCCGTGTCGCCGCGCGAGGCGATCGCGCTCGCCGAGAAGATCGCGGCCGGATCGGCCGACGCGCACGTCACGGTGATCGGCAGCTCGCTCGGCGGCTTTTACGCGACCTATCTGGCGGAAAAGCACGGCTGGCGCGCCGTGCTGCTCAATCCGGCGGTCGTGCCGCAGCGCGATCTGAGCCACTACCTCGGGGAGCAGCCGCTCTGGCATGGCGGCGGGAGTATCGTCGTGGAGCCGCATCATCTGGATGAGCTGCGCGCGCTCGCCGTCGAATCGGTCACGCGGCCGCAGCGCTACTATCTGATAGCGGCAACCGGCGACGAGGTGCTCGACTACCGCACGATGCTCGACCATTACCCCGGCGTGCGCACGACCCTGATCCAGGGCGGCGACCACGCGATCAGCGATTTTCCGAAGTATCTGGATCAGGTGCTCGCGTTTTGCGCGCCCCGGCCGCCGGAGCCGGTCGCGACGGCTGCGGCCTGAGAACGGACGGCGCGGCACGTTTTTTCACCGCGAACGAGCGACGCGGGCAACCGCACACCAGAGCCCGTCCCGGCCGAAGATCGCGCCGTTTCGTGCCCGTTCGGAGCCGATTCGCACCGTTTCATGCCGATCAGCGCCGATTCGAACCGTTTCATGTTACTGCTGCGGCGACGCAGCGCTTTCGTCGCCGGCAGGTGGCAAGCAAAACGGAAGAGTCGGCGCGCGTTGCCCTAAGCTTATGAACTCCGGCAGGTTTTCCGCGTTGCCGGTCCACAGTCTTACGAGAGTATTGAGTGAACGTTTTCTTCGAGGAATCGGGTAGTTTCAAGGCCGGCGCGGTGCTGTCGAAGCAGGGCGACGCGTTCCAGGTCGAGTTGCCGGGCGGCCGGCGCGCGAAAGTGCGGGCGAAAGACGTGCTGATCGAGTTCGAGAAGCCCGGCGCCGGCGACCTGATGAAGGAAGCCGATACGATCGCACAGGAAATCGATCTCGATTTCCTGTGGGAGTGCGCGCCCGACGACGAATTCCCCGTCGCCGAACTCGGCGCCGACTATTTCGGCGACAAGTTCGGTGCGGTGGAGCGCGCGGCGCTCGTCTTGCGGATGCACGGCGCACCCGTGTACTTCCGGCGCAAGGGCCGGGGGCAGTACCAGCGCGCGCCGCAGGAGCAGTTGCAGATGGCGCTGGCGTCGCTGGAGCGAAAGCGCCAGCAGGCGCTCGTGCAGGCGGGCTACGAAGAGGAGCTGAAGGCGGGCAAGCTGCCCGAGGCGTTCGCCGGCCGTGCGATCGGCCTGCTCACGAAACCCGACAAGAACTCGATCGAATACAAGGCGCTCGAAGCCGCCGCCGCGGCGCGCGGCATTTCCCAGGCGCGCCTGATGCTCGAATGCCGCGGCATTCCGTCGGCGCGGGCGCTGCACGAGGCGCGCTTCCTGTCTGAATTCTTCCCGCACGGCGTCGGTTTTGCGGCGGTGGAGATTGCGCCGCTGCCCGAAGACCTGCCCGAAGCGGAGGTCGAAGCGTTCTCCATCGACGACGTCACGACCACCGAGATCGACGACGCTTTCTCCGTCGAGCATCTTTCCGACGGCCGCGTGCGCGTCGGCATTCACATCGCGGCGCCGGCGCTCGGCATCGCGCGCGGCGACATGGTCGACGCGATCGCGCGCACCCGGCTTTCCACCGTCTACATGCCCGGCGACAAGATCACGATGCTGCCGGACAGCGTCGTCGATGCGTTCACGCTCGCCGAGGGCGGCCTGCGCCCGACGTTGTCGCTCTACATCATCGTGAACCGCGAGACGCAGGAGATCGTGGCCTCCGAGACGCGCGCCGAGCGCGTGTTCGTGAAGAGCAACCTGCGCCACAACCATCTCGACGAATTCGTGACGGAGGAAAGCCTCGCCAACGGCAGCGGCGAGTATCCGCACAAGGAAGACATCGCCGTGCTGTGGCCGCTCGCGCAGGCGCTCTTCGAAAAGCGCCAGGAGGCGCGTGCGCAGTACGGCCTGAGGCGCGAGGTGCAGCGCAACAACGACTTCAACTTCTACGTGGAAGGCGAGCACATCACGATCACGCCGCGCCGGCGCGGCTCGCCGCTCGACCTGATCGTCGCGGAACTCGCGATTCTGGCCAATTCGTCGTGGGGCGCGTTCCTCAACGACCACGGCGTGCCCGGCATCTACCGCTCGCAACGCGGCTTCGGCGGACCCGGCCCGAAGCGCACCCGCATGCAGACCACGCCCGCGCCGCACGAAGGCCTGGGTGTCGCGCAGTACGCGTGGAGCACGTCGCCGTTGCGCCGCTATGTCGACCTCGTCAACCAGTGGCAACTGATCGCGTGCGTGCAGCATGGCGTGACGGCGAAGCTCGCCGCGCCGTTCAAGCCGAAGGACGCGGATCTGTACGCCGTCGTGCAGGGCTTCGACGACACCTACACCGCCTACGCCGATCACCAGCGCCGCATGGAGTATTTCTGGTGCCTGCGCTGGCTCACGCAGGAAAACAAGAAGCACGTGGCGGCGTCGGTGGTGAAGGACGATCTCGTGCGTCTCGACGACATCCCGCTGATGCTGCACGTGCCCGGCCTGGGCGTCCATGCGCGCGGCACGAAGGTGATGCTCGAGGTGATGTCGGTCGATGAACTCACGGTGGAGGCGTCGTGCCGTCTGCTGCACGTGATCGACGCGCCGTCGGCCGCGGCGGAGGCGCTCGAAGAGGAAGCCGAGGAGGAGATCATCGAAACGGATGATCTCAGCGCCGAAAGCGAAGCCGAAGCGCAGGCCGAGGCACAGGCCGAAGCACAGGCCGAGCCCTCGTCCGGGAACGGCGCCGACGCGCCCGAACAACCTTCTCCCGATGTAGCCGAGCCCACGGAGCCGACGCGATGAACGCCGCACGAACCGACCGCTATGCGGTGATCGGCAATCCGGTCGAACACAGCAAGTCGCCGTGGATTCACGCGCGCTTTGCCGAGCAGACGGGCGAGCCGGTCGAATACGGCCGCATCCTCGGCACGGTCGGCGCGTTCGAAAAGGACGTGCGCGCGTTCATCGAGTCGGGCGGGCGCGGCATGAACGTGACTGTGCCGTTCAAGCTCGACGCCCACGTGCTCGCCGATTCGCTCACGCCGCGCGCCGCGGCCGCGGGTGCGGTGAACACGCTCGCGTTCGGTGCCGACGGCGTGCGCGGCGACAACACCGACGGCATCGGCATCGTGCGCGACATCGAGCAGAACCTCGGCGTGAAGCTCGAAGGCGCGCGGATTCTGCTGCTCGGCGCGGGCGGCGCGGCGCGCGGCGTCGTGCTGCCGGTCTTCGAGCGCAAGCCGGCCGCGCTCACCATCGTGAATCGCACGGCCGCCAAGGCGGATCAGCTCGTCGAGCGCTTCGCCGAAGCCGCCAGCGCTTGCGGCGTGCGCTTTTCCGGCGGCGGCGCCGGGCGCGTCGAAGCGCTCGCCTACGACGTGATCATCAACGCGACGGCCGGCAGCCTCGACGCCGCGCTCCCCGATTGCGACGCCGCCGCCTTCGGCCCCGCCACGCTCGCCTACGACATGATGTACAGCCCCAAGCCGACCGTCTTCATGCAGCACGCGCAAGCGCTCGGCGCGCGCGCGGCCGACGGCCTCGGCATGCTGGTCGAGCAGGCAGCGGAGTCGTTCTTCGTCTGGCGCGGCGTGCGGCCGGACGGCGGCGCGGTGCTGCGCGAACTGCGCACCGTGCTGTCGGCGAAAGCCTGACCCGCGCCTGACGAAAGCGCCGTCCGGACCCGCGCCGATGACAAGAACGAAAACCCGGGTCCGGCTCGGACCGTCGCGCTGGATCCTGTACGGCGTCTCGGTGCTCGCCATCGCACTGCTCGCGACGCAGCTCTACTTTTTCGTGCAGATCGGCATCTGGACGGTCGTCAATCCGGCTTCGACCGCCTTCATGCGCTCCGACGCCTGGCGCCTCGCGCAGGACCGCCCGGACCTGTCGATTCAGCGCACCTGGGTGCCCTACGACCAGATTTCGCGCAACCTGAAGCGCGCGATCATCGCGTCGGAGGATGCGAACTTCGTCAACAACAACGGCTACGAAACCGACGCCATCCTGCAGGCGTGGGAAAAGAACAAGGCGCGCGGGAAGATCGTCGCGGGTGGTTCGACGATCTCGCAGCAGCTCGCACGCAACCTGTTCCTGTCGCGGGAAAAGAGCTACGTGCGCAAGGCGCAGGAGCTCGTCATCACGTGGATGCTCGAATTCTGGATGGACAAGCAGCGCATCTTCGAGATCTACCTGAATTCGGTCGAGTGGGGCAACGGCGTGTACGGCGCCGAAGCGGCGGCGCGCTATTACTACAAAACTTCTGCGGCGAAGCTTTCTGCCACGCAAAGCGCGCGGCTCGCCGTCATGTTGCCGCGGCCCAGATATTTCGACGAGCATCGGGGATCGGCGTATCTCGCGCAGCGCACCCGGGTGATTGCACGGCGCATGGGCGCAGCCGAACTCCCCGAGTGATTTTTTAGCGCGCTTCGCTAAACATATAAGGCCCTGATTCGTCAGGGCTTTTTTGTGTTAGCTTGCATTTTGCTTACGTCAATTCTCCCATTATATGAACACATCAATCACATATTGAAGATTTGAGATAGCCGGAACTAAAATCCGTCCACAGCCTGAATGGCACCCATGCGCACCGCCGGAACCGCTTTCCCGCGGCGCGACGAAAAAAGAACGGAGACAAGCCATGCAACCGATCACCCGCCTGCGCGCGCAGGTCCCGCCGCCCGACCCGACGACGTCCGCCTCCGCGTTTGCCGCACGCCCGAAGCATCGCGCCTGACGGCGCTTCGCTTCGTCTCGTTTTTTCGTGCGTCGCGTTTTGCCCGACCCGTCAACCAGCATCGAGCCCCTAGCATCGAGCGCCATGACCAAGCCACTGAATTCCGAAGTCGAAAGTGCCGCTGCACCCGTCGCGTCCATCGCATCCGCTGCATCCGCCGCACCCGCTGCCCCCCCGGCACCGGTGAAGAAGGCGAACGGCCGTGATCCCGACGCGATCGCGCTGCCGAGCACGCTTCTCGATATCACGCCGCAGCAAGCCGGCACGCAGACGCTCTTGCGCGGCCTCGCGATTCTCGAAGCCGCCGCGAACGGCGCCCGCGACCTGCGCGCGTTCGGTGCCGCGCTCGGCACGACGCGCAGCACGACGCACCGGCTCGTCAGCTCGCTCGTGCAGGCGCGCTATCTGCGGCAGGTGCAGGGCGGATATCTGCTCGGACCGAAGCTGATCGAGCTCGGCACGATCGCGCTGGAACAGATGCCGCTCACCGCGGTCGCGCGCCCGCATCTCGAAGCGCTCGCGCAGCATACGCACGACACGATCCATCTCGGCGTGCGCGACGGCGACGACGTGCTCTATATAGACAAGATCCCCGGCACGCGCGGTCTCGAAATGCGCTCGCGCGTGGGGCATCGCATGCCGCTCGCATCGACCGGCATCGGCAAGGCGATGATGCTCGACCTGCCGCCCGACGCGTGGACGAAGCTCTTCGACGCGTCGCACCGCGCGCTCGCCGGCGCGAGCTTCAAGCCCGACAACCGCCCCGACGCCGATACGTTCCGCCAGCGCATGACGCGCTACTCGCAGGGCGGCTTCACGTTCGACCTCGAGGAAAACGAGGCGTCGATCCGCTGCGTCGCGGCGCCGGTGCGCGATGCGTCGGGGGCGATCGTCGCGGCACTGTCGGTGGCGAGCACGATTCCGTACATGCCGCACGAGCGCATGGAAGAACTGATTCCCGTCGTGCAGCGCGAGGCGCGCGCGATTTCGGAGGAACTCGGCTGGCGCGTTCCGCAGCCCGCCACCCGCAGGATCAAGCGATGACCCAGGCCGTGCCCGCACCCGCCGCCGTTTCCGCCGCAGCCGGCGCGCCCGCGCTGATCGCGCTCGACTGGGGCACCACCTCGATGCGGGCCTATCTGCTCGGCGAGGACGGCGCGGTGCTGCAGGGGCGCGAGTCGTCGGCGGGAATCATGAAGCTGCCCGCGGGCGGCTTCGACGAAGTCTTCGACGAGACCTGCGGCGCCTGGCTCGACCTCGCGCTGGCGCTCCCGGTGATCGCCGCGGGCATGGTCGGAAGCGCCCAGGGCTGGCTCGAAGCGCCCTACATCCAGACGCCCGCCGATGCGTCCGCGCTCGTCGGCGGCATCGTGAAAGTACAGGCGAAGCGCGGCGTGACGGTGCACATCGTGCCGGGCGTCCTTCAGCCGGGCATGCTGCCCAACGTGATGCGCGGCGAGGAGACGCAGATCTTCGGCGCGCTCGCCGGCGACGCATCGCTCGAAAGCGGAGCACAGGGCGCGCTGATCGGCCTGCCCGGCACGCATGCGAAATGGGCGTTCGTGTCCGGCGGGCGCATCGAGCGCTTCTACACCTTCATGACGGGCGAGACGTTCAGCGCGCTGCGCGATCACACAATCCTTGGCCGCACGATGCGCGCGACCGAGCATCCGGAATCGGAGGCGTTCGTGCGCGGCGTCGATACCGCGAAGGACGCCGGCCACGCCGGCATGCTCGCGACGATCTTCAGCACGCGCACGCTCGGCCTCACCGGCCAGCTCGCGCCGGAGCAGCAGGCCGACTATCTGTCGGGCCTTCTGATCGGTCACGAATTGCGCGGCCTGAACGAAGTGCTCGCCCGCGAACAGGCGAATCTCGCCGGCAAGACGCTGCGCCTGATCGGCAACGACGCGCTGTGCGAGCGGTATCGCGTCGCGCTCGCGCGCTTTGGCTGCAACGACGCGAAAACCGTCGCGCTGGCCACCGAACGCGGCCTCTTTCGCATCGCCGCGCAGGCGGGACTCGTGAAGTCCGCGGCCCGCGCGGGTTAAGTCACAGGAGCCACACATGCAGCCTCATATCAACCTGCCCGCGCCGTACGGCCCGCATCCCGGACTCGACGCGGCGTTCAGCGCCTGTCCGCTGATCGCGATCCTGCGCGGGGTCACGCCCGCCGACGCCGCCGACCACGGCCGCGCGCTGTACGAAGCCGGGTTCCGGATCGTCGAGGTGCCGCTCAACTCGCCGCAGCCGTTCGACAGCATCGCCGCGATCCGCCAGGCGCTGCCGGCCGATGCGATCGTCGGCGCGGGAACGGTGCTGCATTCGAGCTTCGTCGATCGGGTGAAGGCGGCCGGCGGCGAACTGATCGTGATGCCGCACAGCGACGCCGACGTCGTGCGCGCGGCAAAACTGCAGGGGCTCGCATGCGCGCCGGGCGTCGCGACGCCGAACGAGGCGTTTCTCGCGCTGAAGAACGGCGCCGACGTGCTCAAGATGTTCCCCGCGGAGCAGCTCGGGCCGCACGTGGTGAAGGCGTGGCGCGCGGTGATCGCGGCGGAGGTGCCGCTCGTGCCGGTCGGCGGTGTCACGCCGGACAACATGGGGCCGTATCTGGCGGCGGGCGCGAACGGCTTCGGCCTCGGCTCCGCGCTGTACAAGCCGGGACAGAGCGCGGCCGTGACCGGCGCGCACGCGAAGGCGTTCGTGAACGGCCTTCAGGTCGCGCGAAGCAGTGCTTTGCGGAACGAAACCCGAGGTGAAACCCGGGGCGAGCGGGCATGAACCGGCTCGCCGGCAAGGTCGCGATCGTCACCGGCGCCGGGCGTGGCATTGGCGCCGCCATCGCGCTCGCCTTCGCGCGCGAAGGCGCGGCGGTCGTGCTGGCGGAACTCGACATCGACACGGCGCGCGCGAGCGCCGGGCGCATCGCGCGCGAAACCGGTTCGCAAAAGGTGCTCGCGGCGGAGACCGACGTGACGCGGGGCGCATCGGTGCAGGCGGCGGTATCGAAGGCCGAGGAGGCGTTCGGACCCGTCGACGTGCTGGTCAACAACGCGGGCATCAATGTGTTCTGCGATCCGCTCACGATGACCGACGACGACTGGCGCCGCTGCTTTGCCGTGGACCTCGACGGCGTCTGGAACGGCTGCCGCGCCGTGCTGCCGGGCATGGTCGAGCGCGGCGCGGGGAGCATCGTGAACATCGCCTCGACACACGCGTTCAAGATCATTCCCGGCTGCTTTCCGTACCCGGTCGCGAAGCACGGCGTCATCGGGCTCACGCGCGCGCTCGGCATCGAATACGCGCCGAGGAACGTGCGCGTCAACGCGATCGCGCCGGGTTACATCGAAACGCAACTGACGCTCGACTGGTGGAACGAACAAGGCGATCCGGCCGCGGCGAAGCAGGCGACGCTCGACCTGCAGCCGATGAAGCGCATCGGCCGCCCGGAGGAAGTCGCGATGACGGCGGTGTTCCTCGCATCGGACGAGGCGCCGTTCATCAACGCGAGCTGCATCACGGTGGATGGCGGGCGCTCGGCGCTGTATCACGATTGAAGTGGGAACAGGAAAAACATGACGCACTGGCCGCGGTGCGGCATGGGGCCGGAGGAAGTGCTGAAGCGCCAGTTCGGGTCGAGTGCCGCGGTGCGGCATGGGACCGGAGTAAGCGCTAAAGCGCCAACTCTGGTCGAGTGCCGCGATGCGGCATGGGACCAGAGTAAGCGCTGAAGCGCTAACTCTGGTCGACAAAAGACGCGGCCACACACCTTCGTAGCGCTCTGAAAAAGCGCAGGACTTGGATACACACGTCAGGAGACACAACATGAAACGCAGGATGTTCCTCACGCTGGTTGCCGCGACCACGGCCGCGAGCGCCACGCTGATCGCGGCGCCGGTTGCGCAGGCCGCCGACCAGCAGATCAAGATCGGCTTTCTCGTGAAGCAGCCGGAAGAACCGTGGTTCCAGGACGAGTGGAAGTTCGCCGAGGTCGCCGCGAAGGAAAAGGGCTTCACGCTCGTGAAGATCGGCGCGCCGTCGGGTGAAAAGGTGATGAGCGCCATCGACAACCTCGCCGCGCAAAAGGCGCAGGGCTTCGTCATCTGCACGCCGGACGTGAAGCTCGGGCCGGGCATCGTCGCGAAGGCGAAGGCCGACGGGCTCAAGATGATGACGGTCGATGACCGCCTCGTCGACGGCGCCGGCAAGCCGATCGAGTCGGTGCCGCACATGGGCATCTCGGCGTACAACATCGGCAAGCAGGTGGGCGAAGGCATCGCAGCCGAGATCAAGAAGCGCGGCTGGAACATGGCGGAAGTCGGCGCGATCGACGTGACCTACGAACAGCTGCCGACCGCGCACGACCGCACGGCGGGCGCCGCCGACGCACTCGTCGCCGCGGGCTTCCCGAAGGCCAACATCATCATGGCGCCGCAGGCGAAGACCGACACGGAAAACGCGTTCAACGCGGCCAACATCGCGCTCACGAAGAACACCAAGTTCAAGCACTGGGTGGCGTTCGGCCTGAACGACGAAGCCGTGCTCGGCGCCGTGCGTGCGGCGGAAGGCCGTGGCTTCAAGGCGGACAACATGATCGGCGTGGGCATCGGCGGCTCGGATTCGGCGTTGAACGAGTTCAAGAAGCCGAACCCGACCGGCTTCTACGGCACCGTGATCATCAGCCCGAAGCGCCACGGCGAGGAAACGACGGAACTGATGTACGCGTGGATCAAGGACGGCAAGGAGCCGCCGAAGCTCACGCTCACGAGCGGCATGCTCGCGACGCGCGACAACGTCGCGCAAGTGCGTGAACAGATGGGCCTGGCATCGGCGAAGTAAGCCGCGGGCAACGTGAGACAGGGTCGCCCGCGCTGACCGGCGGGGCGGCCCGGAAGAACTTCAGGAGGCGATGTGTCAGCGACGCTGCGTTTTGACAATATCGGCAAGGTGTTTCCAGGCGTGCGCGCGCTCGACGGCGTTTCGTTCGATGTCCACGCGGGCGAGGTTCACGGCCTGATGGGCGAGAACGGCGCAGGTAAATCGACCTTGCTCAAGATTCTCGGCGGCGAGTATCAGCCGGATTCCGGACGGGTGCTCATCGACGGCAACGAAGTGCATTTCGCGAGCGCGGCGGCGTCGATCGGCGCCGGGATCGCGGTGATTCACCAGGAATTGCAGTACGTGCCCGATCTCACCGTGGCCGAAAACCTGCTGCTCGGCGCGCTGCCGAGCACGTTCGGCTGGGTGAACAAGCGCGAGGCGAAGAAGCACGTGAAGGAGCGCCTGCAGGCGATGGGCGTCGACCTCGACCCGAACGCGAAGCTGCGCAAGCTCTCCATCGCGCAGCGCCAGATGGTGGAAATCTGCAAGGCGCTTTTGCGCAACGCGCGGGTGATCGCGCTAGACGAGCCGACCAGTTCGCTCTCGCACCGCGAAACCGAGGTGCTCTTCAAGCTCGTGCGCGACCTGCAGGCGGACAACCGCGCGCTCATCTACATCTCGCACCGCATGGACGAGATCTACGAGCTGTGCAACACGTGCACGATTTTCCGCGACGGCCGCAAGATCGCGTCGCACCTGTCGCTGGCCGAGGTGCCGCGCGACACGCTGGTCGCGGAAATGGTGGGCCGCGAAATCAGCGACATCTACGACTACAAGCCCCGCGAACTCGGCCCGGTGCGCTTTTCCGTCGCGAACGTGGAAGGGCACGCGCTGAACGGCCCGGCGAGCTTCGAGGTGCGGCGCGGCGAGATCGTCGGCTTCTTCGGGCTGGTGGGCGCGGGGCGCAGCGAACTGATGCACCTCGTCTACGGCGCCGAGCGCAAGAAAGGCGGGACGATCGCGCTCGACGGCCAGCCGATCCGGGTGCGCAGCACCGGCGAGGCGATTCGGCACGGCATCGTGCTGTGTCCGGAGGACCGCAAGGAAGAGGGCGTGATCGCGATGGCGACGGTCGCGGAGAACATCAACATCTCGTGCCGCCGTCATTACCTGCGCGCGGGATTCTTCCTCGACCGCAAGAAGGAGGCGCAGACCGCCGAGCGCTTCATCAAGCTGCTCAAGATCAAGACGCCGACCCGCAAGCAGAAGATCCGCTTCCTGTCGGGCGGCAACCAGCAAAAGGCGATCCTGTCGCGCTGGCTCGCGGAGCCCGACCTCAAGGTCGTGATTCTCGACGAACCGACGCGCGGCATCGACGTCGGTGCGAAACACGAAATCTACAACGTCATCTATCAGCTGGCCGAGCGCGGCTGCGCGATCGTGATGATTTCTTCGGAACTGCCGGAAGTGCTCGGCGTATCCGACCGGATCGTCGTGATGCGGCAGGGGCGGATCGCGGGCGAGCTGCCGCGCGAGATGGCGAACGAACAGTCGGTGCTGAGTCTCGCGCTGCCGCAGTCGGACACGACCGCGAAAGCAGCCTGAACGGGTATCAAGGAACACGGAGCGAATCATGCAAGCAAGAGAAAACATCGTCAGCCAGGCGGGCGAATCGGTCGCGAACGCACTGATCCCGCAGAAAACCGACAAGCAGAAGTGGTGGCAGCAGATCACCGAGTACAGCCTGATCGTGATCTTCGTGGTGATGTTCGTCACGATGTCGATGACGGTCGATCACTTCTTCTCGATCGAAAACATGCTCGGCCTCGCGCTGTCGATCTCGCAGATCGGCATGGTCGCGTGCACGATGATGTTCTGCCTCGCCTCGCGCGACTTCGATCTGTCGGTCGGCTCGACCATCGCGTTCGCGGGCGTCCTCTGCGCGATGGTGCTCAACGCGACGGACAACACGTTCATCGCGATCATCGCGGCGGTCGCGGCGGGCGCCGTGATCGGCTTCGTGAACGGCGCGGTGATCGCCTACCTGCGCATCAACGCGCTGATCACGACGCTCGCGACGATGGAAATCGTGCGCGGCCTCGGCTTCATCGTGTCGCACGGGCAGGCGGTCGGCGTGTCGTCGGATACGTTCATCGCGCTCGGCGGCCTCTCGCTCCTCGGCATCTCGCTGCCGATCTGGGTGACGCTCGGGTGCTTCATCGTGTTCGGCGTTTTGCTCAATCAGACGGTGTACGGCCGCAATACGCTGGCGATCGGCGGCAATCCGGAGGCGTCGCGGCTCGCGGGCATCAACGTCGAGCGCACGCGCGTCTGGATCTTCCTGATCCAGGGCGCCGTGACCGCGCTCGCGGGCGTGATCCTCGCCTCGCGCATCACCTCGGGCCAGCCGAACGCGGCGCAGGGCTTCGAGCTGAACGTGATTTCCGCGTGCGTGCTGGGCGGCGTGTCGCTGCTCGGCGGCCGCGCGACGATTTCGGGTGTCGTGATCGGCGTGCTGATCATGGGCACCGTCGAGAACGTGATGAACCTGCTCAACATCGACGCGTTCTACCAGTACCTCGTGCGCGGTGCGATCCTGCTGGCGGCAGTGCTGCTCGACCAGCTGAAAAACCGCGGCGCGCGCGACTGATCCGCAGCTAACCATTCGTCAGAAGGAAACGCAAAGATGCCAGCTTCAATCGACAGCGCGCTTGCGCGCTACCCCAGCCTCGCGAACAGGACGGTGCTGGTCACGGGCGGCGCGACCGGAATCGGTGCGGCGTTCGTCGAACACTTCTTCGATCAGGGCGCGAAGGTCGCGTTCTTCGACATCGACACCGACGCGGGCGAAGCGCTCGCCGACACGCTCGGCGCGGACCTCGCGGCGGGGCGCCACCGCCCGATGTTCCTGCGCGTCGATCTCACCGATATCGACGCGCTGCAAAAAGCGATCGCCGATGTGCGCAGCGCATTGGGCCCGATCGGCGTACTCGTGAACAACGCGGCGAACGACAAGCGCCACACGATCGAAGAAGTGACGCCGGCGTTCTACGACGCCGGCATCGCGGTGAACATCCGCCATCAGTTCTTTGCGGCGCAGGCGGTGGTCGAGGACATGAAGCAGCTCGGCGGCGGCTCGATCATCAATCTCGGCTCGATCAGCTGGATGCTCAAGAACGGCGGCTATCCGGTCTACGTGACGGCGAAGGCGGCCGTGCAGGGCATGACGCGCGGCCTCGCGCGCGATCTCGGGCGGTTCAACATCCGCGTGAACACGCTGGTGCCCGGCTGGGTGATGACGGAGAAGCAGAAGCGTCTGTGGCTCGACGACGCCGGCCGCCGCGCGATCAAGGAAGGCCAGTGCATCGACGGCGAGCTGCTGCCCGCGCATCTCGCGCGCGCGGCGCTCTTTCTCGCCTCCGACGACAGCCGCATGATGACCGCGCAGGACGTGATCGTCGACGGCGGGTGGGCCTGATGAGCGCGGCATCCGGGCAGGCGCGCGCGCGGCTCCTGATCGACAGCAAGTGCACGCTGGGCGAGGGCGCGACGTGGTGCGCGGCGAGCGGCCGCCTCTACTGGACCGATATCGAGGGCGCGCGGCTGTGGCGCTACGATCCGGGCGAGCGCAAGAGCGTCTCGTTTGCCATGCCCGAGCGGCTCGCGTGCCTGGCGCTCTGCGCGGACCCGCACTACCTGCTGCTCGGCCTCGCGTCGCGGCTCGCGTTCTTCGATCTCGCGACGGGTGAAATCGAGACGATCGCCGAGGTCGAGCCCGGCCTGCCGACGCGCGTGAACGACGGCCGCTGCGACCGCGAGGGCCGCTTCGTGTTCGGCACGAAGCACGACGTGGAGAAGGCCGAGGCGATCGGCGGCTTCTACCGGCTGAACCGCGATTTGTCCATCGAGCGTCTGCCGTTGCCAAATTGCGCGATTTCGAACAGCATCGCGTTCAGCCCCGACGGCACGAAGATGTACTACTGCGATTCGCCGACCCGGCAGATTCGCGTATGCGACTACGCGACGTTCGCGAACGACCGCGTGTTCACGGAGCTGACCGACGCGACCGGCGAGCCCGACGGCTCGACAGTCGATAGCGACGGCGGCCTGTGGAACGCGCAGTGGGGCGGCGCGCGTGTCGTGCGCTACGCGAGCGACGGCCGCGAGTCCGCGCGCATCGAGGTGCCGAGCGCGCAGCCGAGCTGCGTCGCGTTCGGCGGCGCGCGGCTCGGCACGCTGTACATCACGAGCGCGCGCGTCGGCCTGAACGACCGGGCGCTGCAAGGCGACCTGCGCGCCGGCGGCGTGTTCATCGCGACGCCGGCGGCACGCGGCGTCGCGGAGCCGGTCTTTTCCGGCCGCACATGAAGAAAAGCCCGAGGCGGCGCGCAAACGACGCGCCGCCCGTCCCGTCCCGGCACAGCCGGGTATGTCGCCTCTCGATGGAGCACGAGTCATGACTGTTGCGCGTTCAGCGGAAAGAATGAATCCTGCATCGACGTCTTCCAACGCGGGGGCGAACGCACGCCGTTCGAAACTTGCCGCGGCCGCCGAGCCGCCGATACGGCCCGGGCCGGGCACGGCGGCGGTCGCGATGGGGGGCGCTGCCATCGACGGCTGCATCACGCTCGCCAATTCGCACCTGCGGCTCGACGTGGCGCCGGCGCTCGGCGGCGGCATCACGCGCTTCGACTGGCGCCACGAAGGCGCGCTCGTGCCGATCTTCCGCCCGTGCGCGGAACCGCGCCCCGATACCGATCCGAACCAGCTCGCGTGCTATCCGCTGCTGCCCTATTCGAACCGCATCGGCAACGGGCACTTCAATTTCTCGGGCCGCGCGATCGACGTGCCGCGCAACCGCGACGACGAGCCGCTGCCGCTGCACGGCGACGGCTGGCTCGGCGCGTGGCAGGCCGAGGAGGAAGAGCCGTCGCGTGTGCGGCTCACGCTCGACCGGCGCGCGGGCAAGCCGTATTCGTACCGCGCGGCGCAAACCTATCTGCTCGACGGCGCGACGCTCGTCGTCACGCTCGACGTCGAGAACACCGGCCGCGACGCGCTGCCGTTCGGCCTCGGCCTGCACCCGTTCCTGATGCGCGAGGCGGACACGGAACTGTCGGCGGCGGCGGGCGGCCTGTGGCTCTGCGGCGACGACTGGCTGCCGGTGCGGCACGTGCCGGCGCCGCCCGCGTGGCAGTTCGGTGTCGCGTATCCGATGCCCGCGACCATGGTCAACAACGCGTTCACCGGCTGGAGCGGGCGCACGAGCGTGATGTGGCCGAAGCGCCGCCTGTCCCTGACGATTTCCGCCAACACGGATTACTACGTGCTGTACGCGCCGCCGGGCGAGGACTACTTCTGCTTCGAGCCGGTCGATCACCCGATCAATGCCGTGAACCTGCCGGGCGGCGGCGAAGCGCACGGCATGACCGTGCTCGCGCCCGGCGAGAAGCTGGCGCGCGAGTTCCGCTTCACCGTCGAGCGCACGGGCGAGGCGGCGCGGCGCTCCCGTCCGCGAGACGCGGCGGGCGCGAAGCCACGGGCGAGGGCGGCGGCGCGCTGAAGGCAGAGGCGTGCGGCGGGCGCAAAACCCGTGGCGCGGGCGGCGGCGCGCCAAAGGCAGAGGCGCGCGGCCAGATGGCCGATGCCGGGGCGGGCTGCGGCGCCGCGCACGTTAAAATGCGTGGCATCGTCACCTTCCTCCCGGGCTCCCATGTCTTTCATCGAATCTCTCAACGCCGCGTGGACGCGCACGCAATCGCTGCTCTGCGTGGGCCTCGATCCCGAGCCGTCGAAATTCCCCGGAGCGCTCAAGGGCCGGCCGGACGCGATCTTCGACTTCTGCCGTGCGATCGTCGATGCGACGGCGCCCTATGCGTCGTCGTTCAAGCCGCAGATCGCGTATTTCGCGGCGCACCGCGCCGAGGACCAGCTCGAGCAGCTGATCGCGCACATCCACGAGACGCACCCGGGCCTGCCGGTGATCCTCGACGCGAAGCGCGGCGATATCGGCAGCACCGCCGAGCAGTACGCCCGCGAAGCGTTCGAACGGTATCGGGCCGACGCCGTGACGGTGAATCCGTACATGGGCTTCGACTCCATCGAGCCGTATCTCGCGCATGAAGGCCGGGGCGTGATCGTGCTGTGCCGGACCTCGAACCCGGGCGGCTCCGACCTGCAGTTTCTGGAGGCGGGCGGGCGTCCGCTCTATCAGGTCGTCGCGCAGCTCGCGGCCGACAAGTGGAACGCGAGCGGGCAGCTGGCGCTTGTCGTCGGCGCGACGTTTCCGAAGGAAATCGAGGTGGTGCGCGGGATTGTCGGCGAGATGCCGCTGCTGATTCCGGGCATCGGCGCGCAGGGCGGCGACGTCGAAGCGACCGTGCGCGCCGGGCGCACCGCGAACGGCACGGGAATGCTGATCAATTCGTCGCGCGCGATCATCTACGCCGGCAGCGGCGACGATTTCGCTCCGGCCGCCGCCGAAGCGGCAAGGAAAACGCGCGATACGATCAACGCGTACCGCTGAGCGCAGGCGCCCGGCTCGCGAAGCGGTTCATCGTCCAGCGCGCAGCGAGAGCACGGCTGCGGCGCGAAGCGGGCCGTCCCGCCTGTTCTGCTTGTTCTATTTCTCGCGCCGGTCGAGCAGTTCCAGCAGCCCGCGCAGCGCGTGAACGGCGGCCTGCGTGCGGACCTGCTCCCGGTCGCCCTTGAAAAGCTGCGTCTCGACGGCCGTGTGCAGCCGGTTGCTCCATGCAAACGAAACGGTGCCGACCGGCTTCGCGTCGCTGCCGCCCGCCGGCCCCGCGACACCCGTAATCGCCACCGACACCTGCGCGCGGCTGTTGCGCAGCGCGCCTTCCGCCATCGCCTTCGCGACCGGCTCGCTCACGGCGCCATGCTGGTCGATGAGCGCCGCCGGCACGCCGATCATCTCCGTCTTCGCCAGATTCGAGTACGTGACGAAGCCGCGCTCGAACCAGTTGCTGCTGCCCGAGATATCGGTGATCGCGGTGGCGACCATGCCGCCCGTGCACGATTCCGCGGTGGCGAGCATGAGCCGTTCGTCGCGCAGCTTGTTGCCCACGCGGATCGCGAGTTGGTGAACGACGGTATCGGTAGCCATGGCGGTGTCTCGAAAGGCGCGGCGGTGGAATGAAAGCTCGTCAGACCGTCATGCGCCAGAGCGCGATGACGAGCAGGGTGAAGAACGCGGCGACGATGTCATCGAACATGATGCCAAAACCGCCTTTCAAATGGCGGTCGAAATGACGGATCGGCGGCGGCTTCACCATGTCGAAGAAGCGGAACACGATGAACGCCCACAGCTGGCCGACGAACGTGGCCGGCGTGACGAGCAGCAGCACGAGCCAGAACGCGATGATCTCGTCCCACACCACCGGCGACGGATCGGCCACGCCCATCTTCGTCGCCGTGAAGCCGCAGAACCAGCAGCCGGCCGCAAAGCCGATCACGATCAGCGCGCCCCATTCGGCGACCGTCAGATATTGCGTCAGCGCGACGAACGACACCCATGCGAACAGCGTGCCGACGGTGCCGGGCGCGATCGGCGACAGCCCGCTGCCGAACCCGAGCGACAGGATGTGCAGCGGGTGCGTCAGCATGAAGCGCGCGCTCGCCCTGCGCGGTTTCGGAGCGGGATCGAGGGGGTCGTCCGCGATCGACGGGTCAGTCTGCATGAAAATGGTCGAAGCCTTGCAAGGTCAGGGAAAGCGGAGCGCCCCCGGCATCGCGCCACGCAATGGACGGCGCGCGCCCGGCGGCAGGAACGGGCTCGATTGTACCGATGCGCGTAACCGGCACGCCCACGCGCTCGCCGATCCGCGCGATCTCCGGCGCCGCGCCGGCGGGCGCCGTGAAGCACAGCTCGTAATCGTCGCCGCCGGCGAGCGCGCATGCGCGGCGTGCGTCGACCGGCAGTCCCGAGAGCACGGCCGAGCACGGCACGGCGTCCGCGTTCACGACCGCGCTCACGCCCGAGCGCTTCAGGATATGCATGAGGTCGCCGGCGAGGCCGTCGGAGATGTCGAGGGCCGCGTGCGCGACGCCGCGAAGCGCGAGGCCCAGCGCGACGCGCGGCTCCGGGCGCTCCAGCGCGCGCTTGAGGTACGCGGCCGACGCGTCGTCTTCCACGCGCCATTCGCCGCGCAGGACGCCGAGTCCCGCCCGCGCATCGCCGAGCATGCCGGATACCCAGATGTCGTCGCCGGGCCGCGCGGCGTCGCGTCGCAGTGCAGCATGCGACGGCACGTCGCCGAACACGGTGATGCAGATATTGAGCGGACCGCTCGTCGTGTCGCCGCCGACCAGCTCGCAGTCGAAGCGCTCCGCGAGCGCGAAGAGGCCGTCGCTGAAGGCTTCGAGCCAGCGTTCGTCGGCGCGCGGCAGCGCGAGCGCGAGCGTGAACGCGCGCGGCGCCGCGCCCATCGCGGCCAGGTCCGACAGGTTCACGGCGAGCGCCTTGTGGCCTAGCGCATGCGGATCGACGTCGGCGAAAAAGTGCCGGCCTTCGACCAGCATGTCCGTCGATATCGCGAGCTGCTGGCCCGCGGGCGGGGCGATGAGCGCGCAATCGTCGCCGATGCCGAGCGCCGCACGCGGCGCAAGCGGCGCGTCGTTGCGCACGCGGGGCGTTGCGGCCCGGCGCGCGAAGAAACGTTCGATCAGTGAAAACTCGGAGAGCATCGTGAGCCCGGAAAGGCGAATTAGGAATCTTGGAATGGACATCGGCGCGCAAAAAATGCAGACGATCCCTGCGCGTTGCATCTCGTTGAACGCAATTGACACCGCCGGAGCCTTGTCGGCACTACGCTTTCAGCCAGATCAAGTCGCGACAGTTGCACCCGAATTGCATGGATTGCAACCCGAGTTGGCGCGGGAATGGCGCTACAATGCGTTCGAACTTCTATTCTAATCTCGCACTGCTAGCCCGCCTCATGACGACACCCGCCAATACCAAATTGCGCGAAGCTGCGCTCGATTACCACGAATTCCCGACCCCCGGCAAGATCGCCATCGCGCCGACCAAGCAGATGATCAACCAGCGCGACCTCGCGCTGGCGTATTCGCCGGGCGTCGCGTTCGCGTGCGAAGCGATTGTCGAAGATCCGCTGAACGCCGCGCGCTTCACCGCGCGCAGCAACCTGGTCGGCGTGGTCACGAACGGCACGGCGGTGCTCGGGCTCGGCAACATCGGGCCGCTCGCGTCGAAGCCGGTGATGGAAGGCAAGGCGGTGCTCTTCAAGAAGTTCGCCGGCATCGACGTGTTCGACATCGAGCTGAACGAGATGGACCCGCACAAGCTCGTCGACGTGATCGCCGCGCTCGAACCCACCTTCGGCGGCATCAATCTGGAAGACATCAAGGCGCCGGACTGCTTCATCGTCGAGCGGGAATGCAGGAAGCGCATGAAGATCCCGGTCTTCCACGACGACCAGCACGGCACCGCCATCGTCGTCGCGGCGGCGATCACCAACGGGCTGAAGGTGGTCGGCAAGCACATCGGCGAGGTGAAGCTCGTCGCGTCCGGCGCGGGTGCTGCGGCGCTCGCGTGCCTGGACCTGCTCGTCGATCTCGGCATGAAGCTCGAGAACATTTATGTGACGGATCTGGCGGGCGTCGTCTACAAGGGCCGCGTCGAGCTGATGGACCCGGACAAGGAGCGCTTCGCCCGCGAAACCAGCGCGCGCACGCTCGTGGAGGTGATCGACGGCGCCGACGTGTTCCTCGGCCTGTCGGCCGGCGGCGTGCTGAAGCCGGAAATGGTGAAGGGCATGGCGGACAAGCCGCTGATTCTCGCGCTCGCCAACCCGACGCCCGAAATCCTGCCGGAAGTCGCGCTGCAGGTGCGTCCCGACGCCGTGCTCGCCACCGGCCGCACGGATTACCCGAACCAGGTCAACAACGTCCTCTGCTTCCCGTTCATCTTCCGTGGCGCGCTCGACGCGGGCGCGACCACCGTCACGCGCGAGATGGAAATCGCGGCGGTGAACGCGATCGCGGAACTGGCACGCCAGGAGCAGAGCGATATCGTCGCGACGGCTTACGGCATCCAGGATCTGTCGTTCGGTCCGGAGTACCTGATTCCGAAGCCCTTCGATCCGCGCCTGATCGTGAAGATCGCGCCGGCCGTCGCCCGTGCGGCGATGGATTCGGGCGTGGCCACGCGTCCGATCGAGGACATGGACGCCTACGAGCAGCATCTGCAACAGTTCGTCTACCACAGCGGCACGACGATGAAGCCGGTGTTCCAGCTCGCGCGCAGCGTGGAGCCGGAGAAGAAGCGCATCGTGTTCGCGGAGGGCGAGGAAGAGCGCGTGCTGCGCGCGGTGCAGATTGCCGTGGACGAGAAGATCGCGAGGCCGATCCTGATCGGCCGGCCGGCCGTCATCGAGCAGCGCATTCAGAAATTCGGCCTGCGGCTCACGCCGGGCGCGGATTTCAGCGTGGTCGACACCGATCACGACGAGCGCTATCGCGACTTCTGGCAGACCTATCACTCGATGATGGCGCGAAAGGGTATCAGCGCGCAGATGGCGAAGCTGGAAATGCGCCGCCGCACCACGCTGATCGGCGCGATGCTGGTCAAGAAGGGCGAAGCCGACGGCATGATCTGCGGCACGATCAGCACGACGCATCGGCATCTGCATTTCATCGACCAGGTGCTCGGCAAGAAGGAAGGCGCGACGGTGTACGCCGCGATGAACGCGCTGATTCTGCCGGGCCGGCAGATTTTCCTCGTCGATACGCACGTGAACGTCGATCCGACGCCCGAGCAACTCGCAGAAATCACGATCATGGCCGCCGAGGAAGTGCGCCGCTTCGGCATCGCGCCGAAGATCGCGCTCCTGTCGCATTCGAACTTCGGCACGAGCAACGCGCCGACCGCGCAGAAGATGCGCGACGTGCTCGCCATTCTGAAGGAACGCGCGCCGGAGCTGGAAGTGGACGGCGAAATGCACGGCGACGTGGCGCTCGACTCGAACCTGCGCAAGGACATCATTCCCGAGTCGACGCTCGAAGGCGACGCGAACCTGCTGATCCTGCCGAACATCGATGCGGCGAACATCTCGTACAACCTGCTGAAGGTGGCGGCGGGCAACAACATCGCGATCGGGCCGATCCTGCTCGGCGCGGCGAAGCCGGTGCATGTGCTCACCGCGTCGGCGACGGTGCGGCGCATCGTCAACATGACGGCGCTGCTGGTGGCGGACGCCTACGCCACGCGCTGATCCGGCGGGCTCGCGACGAGCCCGGCCGGCCAATCCGCGGCGGCGCGCGCCGTCGCGGCATTTCCCCGATCTCTGGCCTCGATCCCCAGAACGAAAAAAAAAGCGTGCCGGACATCCGGCACGCCCGAGGCATGCAAGGGGATTTGCGTCTCCTCCAAACAGCAATGGCGACGGCGATCGCCGCGAAACCGTCCGCAAGAGAGGCGATGCCTGCTTCGGGCTTCTGAGCCTTGCCTGGGTCGAATTATTATCGTGAGTGAGATAAAAATCTCTCAGATTCGGGCTAAAAAAGAGTTTCGGACAAGTTTGCCGATCGCCCGCGACGCAAGGCTCCAGGGGCCGGAGCGCTTCCATTTCCCGGCCGAGCGTTGATTCCGGGGGGCATTAGCGATACCCTTACGTCTTTCATGGGCGTCGAATTCTTGGTTTTTCGCGGGGACATTGCTTCGTGAAGCGCACGTGGTTTCTTCACTGCCTCATCGCGCTTTGCGTGGCTCTGGGCGGCTGTGGGAAAGGCGAACACGGCCGCGAGACGCTTGAGCCGGCGGCCGCTGCGAGTGCCGCGGCCGGGGTCCAGGCGCTTTCGATCCAGCCGGACGCCTCGGTTGCGCCGCGTACGCAGGAGGCCAGGCAGGGCGAAGCGGACGGTCTCGGAACCGTCACCCGCTCGCAGTTGCCGAAACAGGCCGTCGAGACGCTGCAGCGGATCGAGGCAGGCGGTCCGTTCCCGTTCGAGAAAGACGGCGTCGTATTCGGCAACCGCGAGCGTTTGCTTCCGCCGCACCCGCGCGGCTACTACCACGAATACACCGTCCCCACGCCGCGAGCCCGCAACCGCGGCGCACGCCGGATCGTGTGTGGTGGACCCCGGCGGCAGATCGATGACTGTTATTACTCCGGCGATCATTACGCCAGTTTTAAACGCATTGCGGGATAACTTCGGGATGAACGGAATGAGCGACAACATCTACGCGCACGGCAACGGTGCGGCGGGTGATCTTTTCGCCACCGGCGATGGCAACCTGTTCCAGCGAGTACTGCGGCTGCGCACGACTGAACACGACAACAGACCCGACGACGAACCGAACCCGGCGCTGTCTCCATTGGACGAGGGGTCTATGAGTCTTTTCAGGACGGTGCGATCGAACATCGTGCAGTCGATACGCGCGTTTCGCGTGCAGGAACTGGCCGACGAGGCGAACCGGCTCGGCCAGCACTTTCTGTATGCCTATTGCGGGCAGGCGCAGAGCAAGCAGGAAGTGCTCGAAACCATTGCGACTTCGTTCCTGTTTCCCAAGCATTTCGGCAAGAATTACGACGCGCTCTACGATTGCCTGACCGATCTCGTGCAGAAGGCAGGTTCGCAGCCGGGCTTCGTGATCGTGCTCGAAGCGCTGCCGATCGCGCAGAAGTTCGACAAGGAAGGGCGCGAGACGCTGCTCGACGTGTTCCGCGAAGCCGCCGAATTCTGGGCCGAGCGGCGCGTGGCGTTCCGGGTGTTCTACTCGTTCGCCTGAGTTGTCTGCCTGACGGGCGGATGTCGTTCGCTTCAGCAGAAAGCCGGTCATCGATTCGATGACCGGCTTTTTTGTTGACCGTCTCCGTCGCCGTCTTGCCCGTCTGGCCGTGCCGCCGGACGCCTGCCTGCGCTAGCTGCGCATTTCGCCGGCGACGCCCGAACTCACCACCCGCCCCACCGCGCCGCAAACGCCGCCAGCACCGCGATCCCCGCCGTCTCCGTGCGCAGGATGCGCGGCCCGAGCGAGAGCGCCGCGAAACCCGCACCGACGATCGCCGCTTCCTCCGCCGCCGAACACCCACCTTCGGGGCCGATCAGCAGCGTCACCGGCGCGGCGGGCGCGGCCGCCGGCAGCGACGCGAAATCCACGTCGGCACGCGGCGAAAGGAGCAGGCGCAGTTCGCCGTCGACGGCAGCCGGCAACTGATCGAGCCACGCGTGCAGGTCGCGAGGCGGCGCGACATCCGGAATCCGGTTGCGGCCGCACTGCTCGCACGCCGCGCGCACGAGCGCCTGCCAGTGCGCCTGCCGCTTTTGCGCGCGCTCGCCCGCGAGACGCACGACGCCGCGTTCCGCCGTCAGCGGCGCCACCGCCGCCACGCCCAGTTCGACGGACTTCTCGATCAGCCAGTCCATCTTGTCGCCGCCCGCGATGCCTTGCGCAAGCGTCACCCGGTACGGCGGCTCGGCTTCGCGGTCGATATGCTCGCCGATCCGCGCGAGCACCGTGCGTTTCGCGATATCCGTCAGCTCGGCGCGATACTCGCCGCCCGCGCCGTTGAAAAGCGTGACGGGCTCGCCCGCTTGCAGGCGCAGGACGTGGACGTGTCGCACGACGTCGTCGGGAAGGGGAAGGGTGTCGCCCGCGGCGAGCGGGCCGTCGACAAAGAAGCGTGGCATGTCATGGATCGCCGGCGGCCGGCTCGGGGTGCGCGCCGGCCAATGGCAAGGCGGGCGTGAAAGGGTTGAGTGCGCAATGCGCAGTGCACATTGCGCGTTGCGGGTGCGGCGAAACATCGCAGCGTTGCGCCGCCGGCACCGGTCTAGTTCAGGTGCCGCGCGATCGCCCAGCGATAGCCGTCCGGGTCCTCGAACTGCGCGAAGCGGTCGCCCCAGAACTGGTCCTGCGGCTCGATCAGCGGCTTCGCGCCGACGGCGAGCGCGCGGGCATAGGTCGCGTCCACGTCGTCGACATACAAATAGAACGACTGCGGCGCCATCATGCCCGAACTCTTCGGCGTACGCGCCTGCGAACCGTAGGCGCCCTCGGGCGCGAACATCAGGATCAATTGTCCGCGATAGGTCATTTCGACGTGGATGATCGCGCCGTCGTCGTGGACACTGTCCCGCACGACGAACCCCAGCGCCTGCTCGTAGAAGCCGGTGGCGACGCGCGCGTCGCGCACGGTCAGGTAGGGCGTCAACCAGGGCACGTCGGCCGGGCGAGGATCGGTCATCGGGAATACTCCTTGGAGCCAGAGCGGGGAGCATGCATTGTGCCATGACGTTTCGACGGAAAACGCCGTCCACGCGGCGCTCGCCGGCATGCTCCGCACGCGCCGGCGGGCGGACGCTGTCCGCCCGCAATCACGCGCAAACATGGGGGAAAGCGCCCGGCGCGCGCCGTTTCACCCCTTCGATACGCCGCCGCGGCAGACGTTCACGCACGCGTGCCACGATGCAGGGACCGTGCCCGCTGTCCACGGCACGGCGCGTGTGCGGCGACGCGCGGGCGGTCCGCCGATGTACCGGCAGAAGACGCCATTCGCGTAATGTCAATCAGGCCTGTCTGTTAGAATGACGGTCCCCCGATCCTCCTCGTTTCTCGTCGTTCCGGGTCCTGAACACGTGGTTTCGCGGCCGCCCGGCGTCATCCAGAAACACCCAAGGATCATTTCAGGACTTACCGAACCCGACATGACGACCCCGACCTCCAGCCAAACCGCCCTGATGGCCAACGCGATTCGCGCGCTGTCGATGGATGCCGTTCAACAAGCCAATTCCGGCCATCCGGGCATGCCGATGGGCATGGCGGAAATCGGCGTCGCGCTCTGGTCGCGCCACCTGAAGCACAACCCGAAGAACCCGCACTGGGCCGACCGCGACCGCTTCGTGCTGTCGAACGGGCACGGCTCGATGCTGCTGTATTCGCTGCTGCACCTGACCGGCTACGATCTGCCGATGTCGGAGCTGAAGAACTTCCGCCAGTTGCACTCGAAGACGCCGGGCCATCCGGAAGTGGGCATGACGGCGGGCGTCGAGACGACCACCGGGCCGCTCGGCCAGGGTCTCGCGAACGCGGTCGGCATGGCGCTCGCCGAGGCGCTGCTCGCCGCCGAGTTCAACAAGGACGGCGCATCGATCGTCGATCACCATACATACGTGTTTCTCGGCGATGGCTGCCTGATGGAAGGCATTTCGCACGAGGCGTGCTCGTTCGCGGGCACGCTCGGGCTGAACAAGCTGATCGCGCTCTACGACGACAACGGCATCTCGATCGACGGCCACGTCGAGCACTGGTTCCACGACGACACGCCGAAGCGCTTCGAGGCCTACGGCTGGAACGTGATCCGCGCGGTGGACGGCCATGACGTCGACGCGGTCGACGCGGCCATCGCGCAAGCGAAGAAGTCGGACAAGCCGACGCTGATCTGCTGCCGCACGGTGATCGGCAAGGGCGCGCCGACGAAGGCGGGCGGCCACGACGCGCACGGTGCGCCGCTCGGACCGAAGGAAATCGCCGACACGCGCGCCGCGATCGGCTGGCCGTACGAGCCGTTCGTGATCCCGCAGGAAGTCTATGCGGCGTGGGACGCGAAGGAGCAGGGCGCGCACCTGGAAGCGCAGTGGAACAAGGCGTTCGACGCCTACCGCGCGAAGCATCCGGGAGAGGCCGCCGAATTCACGCGCCGCATGAACGGCGATCTGCCGGCGAGCTGGGCGGCGGACGTGAAGAAGATCATCGAAGGCGCGAACGAGCGGGCCGAAACGGTTGCCACGCGCAAGGCGTCGCAGCAGGCCCTCGAAGGGCTCGCTGCCGCGCTGCCGGAACTGCTCGGCGGTTCCGCCGACCTGACGGGCTCGAACCTCACGAACTGGAAGGCGTCCAGGCCCGTGCGCGCAGCCGGCGACGCGGAAAACGCCAACCCGGACGCGAAGGGCATCCAGTGGGGCAATCACATCAACTACGGCGTGCGCGAATTCGGCATGAGCGCGGCCATCAACGGCATGGCGCTGCACGGCGGCTACCGTCCGTTCGGCGGCACGTTCCTCACGTTCTCGGACTACAGCCGCAACGCGCTGCGCGTCGCCGCGCTGATGAAGTCGCGCTCGATCTTCGTGTTTACGCACGACTCGATCGGTCTCGGCGAAGACGGCCCGACGCACCAGTCCATCGAGCACGTGTCGAGCCTGCGCCTGATCCCGCAACTCACGACGTGGCGTCCCGCCGACACGGTCGAGACGGCCGTGGCCTGGACCGAGGCGATCGGGCATCAGGGTCCGTCGACGCTGATCTTCAGCCGCCAGAACCTGCAGTTCTCGCCGCGCAACGACGTGCAGATCGCGAACATCGCGAAGGGCGGCTACGTGCTGCGCGACTGGAACGACGACATCCCCGCGCGCAAGATCATCCTGATTGCGACGGGTTCGGAAGTGCAACTGGCCATGGAAGCCGTCGAGAAGCTCGCGCAGGAAGGCATCGGCGCGCGCGTCGTGTCGATGCCGTCGACCAATGTTTTCGACAGGCAGGACGCCGAGTACCGTGAGCGCGTGCTGCCGAAGGGCGTCGTGCGCGTGGCGATCGAAGCCGGCGTGACGGATTTCTGGCGCAAGTATGTAGGTCTGGAAGGCGGCGTGGTCGGCATCGATTCGTTCGGCGAATCCGCACCGGCCGGCGCGCTCTTCAAGCATTTCGGCTTTACCGTCGAGCGCGTCGTCGAGACGGCCCGGGCCGCGCTCGCCGGCGTCTGAGTTCAACCGAAGCCCCAGGCGCCCCGCGAACTGGAAGTATTTTTTCAGCCATCAGGAGATAGACCATGACGATTCGCGTTGCAATCAACGGCTACGGCCGGATCGGCCGCAACACGCTGCGCGCCCTCTATGAAAACGGCAAGAAGCATGACATCGAGATCGTCGCGATCAACGATCTCGGCGACGCCAAGACGAACGCGCACCTGACGCAATACGACACGGCGCACGGCAAGTTCCCGGGCGATGTGAAAGTGGACGGCGACTACCTCGTCGTGAACGGCGACAAGATCCGCGTGCTCGCCAACCGCAACCCGGCGGAACTGCCGTGGGGCGAGTTGAACGTCGACGTGGTGATGGAGTGCACCGGCTTTTTCACGACGAAGGAAAAGGCGAGCGCGCACATCAAGGGCGGCGCGAAGAAGGTGATCATCTCGGCGCCGGGCGGCAAGGACGTCGACGCGACCATCGTCTACGGCGTGAACCACAACGTGCTGAAGGCGTCGGATACGGTCATCTCGAACGCATCGTGCACGACGAACTGCCTCGCGCCGCTCGTCAAGCCGCTCAACGACAAGATCGGCCTCGTGAACGGCCTGATGACGACCATCCACGCGTACACGAACGACCAGGTCCTGACCGACGTGTATCACGAAGACCTGCGCCGCGCGCGCTCGGCCACGCACAGCCAGATCCCGACGAAGACGGGTGCCGCATCGGCGGTGGGCCTCGTGCTGCCGGAACTGAACGGCAAGCTCGACGGCTACGCGATCCGCGTTCCGACGATCAACGTGTCGGTGGTCGACCTGTCGTTCATCGCCGCGCGCGACACGACGGTCGACGAAGTCAACAAGATCATGAAGGAAGCGTCGGAAGGGGCGTTGAAGGGCATCCTCGGCTACAACGACGCGCCGCTCGTGTCGATCGACTTTAACCACAACCCGGCGTCGTCGACCTTCGACGCGACGCTGACCAAAGTGTCGGGCCGGCTGGTGAAGGTGTCGAGCTGGTACGACAACGAGTGGGGCTTCTCGAACCGCATGCTGGACACGGCTGTGGCGCTCGCGAACGCGAAGTAAATCGGCGAGCGCTCTGCCGCTCGACACGCGCAGACTAAAAAGCCGCTCCTCGGAGCGGCTTTTTTTCGTCTGATGCTTTCGTCAGGCCTTCAGCGGCACCGGAAAATGCACGCCCGCGCGCTGCGCCGCATTCACGATATGCGTCTCGATCGCGCGCCCCGCGTGCTCGCTGTCGCGCGCCTTGAGCGCTTCGACGATCGCCGCGTGCTCGTGATACGTCGACAGCACGAGTTCGCGCCGGTAGAACGGCAGCCGCTGGCTTTCCTTCATGATGTCGGCGCTGCCGCGCAGGATCGATTCGATGGCCGCGTTCCCGGCGAGACTCACGATGCGCATGTGGAACGCGAAGTCGAGCTGCGCTGCCTCCTCCAGTTCCGACGCGGTGAGCGCACCCTGCAGCGAGTCGAGGTTGTCCTGCAGCCAGGCGATGTCGATGTCGCCGATCGAATGCGCCGCCAGCCGCGCGACGAAGCCCTCCAGCGCGAAGCGCATCTGATAGGTGTCGGGCAGCGATGCCTGGTCGGCGAAGCGCCACGCGTGCGAACTGGTCGCCTGCGCGCTGCTCACGTAGACCCCCTTGCCCGGCCGGATATGCAGCATGCCGAGCGCTTCGAGCGTCGACAGCGCCTCGCGCAGCGACGCCCGGCTGATCGCGAGTTCCTCTGAAAGCTGCCGCTGCGCCGGAAGCAGGCTCCCCACCGGATAGACGCTGGATTCGATCCGTTCGCGAATGGTCGCGATGGCGGCATCGGTGACGGTGTGCGGAACGCTTTTCATAAGACGAATCAAGTTAGCCCGGTCTGACCGCCATTGTAGGCGCAGCTTCGCACGGCGTCTTGCACTCTTTGCCAGCTATCGTCGCAGTTCGTTGATAACGCGGGTAAACCGGTACCGCGCCGTCCTTGACTGGACTATATCGGTTTCCTACTATTCCTCATCACAGCACTGGTCCGACCAGTCGGAACAGTTGCCGGATAGTCCCGATAGAGAGAGTTGACGACGAGGAGAACGGTCGTGTTGAGATTCCTGAATTCGCTGTTTGGCAGGGTAATGATTGCGCTGGTCGTGGGTGTCGTGGTGGGGGCGCTGTTTCCGCATTTCGGCCAGTCGCTCAGGCCGCTCGGCGACGGCTTCCTCAAGCTCATCAAGATGGTGATAGGGCCGATCGTGTTCTGCGTCGTCGTGAGCGGGATGGCGAGCGCGGGCGATCTGAAGAAAGTCGGGCGCGTCGGCCTGAAGGCGGTGATCTACTTCGAAATCATGACGACGCTCGCGCTGGTGATCGGCGCGCTACTCGCCTGGTTCACGCGTCCCGGCGCGGGCATGAACGTCGACCTGCATTCGCTCGATGCCGCCTCGCTCACCACCTACACGGAACACGCGAAGGGCCTGAAAGACACGGCCGGCTTCCTGCTGAAGATCATCCCCGATACCGCGATCGACGCCTTCGCGAAGGGCGACATCCTGCAAGTGCTCGTGTTTTCCGTGCTGTTCGGCGCGGCGCTCTCGCTGCTCGGTGCGAAGGGACGCGTCGTGTCGGGGGTGATCGAGGAACTGTCGCATGTGTTTTTCCGCATCATGGGGTTCATCATCAAGCTCGCGCCGCTCGGCGTGCTCGGCGCGATCGCGTTCACGACCGGCAAGTACGGGGTCGATTCGCTGAAGCAGCTCGGCATGCTCGTCGTGGTGTTCTACGCGAGCTGCTTCCTGTTCGTATTCGTCGTGCTCGGCATCGTGATGCGGCTGGCGGGCTTTTCCATCTTCAAGCTCGTGCGCTACCTGCGCGAAGAATTGTCGATCGTGCTCGGCACGGCTTCGTCGGATGCGGTGCTGCCGCAGATCATGCGCAAGCTCGAATGGATGGGCGTGAAGGATTCCACCGTCGGGCTCGTGATCCCGACCGGCTACTCGTTCAACCTCGACGGCTTTTCGATCTATCTCACGCTCGCGGTCATCTTCATCGCCCAGGCGACCAACACGCCGCTCTCGATCCACGACCTGATCGTCGTCGTGCTCGTGTCGCTCGTGACCTCGAAGGGCGCGCACGGCATCCCGGGCTCCGCGATCGTGATTCTCGCCGCGACGCTCTCCGCGATTCCCGCCATCCCCGTGCTCGGCCTCGTGCTGATCCTTCCGGTCGACTGGTTTGTCGGCATCGCGCGTGCCGTGACCAACCTGATCGGCAACTGCGTCGCGACGGTCGTCGTGGCTGTCTGGGAAAAGGATATCGACCGGGCTCGCGCCAAGCGCGTGCTCGATCAGGACGCCGACTTCCTCTTCGTGCCGGCGCCGAAAAACGCGGGCACCCACGAAACCGCGCACGCGGCGTAACCCTCACCACTCAACCGATTTCAAGGAACCGACCATCATGGCAAACCCGATCCTCGACGCCGACGCTCCCGCCTTCACGCGCCGCTACATGAATCTCGCCGATCCGCGGCTGGGCGCTGCGGCACTCTTCGCGAGCGACGAATTCTTCGCGCCGAAGGAGCGCATGCTCGATCCGCAGCCGGCGGTGTTCATCCCCAGCAAATACGACGACCACGGCAAGTGGATGGACGGCTGGGAGACGCGCCGCAAGCGCACGACGGGCCACGACTTCTGCATCGTGAAGCTGGCGCGGCCGGGCACGATTCACGGCATCGACATCGATACGAGCCACTTCACCGGCAACTTCCCGCCGGCCGCATCGATCGAGGCGTGCACGAGCGACAGCCCGAACCCGCAGGAAGACGGCGACTGGCGCGAGATCGTGCCCGCGACGACGCTGCAGGGCAACCGCCACCACTATCTCGACATCGCCGACGCGCGCGCGTACACGCACCTGCGCGTGAACATCTACCCGGACGGCGGCATCGCGCGGCTGCGCGTGTACGGCCAGCCGAAGGCCGACTGGTCGCGTGTCGCGCGCGGCACGCTGCACGACCTCGCCGCGATTGAAAACGGCGCGTACCTGGTCGCGGCGAACAACCAGCACTTTGGGCCGGCCTCGCAAATGCTGATGCCGGGGCGCGGCGTGAACATGGGCGACGGCTGGGAGACGCGCCGCCGCCGCGAGCCGGGCAACGACTGGGCGATCGTCGCGCTGGCGCACCCGGGCGTGATCCGCGCGATCGAAGTCGACACGGCGCATTTCAAGGGCAATTTCCCCGACCGCTGCTCCCTGCAGGCGGCCCGCGTCGCGGGCGGCACCGACGAGTCGCTTGTCACGCAGGCGATGTTCTGGCCCGTGCTCCTGCCCGAGCAGAAGCTGGCGATGGACAACGTGCATCGCTTCGAGCAGGAAGTCGCGGCGCTCGGCCCCGTGACGCACGTGCGTTTCAACATCTTCCCGGATGGCGGCGTGTCGCGGCTGCGCATCTTCGGCGACATCGAGTAAGACGCCATGAAATCGCTCACGCTGGAACTCCTGACGCGCGAGGCGTTCGCGCCGTTCGGCGACGTCATCGAACTGGACGGCGCCCGCCATTTCCCGATCAATGGCGGCACGACCGAGCGCTTCCACGATCTGGCCCGCGTCGATGTGGGCCGCGACGGCGGCGGCCGCCCGCTCATCAACGTGTTTCGCGGGCAGCCGCGGGTGCAGCCGGTCGAAATTTCGATGATGGAGCGGCATCCGCTCGGCAGCCAGGCGTTCCTGCCGCTTGGCGGCGTGAAATGCCTGATCGTGGTGGCGCCGGCGGGCGAGTTCGATCCGGCGGGGCTGCGCGCGTTTCACACGCGCGGCTGGCAGGGCGTCAACTACGCGCGCGGCGTCTGGCATCATCCGCTGATCGTGCTGGAGCGCGAGGGCGATTTCATCGTCGTCGACCGGGGCGGCAGCGAGCCGAACTGCGACGAAATCGACCTGCCCGAGCGCTACGTGCTCAGCGGCGCCTGCGCGGACAAGCAGGTCGCATGAAGCATGAAAAAACCGCCGCCCATCGAGCCGATGGGCGGCGGTTTCTTTTTTTGTCGCGCCGCGACCGCGTGTCAGGTGGTGTCAGCGGGCGTCGGCGGATGTCAGTGCTTGCGATGCGGGCAGTTTTCCTTCGTGCACGCGCCATACAGCGCGAGCGCATGCTCGTGCAGCTTGAAGCCGCGTTCCTTCGCGATCGCCTGCTGGCGGCTCTCGATTTCACCGTCGAAGAACTCTTCCACACGGCCGCAGTCGAGGCACACCAGATGGTCGTGATGCGTCCCCTCGTTCAGTTCGAAAACAGCCTTGCCGGATTCGAAATTGCTGCGCGTCAGCAAACCGGCCTGCTCGAATTGCGTCAGCACCCGATACACAGTCGCGAGACCGATATCCAGCTCTTCGTGAAGCAGGTTCCGGTACACGTCTTCGGCCGTCAGGTGGCGCACGGGGCTGTGCTGAAAGATCTCCAGAATCTTGAGGCGCGGCAGGGTCGCCTTGAGCCCGATATTTTTGAGATCGGAGGGATTGGTCATGGCTAGGCATCCCTAGAGTACAATTCAAGGTTCTCATAGTAATGCGTTTTTACCGTTCCGGTCATCTTCGAACGAAATAGCGCGGCCTGAAAACGCCTCGCGTGAAGGGTGAAATGTTTCCAAAATCTTTATTGAATCGCCGGGAGAGCCGTCGTATGCGGGGAACCTTGATCGCTGCCGCACTGGCCGCCGCACTCGCCGGCTGCACGGCCTACGACAGCGTCACGCAGCGTATCGCGCAGAGCATCACGCCGTACCGGATCACCGTCGTGCAGGGCAATTTCGTGTCGCAGGAAGCCGCGAGCCAGATGCAGATCGGCATGTCGCGGGACCAGGTGAAGGCGCTGCTCGGCACGCCGCTCCTCACGGACATGTTCCACGCCGACCGCTGGGATTACGTGTTCTATTTCAAGCGCGGCTCGACGTCGGTGGTCCAGCAGCGTGACTTCGTCGTTCACTTCGCGGGCGACCGCGTGACCAGTTGGGCGGGCGGCGAAAACCTGCCGTCGAACCTGGAACTGCTCGCCGAAATCGACGGCGACAAGGGCCGCAAGCTCGCAGCGGCGACGGCCGCGCCGGCGGTCGTCACGGCGTCTGCGGCGACCGCGGCGTCGGGCGCGCCGGCCGCGTCTGGCGCGACCGCGGCGGTCACGGCTCCGCCCGCCGAGCCGTCCATCGATCCGGACACCTCGGCCGCGTTCGCGGGCGACGCGAACCAGCAGGCCGCGCAGGCCGCCAATCGCGCGACCACGGCCGTGCAGTCGCCCACCGGCCGGGTTCAGTCGTCCTCGCGCGTGCATGTGCCGCAAACGGCGGGTCAGGCGCCGGGCATCGCGAGCCCCGGCAATTCGCAGATCCAGCTGAAGCGTCAGCCGCAGCAGATCAACATTCCGGACAGCAGCGCGGTCGGGCCGGGCAGCACGTCGCCGGCGCCGGCACCCGCCAATGCGGCCGGCCAGACGCAGTTCTACCTGCCGTCGCAAGGCAATCCGAGCAACTGAAGCAATTCAATCGGGAACGGGCAGGGGTGTCCTGCTGTCCCTCTCCGTGGAAGGGCGCGCCGTGCGCGCGTGCCGTTCCGATCCACGCCATCACACGCCATCACGTGAGACAGCCATGAAAATCGCCATCGCTGGCGCATCCGGCCGCATGGGCCGGATGCTGATCGAAACCGTTCTCGACGATGCGAACGCCACGCTCGCCGGCGCGCTCGACCGCCCCGGCTCGCCGCAGCTCGGCCAGGACGCGGGCGCGTTCCTCGGCCGCGCGACGGGCGTCGCGCTGACCGACGACGTCGAGCGCGTGTTCGCCGACGCCGAGTTCCTGATCGACTTCACGCGGCCCGCGGGCACGCTCGAGTACCTGGAAGCGGCCGTGCGCCACGGCGTGAAGATGATCATCGGCACGACCGGCTTCGACGATGCCCAGAAGGCGCAGCTGCGCGCGGCGGGCGAGAAGATCGGCATCGTGTTCGCGCCGAACATGAGCGTCGGCGTGAATGTGACCCTCAAGCTGCTCGAATTTGCGGCGAAGCAGCTCGCCGAGGGCTACGACATCGAAATCATCGAGGCGCATCACCGTCACAAGGTCGACGCGCCGTCGGGCACCGCGCTCGCGATGGGCGAGGTCGTCGCCCACGCGCTCGGCCGCGACCTGAAGGACTGCGCCGTGTACGGGCGCGAAGGCGTGACGGGCGAGCGCGATCCGTCGACGATCGGTTTTTCCGCCATCCGCGGCGGCGATATCGTCGGCGACCACACGGTGCTCTTCGCGGGCATCGGCGAGCGCATCGAGATCACGCATAAATCGGCGAGCCGCCTTTCGTACGCGCAGGGCGCGCTGCGCGCCGCGCGCTTCCTCGCCGAGCGCGACACGGGCTTCTTCGACATGCAGGACGTGCTCGGCCTGCGCTGAGCCGTCCCGAAAAACTGGCCATGGCGGACACCGGCGTAATCCACTACCTGCAATCCGGCGACGGCGTGACCCACGGCGTCGCCGGGGTGCTGCTCGCGATGTCGGTGGCGAGCTGGTGTTTTCTCGTCGTGAAGGCGTGGATTCTCGCGCGCGCGAAGCGCCAGGGGCCGCGCGCGCTGCAGCGCTTCTGGCAGGCCGCGACGCTCGCCGACGGCATCGCCGTCCTGCGGGCGGCGGACCGCGAGCGCGTCTTTCTGCCGCTTGCCGAAGCCGCGTGGCGCGCCGCCGAGACCGACGTGCCCGGCGCGCTGCTTGCGCGCGTGGAGCGCAGCGAACGGGTCCTGCGGGCGCTGCGGCAGGCGTTGCTCAGCTCGCAGCGGCGCCTCGAATTCGGCCAGGTGCTGCTCGCGTCGGTCGGCAGCACGGCGCCTTTCGTCGGACTGCTCGGAACCGTCTGGGGCATCTACCACGCGCTCGTCAGCATCGCGGCGAGCGGCCAGGCGATGATCGAGAATGTCGCGGGGCCGGTCGGCGAGGCGCTCATCATGACGGCGTTCGGCCTCGTCGTGGCGATTCCGGCGGTGCTCGCGTACAACGTGCTCGGCCGGCTCGTGCGGCAGATCTCCGAGGAACTCGACGGTTTCGCACACGACCTGCACGCGTACGTGTGCGGCGAGAGGGAGTGACCAACATGGCGTTCGGCGGACTCGAAAAGAAACCGAACGGCTCGCCGATGGCGGACATCAACATGACGCCGCTCATCGACGTGATGCTGGTGCTGCTCGTGATCTTCATCATCACGGCGCCGCTCTTCACGCACGCGATCCGGCTCGATTTGCCGAAGGTGTCGTCGCAGGCCGTGCGCGAGACGCCGGACACGATCACCCTTTCAATCGACGACGAGGGGAAGCTCTACTGGAACGACAAGCCCGTCACGGCCGACGAGATGCGCTCGCGGTTCGCCGAGGCGGGCAAGCGCGCGTCGCGGCCCGAGATTCACCTGCGGGCGTCGAGCGCGACACGCTACGAGGTGATCGCGCAGGTGATGGGCGCCGCGCAGCAGGCGGGGCTCGACCGGATCGGGTTCGTCACGCAGCCGAAGGCCGGGAAAGCGCAATAGCCGCGCGGCGGGCCTGCGCGCCGACCGCTCGGGCCTCCGCTTTGTACTCGTTCCCGCGGCGCTTTCACGCCGATCGCGGCCAAAACCCGCGCAAACCTGTCGCCAAATGTCAGCAACGCCGACGGATACGCCCGCGTGGCGAGCCGACCACGCGTGAGCCGCGCGCCGCCGGACGGTATAATCGCCCTTTGCCTGATCGGCGCGTCCGTCAAGACACAAGACCCGAGCCCCAGGGCGAGCAACCCCGCGCCCGACGCGTCCGAACCGGCGCGTCCGACCGCGGCGGGGCCAAGCCAGTATCCAGCATCAGCCGAACAGCCAACCACACCATGCACGATAAATACGTACCCGCCGACGTCGAATCCGCCGCGCAGAGCGACTGGCGCGCGAAAGACGCGTACCGGTCGACGGAAACCACGACCAAGCCCAAGTTCTACTGCGTCTCGATGCTGCCGTATCCGTCGGGCAAGCTGCACATGGGCCACGTGCGCAACTACACGATCAACGACGTGATGTACCGGTATCTGCGGATGAACGGCCGCAACGTGCTGATGCCGATGGGCTGGGACGCCTTCGGCATGCCCGCCGAGAACGCCGCGATGGCGAACGGCGTGCCGCCCGCGAAGTGGACGTACGACAACATCGCGTACATGAAGAAGCAGATGCAGTCGATGGGGCTCGCCATCGACTGGTCGCGGGAAATCGCGACCTGCTCGCCCGAGTACTACAAGTGGAACCAGTGGCTGTTCCTCAAGATGCTGGAAAAGGGGATCGCGTACAAGAAGACGGGGACCGTGAACTGGGACCCGGTCGACCAGACGGTGCTCGCGAACGAGCAGGTGATCGACGGCCGCGGCTGGCGTTCGGGCGCGCTCGTCGAGAAGCGCGAAATCCCGATGTACTACCTGCGCATCACCGATTACGCCGACCAGCTGCTCGCCGACCTCGAAGGCCTCGGCTGGCCCGAGCGCGTGAAGGTCATGCAGCAGAACTGGATCGGCAAGAGCTACGGCGTGAATTTCGGCTTTCCGTATGAAATCGACGGCGAGGCGAAGCTCCTGCGCGTGTTCACCACGCGCGCCGACACGATCATGGGCGTGACGTTCGCGGCCATCGCCGCCGAGCATCCGCTTGCCACGCGTCTTTCGCGCGACAACGCCGGATTGCAGGCGTTCATCGAGGAGTGCAAGCGCGGCGGCGTCGCGGAAGCCGACATCGCGACGATGGAAAAGAAGGGCATGCCGACCGGCTTTTACGTCACGCATCCGCTGACGAAGGAAAAAGTCGAGGTGTGGATCGGCAACTACGTGCTGATGACCTACGGCGAAGGCGCGGTGATGGGCGTGCCGGCACACGACGAGCGCGATTTCGCGTTCGCGAAGAAATACCAGTTGCCGATCAGGCAGGTCGTCGCGCTCGAAGGCAAGACGTATTCGACCGACGCCTGGGAAGAATGGTATGCGGATAAAGCCGCCGGCCGGCTCGTGAACAGCGGCAAGTACGACGGCCTCACGTTCGAGCAAGCCACCGACGCCATCGCCGCCGACCTGAAGGCGCCCGGCTTCGGCGACAAGCAGGTCACCTGGCGCCTGCGCGACTGGGGCATTTCGCGACAGCGCTACTGGGGCACGCCGATTCCGATCATCCACTGTCCGGGTTGCGGCGACGTGCCGGTGCCGGAACAGGATCTGCCGGTCGTGCTGCCCGAGGATCTCGTGCCGGACGGCACGGGCAACCCGCTGGCGAAGTCCGAGGCATTCGTGAACTGCGCGTGCCCGAAGTGCGGCGCGGCGGCGAAGCGCGAAACCGACACGATGGACACCTTCGTCGACTCGGCCTGGTATTTCTCGCGCTACGCGGCGCCGGACGCGAAGAAGATGGTCGACGAGCGCACCGATTACTGGATGCCGATGGACCAGTACATCGGCGGGATCGAGCACGCCATTCTTCACCTGCTGTACTCGCGTTTCTGGACGAAGGTCATGCGCGACATGGGTCTCGTCAAGTTCGGCGAGCCGGCGAAGAACCTGCTCACGCAGGGCATGGTGCTGAACGAAACGTACTATCGCGAGGACGCGGCGGGCAAGAAGACCTGGTACAACCCGCTCGAAGTCACCGTGTCGCACGACGACAAGGGCCGCCCGGTCGGCGCCGTGCTGATCGCGGACGGCCAGCCGGTCGAGCTGGGCGGCGTCGAGAAGATGTCGAAGTCGAAGAACAACGGCGTCGATCCGCAAACGCTCATCGACCAGTACGGCGCGGACACCGCGCGGCTTTTCGTGATGTTCGCCGCCCCGCCGGAGCAGTCGCTCGAATGGTCGGGCACGGGCGTCGAAGGCGCGAGCCGGTTCCTGCGCCGCGTGTGGCAATACGCGCACGGCCAGGCGGAGGCGCTCAGGCAGCACGCGAAGCTCGAGGTGTCGAAGCTGAACGACAGCGAGCGCACGCTGCGCCGCGAAATCTACACGGTGCTCAAGCAGGCCGATTTCGACTACGGCCGCCTGCAGTACAACACGGTGGTGTCGGCGGCGATGAAGATGCTCAATGCCGTCGAAGGCGCGAAGGACGCGGGCGCAGGCGTGCTCAACGAGGCGTTCGGCGTGCTCCTGCGCGTGCTGTATCCGGTCGTGCCGCACGTCACGTTCCAGCTGTGGTCGGAACTCGGCTACGCGAGCGAGTTCGGCGGATTGCTGGATGCGCCGTGGCCGAAGGTGGATGAAGGCGCGCTCGAGCAGGCCGAGATCGAGCTCGTGCTGCAGGTGAACGGCAAGGTGCGCGGCGCGCTGACGGTCGCGAAGGACGCGCCGCGCGAAGACATCGAAAAGGCTGCGATCGCGCACGAGATGTTCGCGAAGTTCTCGGAAGGCCGCGCGCCGAAGAAGGTCGTCGTGGTGCCGGGGCGCCTCGTCAACGTGGTGGTTTGACGCCGCCTTGAAAACCATGGGAGTCGATGTGAGCGGGAAAGTCGTCGAAGGGGACGCGCGTGAAGCGCCGGAGGGTGCGGGCATCAGCAGACGGTCGTTTCTGGCGCTCGCCGGCGGCGCGCTGGCGCTGTCCGCATGTGGCTTCCAGTTGCGCGGCCAGCAGGACTACGCGTTCAAGCGGCTCGCCGTTACGGGCGGCGCGCCACCGATGGTCGCGCGGCTCGAACGCGTGGTGCAGGGTGGCAGCGACACGGTGATCGTGAAGCCGGCCGAGAGCCCCGAAGCGATCCTGTCGCTCTCCGAGGGGCGCGCCCAGCGCACGCTCAGCCTGAATTCGCAGGGCGTCGTGCAGGAATACGAGCTCGTGTACAACCTGACCTACTCGCTCAGGGGCGCTGACGGCACGCTGCTGATTCCGCCGAGCGTGATCGCGCTGAATCGCGCGATGACCTACAGCAACCAGTTCGCGCTCGCGAAGCAGCAGGAAGCGGATCTGCTCTATCGCGACATGCAGTACGACGCCGTCGACCAGCTGACGCGCCGGCTCGCGGTCGTGCGCTCGCTGCATCCGGCTCCGGGCGAGCAGACGCCGGGCATCGCGCCGCGTGCGCCGCTGCCCACGCCGCCGCTTTAACCGCCGCCCATGCAACTCAGGCTCGACGCGCTCGACGCGCACCTCGCCAAAGGCCTCAAGGGCCTGTACGTCGTCTTCGGCGACGAGCATCTGCTCGCCCAGGAAGCGTGCGACCGCATCCGCGCGGCGGCCCGGGCGGGCGGGTTTACGGACCGGTCGGTGTTCACGGTCGAGCGCTATTTCGACTGGAGCAGCCTCATCGGCGCGAGCCAGTCGATGTCGCTTTTCGGCGACCGTCAGCTCGTCGAGCTGCGCATCCCGAACGGCAAGCCCGGCAAGGAGGGCGCCGACGCGCTGAAAACGATGGCGTCCGCCGACAATCCCGACGTGCTCACGCTGATCACGCTGCCGCGGCTCGACGCCGCGACGCAGAAGGCCGCGTGGTTCGCCGCCATCACCGGTGCGGGCGTGGCCATCAAGGTCGACCCGATCGAGCGCGCGCAATTGCCGATGTGGGTCGGACAACGGCTCGCGCAGCAGGGCCAGCGCGTCGCGCCCGGAGAGGAAGGGCGGCGCGCGCTGCAGTTCATCGCGGATCGCGTCGAGGGCAATCTGCTCGCCGCGCATCAGGAAATCCAGAAGCTCGGGCTGCTGTATCCCGCCGAGAGCGTCCTCACCTTCGAACAGATCCATGATGCCGTGCTGAACGTCGCGCGCTATGACGTGTTCAAGCTCAACGAAGCGATGCTGACGGGCGACGTCGGGCGGCTCGCGCGCATGCTCGACGGCCTGAAGGGCGAGGGCGAAGCGGCCGTGCTGGTGCTCTGGGCGCTCGTGGAGGAAGTGCGCACGCTGCTGCGCATCAAGCGCGGCGTCGCGGCGGGCAAGCCGCTCGCCACGCTGTTGCGCGAAAATCGCGTCTGGGGGCCGCGTGAGCGGCTGATCGGCCCGGCGCTCGCGCGCGTGACGGAAAGCGCGCTCGAAAAGGCGCTGTCGCTCGCGGCGAAGCTCGACCGGCAGGTGAAAGGGCTGTCGGGCAGCACCGGACAGAAGGGGAGCGAACCCCCGCCGAATCCGTGGGACGGCATGTTCGAACTCGCCATGACCGTCGCTCATTCAGGCGGCGGGACGCCAGGCGGCGCGGCGGCGCCGGGCCGACCTCGTCGCTGAAACGCGCATCGGCTTAGAATGACCTATCCGGCGTCCCGTTTGCGGCGCATTTGGCTCCCGCACCGAAGCGCCCCGTTGCGGCGCTCGTGCAAAGACCGCTCCCTTTCCGGGCGGCGGCAGGACAGTTGAGACCCACGATGAACATCGACCAGTACATGACCGATCTCGGCCATCGCGCGCGCAGCGCGTCGCGCGCGATGGCGCGGGCGTCGACCGCTGCGAAGAACGCGGCGCTCGAAGCGGTGGCGGACGCGATCGTGCGCGAGCGCGACGCGCTGAAGGAAGCCAACGCCCGCGATCTCGCGCGCGCCCGCGACAAGGGCCACGACGCCGCGTTCATCGACCGCCTGACGCTTTCCGACAAGGCGCTGAGCACGATGGTGGAAGGCTTGCGGCAGGTCGCGAAGCTGGCCGACCCGATCGGCGAGATCAGCGGCCTGAGGTATCGTCCGAGCGGCATCCAGGTCGGCCAAATGCGCGTGCCGCTCGGCGTGATCGGCATCATCTACGAATCGCGGCCGAACGTGACCATCGACGCCGCGGCGCTCTGTCTCAAATCCGGCAACGCGACCATCCTGCGCGGCGGCTCCGAGGCGATCGAGTGCAATACGGCGCTCGCGAAGCTGATCGGCGAAGGGCTGGCATCGGCGGGGCTCCCGCAGGACGCGGTGCAGGTGGTGGAGACGCCGGACCGCGCGGCGGTCGGCAAGCTCGTCACGATGACCGAATACGTCGACGTGATCGTGCCGCGCGGCGGCAAGGGCCTGATCGCGCGCCTGATGGAAGAAGCGCGCGTGCCGATGATCAAGCACCTCGACGGCATCTGTCACGTCTACGTCGACGACCGCGTGGACATGTCAAAGGCGCTGGCCATCTGCGACAACGCGAAGACGCATCGCTACGGCACCTGCAACACGATGGAAACGCTGCTGGTGGCGCGCGGCATTGCGGCCGAAGCGCTGCCCGCGCTCGCCCGCGCGTTCCAGGCGAAGGAAGTCGAGTTGCGCGTGGATGCGGCGGCGCGCGCGGTCCTGGAAGCAGCGCAGGTGAGCGGTCTCGTCGACGCCACCGGGGAAGACTGGCGCACCGAATACCTCGCGCCGGTACTCGCGATCAAGGTGGTCGAGAACGTCGACGAGGCGATCGGGCACATCAACGAATACAGTTCGCACCACACCGATGCGATCGTCACCGAAGACCACGACCGCGCGATGCGTTTCCTGCGCGAAGTGGACTCGGCAAGCGTGATGGTGAACGCATCGACGCGGTTCGCCGACGGCTTCGAATTCGGCCTTGGCGCGGAAATCGGCATCTCGAACGACAAGCTGCATGCGCGCGGGCCGGTCGGGCTCGACGGCCTCACCTCGCTCAAATACGTGGTGCTCGGCCACGGCGAAGTACGTCAATAAAGTCAATAAGAACGAAGGCCGTCAACCGATGCTCTGGATCAAATCGCTGCATATCGTACTGATCGCTTCGTGGTTCGCGGGCCTTTTCTATCTGCCGCGAATTTTCGTGAATCTCGCGATGGAGAAGGACCCGGCCGCGATCGCGAGACTGCTTCTCATGGCACGCAAGCTGTTTCGCTTCATGACGTTCATCGCCGTGCCGGCGCTCGCGTGCGGGCTGTGGCTGTGGCTCGTGGTCGGCATCGGGGCGGGGCAGGGCTGGCTGCACGCGAAACTGACCATCGTGGTGTTGCTGATCGCGTATCACGCGTATTGCGGGCGCCTTCTCGCGACGTTCCAGCGCGGCGAAAACCGTCGCTCCGACAAGTGGTACCGCATGTTCAACGAACTGCCGGTGCTGGGCCTGCTGGGCGCGACGCTGCTCGTCGTCATCAAGCCTTTCTGAGGCACGTCTTCACGCGAGCCGCCGGAGCCACTTCCGGCGGTTCGTCCGTTTAGTCGGTGTTCCCCGTCCAATCGTGAAAGTTCGTCTGATCGCGCAATGCGATCGGAATTCGGACGACTCTCGTAGTCAGCCGACTTCAGATATGGACAATCCCCTGCGCATTTGAGCCGATTCCGGATTCGAAGCCACTGTGGCTTCGAATCCGGCGAAGTGCCGTTCCCGCGCGCGTGTTTTCGTCTGATGCGCGGGCCCGGGGCGCGAGGCTCGTGCATGCAGGTCCGATACGCGCATTCATACAGATTCGTTACGGATTTCTTATGAATTGCGATTAAGACGCTTCTTATACGTCGATCGTAGCGCACTACGGATAATGCGCTTCCCGCAGAGCGGCGTTCGCGGGTCGAACCGACGACCGCGGTTTCGCGGGGAACGGATCGCGGATCGCACGCCGCGATGAGTCGATCCGCGCCGCATGCAACCGACGCATCACCTGCACACCGGACACGGGGCGTCAAGCCTTGTCCGGTGTGCTCAACCGCGCAGCAACAAGCCATGAAAAGTGAAGCTCCGGGCGCAAGTTCGCCCGCTCAACCGGCCACCGGGCCAGCAGCTCTGCCGTTAGCCAGGAAAGTCGACGATACCTTGCTCAAGAGCCTTCTCTGGATGACGGCTCATCACGGCAAGCCGGCCAGCGAGGACGCGCTGGTCGCGGGACTGCCGGCCGGCCGCTTCATAGCGCCGCAACAGGCGCAGCTCGCGCTGGAGGGCGCCGGGTTCGCTGCGGGCGTCGTCGAGCGGCATCTGCACGAGATCACGCCGATGCTGTTGCCGGTCATCCTCTTTCGGAAGGACCACGGCGGCTGCATTCTGATCGGACGCTCGCCGGAGCGGGTCAAGGTCGAGCGAACCGGCACAGAAGGCAAGGACAAGGCAGACACCGAAGACGAATACGAGACGGCTTACCTGGTGGTGATGCCCGAGGTGGGTTCGCAGATCCTGACGATCGGCGCATCGACGCTCAAGGAGCACTACGCGGGCTTCGCGATGCTGGTGAAGCCGCTCGGCAAGGTCGATGCCCGCGCGGGGCAGCCGGAAGCCGAGAGCAAGGGCCACTGGCTGCTGAGCACGCTGTGGCGCTACCGCCGCTATTATTCGAGCGCCGCGCTCGGCGCGCTGCTCATCAACGTGCTCGCGCTCGCGAGCACGTTCTTCACGATGAACGTCTACGACCGCGTCGTGCCCAACCAGGCGTTTGTGACGCTCTGGTCGCTCGCGATCGGCGTCTCCGTCGCGATGCTCTTCGAGTTCATCGCGCGCATCGTCCGCGCGCATGTGCTCGACGTTGCCGGCAAGAAGGCCGACCTCGTCATGGGCGCGCTCCTGTTTCGCCGTGCAATGGCGATCCGCATGGAGCACAAGCCCGCGTCGTCGGGCTCGTTCGCCAACCAGTTGCGCGAATTCGAATCGGTGCGCGATTTCGTCGCGTCGGCGACGCTTGCGACCATCTCCGACCTGCCGTTCACGCTTCTGTTCGTCGCGGTGATCTTCATGATCGGCGGCCCGCTCGGCTTCGTGCCGCTCATGATGATTCCGCTGATCGTCGGCGTGAGCATCGCGATCCAGTGGCCGCTCGCGAAGACGATGAAGGAGAATCTGCGCGAGTCGTCGCTCAAGCAGGGCCTGTTGATCGAGGCCGTCGAAGGCATCGAGACGCTGAAGGCGACGGGCGGCGAGCGCTATATGCAGGAGCGCTGGGAACTGTTCTCCGCGCTCGCGTCGAGCACGTCGATGAAGTCCAAGCGGCTCTCGACGCTTGCCGTGAACTTCGTGACCTGGATGACGCAGTTCGAGACGGTGATCATGGTCGTCGTCGGCGTGTACCTGATCGCGGACGGCAAGCTGACGCAGGGTGCGCTCATCGGCTCGGTGATCCTCGGCAGCCGCGCGCTCGCGCCGCTCGGGCAGGTGGCCGGGCTCGCCGTGCGCTTCCAGCAGGCGAAGGCGGCGCTCGATTCGCTGAACAAGCTGATGGCGCGGCCGGTCGAGCGCGATCCCGAGGTCGAGTATCTGCACGATCCTGCGATCACGGGCGCGCTGGAACTCAGCGGCGTGGGATTTCACTACCCGTCGCCGAACGGCATGCCGGTGCCCGACTTCCTGAAGAACATCAATATCAGTATCCAGGCCGGCGAGCGAATTGCGATTCTCGGGCGCGTGGGAAGCGGCAAGTCGTCGCTGCTGCGCGTGATGGCGAACCTCTATCGGCCGACCACGGGGCAGATGTTCAGCGCGGGCATCGACGTGGCGCAGATCGATCCGGCCGACTGGCGCGCTGCGGTCGGCTATGTCGCGCAGGACAGCCGGCTCTTTTACGGCTCGCTGCGCCAGAACGTGATGATCGGCAGGCCCGATGCGAGCGTGCACGAACTGCTGCGCGTCGCAAAGCTCACGGGCGTCGACGCGATCGCGGCCGCGAGTCCGATGGGCTACAACATGCAGATCGGCGAGAACGGCGACGGGCTGTCGGGCGGCCAGCGCCAGCTGGTGGCACTGGCCCGCTGCCTGATCGCACGGCCCACGCTCCTCCTGATGGACGAGCCGACGAGCGCCATGGACACGCAGACGGAGGCGGCGTTCATCGCCGATCTCGCGCAGGCGACGCATGGGCAGACGCTCGTCGTGGTCACGCACCGTCCGTCGCTGCTGCAACTGGTCGACCGGGTGATCGTGGTGGATGCAGGGAAAATCGCCGCCGACGGTCCCAAGGAGGCGGTGCTTGCCGCGCTGCGCGCGCCGGCGAGCGCGGCCGCCCAGCCCGCGGCGCAGACGCGGTCCGCTCAGGCGCTTCAGCCTGCTCAACCCGCTCAACCCGCTCAACCCGCTCAACCCGCTCAACCCGCTCAACCCGCTCAACCCGCTCAATCCGCCCAGGCGCCGCAGCCGCATCAACCGTCCCGGCCGTCTGTCGAGGCCACGGAGAACGCCCAATGAATCTGCCCCAACTGTTCCGCAAGCGCGGTGGCGCATCCGTACCGGTTGCGGGCGGCCGTCGGGCGGCCAGCCGCATCCATCCCGCCGACGCTGCTTACATGAACGACCTGCGCGAGTCGCAACTCGCCCAGTCGATTCCGGGCACGCGCGCCGTGCTCTATCTGCTGGCGGCCGTGATCGCCGGTGGCCTCGTGTGGGCGAAATTCGCGCGCGTCGAGGAAATCACGCACGGCGAGGGCAAGGTGATTCCGGTGAGCCGCGAACAGCTCATCCAGAGTCTCGAAGGCGGCATTCTCGCCGATCTGCACGTGCGTGAAGGCGACGTGGTGGAGAAGGGTCAACTGCTCCTCAATATCGACCCCAAGCGCGCCGATTCGGCCTACTCGGAAGGCCGCTCGAAACTCGTCGGCCTGCGCGGCACGGTCGCGCGGCTGCGCGCCGAAGCGTTCGGACAGGCGCTCGCGTTCCCGCCCGACGTGCTTGCCGACAAGAGCGTCGTGCAGAGCGAGACGCTCGCGTATCAGGCGCGGCGCAAGGCGCTTTACGACAGCGTCGCGTCGCTCGAGCGCAGCTACGGGCTGGCGATGAACGAGATCAACATGACCGAGCCGCTCGCGAAGCGCGGTCTCATCTCCGAAACCGAGGTGCTGCGCATGAAGCGCAGCGCGAACGATCTGCAGGCGCAGATCGTCGAGCGCCGCAACAAGTATCAGGCCGATGCGAACGAACAGCTCTCGCGGCTCGAACTGGAACTGGCGCAGACGAAGGAGAACCTCGTCGGCCGCGCTGACGTGCTGCAGCGCACGACCATCGTCGCGCCCGTGAAGGGCACCGTGAAGGACATCAAGGTGACGACCGTCGGCGGCGTGATCCAGCCCGGCGCCCAGATCATGAGCATCGTGCCTTATGCGGACCAGCTGATCGTCGAGGCGCGGGTCAAGCCGCAGGACGTGGCGTTCCTGCGCCCGGGGCTTCCTGCGACGGTCAAGATATCCGCCTACGACTTCGGCATCTACGGCGGCCTGAAGGGCCACGTCAAGCTGATCAGCCCCGACACGCTGCAGGACGATCACGCGGCGCCGGGCAAGCCCGATGCCATCTATTACCGCGTGCAGGTGCTGACCGAAAACAGCGAGCTGGTCGCTGGCGGAAAGCGCCTGCCCATCATCCCGGGCATGACCGGAACCGTCGAAATCCGCACTGGGGAGAAGACCGTTCTGTCTTATTTGCTGAAGCCCATTTTCAAGGCGCGCGAAGCGTTTCGCGAGAGATAAGCAGCCATGCAAAAGCGAAAATCCGCGGCGCGCAATGCGCTTTCATATGAGCGACGCGCACCCGACGCGCGTGGCCGGGGCGCGCGCCTGCGCGGGTCGGGGGTACTCGTCGGTGCCGGAGTGATGGCGCTCGCGTGCGCTCCATCGCGCTCGCAGGCAGCTTCCGCCCTCGATGCAATGCCGTGGGTGCCCACTCATGTGCCCGTCACGCAGCCCGGAGCGATCGCGCAACCCGCGGCGCCGGTGAGCGCGAGCGCCGGCGCTCTTCCCCCCGCGACACCGGAGCGCGCGGCTGTCAGCGTCGATGAAGTGCATCGCCAAGCGGATCCTTCACCGGCGCTTCGCGCCGTGGCGGCTCCGACCACAACGGAATCGGCCAGTGCGGACATGCGCACGGTCGCCCGACCTCCGCAGGCGTCGTCGCTGGCGGGCGCGGGCGAGGCCGCTCGGCAGCTATCGGCGGCTGCGCCGGAGGAACGCAACCTCGCCGCGGTGCCGTCATCCGCGCCGGTCTCGCCGGAAAAGCCGGTTGCGACCCGGAAGTCGTACTACGCGTTCACGCCGGGTCTGTCGTTGCCGGAATCGACGAGTACCGTCGAGCAGCCGAGCGCAAAGCACTTCTCCAGCACTGCGGCCGGCGTGCAGAGCCCCATCGCTCGCGATTCGGGCGCCACGGTTCAGCGGACGCAAGCGGGCCCGCTCCCCACGAGCCGGCTCCCGAAATCCGGGCTCGGGAACTCGGCGGCCGAATCGCTCAAGTCGCTCGCATCGGACCCCGTCGTCCGGGGCGAGGACGTGACGTTCGCATTCCCCGACGCCCCGGTACCGGCGAAAAAGCGAGCACAACGCGGCAGCGGCGCCGTCGAGGAGGCCTATTCGCAATGGCTCGGCGACAGCGCGATCGGCGTGCGCGACGTCGCAGGCGGCCCGCCGGTGCCCGAGCAGGCGGTGCGTAGCGCGTTGCGCCAGGCGGCGGATCTTGCCGCTGAGCGCAGTGCGGAAGTGCGCCAGGCGCGCGCGGACTGGGAGGCGGCAGGCTACGACACCGACGAGGCAAAGGGCCGCCGCTGGCCGCAAGTGCAGATCGGCGGCTACTCGCCTTCCATCAGGGATTCCGGCACACGCTACGACGACTACAACCGCGCCTACGCCAACGTCAACATCTCCACCAGGGTCTACGACTGGGGCAAGACCAGCAAGACGATCGAAAGCCGGAGCAGGACGGCGGACGCGGCGCAATACAAGTACCTTGCGACGGCCCAGGCGAATGCGTACGACATATCGTCGAATCTCGTCGAGCTGGCGAAGAACCGCGCCGCGTACGCGATCGGCGTCAATTACGTGAAGCGCATGCGTGCGCTCGTCGACATGCTGGTGGAGATCGTCAAGGTTGATCCGGGCCGCTCGAGCGAGTTGACGCAGGCGAAGGCGCGTCTCCTTCAGGCTCAGACCACACAGGATGCGGTCGCGACGCGAGTGCGTGAGCTGGAGCTCGCGGTGCGCAAGCTGGTCGGCGATCAGCCGACGCCGATGCCCGGCGGCATTCACTGGCAGATGAGAGTCGCCGCCGTGGAAGACGCCGTGGCGGCGATCGCACAGAATCCGACCGTCGCGCAGGCTGGCGCCGAGCAGGCCGCCGCCGATGCCTACGCGAAGGCGGTCCGTGCGTCCGGCTTGCCGGAGGTGAACTGGGTCATCACCAAATCGACGGGACGCGACACGTTCGGCTCGCGCCAGCCGTGGCAGACCATGCTGCAGCTTTCGTGGTCGCCGTTTCAGGGCGGCAGCCAGCGCGCATCGGAACGCGCGGCGCTGGCGCGGGCGGACTCGAGCGGCGAGAAGAAGGAGCAGTTGCGCCTCGATGCCGAATACAACGTAAGGCAGGCTCATCACGACGCGCTGGCGCTCGCCGAGCGAGCGCGTCTCTACGCCGAGGTAGCGGATGAGTCCGAGCTCGTGCGCAAGCAGTTTTTCGAGCAGTGGTATCACCTTGGACGACGCACGCTGCTCGATGTGCTGCTCGCGGAGAGCGACTTCTATAACAATCAGGTAGCCGAAGTGACGACGCAGTTCGACGCTTATCAGTCAGTGCTCAAGCTGCATCTCAGCAGCGGCACGCTGATGGAGTGGTTGAACGGAACGTGACGCCTGGCGCGGATCGCGCAGACTGAAGCGGGAAAGAGAAAAGCCATCGATGCAAATGCATCGATGGCTTTTCTCTTTGCGGAATCGACTCATCGCTGAAGTGGGCGATGCGATGCGCAACGATGCGCAAGTGACCCGGTGTCGATGGGACATTTGAGTTGCTTGAAAGCAACGTCGGAACACATTAAGACGTTTCCCGGTATCTCGAAAATGCCGGAGCGCAGCGGAACCGTATACCCGCGCCCGTTGCCCCGCTTGCCTTTGCCGATCGTTTTCACGGGGCGATGACCCCGCAAAGGACCATGCTCCTCTCAAAGATTCTTTCCCGCGCGCGCGGTGACACGAAATTAGGAGTTTTCGTGTTAAGCGCCACCCCGCCAATACCTATAGTTCGCCAGCGTTCCGAAATGGGCAGGTTCCGCCGTGAACGGCTTGTTTCTTCGCTGTGCTCAGTGAAGGCGCTGTGCATGGCAAAGAGCGTCGAGTGCTTTCAATCGAGTATCGAAAAAGTACTTGGTCATCCGTAACAAGGGATGGCGACCGATCGCTGTGCTGTGCCGTGAGGCGAATTTTCTTAATTTTGTTGGGGTTAGCAATAGTATGAACAAGACATACAAGTCTGTATGGAACGAAACGACAGGGACCTGGGTCGCCGTCTCCGAGCTGGAAAATGGGCGCAGCAAGAGCAAACGTGCAAGGACTGCGATCTCGAAGGCGATTCTCGCTCAGGTTGCAGCGGGCGGGCTGAGCCTCGCGGGCGCGTCGGCGGCTATGGCCGGTCCGATCGTCGAAGGGACGGCTACCGGCACGAATGCCACCGCAATCGGTTCGGAGTCTCTCGCCGACGTCGCTGACGGTGTCGCGATCGGCACCGGTGCATCGGCAAATGCCGACACGGGAGCAAACGCGTCGAAGACGGGCGCGGTCGCGATCGGCAACGCCGCTGAAGCCTATGGTTCGGGCACGGCCGTTGGCACTGGCGCGAGCGCGGGCTCGGACAGCCTGGCAATCGGCAGCGGTTCGAGCGCATCGCTGAAGAGCATTGCGATCGGCGCGAACGCACGCTCGTTCAACACGTCGGCGGTTGCGCTCGGCGAAAGCGCGTCGGCAGGGGCCGCGAAGTCGCTCGCCCTCGGCGCGAACAGCAATGCAATGGCAGCAGGCGCTGTCGCGCTGGGTAGCGAGTCTGTCGCCAATCGCGCGAACACGATCTCGGTGGGCAGCGCGGCGATCAAGCGCCAGATCGCCAACGTGGCCGACGCCACGCAGGACAACGACGCAGTCAACCTGAGCCAGTTGAAGAAGGTCGGCTTGACCACGGACTCGAGCGGCAACGCGACGAACGCATTCGTCGCGTACGACGCGGGTTCGTCGAATGCCACCGTGACGCTCGCGGGCGCATCGGGCACGAAGATCACGAAGCTGAAGGCCGGCGACGTCGCTGCGTCGAGCACGGACGCGATCAATGGATCGCAGCTCTACAACGTGGCATCGAGCGCGGCGGACGCGATCGGCGGCGGCGCGGCCGTGGGCGCGGACGGCAAGATCAGCAAGCCGACCTACACGATCGGCGGCGAGCAGGTCACGGGCATCGAAGCCGCGCTGAACAAGGCGGCGTCTGGCGGGACCGAGTCTGTTCAGTATGACTCGACGGCGCACGACAAGGTCACGCTGGGCGGCGCAGGCAAGCCGGCAGTCAAGCTGACGAACGTGGCGGACGGCACGGCCGACTCCGACGCGGTCAACGTGAAGCAGATGAACTCGCAGATCACCAAGATCACTGAGACCGTCACCCCCGCCGTCGATACGCTGAAATACATGTCCTTCTCGCAACAGACGGGCGAGAACGCGCTTGCACGAGGTGTCAATTCGGTTGCGGTCGGCGGCAATTCCTATGCGACGGGTGACCAGGCGCTCGCGTTCGGTGCCAGCGCACGCTCGACGTCGGACAACTCCGTTGCGGTCGGTTATGGCGCACAGGCAAGCCGTAATAACTCCGTTGCACTTGGTGCGAACTCGGTCGCCTCGGGTGAAAATCTGGTGTCGGTCGGTAGCACGACGCTGAAGCGCCGCATCGTCAATGTGGCCGATGCTACAAGCGACAATGACGCGGTGAATCTCGGCCAGGTCAAGACGCTGCTGGCCCAGCCCCAACAGGCACCGGTGAGCCGCGCCGCGGTGATGCGGGCCGCTTCAAGCCTGACACCGGACAAGCTGATCGCGTCGGGTCCCACCGTCAACACAACAAACTCTATCGAAGCACTGGGTACGGACGCGATCGCGGTGGGTCTGACCGTGACTGCGAACGGCAAGCGCTCGGTGGCGGTCGGTTCGAATTCGGCGGCAACTGCCGAAGGCGCGGTGTCGGTCGGTTACGGCACGATTGCGGGCTCGGTTAGGTCTGCGGCGTTCGGCCATCAGGCGAACGTGGTGGCTGACCGCGGTCTGGCGCTGGGCTACCTGGCGACCGTCAACACGAGCGGCGTAGATGCGATCGCCATCGGTTCGGAATCGCAGGCGAACAGCGACAGTTCGATCGCCATCGGCCGCCAGAGCATCGCCGACGGCAAGTTGAGCGCCGCACTCGGTAACGAGACCACGGTTTCCGGCGACGGGTCGTTCTCGCTCGGTAACAGGAACTCGGTGACGGCGGCGAACACGTTCGTTCTCGGCAACAACGTCACGAAAACGACCGGCACGAACACGGTCGTTCTCGGCTCCGGCAGCGACGGCTCGCTGAGCAACGTGATCTCGGTCGGCGCGAAAGGCTCCGAGCGCAAGATCGTCAACGTGGCATCGGGCGCGGTTAATGCCACCAGCACGGACGCGATCAACGGTTCGCAGTTGTACAACACGGCATCGACGACGGCGGCAGCGCTGGGCGGCGGCGCAGCGGTTGGCGCGGACGGCAAGATCAGCGCACCGACGTACAACGTCGGCGGCAAGGACTACGCGGACGTAGGCAAGGCGCTGGATGCAGTGGCGGCAAGCTCCGGCGGCAGCGCAGCGGATGCGGTGAAGTACGACACGTCAGCACATGACAAGGTGACGCTCGGCGGCACGGCAACTGCGGCGCCGGTGGTGCTGGCCAACGTGGCGGCGGGC
>NZ_JFHC01000011.1 GCF_000698595.1 Caballeronia glathei | reverse complement strand
GGGCGTGTCCGGCTCCGGCAAGTCGACGCTTGCACGCGACGTCCTGATGACCAACCTGCTCGACGCGGTGGGCCGCTCGGTGCTGTCGTCGCCGGCGACGCGCCGCGCGCGAAAAGCCGCCCAGGCCGACGCCCCGGCGCGCAATCGCGCGAGCGTGCTGTCGCGCGAGGCGCCGCGCCCGAAGTTCAGCGTCGCGCACAACTGGCAGGGCTGTGCGGGCGTGAGCGGCTGGGAATCGATCGACCGCGTGCTGGAAGTCGATCAGACGCCGATCGGCAAGACGCCGCGCTCGTGCCCGGCGACCTACATCGGCATGTGGGACACCATCCGCAAGCTTTTCGCCGACACCCTCGAAGCCCGCGCGCGCGGCTACACGCCGTCGCGCTTCTCGTTCAACACCGGCGACGGCCGCTGCCCGGCCTGCGAGGGCCAGGGCGTGCGCACCATCGCGATGAGCTTCCTGCCGGACGTGAAAGTGCCGTGCGACGTCTGCCACGGCCAGCGCTTCAACCCGGAGACGCTCGCCGTGACGTGGCGCGGCAAGAACATCGGCGAAGTGCTGACGATGGAAATCGACGAGGCCGTCGAGTTCTTCGGCGCGATGCCGAGCATCGCGCATCCGCTGCAGCTGATGAAGGACGTCGGGCTCGGCTATCTGACGCTTGGCCAGCCGTCGCCGACGCTCTCCGGCGGCGAGGCGCAGCGCATCAAGCTCGTCACGGAGCTATCGAAGGTCCGCGACGACGTCGCGCGGCGCGGCCAGAAGGTGCCGCACACGCTCTACGTGCTCGACGAGCCGACGGTCGGCCTGCACATGGCGGACGTCGCGAAGCTGATTCGCGTGCTGCATCGCCTGGTGGACGGCGGGCACAGCGTGGTTGTGATCGAGCACGATCTCGATGTGATCGCGGAAGCCGACTGGGTGATCGACCTGGGGCCGGAAGGCGGGGTGAACGGGGGAGCGATCGTCGCTGCGGCGGACCCGGAGACGCTTGCGCGTAATGCCCGCAGTCATACCGGTGCGGCGCTGCGGCCGGTTCTCGCACGAGGGGTGGTGCTGGCGCTTGGGGTTGGGGTGGGGGTCGGGGTTTCTTAAACCGTCTGATGCGCTTCGGCTTCCATGAAACTTGCTTTGATATTGGGCTGTTAGCTTCGCCCCGGGTCGGTCGCTGGCGCTTGGGTTGGGCGGTTGTTTGTTGAACCGTCTGATGCGCTTGCGCTCCTATGAAACTTGCTTTGATATTGGTTTATTAGCTTCGCCCCTGTGCGGGGCGGCAGTCACTTTCTTTGCTGCTGCAAAGAAAGTAACCAAAGAAGCAGCTATGGGGCAAGCGGTGTTAGGAGGGAATCGCATTGAGTCTTTCTGAGTGGCTCGACCGTAGGAGTGTCGCCCTCTGTTCGTTGAGCCGATAGGTACGCGGACCCACTGTGTCGTCGTGCCGTTAAACGGAGTGGTAAGGCAGTCATTCATCCGTCTGGGCACTGCGTGCCCGACGACAGGTTTGCAGGGTGTGAGGCGTGCGCCGCGAGATGGCGAGTCGCCCTCGACGCAGGCGGCAGCGACGAAGCGCTCTGTTGCGCGCAAAGGAGCGAAGCGATCGGTTGTGGCGTGCCGGGCGTCGGAGCGAAGCGAGGACGGAGGAATGACTGCCTTGTCACTCCGTTCAAGGGTGCGATGACACAGTTGGTCTGCGTACCTATCTGGGTGAAGTACAGAGGTGGACACTCCCACGGTCGGGCCACTCAGAGGAAATCAAGCGTGGTCACGTCCTAACACTGTATGACTGAAAAGCTGCTTTCTTTGGTTACTTTCTTTGCAGCAGCAAAGAAAGTGACTGCCACCCCGCACAGGGGCGAAGCTTATAAACCAAAGCCAATACAAATTTCATAGAAGCACAAGCGCATCAAACGGTTCAAAAAAGCACCAGACCCAAGCGCCAGCGACGTAAGCACCCCAAGCGCCAGCGACCCAAGCACGAGCGCCAGCGACCTCTCCCGCCCGTGTATGCTTGCGAACTCAACAATCAGGACCAGACCAGAACCGAAGATGGATACGCAGGACAAAGCACTAGCGCTGAAAAGAATGAAATGGTTCGCGGCGGCCTTGCTCGTCGGGGCAGGAGGCCTGTTCGCGCTCGCGAAGAGCCAGCACGACGCCGGCGCGTGGGCGTGGGTGTCCGCGTTCGCCGAAGCGGCGATGGTCGGCGCGCTCGCCGACTGGTTCGCGGTCGTCGCGCTGTTCCGCCACCCGCTCGGCGTGCCGGTCCCCCACACGGCGATCCTGCCGGCGAACAAGGCGCGCGTCGCCGACAACCTCGCCGCGTTTGTGCGCGACCGGTTCCTCGGCACCGAGGCGCTCGTCGACCGCGTCAACGCGTTCGACCCGGCGAGCCGCCTCTCGATGTGGCTCGCCGAGCCCAAAAATGCGGAATTGCTCGGCAGAAAGGCGGTAACGGCGGCCAGCCAGCTACTAAACTTCATCGACGATGCGCGCATCAAGACGATGCTCTACGACGCGCTGCGCCGCCGCGCCGACAAGTTCGACCTGCCCGGCGCGGTGGGCGGCCTGCTGTCCACGCTGACCGCGGACCAGCGCCATCAGTTGCTGCTCGACGAAGGGCTGCGGGAACTCGCGCAATGGCTCGACCGCGGCGAAGTGCAGCAGATGCTCGCGGACAAGATCGTCGAAGTGGCGGGCGAGGAGTATCCCAAACTCGTCGGCGCCCTGGGTTTCATCGGGCTGAACGCCGAGGAACTCGGCAACAAGTTCGCGGCGGGCCTCGTGCGCGGCGCCAACAAGTGGCTGCACGACATCAGCAGCGACCCGGAGCACGAGCGCCGCAAGGCGTTCGACCGCACGGTCGAAGGGTTCGTCGAGCGCCTGAAGTCCGATCCGGCGTTCAAGGCGCGCATCGACGAGCACAAGCGGCAATGGCTCGAGCGGCCGGAGTTGCGGGCGTACGTAAGCGGGCTCTGGGACGAGTTCACCGCGTGGCTGCGCACCGACCTGATGCGCGACGATTCGACGCTGCACGCGAAGGTGGTCAGCGTGGCCGCGACGTTCGCGCAGGCGCTCGGCAGCGATCCGGCCCTGCGCGACTCGATCAACGAACACATGCGCGACGCGCTGAAGGCGCTCGCGCCGGAGCTGCGGGAAGGCATCGCCAAACATATCGCGACGACCGTCAGGCAATGGGACGACGCGACCCTCGTGCGCGACGTCGAGCTGAACATCGGGCGCGATCTGCAGTTCATCCGCGTGAACGGCACGCTGGTCGGCGGTGCGGTCGGACTGCTGATCCACGCGGTGTCGCTGCTGGCTGCATGAGCCTTGCCGGGCCGCTTTCGGCGGTGCGGGGCGGTGCGCCGCCGCAGCAGGACCCGGTCCACTTTCGTGAGATTGCCGACATGGCCAATCCGAATGCCGAACTGATCGAGCGCTTCTATCGCTCGTTTCAGGCCCTCGACGCCGAGGGGATGGCGGCTTGCTACGCGCACGACATCCGCTTCCAGGACCCGGTGTTCGGCACCCTGCACGGCGGCGAGGCAGCCGACATGTGGCGCATGCTGCTCGCGCGCGCCGCCGATTTCTCGCTGACCTACGGCAACATCCGGACGAGCGGGCAGACCGCCAGCGCGGCCTCGGTCGCGACCTACCGCTTCACGCCGACGGGCCGCACGGTCGTCAACGATATCCGCTCGCGGTTCGCCATCCGCGACGGCCTGATCGTCGAACACACCGACAGCTTCGACCTGTGGCGCTGGAGCCGGCAGGCGCTCGGGCTGAAGGGCTGGCTCTTCGGCGCGACGCCGCTCGTGCAGAAGGCGCTTCGCAAAGAGGCGCGCAGGAATCTCGCCGATTTCCGGCGCAAGCGCGGCTCATGACGCGCATCGAACAGCCTGTCGGGCGGGCGCGCCTGGAAGACGAATGGCTCGAAGCGGACGGCTTCGGCGGTTTCGCGTCGGGCACAGTCGGCACGATGCGCACGCGGCGCTATCACGCGCTCCTCCTCACCGCGACGCAGCCGCCGGCGGGGCGCGTCGTGCTGGTGAACGGCATCGAGGCGTGGCTCGACGCGAGCGGCGGGCACTTTCCGCTCACCATGCAAAGCTATGCGCCCGACGTGCGGTTTCCCGATGCGTCGGCCGGCCTGCTGTCCTTCGATACGTCCCCGTGGCCGACGTGGCGCTGGCGGATCGGCGAGCGGGCGGTGCTGGCGGCCGAAGTGTTCGTTGCGAAGGAGACACGCGAGACCGTGCTGCGCTGGCGCTTCGAGGGCGAGACCACGCTTCCCGGCACGCTCTGCGTGCGCCCGCTGCTGTCGGGCCGCAACTATCACGCGCTGCATCACGAGAACCCGGCGTTCAACTTCGACGCTCATGTGGACGGCGCTCGCGTCAGCTGGCAGCCGTACGGGAGCCTGCCGCCGGTCGTCGCGTCGACGAACGGCGCCTACACGCACGCGCCCGACTGGTATCGCAACTTCTGCTTCGCGCGCGAACGCGAGCGCGGCCTCGATTACACCGAAGACCTGGCGACGCCCGGCGTCTTTTCCTTCGATCTCGCGGCCGGCTGTGCGGTGATGATCCTGAGCGCCGCGTCCTTCGGCCCGGAGGAACCGGCGCCTGCGCGCGCACATGCGCCGGCGAAGGTGCGCGCCGCCAGTCTCGCGGCGGCCGAGCGCGCGCGCCGCGCGGCGCTCGGCTCGCGGCTCGCGCGCTCCGCCGACGCCTATGTCGTCTCGCGCAGGGAGGGCCGCACGATCGTCGCGGGCTTTCCGTGGTTCGCCGACTGGGGCCGTGACACGTTCATCGCGATGCGCGGTCTCCTGATCGCGGCTGGGCGGCATGAGGAAGCCGAGTCGATCCTGCTGGAATGGGCCGACACGCTGTCGGAAGGCATGCTGCCGAACCGGTTTCCGGATAACGGCGGCTTGCCGGAATACAACTCCGTCGATGCGTCCCTGTGGTTCGCCGTCGCCGTGCACGACTATCTGGCGACCGGCCACGCGCTTGCCGTGACGAAGAGCCGCCTGCAGCACGCGGTCGATGCGATTCTCGACGGCTATTCGCGCGGCACGCGTTTCAACATCGCGGCCGACGGCGACGGATTGCTGCGCGCGGGCGTGCCGGGCGTGCAACTGACGTGGATGGACGCGAAAGTCGGCGACTGGGTGGTGACGCCGCGCATCGGCAAGCCGGTGGAGGTTCAGGCGCTGTGGATCAACGCGCTTGCCATCGCGCTCGACTGGAATCCGCGCTGGGCGGTGCCGCTCGCGCGCGCCCGGCAGGCATTCGCGCAACGGTTCATCGACGGCGAGACGGGCGGGCTCGCCGATATCGTCGACGTGGATCACGAGCCGGGCCAGATCGACCGCTCGATCCGGCCGAACCAGATTTTCGCGGTGGGCGGGCTGCCGTTTGCGCTCGTCGAGGGGGACGCCGCCCGCGCGGTGCTCGCGCAGGTCGAGGCGCATCTGCTGACGCCGCTCGGCCTGCGCTCGCTCGCGCCTTCCGACCCCGCTTACCGGGGGCGCTACGCCGGCGGCCTGATCGAGCGCGACGGCGCCTATCACCAGGGCACGGTCTGGCCGTGGCTGCTCGGGCCGTTCGTCGAAGCGTGGCTGCGCGTGCATGGCCCCGAAGGCGTGCGCGAGCGGTTTCTCGCGCCGCTGTACGCGCATCTCGATCACGGCGGGCTGGATCACATCTGCGAAGTCGCCGACGGCGACGCGCCGCACACGCCGGGCGGCACGCCTTGCCAGGCCTGGTCGCTGGGGGAGCTGTTGCGCGTGGAGAAGCTGATCGGCGGGGACGGCGGCGCGCTGCCGTAGCGGTGTCGGCGTGGTGCCGCGGGGGCCGGAGCCCTCGCCGGGATGCCGGCCCGGCGCGGGGTCGAAGGCGTCCGCCCGCAAAACGCGCTAAATTGTCAGTCTTTGCAGCCGCTGGAAAGACCGAAGGTCAAACGACGAGGAGACATCCATGCCGCCCCTGCGCGCCACCAATCTGCTCGAAACCATCGAAGGTGCCCGGCTCCATTCCAGCGAATGCGCCCGCTGGCAGCGCTGGGGGCCGTATCTCAGCGAACGGCAGTGGGGCACCGTTCGCGAGGATTACAGCGAGCACGGCACCGCCTGGGATTATTTCCCGCACGACCATGCGCGCAGCCGGGCGTATCGCTGGGGCGAGGACGGCCTCGCCGGTTTCGGCGACGACAAGCTCAACTGGTGCGTGTCACTCGCGCTCTGGAACGGCGCCGACCCGATCATCAAGGAACGCCTCTTCGGCCTGACGAACCAGGAAGGCAACCACGGCGAGGACGTGAAGGAGCTGTACTTCTACCTCGACGGCACGCCGACGCATTCCTACATGCGCATGCTCTACAAGTATCCGCACGGCGCGTTTCCGTACTCGGATCTCGTCGAGGAAAACGCGCGGCGCGGGCCGGATCTGCCGGAATACGAGATTCTCGACACCGGAATCTTCGACGACAACCGCTATTTCGACGTGATGGTCGAATACGCGAAGCACACCGCCGACGACATCGTGATGCGCGTGACCATCGAGAATCGCGGGGAGCACCCGGCCGCGCTCGACGTGCTGCCGCAGATCTGGGCGCGCAACACGTGGTCGTGGAAGGCGCTGTCGAACAAGCCGTCGCTGATGGCGGAATCGACGCGCGGCGACGCGCATGTCGTCGCGCGCCACCACGGGCACGAGCCGATGGTGATCACGGCGTGGTCGGCGAATGCGCCCGTCGAGTGGATCTTCTGCGAGAACGAAACCAACGTGAGGCGCCTGTTCGGCATGGACGGCGCCGGACCGTTCAAGGACGGCTTCAACGACTACGTCCTGAACGGCGACGCCACGGCCGTGCGCCGCGACGCGGGCACGCGCGCGGCCGCCCGCGCGCATCTCGACATGGAGGCGCACGGGCGCGCGGTCATCATGATGCGCTGGCGTCCGGAATCGGCGCCCGACCCGGTGCCGCTCGACGCCGACGCGCTTTTCGCGCGGCGCATCGCGGAAACCGATGCGTTCTACGCGGCGCTGCAGCAGGACATCACGGACGCGGACAAGCGGCTCGTGCAGCGCCAGGCGCTCGCGGGCATGCTGTGGTCGAAGCAGTACTACCAGTTCGACGTCACGCGCTGGATGGACGGCGACCCGGCGCAGCCGAAGCCGCCGAAGGGCCGCCGCCACGGCCGCAATTCCGACTGGCGGCACCTGTGCAACGCGGACATCGTCTCGATGCCGGACAAGTGGGAATACCCGTGGTACGCGTCCTGGGATCTCGCGTTTCATGCGGCGGCCTTCGCGCTGATCGATCCCGCCTTCGCGAAGCGCCAGCTGCTCTTGCTGGTGAAGGACCGCTACCAGCATCCGAACGGCCAGCTGCCCGCCTACGAGTGGGCCCTCGGCGACGCCAATCCGCCGGTGCACGCGTGGGCGACATGGCGCGTCTACGAGATCGACCGCGCGATCACCGGCAAGGGCGACCGCGACTTTCTGGAGCTTGTGTTCCACAAGCTGCTGCTCAACTTCTCGTGGTGGGTGAACAGGAAGGACGCGGACGGCCGCAACATCTTCCAGGGCGGCTTTCTCGGGCTCGACAACGTCGGCATCTTCGACCGCTCGTCGGCGCTGCCGACCGGCGGCCACATCGATCAGGCCGACGGCACCGCCTGGATGGCCGCCTACGCGCTCGACCTGATGCGCATCGCGCTGGAACTGGCGTACGCGAACAAGGTGTTCGTCGATATCGCCGTGAAGTTCTTCGAGCACTTCCTGTACATCGCCGAGGCCGTCAGTTGCGAGGACGGCTGCGACACCGGCCTCTGGGACACCCCGGACGAGTTCTTCTACGACAAGCTGCGCCTGCCCGACGGCACGAGCGTGCCGATGCGCATCCGCTCGATCGTCGGGCTGATTCCGCTCTTTGCGGTGCACGTGCTGGAGCAGAGCGTGCACGGCGATCTGCCCGGCCTGCGCGAGCGGCTCGTGTGGTTTCTGGAGCACCGGCCGGACCTCGCGCGGCTCGTCTCGCGCTGGAACCAGCCCGGCAAGGGCAACAGCCTTTTGCTTTCGCTCTTGCGCGGGCACCGCATGAAGGCGCTTCTGAAGCGCATGCTCGACGAATCCGAGTTCCTGTCCGATCACGGCGTGCGGGCGCTGTCGCGCGTGCATAGCGACGAGCCGTTCGTGTTCACGCACAACGGCGACAGCTTTTCCGTGCGCTATCTGCCGGGCGAGTCGAATTCGCGCGTCTTCGGCGGCAATTCGAACTGGCGCGGGCCGGTGTGGATGCCGGTCAACTATCTGCTGATCGAGTCGATCTACGAGTTTCATCGCTATTACGGCGACGACTTTCGCGTCGAGTATCCGACCGGGTCGGGACAGAAGCTCTCGCTTGCCGAGATCGCCGATGAACTCTCGCGCCGCGTGACGACGCTCTTCCTGCTCGACGAGAACAGCGAGCGTCCGGTGATGGCGGCCTATCCGCTGCTTCAGGCCGATCCGCGTTCACGCGACCTGATCCTGTTCCATGAGTATTTCCACGGCGACAACGGGCGCGGCGTCGGCGCGTCGCATCAGACGGGATGGAGCGGGCTCGTCGCGTTGCTGCTCCAGCCGCATGCGATGGGGCCGTCGGGGGTCGTGCCGCTCGCGGGCCACATGGAAGAGGAGGAGCTTGCGGCGGTGAAGTGAGCGTTCTCGTGCTGCCCGCCATGGGGCAGCACGGATGCGCCACGAACCGCTTCAGCGGTTCACATCGACGATCACGCGCCCCTTGATCTCGCCGCCCAGCAGGCGCCCGGCAATCTCCACGACATCGCCGAGCGCGACGTCTTCCGCGACGGCGTCGATCGTATCGACCGGCACCTCGCTCGCGATGCCGCGCCATGCCGCGAGCCGCTTCTCGCGCGGCGCATACACGCTGTCCACGCCGAGCAGCGTGACCCCGCGCAGGATGAACGGCGCGACGCTGGCAGGCAGGTCCATGCCCTGCGCGAGCCCGCACGCGGCCACGGCGCCGCCGTAGCGCAGGCTCGCGCACACGTTGGCAAGCGTATGGCTGCCGACGCAATCGACGGCCGCCGCCCAGCGCTCCTTCGCCAGCGGCTTGCCCGGCGCGGAGAGCGTGGCGCGGTCGATCACGTCGGCGGCGCCCAGTTCGCGCAGCCGCGCCTCTTCGGACATGCGTCCCGTCGACGCCACCACGCGATGCCCGCGCTTCGCGAGTATCGCGATCGCGAAGCTGCCGACGCCGCCGTTCGCGCCGGTCACGAGCACGTCGCCATCGGTGGCGAGCGCGCCGTGGCGCTCGAGCGCCTGCACGCACAGCATCGCGGTGTAGCCCGCGGTGCCGACCGCCATCGCCTGCCGCGTGGTGAGGCCGTCGGGCAGGGGAATCAGATGGCCGCCCGGCACGCGCGCCAGTTGCGCAAGCCCGCCCCAGTGCGTCTCGCCCGCGCCCCAGCCGTTGAGCACGACGCGGTCGCCCGGCTTGTAGTCCGCATGGCCGCTTTCCTCGACGACGCCCGCGAAGTCGATGCCCGGCACCATCGGAAACTTGCGCACGACCGGACCCTTGCCGGTGATCGCGAGCGCGTCCTTGTAGTTGACCGTCGAGTATTCGATGCGCACGAGCACGTCGCCTTCGGACAGGCGCGACTCGTCGATCGACTGAATGGCCGCGACCGTGCGGTCGTCCTGTTTGTCGAGCAGCAGGGCATTGAACATCGCTTGTCTCCTTGAGTGTTTCGCCGTCCTGGCGGTGATATTGAGCGTTCGGACGCGCGGCTGCAAGCATCGGGCGCCGCACGTGCGTAACGTGAAGGTCACGTGTGTGCAGCCTGCCGCGCACCTGTGCGCGGCTGCGAATCCTGCGGATGCGAGCCGCATTCTCGCGCGCAAGACGCGGCGCGCGCTGCTTCAGGCAATGGCGAGCGCGGGCATCTGAGGCCGCGCGAGCGCGAGAAACGCGTTCATCGCGCTCGTGGCGTGGACGTCCCGGCGTTGCACGAACACGGTGTCCACGTGCGAGTCGTCGCCGTGCAGTTCGTGCAGCGTGACGCGTCCCTCGCGCGACGCCTGAATCGCGACGCCCCTCGGCAGCATCGTCACGCCGACGCCCGCGGCCACGCAGCCGATGATCGCATCGAGCGAGCCGAATTCGAGCGGCGTGCTCGCCGCTACACCGTGCTTCGCGAGCACGGTGTCGAGCCGTCCGCGATACGAGCAGCCGCGGCGAAACACGATCGTCTTCACGCTGCGCGCCGCGCGCAGGCCGTCGATCGAGCGGATGTCGCGCGCGGTCACGAGCACCATCTCCTCGCGATACATCGTGCGCGCAGAGAGTTCCGCATGCTCGACGGGACCCGCGACGAACGCGCCGTCGAGCCGGTACTTGAGCACCTCGTCGACGAGCTCGGCACTCGTGCCCGTGCGCAGCACGAGTTCGACCTGCGGATACGCGAGCGAAAACGATGCGAGCACGCCAGGCATCCTGAGTGCGGCAGTGGTTTCGAGCGTGCCCACGACGAGCGGGCCGCTCGGAATGCCGTCGTCCCGGACGGCCTTGCGCGCGTCGTCGAGAAGCCGCGCCATCTGCCTCGCGAACGGAACGAGCTTGCGCCCGGCGGCCGTCAGCTCTACACCGCGATGGCGGCGGTGAAAGAGCGGCACGCCGAGTTCTTCCTCGAGCAGCCGGATGCGCGCGGTGACATTCGACTGCACCGTGTGCAGTTCCGCCGCCGCGCGGTTCATGCTGCCATGCCGGGCAACGCATTCGAATATGCGCAGGTCAGGTGCGTCCATCGCGGGGCTCGCTATCGGAAACGGAGATACGGATTATCACATCAAGTCGCCGCAGGGTACCGCCAACCTTGCTAAGCTGGAAGCCGTCCCAACGGCGCGGCACATGGCTCACCCGGGCTCGCGGCGAGCCGCGCCCGCCCACCATTCCGGATGGAGAGAAGCAATGCCCACTTGGCAGAATCGTCGCATCATCGATCTCTTCGGCATCGACGTGCCGATCATCCAGGCTCCCATGGCGGGTTCGAGCACGCCCGAGCTTGCCGTCGCGGTGAGCGAGGCGGGCGGCCTCGGCTCGCTGCCGTGCGCGCTGATGAGCGCCGAGCAGGCGCGCGAGGCGATCGGCGTGATCCGCGCGAAGACGAAGCGCCCGCTCAATCTCAACTTCTTCTGCCATGTGCCGCCGCAGCACGACGCGGTGCGCAACATGCGCTGGCGCAACCGGCTCGCGCCGTACTACGTCGAGTTCGGCCTCGACCCCGAGGTCACGCCGCCCGCCGCCGGCCGGCGTCCGTTCGACGACGACTACTGCGCGCTCGTCGAAGAGACGCGGCCCGAAGTGGTGAGCTTTCACTTCGGGCTGCCCGAGCGCGCGCTTCTCGAGCGCGTGAAGGCGACGGGCGCGAAGATCGTCTCGTCGGCGACGACGGTGGCCGAGGCGCGCTGGCTCGAAGCGCACGGCTGCGACGCGATCATCGCGATGGGTCTCGAAGCGGGCGGGCATCGCGGCAATTTCCTCACGCACGACGTCGCGACGCAGGTCGGCACGTTCGCGCTCGTGCCGCAGGTCGCCGACGCCGTGAAGGTGCCGGTGATCGCGGCGGGGGCGATCGCGGATGCGCGCGGGATCGTCGCGGCGTTCGCGCTCGGCGCATCCGCCGTGCAGATCGGCACGGCGTATCTGTTCTGCCCGGAAGTGAAGCTCTCCGCCACGTACGCGAAGGCCCTGCGTGAAGCATCCGATGATTCCACCGCGATCACGAACGTTTTCACAGGTCGTCCGGCGCGCGGCATCGTCAACCGGGCTATCCGCGAACTCGGGCCGCTCAGCGCGGACGCGCCCGAGTTCCCGCTTGCCGGCGGCGCGCTCCTGCCGCTCAGGACGCAGTCGGAGCAGACGGGTTCGGGCGACTTCTCCAATCTGTGGTCCGGGCAGGCGGCGCGGCTCGCGCGCGAGGTGCCGGCGGCGCAGCTGACGCGCACGCTCGAAGCGCAGGCGCTGGCGCTCTTCGGCGCGCTCGGCACGTGAGCGCCTCGCCGCGTGAGCCTCTGCGCTCAAGGGAGAGCCGAATCAGGCGATGCGCGGTCTCGCGCTCGAACTCGCCGCGCACGACGTGAAGGTGACGCGGCGGCGCCGGAGATCATGCAGGGACGCGCCACGGCGCGGAGAAGGTGCGTGCCAACCGATGTGATCGCGCGGCCTGAAGCGGCGGGCCATGGCCTGGCGCCGGGGCGGGGCGAACACAGGGCATGCATGCGGCGCACGTGCCGTCAGCGCGTCTCCTGCAAGCGGTCGAGCGTTGCGGTATCGGCACGGCCGCCGAAGTACTTCGCGAGCGCCTCGTCGAATTCCTTGCCCGACGCACCCGCGCATTGTGCGAAGAGCGTCATCGACGAATGGAATTTCATGTCGTCGGGGTAGCCGAAAATCTGTCCGGCCGACCGGTCCTGCACGTCGTTCACGATGCGCGTCAGCTCCCGCAAGCGCGGACCGAGCACCGGGTGGCCGAGATAGGCCTCGGCTTCGGCGCGCGAGGCGATCGCGTAATGGCGTGCCATGGCGCTGCTGCCCAGGCCTTCGATCTGCGGGAAGACGAACCACATCCAGTGCGTGCGCTTTCGCCCCGCCTGCAACTCGGCGCGAACCTGATCGAAGACGGGCTCCTGCGCATCGACGAAGCGCTGAAGGTCATGGGGATCGCTCATGTCCGCCTCCTTGCGTGGAAAGGTCGCTCAGGCGCCGACCGCATCGACGATCCGCTTGCGCATCGCGGCGTCGGGATACGCGCCGACTCCGGCGTGCACGTTGTCGATCATGTGCTCGCGCCGTCCCGTGCCCGGAATCACGCACGTCACGGCGGGATTCGCGAGCACGAACTTGAGCAGCACCTGCGCCCAGGTCGTGCAGCCGATCTCCTGCGCCCACGCCGGCAGCGGCCGGTCGTGCATGCGCCCGAGCAATCCGCCGCCGCCGAAGGGCTGGTTCACGATGACCGCCATGCCGCGCTCGGCGGCGAGCGGCAGAATGCGCTCTTCGGCCTGCCGGTCGTCAGCCGCGTAGTTGATCTGCACGAAGTCGATCTTTTCCGCGCGCATCACCGCCTCGACTTCCCTGAACGCGCTCGTCGTGTAATGCGTGATGCCGATATAGCGGATGCGCCCGTCGGCCTTCCAGTCGCGCAGGGTGGCGAGCTGTGTGCGCCAGTCGACGAGATTGTGGATCTGCATGAGGTCGATGCGAGGCCGTTGCAGAAGACGCATCGACTCCTGCATCTGCGCGATGCCGGCTTCGCGTCCGCGCGTCCACACCTTCGTTGCGACGAACGCCTTCTGGTGGGCTGCAAGCCGCGTGAGCAGCGTGCCCGCGACGGCTTCCGACGAGCCGTACATCGGCGACGAATCGATGACCGAGCCGCCTGCGTCGAAGAGCACGCGCAGGACGTCGGCGAGACGCTCCTGCGCGGCGGCGTCGCCGTCCACGTCGAAGGTGCGCCAGGTGCCGCAGCCCACGACGGGAAGCAGCTCGCCCGTCGACGGTATCGGTCGCTTGCTCATGGGTCTCGCCTCGGGCGTCTGCGCGCTGGCCGCGCGTGAGAACGGCAGCGAGAGCGCCGCGCCTGCCGCCGCCGTGCCTGCCGCAATGCGTAGAAAGCCGCGCCGGTGCAGCGCGTCGAAGGTCATGGCGCGCGCCGCTCGAACGAAGCCGAACATTTCGCCGGGGAAGGACTCTCGCTTCTTCTGCGGAAAGGCTCCGGTATCAGCAGGTCCGGCGTCTTGCAGACGGGACGATTCATGACTGTGGTTCCCTGGCCGGACGTTGGCCGGCTGAAAGGCGCCGTGCGCCGATTCCGCTTAGAGAAAGCGAAGCGCACGATAGTTCGCGCGAAAAAAAGCCGACCCGGAGCCGCGCCGTGCTTCCGCACGGCGCCCCGCGCGCTCAGAGAAAGAGCGACGCCAGGACCGCCAGCCACACCGCGCCCACACCCCCCGCGAATGCGCGCCGCGCGATGCGCAGCATGGATTCGTCGTCGGCCTGGCGGGCGGGCGACGTCGCGAGCCACGGCACGAGCCCGAGGGAAAGCAGCCCGCCGAGAGCCAGCGCCGCGACGACCACGTCGCCCACGCTCCAGGGCGTCTGATCGTGGATGCCCCAGTAGCCGAGAAACACGATGCCGATCGAGAAGACCGTTGACGCAGCGGAACTGAGCGCCGCCACCGAGCCCACCGGAGACTGCATGCCTGCCTCCCTGTCGCGTTCATGAACGTGATGGGGTCAATGATACGGGGAAGGCGGCCGCAGTTAGCGGCGGCGACGGACTATTCGCCGCGGCACGGCGCTATCATGACAAAGCGATGACGGCGCCGCCGCTCTGGTTAGACGAATTTTCGGGCAAGGTTGGGTAGCGAACAGAAGCGTCGCGGATTCGTGCCGTATTGTCGAGCGGCGAGCCGGCAGCGCATCGCGGTATTCCCAGCTATCCCCAGGCATGCCGGCAGTGCGGCATCGCGACCGGCGAGCCGCCGGTCCCACGCCTGTGGCATCGCCGGGTCGGGCGATGCCCGGCGCCGGACCTGCCGTGGCAGCCCGCATCGTCCGGCGAAAGCGGCGCGCAATACGCGCCACGAACCGAGCGCGCCGCAGGCGCGCATTGCTGGCCCGCCACGCACCCGGCAACCGGGCGCGCTGCGCGTGAAGGCCCCGCCACCGGGTCGCCCAGGCCACCTCTAACAGGGTCAATGCAGTGGCATACATCTCGCTTGTCGCGTTGTTCCTGACGGTGACGAATTTCGTGCCGGTAAGCGCGATCGGCTTCGCGCCGCTCCTGCTGTGCATCTGGCGCTTCTACGGCAGGAGCTATCCCGAGTTCATCGCGCCGCTCGTCGCGTTCTCGGCCTATGTCGTGCTGTCCACCCTGCTGTACGACCCGGCGTCCTTCCTCACCTTCGACTTCTATCGCCGCGACGGCAATTTCTTCATCTCCTACGCGCCGATGCTGGCAGGGTGCCTGTACGCGCATCGCTGGGACCTGAACAAGCTCCTCAGATTCTTCTTCATATTCGCGGTGCTGGTGAACGTGCCGTCGTATGCGCTCTTCGTCGGAGAGGTCGGGCCGCTCGCGATGCTTCAGCATTCGGGCGGCTCGTTCGGAAGCTACTTCGTCGCGCTCAATGCCGCGGGCGGCTTTCTCGCGATGCTGTTCTGCCTGGGTGTCGCCTGCTACATGCACCAGCGCAGCAAGCTGATTCTCGTGCTGCTCGCGTTCAACGCGCTGATGCTGTTCTCCACGTACAGCCGCGGGTCGCTGCTGGGCGTCGTGGCCGTGCTGCCGTATCTCCTGTTCGGAAGAAAGCCGTGGGTCCTGCTCGGCATGATGGCCGGGATCATTGCATGCTCGATCGGCATCGCCCTGTACAACCTGAGCCCGACGGTGGACTACATGGGCTATCCGTTCAACATGCACAACGCCGACGCGAAAGTCGCCAACCTCGATATCCGCTACGAATGGCTCTGGCCGCGCGCGTTCACGTACTTCCGGCAGAGTCCGCTGTTCGGCGTCGGCTTCGGCTCGTTCGACGACGACATCGCGAGTCTCATCAGCTACTTCGGGCTCGTGGCGCAGCCGGTCGGCGTCATCATCAAGCACAGCGATTCGCACGCGCACAATTCCTATCTGAGCTTTCTCGCGGAACTGGGGCTCGTCGGCCTTTCGCTCTTCATGATCTTCATCTGGCAACTGATCCGCTGGGCCGCGAACGGCGCCGCCGACGCGCTGAAGGAAGGCCGCCACAACTACGTGGCCTACCTGTCCATCGAGCTATCGTCGGTATGCCTGCTCGTGATGTCGTTTTCGGAGCACCGGCTGACGTCGCCCTCGAACGTGCTGATCCTGTCCCTCACGGTCTCGCTGCTGCTCGCGTCCCGCGTGCCCGACATGTCCGCCGTGCGTGCGAGTGCTCCCGTGCCGCGGCCGCGCGCGACGCCGGGCAGGAACCTTCGCAAGACATGAGCGATCGCGCGGGCGCGCGCGGCCTTCACGCGAGCGGCGTGACGACGAGATATCCCAGGTCGCGCGGCGTTTCGTCCTTCAGGCCGTTCGTCGCGCGGGGCGACTCGAAGCGTATCGAAAGCTTCGAGCCCTGCCAGCCGGACGTGACGGACGCCTTCGGGCGCTTGTCGCCGCGCACCGCGTCGACATATTCGATCCTGAAGCGGCCCGAGGCCGGCGCGGGGAGGCCGGTGACATCGACCGAGCGGGACCCCGGCTCGCTCAGCACCTGCAGCACGATGCTGCTGTCGGAGAACAGCGCCTGTACGGACGTCGCGCGGTCCGGGTCCACCTTGTGAGGAAACGGCGCGAGCCTGCCGGGCGCGGTGCGGCACAGCACCGTGAGCGAATTTCCCGATACCGTGAGCCGCCTCGGCTGTCCGCGCACGGTGAGACGGAAGGGCTCCGTGCCGTCCCAGTGATAGATCATCGCGACGTACTTGTCGGGATCGTCCCATGCGCGCCCGAGCGCCCAGACCGCGAGGTCGAAATAGAACGTCGGCAGGTAGTGCGGGTCGGACATGTACCGGTCGCCGATCTCCGTCTGCCAGATCCCGCGCGCCTTGCCCTTCGCCACATAGCGCTGATAAAGCGTTTCCATGTCGCCGGTGCCCAGATAGTGGATGTCGAGATAATCCACCCAGTCGATCATGCGCGTGCGCTGCACGGGGCTCGTGTATTCGAGCCACGTGCAGTAGTTGTCGAGCCCGCCCTGATCCGGCCACCCGCCATAGACGATATACGCGCCGTACTTGCGGATGATGCGCGCGGCGGGAAGGTGAATGCGCTCGACGTAGTCCTGCATCGCCTGCTGGTACGGCGCCGCGCGCCGCGGGTCGCGGTGGAAGTTCGGGCCGTGCCAGAACGTGGCCTGCGGGTCGCCGCCCGAAAGCGGCCCGGCCGCCTCGTTCCAGATCTGGAAGTACTTCAGATTGAAGGGCGGCGTGGAATACCGCTTCACCACGGCTTCGACATAGCGCTCCCAGTAGCGGACGTCCTTCGGCGCGGACATGTAGTCGCCGGGCAGCAACGCGTTGAATTCGGGCGTATAGCCGAGCAGCAGCAGCGACTTGATCCCGTTGCGATTGTTGCGCAGCAGGATGGGCGGCAAGTCCGCGTTGAAGCCGGGGCCCGTGCGGTCGATCTCCATCACGGTGTGGTTCGGTCCGGAGATCCCGGGGCCGACGGAATCGCGGCCCCACGTGAGCCCCATGCTGCGCCAGATGCCGATGTCGCTTTCCTCGAACGGCCATCCGTTCGAGCCGATCAGCTGGGCCATCCTGCGATCGGTGCGAGGCTGGGCGGCGCCGGTGACGGGCGGGGCGGCGCCCGCGCGGGGCCACGGAAGCGCGGCCCCGGCGAGGGCCGCCAGCGTCAATGCCGCCTTGCGACGATTCGGGTCCACGCACGGCTTCTTCGGCATCTCGCGCTCCGTTGGCTGACGGGTATGGGCGGTGGTCAATGAGATGGCTTTCAGGCACGCCCGGGCTTCGGACGGCGATGCCGGGTGCGCAGGATGTCCGGGCCATGCGGCGCAGACGGTGCGGTACCTGGCGAGACTTCGCGCAAGGGCGCTGCATGCCGAGCAGGCTTGCATCGCAGGCCCGCGCGCATTCACGACCCGACGGCGGCGATGGCGGCAAGCCGCAGCGCGATGCGGCACATGCTGGCATGCGCCGCTTCGGCTCGCCGTGCGTCAGCTTGCGTCTTCGATCAGCTCGAGCGTCTTGTAGCCCGTCGCGTAGCCGTAGTTGCGGTTGCTCCGGCGCAGCGGGATCGCGTTGAAGACCGCGCCGAAGAGACGCGCCTCGGCCCGTTCCAGCTTCTTGACCGTCTCCGTGATCTCGTACTCGGTCTGCATGCCGGAGCGAAGCACGAGCACCGTGGCGCCGGCTTCACCCGCGACGATCGCCGCATCGGTCACCGCGAGGAACGGCGGCGTATCGACGATCACGAGGTCGTACTCGGCGCTCAGGCGCTGGAGCGTCGCCTTGAAGCGACGCTTCATCATGAGCTCCGCGGGATTGTCGGGATAGGAGCCGCACGAAATGAACGACAGGCCGGGGACGCCCACGTTGCGCGTGACCTCGGCGGGCTCCGTGTCGCCCGCGAGAATGTCCGACAGCCCGCCCCGGTTGAACTGTCCGAAGAAGTACGCGAGACGGCCGCGCCGCATGTCGGCGTCGATCAGCAGCACGCGCGAGCCGATCTCCGCCTGTAGCACCGCGAGATTCGCCGCGACGAAGCTCTTTCCCGCCGACGGCGTCGGCCCCGTGAACATCACGATGTTGTTCGGCGAATGCGCGAGATCGCGATTGAGCGTCGTGCGCACGACGCGCAGCGCTTCGACGGACACGTCCTGCGGGAATCGCGCGGCCAGCACGCGCGTCATGCCCGCGGCGAGCGCGGGAACGCCGGCCGTGTTCTGTGCCGGGTCCGGCCCCGACACCGCGAACGGCGATGCGGCGCGGCGCACGACCGCAGGCGTGCGCGTCGCCGCGGCGATCTCCTGATCGAGCTGGGCCTGCTGCGGACTGAAGAGCACCTCGCCGAACACGGGCACGCTCGTCGTGCGCTCGACGAAGAGCGGATCCGTCACGCCCGTCATCACGTGGCGCCGGATGAAGACGAAGAACATGCCTGCGAGGAGCCCGACGCCGGTGCCGGCCGAGAGCACCAGCAGGCGGTTCGGCTTGATCGGACGGTGCGGGCGCAGCGCGTTGTCGACGATATTGACGCCGCCCGTCGTGCTCGCGCGGCGCACCGACAACTGCTCGGCCTTGTTGACCATGCCGAGGTAGATCGCCTCGGCGACGCGCGCGTCGCGCGCCAGTTCGACGTTCTTGCGCTCGGAGGTCGGCATGCCGCCGAAGCGCGCATCGAACGAGGCTTTCGCCGAGGTCAGCTGGCTCAGTTGCGAGTCGATGTTGCGCACCCACTGGCTGTCGGGCTGAAAGCGCTGCAGCATCTGCGTGCGCTGCAGCTGGAGCGTCGCGATCTGGCGCTGGAATTCGATGCCGCCCTGCAGGTAGGCCTGCGCTTCCGCAGTGGGTTGAAACGATTGCGATGATGTCCGGAAAGAATTGAGCGCTTCCTCGGAGCGCTTCAACTCGGCGCGCAGCCGCGGCACTTCGCCGTTGATGAACGCGAGCGTCTTGGTGTCGTCGCGCTGCCGCGCGGCTACCGCCGACGCGATGTACTGTTCGGCGATCGCGTTCGCGATCTGCGCCGCCATCACGGGATTCTCGTTGTTGTAGGAGATCGTGACGATTCCGGTGTCCTGCGCCCGCGCCCGCACCCTCATGGTGGTGAGGAACTGCGTGATCGCATCGAGCGTGTTCCAGCGAATCACCTTGAACTTCGTGCCCGGCCTCGCGACGAGCTGCGTCATCGTCATGGAGACGCCGTACGACGACGCGGGCTTGCCGACCGTTCCGCTCAGCAGATGCTCCCCCGACGGCCCCTGCAATTCATACGCGCCGGAGCCGAGCGCGATCAGCCGCAATGGTTCGCCTTCGAGCGCATGCGGCACTTCGAGCGAGCCGACCTGGATCTGCTCGCCGCCCCACGCGAACGAGCCGAGTCCGAGCCACGGCTGCGACAGTTCGCCGGGCGTGGCGAACCGGGCGGCGATGTCGCCGAGCACGGGGATCGTGACCGGCGTCGCGGAGATATCGAACCGGTAGCGCTCGACGATCGGCTGGATCACGGAGCGGCTTTGCATGACCTGCATCTCGGCGGTCGCCGAGGGAGCCATCGACGGGCCGTCCCCCTGGTTCTGGAGCGCGATGCCGAGTGCATTCGGTTCCGGTGCGTCGACGCGCACGAGCACGTCCGCCGAATAGATGGGGGTGGCAATAAATACGTAGGCCACCGCCAGCGCGATCCCGATAGCGGTAATTCCCGCTATCTCCCAGACGTGATCGCGCATGAGATTCATGAGATCCCGTGCGGAGAGCTGTCCGTCGCCGGTCGGGGTGCCAGAAGGGCCGTTGCTGAAACGAAACATGTTCACAAGCGTCGTCCTCGACGTTCAAACGCCTTTGAGTTTCGTGGGCATCTTGCGATACGGCCGGAACGTCGTTGCGCCCGGCATGGCAAGGTGAAAACCGGATGGTCCTGGTGAGGACCTGATGCCTCGGGCCGTCTGCGCGCCAAAGCACGCTATCGCAGAATTCCTCAGTTATGTGCGTGCGTCTGTTGCATAGCGCACGTTGCACGGTCCTATCGGCGGGAGGCCGGGTCCCCCCGGCTATCGTCTTGCGTGATCGATCACGTCGGTCATCTGCTGCAGGTAGCGATCCAGCGTGAAGTGGCGCTGTACGTCGGCGCAGGCCTGCGCGGCGAGACGCTGCCCGAGTTCCGGAGTGGTACGCAACGTCTCGATCGCTTCGACCAGTCCCGCGACATCGCGCGGACGCACGAGCCACCCGTTCTCGAGATGCCGGACGATTTCCATTACGCCGCCCGCGCCCGTTGCGATCACCGGCCGCGCGGCCGCCATGCCCTCGATGACCACGCGCCCGAACGGCTCGGACTCCGTGGACGTATGCAGGATGACGTCCATGGCCTTCATCCATGCCGCCATGTCGTCGCGAAAGCCCGCGAAGTGAACGCGGTCTGCCACGCCGAGCCGTTGCGCCTGTTCGCGCAGTTGCGCTTCGTAGGCGTCTTCGCCGAAGAGTGCTCCGCCGACCAGCACCAGATGCACGTGCGGCAGCTCTGGCAGCGCGTCGATTGCGATGTGCTGGCCCTTCCATGGCGCAAGGCGCCCGAACAGTCCGGCGAGCCATGCGGTTTCCGGCAGGCCGAGCCGGCGGCGCAGCGCGGGAAGGTCGCCTGCGTCGAGTTGGGTGAACACCGAGGCATCGATGCCGTTGTGCACCACGGGCATCGCCGAGGCGGGCAGGCCCGTGAGTTCGATCAGCGCCTGAGCGCTCGCGCTCGAATTCACGATGATCCGGTCGGCCACGTGCCGCGCGAGCAATCTGACGATCATCAGCTGCACGCGTCCGAAGTGATCGCGCGACATGATGTCGTGGAGGTACCACACCACCTGCCGCCGATGCAGCGGCTTGCCGAGCGCGCCGAGCACCAGCGCCTTCTGCGTGTTCAGAAACAGCACGTCGAAGCGGCGCGCCTGCTGTGCGATGGCGCACACCTGCCGGATGATCGCGGGCGCCGCATAGAGCCAGTTCAGGCGCAGCGCTTCCCGGTCGATGTTCGACACGCGCGCGTCGTTCAGCACCTGCACGCGCACGCCGCTCGCTTCGAGCCTGCCTCGAAAGGGGCCGTCCGCGAGCAGCACCACCTCGCTGCGCGCGGCGCATGCCGCCGCGAGCGGCAGCAGCGCGAACTCGGCGCCGCCAAGCTCACCGCTCTGGTCGACGAAGAGCACGGTCGGCGTGTGCGCATGCTGCCCGTCGCCGCTTCGCGGGCGCGTTGCGGAAGACACATACCGCCCGGGCAGCAACCTGCGCTTCAATCCATGAGAGTTCATGTTGGCTCATCGCTGGAGGAGGAGTACGGCACACCGACCCGGCAGTTATGGCAGAGGCAGCCCGGTCGTCATTATTGGTGAAAACCCGAGCCCGCTATATGGCCTTGCGCACAGAGCAGGGCCTCGCCAAACGTCTGACGATTGCGGGCTACTCGGCACGATACAGGAATCTGCGTCGAATCTGCGCTGCGACTCCGCGCAGTTCGCTCGATTCGAAGAGCGACCACGCCAGATTGCCCGCGAGCAGCGCCACACAGACAGCGGCCATGCGCGTCAGCGAATCCATCAGGTCGGCACACGCGGTCGCGACGATCATGAACGCGAGATGCCCGAGCATGTTGCGCAGGATCGGCCGCACCGCGAGCTTCGACAGAAAAAGGAATGCGGCGTAGTCGAAGTACGCCTTGACGACCACCGCCACCGCCGCGCCGACGATCCCGCCCCAGCGAATGCCGAGCCACAGGACGACTGCGAAGACCGGCAGCCCGATCCAGCCGATGAGCGCCACGCCCGCCGGCTTCGCCTTTGCCTGGATCAGCACGCTGATGATGTTCCACTGGCCGGTGAGCCACACCGCCATGACGAGGACGCGTCCGACGGGCGCCGCATGCTCGGCGATGTCGTGGCCGAGCCAGATGTGCATGAACGGCGTCAGGGCGAAGAGGGCGACGATCATGCAGGGCGTGAACACGCAGTTGAGCAGCGCGAGCGAGCGGTACGACAGGTCGTCGGCGTGGTGGCTCTCGGAGGCGGAAAAGCGCGGAAACAGCGTGCGCAGCATCGCGCTTGGGAGCATGTCGAGCCGCGACACCAGGTTTTGCGGCGCGCTGTAGTACGCCACGTATCTCGCGCCGAGCATGGCGCCGATCACGACGCGGTCGAGTGTCGAAGAAATCACGTTCGCGCCGCTCAGCAGGACGATCCAGCGGCCGTAGTCGATCAGCTCGACGATCAGCCGCCATTCCGGCATCCGGATGCTCCTGATGTGAAGCGCGCGGAACGTGCCCCAGCCGAGCAGGACCAGGGCGAGAAACCGCGCGATCACCGCTGCCGGCACGACCACCGCAAGCGACGGCGACACCATGTAGATCGCGGCGAGCGGCAGCAGTTGCAGCATGAACGTGCCGATCGTCTGGTTCACGTTGAGCAGCACGAACCGCTCGAGCGCGGTGATCGCGCCCGACAGCACCCAGGAGACGTTCGCGATCGGCACGGCTAGCGCGATCCACGGCAGCGCGTCGAGCACTTCGCGCTGGAACACGGGCTCGATGGTCGCGATGTGCTGGACGTACACGTAAGCGCCCACCCAGATCAGCCCCGAGCCCAGGATGCCCGTTGCCAGGTTGAGCATCAGCGCGCTCCAGAAGACGCGCTGGACGCTGTCGTCCTTCAGATGGCGAACGCGGGCGATACGGTTCTCGGTCGCCATCGAGATGCCCATGTCGAGCACGCTGAAGTAGCCGATGAGCGCCCATACGAGGCTGATCACGCCGTAGCGCTCGACGCCCATGCCGCGGATGTACGCGGGCACGGTGGCGAGCGACACGAATACGGGCAGAACGAGCCCCGTAAAGTTGATCGCTATGTTCTTCAGAATGACTCTTTCCATTGAGCACCGGAGGGGCCGTCAACAGCGTCGTGCGTAAATGGGAGAGCGGATCGCATGCGTGCTGCACGCGCCCCGCGCGTCACGATGTATCGATTGCTTCGCGATACACGGTCGCGACTTTCGCCGCGATGACCGGCATGTCGAAATTCGAACGGGCATACTCGCGGCAGGCGTCTTCGCCGGGAAGTATGCGCCGGCCGAGCAGCGCGTCGGCGAGCCCGGCGCCGAGCGCGCTCACGCCGCTCGATTCGAGCACGAGATCGCGGCTGAGCGCCATGACCGCTTCGGGCAGACCGCCTACCGGCGTCACCACGACGGGCGTGCCGGCCGCGAGCGATTCGATCGTGGTGAGGCCGAAGCCTTCCAGCGCCACCGTCGGCACGACCGATACATTCGCTGCCCGGTACCAGAGCGGCAGCGCCTCGTCCGCCACGAAGCCCGCGAGCCGCACATGCTGCGAGAGGCCGCGCTGTTCGATTCGCGCCTGCAGCGCCGCGGAGAGAGAACCCTTCCCGGCGATGGTCAGGAGCGCGTCGGGCACGGCCTTTCGCACGAGTTCCATCGCATCGATCAGGTCTTCCAGACCCATGCGCGAGACGAGCCGCCGCACGCTGAAAAGCACGGGCCGGTCCTGCGGCAGGCCGAGCGCGGTGCGCGCGGTGCGCCGGTCGACATCGATGCTGAAGCGGCTCACGTCCACGCAGCCCGGCACGATGCGAATGGTGCGGGCATCGACGCCATAGCGCTGCAGAACGTCGGCGAACGCCTGCGACAGCACGATATGCAGCTTTCCGCGCCGGTACACGTACCGTTCGATCGCGCGCTGAATGTCCACGCTCGCCCGTGCGCGCGTACCGTAGGCGCTTTCTTCGCCCCACGGTCCATGAAAATGGATGACCTTCGGCACCTGCGCGAACGTCCCGAGGACGGGCGCCGCATAGAGGGCGAAGTGCGCGGCGATCACATCGGGCACGCGCTCCGCGCGCAGCCGGGCAGCCGCGCGGCGCAGGTTCCAGATCCGGCGCGCGAGCGGCGCGTCGACTGCCGCGAAAGGCGTGACGACGCCGTCAGTCGACACTCGAACGTTTGCGCTGCCGGCCACGAGACCGCGCACACGCACGCCTTGCGCGGGCAGTGTGCGCACGAGCGCGTCCACCATCCGGTCAAGGCCGCCCGGATGCTCGGAGAACCAGTTCATGCCGATCTGGAGGGAGTCGATGGTCCGTTCGTCCGATGGCGTGCCGGGCGGGGCCACAGCGCGATCCAGGGCGCGGGCGGTAGCAAGTGCGGGCGGGATCGTCGAGGTGGCGAGTGTCTTCATGTTTCGACCACTTCATCGCAGGCGCGGCACGCGGCGCTCGAAAGGCGCCGCGAACAGGGCATGCAGCGCCCGCGAGCAGCCTGCGCGACACGCGTGCCGCCATCCATCGAATTCGTCGTCGAAACGCCTTGCATGATGAAGTCCTCAGATTGGGGTTTCGTCGTCGCGCATCGACGCCCATGCGAAGCTCGGGCGCGGAATTCGAGCGGCAATGCCGCGTGTGCCGCGACATTGCCCGCGCGCCGCGTCCGCGAGCGGCGTCCACCTGACTCGCAGGGCAACGGTTCACAAGGTTACGTGCCGATGCGCGGCGCTTCTGTGTGCCATCGCACCAAGTCCCGAACGACCCGCCGGCGGCTGAAGGCGCGGGGCGCGTGCCTATCGTCCGATTTAACGCTGCGCGTCGTCACGCCCGGGCAGCCGTCTCTTTCCCCCGAAGAAAGCCTCCTGGCGGGCCACTGCGATGCGTGCCCGGGCGCATGCGGGGCGGCTGCACGAGGCGCCGTCGCCCGGCGCGACCTTGCTCGTATTGCGCGGTGCCGCACATTCCGCCCGGCACGTTGCGGATGTAATGACACGCTTGGTACGTGAGCGGCACGCGCCGCGAGAAACGCGCATGCCCAAGCTGCTTTCTTATGTCTGCCGTCATCAAGAGGGCCTGTCGATGAAAGTATCGGTGTTAGTGCCGACGTACCGGCGTCCGACGGATTTGCTGAAGTGCCTGCAGGCCCTCGCGATGCAGGAGATGCCCGCAACCGAAGTCCTCGTGGTCTGCCGCACCGATGATCAGGATACGCACGACGCACTCGAGCTGCTGCCCGCGCCGTCTCGCGATCTGCCGATACGCGTCGTCAGCGTGACGGACGGCGGGCAGGTCGCCGCGCTGAACGCGGGCATCGCCGCCTGCGCGTGCGAAATCGTCTGCATTACCGACGACGATGCGATGCCCCATCCCGACTGGATCAGGCGCATCGTCGCGCACTTCGAGGCCGATCCGGCCATCGGCGGCGTGGGCGGCCTGGACCGGCTCCACGTCGGCGGCAGGCTGCTGACGGGCAGGCACAAGCAGGTGGGAATCGTGCAGGCGAGCGGGCGCACGGTGGGCAATCACCACCTGGGATACGGAGCGCCGCGATGCGTCGACATCCTCAAGGGCGCGAACATGAGTTTTCGCGCGGAGGTGGTCAAGGCGATCGGCGTGGACCGCAGGCTCAAGGGCACTGGCGCGCAGGTTCACAACGACATGGGCCTGAGCCTGGCGGTCAGGCGAACCGGCATGAAGCTGCTCTACGATCCGCTCGTTCAGGTCGATCATTACCAGGCGGAACGCTTCGACGAGGACTCGCGCACGGCGCCCGCGCTGATCGCCCACGCCAATTCTTCCTACAATCTGAATCTCGTGCTGCTCGATCATTTCCCCGGTGAGCGCGGCCTGAAGGTCTGGCGCTGGTACCGGCTCGTCGGCACGCGCGATGCGCCGGGGCTCGTTCAGGTCGTGCGCATGCTGCTCAAGGGCGAGCGCGGCATCTTCCGGCGCTGGCATGCCGTGCGCCAGGGCGCGCACGCGGCGCTGCGCGATGTGCGAGGCCACGGCGAAACCATGCGGCGGCCGAGCACGGCAATCCATGTGGAGCGAAATCACTAGTCTCGGCGATGCCGTGCTGACGCTGTCGGTTGCGTTTGCCTGCGCGATCTGGCTCGCGATGTCGAACCGCCGTCTCGCTGTGCTCTGGATGGCGTGCCTTGCCGCGGGCGTGGCATTCGTCGGGATCACGAAGGTACTGCATGCGGGCCTCGGCGTCGAGATCGAAGGCATGGACCTGCGGATGATCAGCGGCCATGCGATGCTCGCAACCGCCGTCTGGACCGTCACCGCCGCACTGCTGCTGCGGGGCCGGCGCACGGCCTGCGTCTTCGGGATCGGGGCGGGCCTCGCGCTGGGTGCCGCGACCGGCGCGGCGCGCGTGCTCGATCACTCTCATACGGTTGCGGAAGCCGTCGCCGGATGGCTCACGGGCGCGCTCGTGGCCGCCGTGTTCCTGCGTGCATGTGCACGCGCCGGCGTCCGGCCCGCCCGCCCGCTCAGGGCCGCCATGCTGCTGCTTTTCGTCTCGACGCTCGCCTACGGCCGCAGCGTGCCGCTTCAACACTACATCGACGAGCACTCCTCCGGACTCTGCGCCCGCATCATCGCAAGCGTCCCGGAGGTCCTGTGATGCCGGACGCACATCAGGGCGAACCCGCGATGCAGTGCCGTGCATGACGCCCGATGCACCCCGAGTGTGCGCTTTCGAACGTACGACACGTTCGCCGCATTGCAAGATTAGTCCGGCATCACGCTTGTGCGAGCAGCCTTGACCGAGCCCGCCTGGCAACGCAATGAAACGATTGCGTGGAGCAGGGCATGCCCCCCGCGTGCCCGCTCTGCGTACACGAGCTTCGCTGGCCGCTGCGCACGCGGGATGCCGGATGCAGGACATTGTTCGAACTCCAGATCATGCGCTGGATTGACTGCTCATCCACGCATCCCGATCGCGACCTTTGTCACGAGCACACGCCAGTCCGCGAACGCCTGACGGCCACGCTCTCCGTGTCCACGCGGCGAGCGTCCTGACCGAACGCTACGGCCCCTTGAGCCGGATACCAACCACTGACGTTGCGAGAGGCGCATTGAGCATGCAGATCTATCCCATCGATCCTTCGTTCGTAGCCGGTGAATTCCTCGCACTGGCCGTGCAACCGCTACGCAGGTTTTCTATCGCGATCTATCAGCAGCAGGACCAGGAGGCGCTGACGAGCGTGAGCGGCGTCGTCGTTGCGGGCGCCGAACATGTGACCACCACGCTCGTGCGCGGGAAGTACGTGTTCCAGTCCGCGGGTTCGGAGGCGCCGGTCCGCTTCGACGAAGACTGGGGCTGGCCCACGCTCACCGTGAAGCCGAATGTGCCGGAGCTCGAAAGCGGCGCGTACGTGGCCGTTGCGTACGAGGTCGGCCAGGACGGGGCGCCGCTCACCGACCTGGGGCGCCGCTGCAGCGCGCACAAGCCGCTATACGGCTCGCCGCCGGACAGCGACAGCATGGCGCTCGTCATCGCGCGTCCCCGGTCGCCTTCGGCACGGCTCGCCTACATCATTCCGACGGCCACCTACCACGCGTACAACTCGACGGGCGGCGGCTGCTTTTACGGCGACCCGATTCACCGGACACAGCCGGCATCGAAGGTGAGCCTGCGCCGTCCCGGCGGCGGCCTCGGCGCGCAGCTCGGCGAGCCGCACGATCCGTACGACACGCGCTCTCCGCGCCAGCAGTTCACGCACTGGGACGCGAAGTTCATCCGCTGGCTGCGCGCACGTCACCTGGCATGCGACTTCTACACGGATCTCGATCTGCATCGCGGCACCTTTCTGGATGCCGTGGACTATAGCTGCATGCTGAGCGTCGGGCATCACGAATACTGGAGCCAGGAGATGCGGGACCATGTGGCCTGCTTCATCGCCGGCGGCGGAAATCTGGCTGTCTTCAGCGGCAACACCTGCTACCGCCCGGTGGACTTCGGCGTGCACGCACGCCACGACGACATGAAGGAGATGAACCGCCTCGGCGATAGCTGGCCCGACTTCAGCGAGACCGATCTGATCGGTCTGAGTTACGGCTACGGCGGCGGCAAGTGGGGACGGTGGGGCCGCTTTCGGCGCTGGGTGGAATGCGAACGCGAGCCGGTCGGCTTCACCGTGCGTGAGGCGGATCATTGGGTGTTCACCGATACCGGGCTCACGAACGGCGAGACCTTCGGCGCTGAAGACCGCCTGGCCGGCTACGAGGTGGACGGCGTGCCGCACGTTCCCAACGGATTCCGGCTGCTCGCATCCACGCCTCGCCTGGAGGGCTGGGAAGTGGGCGGCGCTGGCGCGCTCGGCCTCTTTCGGCCGCCCGGCGGCGGCTCCGGTCAGGGCAGGGTGTTCAACTGCGGCACCACGGACTGGGCGCGGGTTCTGATGGACCCGAACGCGCAGAGCCATGTCGTCGTGGATCAGATCACGCGCAACGTGGTACGCCGATTTCTCGGTCTTCCCCTGCTGCAAGGCGCGTCGCGCCGCGATGCGGCGTTCACCGAGCTCATCGAAGGCCCTCGCGACGCCGAAAGCCTTGCACTCGGAACAATGGCGGCGCAGTGATCCTGCGCGCAGGCGCGAAAGGATCTGACGAAAGAGGCGGCGCCTGCGGGCGTCGCATCCGCGCGTCCGATCCTGCCGAGCCGCGTGCCCGCTGGTTCCACGGTCGACTGCGCGCTACCGCACAGACCCCGCGAAATGCCCCTTTCATCATCACGGGTGCCATGCATTCGAGGACGCGTCTCCTGGCGTGCTGCATGCGAAGCCGCGCCTCGCCGCCCGCGTGCAGTCGAACAACAGGATTGACCCGTGCAAATCAATCATCCCAGCAAGTGCCGCCGGCCGGCCGATGAGCGTATCGGAACGACCGCGTGCACGCACGCCGGAGCGCCGCGATGAACATGACTTCAACCGCAGCGGAATCCGACCGCACGGACCGCGCGACGACGGACGCCGCTCCTGCGGCACAGCCGCGGTTCGCCGTCTGCGTGACGACGATGAACCGCACCGGCACGCTGAGCGGGTGCCTCGACAAGCTGACGCAATGCGATCCGCCTCCTGCGCTCATCGTCGTGTCCGACGATTCGACCGATCCTTCGGTGCGCGCGCTGAACGAAGCGACCGCGGCGGCTCATCCGGGCGTCGCGTATCTGATCGGGCCGAAGCGCGGTGTCTGCGCCAATCGCAACAACGCGGTGCGGCATTGTCTCGCGCAGGCGTCGCCTTGCGACTATGTGTCGTTCGTCGACGACGACATTCTCGTCGAACCCGACTTCTTCGCGACGGCGCGCGCGCACTACACCAGCGTGCCGGCGGAGCTGCTCGACAAGACCATTCTGACGGGCGGCCCGCAAAGCGGACCTCATATGCACCAGGTCTGGCCGATGCGGCTTTCGTTTGCCTGCTACTTTGCGCGCGGCGATGTGCCGCAATGCGTGCACATCAATGCCTCGGTCTTTCCCTTGCAGTTGTTTGCCAGTGAAACGTTTGACGAGAACATCTTCTTCGGCACCGAAGACGCCGAACTCTGCCTGCGCGCGCTGCGGCGCGCCTACCGGATCGAGCTGGAGCCCGGCCTGCGCGCGTGGGACACGATGCCCGGCGGCGGCGTGCTGACGGGGACGCAAACGGCGGGGCTCACGCGTTATCAGCTGTGCTGCGAAGCGGCGCGCCTGTACATCGGCGTCAAGCGGTATCGCGTGATCGAACCGAACCTCCTGCGCTGCGCGGCGTTCGTATGCTTCTACTTCGGGCACATGACGGTGTATCTCGCGCGGCACCGGGCCCTGTCGCAACTGGTGCCGATCGTGCGCACCTCGAACGTGTGGCGCATCCGCGCCGCGCGCCTCGCGCGCTGAGGGCAGGAGGATCGATCCGGCGGCGCCATGCGCGCGGCCGGAGCGCGCCGTCGACTGTCGACATGCCCGGACCTCGCGCGGCGGGTCAATGCCACATGCCGCTTCCCGATGCGCGCGCCGTTCTCGGCGATTCCGCCAGGGGCGACGCGTCGCCGCCGGTCTCGACCGACAGCTCCGAGCCGTGCAGCTCGGCGCGAAAGCGCGCGAGACGCACCTCGATGAACGCGCTCAGCGATGCCTTGAATTTCTCGGTGGAGAACCGTTCGGCGTTTTGACGGCAATGCCGCGGGTCGAACATGCCCGCGTTTTTCTCGAAGCGTCCGACGGCTTCCAGCAGCGACGCCGTGGTCTGCTGGCGGAAGAACACGCCCGTCGGCCGCTCCTTCGGCAGCCCGATCACGGATTCGAGCGCGCCGCCCTTGCCGAAGGCAATCACGGGCGTGCCGCACGCCTGCGCCTCGACCACCGAGATCCCGAAGTCCTCTTCCGCGGCGAACACGAACGCGCGCGCGCGCTGCAGGTGATCGCGCAAGACTTCGAACGGCTGATAGCCGAGTATCTCGACGTTGGGGCCGGCCGCGGCCCTGATCTTCTGCATGTCGGGACCGTCGCCGATCACGACGAGGCGACGCTCGGGCGTTTCCGAGAACGCCTTGACGATCAGGTCCATTCGCTTGTACGGCACCATGCGTGATGCCGTCAGATAGAAGTCGCCTTTTTCCTGATGCAACGGCAGACCACTCACGTCGACGGGCGGATAGATCACCGTCGCGTCGCGCCCATAGACCTTTCTGATGCGGCGCGCGACGAAGCGCGAGTTCGCGATCAGGTAATCGACTCCGTTCGCGGAACGCGAATCCCAGGACCGGATGTAATGCAGCAGCACGCGCGCCAGGGCCGACTTAATTCCCGACGCGAGCCCCGCCTCCCTGAGGTACTGATGCTGAAGGTCCCACGCATAGCGGATCGGCGAATGCACGTAGCTGATGTGCAGCTGGTCGGGGCCCGTCAGCACGCCTTTCGCCACGGCATAGGAACTGGAAATCACCAGATCATACGAGGACAGGTCGAGTTGCTCGATCGCAAGCGGCATGAGCGGCAGATAGCCCCTGTAGCGCTTGCGCGCGAACGGCAGCTTCTGGATGAACGAGGCATGAACCGGCCGGCCCTTCAGGCACGTGCGGTCCTCGAGGAAATCCACCACGGTGAAGATATCCGCCTGAGGAAAGCACTCGACGATCTCCTGAAGCACCTTCTCGGCGCCGCCGGAAACCACAAGCCAGTCGTGAACAATCGCAATTTTCATCTGCCTGTTCTCACATGTTGACCGCTTGTTCAGGGCAAACTGCCGGAGGCGAAAAGCAACGTGCCGTCGTCGTTCCTCGGGTTTGACGGCGCGGGTGTAACGGAACGCTCAGCGGCCCGGCGCTGATGGATGAACCGGAACGCTGGATGGCCGCCTCGGACCTGGATCGACAAACCACGCACGGCCCAGGGCACGGGCCGCGATTTCGGAAAGGCACATTCGCCTCGGATGGACCTGCCTGCTTCGCCACGACGCACCGGACGCGGGTGCCTCTGGACGCCGTCCAAGCCCAGATACTGCGGCGCCTGCTACCGTGAGAACAGTTCGCTGGGACACATTCGTCGCGCTTGCAGCGCGGCTTTGTTCGCGGCTAAAAACAATCGGGTGGACATTACCTCATACGATCCCGCCAACTTCGTCACATTTACCTTTGGCACGGATCGGCGTAAGAATTACTTGGAAGGCAGCAGCATCACGGCCCTTTCAGTTTGTCACGGCGCGCAAACGGGCTTGATCAGGCACAGCCTTGCCGACGCGCAAGCACCCGTGAAGGCATTCCATTGCAATCGCTGCGGCCAGCTCGTGTTCTTCGAGAGCGTGCGTTGCGAAGACTGAGGCGCCATGAAACGCAGGTTTCCACTCACATATGCGCTCAACAGCCTTAACCGGAGCCCCGGGATGCACGATGCCTGTCCGTTCATGCTCGCCCGGCCGGCGATCGAGACGCTGCATTTCGCGCATTGCGTGATCGCGGAAGCAGGCCCGTCGAGGGTTCAGGGGCGCTGACCAAAAACGAGTTCTTTTCGGCGGCCCGGGTCGTGTATGCTGAATCGACTGGAGATACGCAACATTCAGGCAAGCCAGCGGGAGGTGAACCATGCGCGTCGACCGGCATGCCGCGCCGCGCGTTGCGATTCGTCCGATGCGTGGGTTTCGTGCGCTTCGTGCAATTCCTGTGATGCACGCGCTTTCAATCGAGTGAGCCAAAGTGACCGATCCGCAGCGCTTCACCGTCCGGCACCTGAGCGTCTACCGCTACTCCGAGCCGGTTGAATTCGGCGAGCATCGCATGATGTTCCGGCCGAGGTCGAGCCATGACCTGCGCCTCGTCACGACGCATCTGCGCATCGCCCCGACGCCCCAGCACCTGCACTGGCTGCACGATGTGTTCGACAACTCCGTCGCGGTCGCGACCTTCGCGGACGAAGCGGCCGAACTCGTCTTCGAAAGCCACGTGACCCTCGAGCACTTCGAGGCGCCGCAGCCGGACTATTCGCTCGAACGGTACGCCGCGCATTACCCGTTCGCCTATACGAACGAGGAGGCGTCGGATCTCGTCAATGCGCGCAACCGGCAACATCCGGATCAGGATGTCGACGCATGGGCACGGCAGTTCCTCTCATCGGGCGGCGCGACCGGCACCCTCTCGATGCTGAGGGCCATGACGCTCGCGATCGCCAACGACTTCACCTACGTGCGGCGTACGGAGAAGGGCGTCAACCGTCCCGCCGACACGCTGCGCCACAAGAGCGGCAGCTGCCGCGACTTCGCGGTTCTGATGATGGACGCGGTGCGCTCGCTCGGCCTCGCCGCGCGCTTCGTGAGCGGCTACATCTTCGTACCCGATCATTCCGCCACGCAAGGCGGCGGGGCGACTCACGCATGGCTGCAGATCTATCTGCCCGGTGCCGGCTGGGTCGACTTCGATCCGACCAACAGCATCATCGGCAATCGCCATCTGATTCGCGTGGCGGTCGCGTGGAATCACTATCAGGCCCTGCCGCTGTGGGGCACCTGGCAGGGAGCACCGGGTGCGTTCCGGGGGCTCGAGGTCGAGGTAAGCGTCACCGAGGATTCCCTCGATGGCAACAACTAGCGAGAGGGCATTCCGATGAAACTGCGCGTTGGCTACGATCTGGTCTATGAGTGTCCGCAACCAACACCGATGATGTTGATGCTGAACACGCATTTCACGCATGCGAACGACGTGCTCGTTCCCGACGTGCTCGCGGTCGATCCGCCCGTGCCGATCACCCAGTACCGCGACGGCTTCGGCAATCTGTGCAGCCGGGTCGTCGCGCCGCAGGGCCTCTTTGCGCTCTCCACATCGGCGCTCCTCGAGGTTGCCGGCGAGTTCGAGACGCGTCCGCACGCAGGCCGCCAGCATCCGGTGGAGGAGCTGCCCGACGAATGTCTCGTGTTCCTGCTCGGCAGCCGCTATTGCGAGACCGATCTGCTGTCGGATATCGCGTGGCAGCTGTTCGCGAAGACCACGCCCGGCAGCGAGCGCGTGCAGGCCATCTGCGATTTCGTTCATCGCCACATCACGTTCGGCTACGAGCACGCGCGGCCGACCAAGACCGCATGGCAGGCCTACCAGGAACGCGAGGGCGTCTGCCGCGATTTCGCGCATCTCGCCGTCACGCTGTGCCGCGCGATGAACATCCCCGCGCGATACTGCACCGGCTACATCAGCGACGTCGGCCTGCCGCCGCCGTACGCGTCGATGGATTTCGCGGCGTGGTTCGAAGCCTACGTGGGAGGCGCCTGGCAGACCTTCGATCCGCGCAACAACGCGCCGCGTATCGGGCGGGTCTTGATGGCGCGAGGCCGGGATGCCGCCGACGTCGCGATCAGCAACACGTTCGGACCGACCACGCTCGTGAAGTTCGTCGTGCATTGCGAGCCGGAATGAACGCGCACAGGGACCGCCCTACAGCGCGCGCAGTTCGAACCGCTTGAGCTTGCCGGTTTCGGTGCGGGGCAGGGCGTCGATGAAGCGGATCGCCCGCGGGTACTTGTACGGCGCGATCTGCTGCTTGACGAAATCCTGCAGGGCCGCGACCAGCGCGTCGCTCGGCGCGTAGCCCGGATTGAGCACGACGAACGCCTTGACGATCTGTCCGCGCGCCTCGTCCGCCGTGCCGACCACGCCGCACTCGGCCACGGCCTCGTGCTGCATCAGCGCGCTTTCCACTTCCGGGCCGGAAATGTTGTAGCCGGCCGAGACGATCATGTCATCCGCGCGAGCCTGGTAGAACACGTAGCCATCTTCGTCGATGCGCACCGTGTCGCCGGGCAGGTTCCAGCCTTCGCGCACGAACTTCGCCTGCCGTGCGTCGCTCAGGTAGCGGCAGCCAGTCGGGCCCTTCACCGCGAGCTTGCCGAGCTCGCCCGCGGGCACGGGTCGCATGTCGTCGTCGACGGCGCGCACGACGTAGCCCGGCACCGCGCGGCCGATCGCGTGACGCCGCGTGTCGGCGCCCGCGCTCGACACGAAGATGTGGATCATCTCCGTGCCGCCGATGCCGTCTATCATGTCGAGGCCGCTCGCATTGCGCCAGAGCCGGCGTGTCGCGTCGGGCAGCGCCTCGCCTGCCGATACGGTCTTCTTCAGGCTCGACAGGTCGAAGCGCGCGGCGAGCGCCGCCATCTGCCTGTAGAACGTCGGCGCGGTGAACATGATGGTCGCGCGAAAACGCTCGGCGGTGGCGAGCAGGGTCTCGGGCGTGAGCCGCTCGATCAGCACCGTCGATGCGCCCACGCGCAGCGGAAAGAACAGCAGCCCGCCGAGGCCGAACGTGAACGCGAGCGGCGGCGTGCCGCAGAAGATGTCGTCGGCCGCGGGCTTGAGCACGTGTCGCGGGAAGAGGTCGCACATCGCGAGCACGTCGCGATGAAAGTGCATGCAGCCCTTCGGCGCACCGGTCGTGCCGCTCGTGAATGCGATGAGGCACACGTCGTCGGCGGCCGTGTCCGCCGCTTCGAACTCCGCAGGCTGGGACGAGGCGAGCACATCGACGGAATCCGGCGCGTCGTGATGAAAGAGCCGCACCTGTCTGAGGCTCGCGCAGTAATGCGGGTGGGACGGGTCGCTGCACGGTGCGAGTTCGTCGACGAGCCGGGCGTCGCAGAGCGCCGCGCCGACCTGGGCCTTGTCGATGATCTGCTTGAGTTCCTTCGAGCGCAGGAGCGGCATGGTCGGCACGACGACGAGCCCCGCCTTCAGCGACGCGAGCCACGCGATCGCCATGTGCAGCGTGTTCGGGCCGCGCAGCAGGATGCGGTTGCCGGGCACGAGCCCCATCACGTTCACGAGCACGTGCGCCGTGCGGTTCACGCGCTCGCGCAGTTCCCGATACGTCGTGACGTGTGGCTGGCCGTTCTCGTCGGACCAGATCGCGGGCCGCTCGCCGAAGCCACGTTCGTCGATGGTCCGGTCGAGCAGTTCCACTGCGCAATTGAAGCGCGGCGGATACCGCACGTCATCATTGTCGAGCAGGAATTCCGGCCACTCGCCTGGCGGCGGCAGGTTGTCGCGGGCAAACGAATCGACGTGAGCCGATGGTTGCATGAGAGCCTCCGGATTGCGATGCGTTTGACTGGAATGGCTGGGCGCCTCAGTCGGGAATGACGGCCGTCGCCTCGATCTCGACCTTCGCTTCGTCCTCGATCAGCGCGGCGACCTGCACGGCGCTCATCGCGATGTCGTAGTCGCCGACCCGTTCGCGAAACGCACGGCCGATCTCCTTCAGCGCGGCGAGATACTCGCGCTTGTCGGTCACGTACCACGTGAGGCGCACGAGGTGCTCGGGCCGGCCGCCCGCTTCGGCCAGCACGGCGATGACGTTTTCGAGCGCCTGTTTTGCCTGCGCGGCGAAGTCGCTGGTGTGAAACCGCGCTTGCGCGTCCCAGCCGATCTGGCCCGCGATATACACCTGCGTGCCGCGCGCGGCGACGCCGTTGGCATAGCCGCGCGGCGCGGCCCATCCCGGGGGAAGCAGGGCCTTCTTCATGATTGCGTCTCCTGTGTATTGACGGCGCGCTCCGGCGCGAAGCGAGCCAGCGCCGCGCGAATGTCGCCGGGGATGTCGATCGATGCGCCGGTTTCCAGCGATGTCGTGACGAGCACCTGCTGCGCATCGAAGCGCGTCTCGCCGCCGGCGTGTCCGGCGATGCGGATCGCGATCGAGCGGCGCCCCACGCGCAGCAGGTCGAGCGAGAGCGTGACCGTGTCGCCCATCTGGCTCGGCTTCGAGAACGAGCACTCGAGCTTCACGATCGGCAGGCCCATGCGCCGCGTACGGATCATCGCGCCGTAGTCGACGCCGAGCGATTCGTTGAACCAGTCCTCGACGAGCGCATTGGTCATCACGAGATACTGCGGAAAGAACACGATGCCGGCCGGATCGCAGTGCGAGAAGCGGATGCGCACGGGGCGTTCGAACGTCATGGCGCCTCCTTCGCGGCATGCGTCTTCAGCAGGTCGCGTCCGACGATCAGTTGCTGAACTTCGGTCGCGCCTTCGTAGATGCGCAGCGCGCGAATCTCGCGGTACAGGTGCTCGACGACCGAGCCGCTTTGCACCCCGCGTCCGCCCCAGAGCTGCACGGCCGCGTCGATCACCTGCTGCGCGCCCTCGCTCGCGTGCCACTTCGCGAGCGCTGCCTCGCGCGTGACGGACCTGCCCTGATCGCGCAGCCACGCGGCGCGGTAGACGAGCAGGGCAGAACTGTCGATCGTGAGCGCCATCTGCGCGAGCTTCGCTTGTGTCAGCTGGAAGTCGCCGAGCGTCTGGCCGAACATGCTGCGCGACGCCGCACGTGCGATGCCTTCGTCCATCGCGCGGCGAGCGAAGCCAAGCGCCGCGGCCGCAACCGAGGTGCGGAAGATGTCGAGCGTGCGCATCGCGAGTTTGAAGCCCTCGCCGGGCTTGCCGAGGAGCGCGGCGCGCGGCACCCGCGCGCCGTCGAAGCGAAGGCGAGCGAGCGGATGCGGCGCGATCACCTCGATGCGCTCGGCGACGGTGAGCCCCGGCGTGTCCGCATCGACGATGAACGCGCTGATGCCGCGTGCCCCCGGCGCCTCGCCGGTCCGCGCGAACACCACGTAGAAGTCCGCGATGCCGCCGTTCGAGATCCACGTCTTGTCGCCTTCGAGAACGAACGCGTCGCCGTCGGCGCGTGCGGAAAGCGCAAGCGCGGCGACGTCCGATCCGGCGTCGGGCTCCGACAAGGCGAACGCGGCGATCGCTTCGCCCGAGGCCACCCGCGGCAGGTAGCGTTCCTTTTGCGCGTCGCTGCCGGCAAGCGTGATCGCGCCCGAGCCGAGCCCCTGCATCGCGAGCGCGAAGTCGGCGAGCCCGCTTTCGCGCGCGAGCGCTTCGCGCAGCAGGCATACGGCGCGCGTATCGATGGCGTCGCCGTGGCCGCCGTATGCGGTGCCGCCGACGCCGTAGCGCAGCCAGCCGGCGGCGCCGAGTTCGCGCACGAGGCGACGGCAGGCGGTATCGACGTCCTCGTGTCCGGCATGCCTCAGGTGCGCCGCGGCCCACGCGCTGATGTCGCGGCCCAGCGTGCGATGGCGCGGCTCGAAGAACGGCCAGTCGAGCGCATCCGTGAAAGCGTCGGCCACGTCAGTCTCCCTCGAATTCGGGGCGCGTCTTCGCGGCGAATGCGCGGTATGCGCGCCCGAAATCCTGCGTCGCCATGCAGATGGCCTGCGCCTGCGCTTCGGATTCGATCGCCTCGTCGATGCCCATGTTCCATTCCTGATGCAGCATCTTCTTCGTGATGCCGTGCGCGAACGTCGGGCCCGAGGCAAGTTCGCGCGCAAGCGTCTGCGCATGCCCGACGAGTTCGTCCGGATCGCACAGGCGGTTGTAGAAGCCCCATGCATGCGCTTCTTCGCCGCTCGCCGGGCGCCCCGTGAACAGCAGCTCCGCGGCGCGCCCCTGTCCGATGATGCGCGGCAGCAGCGCGCACGCGCCCATGTCGCAGCCGGCGAGCCCGACGCGCGTGAAGAGAAACGCGAGCTTGCTGCGCGCGGTGCCGTAGCGCAGGTCCGAGGCCATCGCCATGATCGCGCCCGCGCCCGCGCACACGCCGTCCACGGCGGCGATCACGGGTTGCGGGCAGTGCCGCATCGCCTTCACGAGATCGCCGGTCATGCGCGTGAACATCAGCAGTTCGGGCATCGGCAGATCGACGAGCGGCGCGATGATGTCGTGCACGTCGCCGCCCGAGCAGAAATTGCCGCCCGCGCCGTGAATGACAACGGCCTTCACGTCGGTCGCATAGGCGAGCTGCCTGAAGAGGTCGCGCAATTCCGCATACGATTCGAACGTGAGCGGGTTCTTGCGCTCGGGCCGATCGAGCGTGATCGTGCCGACGCGGCCTTCGACCGACCAGCCGAAATGAGCGCCGCGATACGCTGCGAGCGCCGTGCGGTTGCCGGCGAACAGCGCGGCGGCTGTGGTTTCGTTCATTGCGTGTCTCCGTGCGTTCCTGTCTCGCGTGCGGCATGCCCTGCGCCGCGCGCAGTGTGCGTCAGGGCCTGACGATCTCGCGCAGATGCTGCTTGAGCCGGCCGAGCTTCTGGTGCATGCGCGCCTTTTCGGCAAGCGGCAGACCGCCCAGCAGTTCGACCACCCACTGCTCGTGGGCGCGCGCCATGCGGTCGAACAGGCGGCGGCCGTTCGGCGTGAGCCGCACGGTGATCGAGCGGCGGTCGGCTGGGTCGGCATCGCGCACGACGAGCCCTTCCTTTTCGAGCTGGTCGGTCAGGCCGGTCACGTTGCCGCCCGTCACCATCAGGCGACGCGAAAGCTCGCTCATCTTGAGGCCCTCGGGGTGGCGTTCGAGCTGCGCCATCAGATCGAAACGCGGCAGCGTGGTGTCGAATTCGGTGCGCAGGCGCTTGCGCAATTCCGTCTGCACGAGATTGGCCGTGGTCAGAAGACGCAGCCACAGGCGCAGGCCCATGTGGCTGTCGACTCCTGTGCTCATCTCCAGATCGACGACGTTGTCGGCGAGCGCGGCATCGCGCTTCGGGCTCGTCCTGGCGGTACGGGCTGCGGCTTTGGTCACATTACTTCTCCACCTGAAACGGAAATGGCCTGGCCCGTGAGCGCTTCGGAGCCGGGCGAGCATAACCACAAGACTGAATGAGCGACTTCGTCCGGCGTGACGAAGCGGCGCTGCGGATTCGCGCGCACGAGCGCCTCGCGCGCCTCTGCCTCGCTGCGCGAAGTCTGGGCGGCGATGCGATCGACCGACTGGCGCAAGAGCTCCGTCTCCGTGTAGCCGGGACACACGGCGTTCACCGTGATGCCCCTGGTCGCGACTTCGAGCGCGAGCGAGCGCGTCATGCCGATCACGCCGTGCTTCGCCGCGCAATATGCGGCCACGTACGCGTAGCCGGTCTGTCCGGCCGTGCTCGCGACGTTGACGATGCGTCCGCTCCCGCGCTCGAGCATCGCGGGCAGCACGGCCTGCGTACAGAGAAAGACGCCGGTGAGGTTCACGTCGAGCATGCGCTGCCATAGCGCTAGACCCGTCTTCACGAACGGCGACGCCTCGGCTTGCCCCGCATTGTTGACGAGGATGTCGACCGGGCCGAGCGCGGCGCTCGCCGCGGCGAACGCGTCGCGCACCGAATCGGCTTGCGTGACGTCGAGCGTCTGCACGCTCACCTCGCCTTCGGCCGCGAGCCGGTCGCGCTGATACGCGAGGCGCGCCGCGTCGCGGCCCATCAGCGTGACGCGCGCACCGGCCGCAACGAGCGCCTGCGCGATGGCCGCGCCGATGCCGCTGCCGCCGCCCGTCACCACCGCATGCCGGTTTGCGAACAGGGCGCCGTTCATGCCGCCTCTCCCGCGCGCTGCACGCGCTCGCGTTCGTAATTGCGCTCCAGTTGCGACTTGGCCGCGCGATATTGCCTCGGCCATGCGATATCGAAGTAGCCGATGCGCGCTGCCTCGTTGAGCGTCCACGCCGGATTCGCGAGATGCGGCCGCGCGATCGCGCACAGGTCCGCGCGGCCCGCGGCGATGATGCTGTTCACGTGGTCCGCCTCGGAAATCGCGCCGACCGCGATCGTCGCGATGCCGGCCTCGTTGCGCACGCGATCGGAGAAGGGCGTCTGGAACATGCGGCCGTAGACGGGCTTCTCGTCCTTGCTGACCTGTCCCGACGATACGTCGATCAGATCGGCGCCCGCTGCCTTGAACGCGCGCGCGATCTCCACCGCGTCGTCGGGCGTCATGCCGCCGTCCACCCAGTCGTGCGCGGAAATGCGCACGGACATCGGCTTGTCGGCGGGCCACACGGCGCGCATGGCCCTGAAGACTTCGAGCGGATAGCGCAGGCGGTTGGCGAGCGAGCCGCCGTAAGCATCCTCGCGAAAATTGGTGAGCGGCGACAGGAAGCCGGAGAGCAGGTAGCCGTGCGCGCAGTGCAGTTCGAGCCAGTCGAAGCCCGCTTCGGCCGCGAACTGCGTAGCGCGCACGAACTGGGCCTCGATCTCGCGCATGTCCGCGATGCTCGCCTCACGCGACCACTGGCTCACGCCGCGCAGATACTGCTGCGGCGACGCCGACACGGTCGGCCAGTTGTCCGCGTCGAGCGGCTGGTCGATGCCTTCCCACGCGACTTTCGTCGAGGCCTTGCCGCCCGCATGCCCGAGCTGGATGCCGAGCTTCGCATCGGTCTCGCGATGCACGAACTCGACGATGCGCCGCCACGCATCGCGCTGCGCATCGTTGTAGAGGCCCGGGCAGCCCGGCGTGATGCGTCCCTCGGGTGACACGCAGGTCATCTCCGTCATCACGAGCGCGGCGCCGCCCATCGCGCGCGCGCCGAGATGCATCAGGTGATAGTCGCCCGCGATGCCGTCGGCGGCCGAATACTGCGCCATCGGCGACACGACGACGCGGTTCTTCAGCGTCACGCCGCGCAGCCTGAACGGCGTGAACATCGGCGGGACGGGGCGCTTGCCCGGGTCGGCGAGATCGAGTCCCGAGCGCTCCGCGATCCAGTTCTCGAATTCGGCCAGATACGCGGCGTCGCGCTCGCGCAGGTTCTCGTGCGAGATGCGCTGCGAGCGCGTGAGCAGCGAATACGCGAACTGCTCGGGCTCGAAGGAGGCATAGCGCTGCACGTTCTCGAACCACTCGGTCGAATTGCGCGCAGCGTTCTGGATGCGCAGCACGTCGACGCTGCGCACGTCCGTGTAGTGCCTGAGCGCGCCATCCAGATCGCGCGGATGGGACGCGATGCTGTTCGCCAGCTCGATCGCATCTTCGAGCGCGAGCTTCGTGCCCGAGCCGATCGAGAAGTGCGCGGTGTGCGCGGCGTCGCCCATCAGCACGACGGGCGTCGCGCCGCCGTCCGCGCGCGTGCGGTAGTGAACCCAGTTCTCGTTGACGACGCGCGGAAAGCGGATCCATTGCGCGGAGCCGCGCAGATGCTCCGCGTTCGACCGGAGCCCGTGACCGTCGAGATAGCGTGCGAACAGCCGCTCGCAGAACGCGATGCCGTCTTCCTTGCTCATCTCGTCGAGCCCGGCCGCGCGCCACACGCGCTCGGGCGTCTCGACGATGAACGTGGACATGTGCTCGTCGAAGCGGTACGCATGGGCCTGAAACCAGCCCCATTCGGTCTTTTCGAACGCGAAGGTGAACGCGTCGAACAGCTTGTCGGTGCCGAGCCACACGAAGCGGCAATCGCGCATGTCGATATCGGGCTGGTAGGTGGCCGCATATTTCGTGCGGATCGCGCTGTTCGCGCCGTCGCACGCGATGATGAGGTCGGCGTCGTAGCCGGCGTCGTCCGCCACCTGCGTTTCGAACACGAGATTCACGCCGAGCGCTTCTGCGCGCGCCTGGAGAATGTTCAGGAGGCGCTTCCTGCCGATGCCGCAGAAGCCGTGGCCCGAGGAGCGCAGCGTGCGGCCGCCGAAGTGTATGTCGATGTCGTCCCAGTGATTGAACGCTTCGAGAATCGCGTTCGCACTCGGGGCATCGGCGGCCTGCAGGTTGCCGAGCGTCTGGTCCGAGAACACGACGCCCCAGCCGAAGGTGTCGTAGGGACGATTGCGCTCGATCACCGTGACTTCGTGTTCTGGATTCTGCTTCTTCATCAACAGGCCGAAGTACAGCCCTGCCGGACCGCCGCCGATGCAAACGATGCGCATGCCCCGCTCCTTACTGGGAGAACCGGCATTTAATTTAGTCCTTGATAGTTTAGGTGTCAAGCAAATGGATTCGGAGGGACGCCCTGGGTTAACACCGATGCGCGCGTGCTTTCCCGGGGCGGCCGCGTTGCCGCGCCTCAGGCGAGCGCGGAATGCTCCAGAAGGTGCTTGCCCGAAGTCGCGTAATGCCGTGAATGCGCGGCGGCATGCTGGGCGGCGGCGTGCAGGTCCCGCATGCGCCGTTGCAGCGGCGAGCTCTCGTACAGCGCGCCGCCGCCGGCGAGCGTGAAGCATGCGTCGGCCGCGCGAACGCAGGTGGTGGCGATCCAGATCGCGGCTTGCGTGCCTTCCGCGTGAAGCGCTTCGCTTTTGAGCGTTCCGTTCTGCGCGTGTCGCCAGTGGCTCGCTGCCTGCGCCTCCAGAAATGCCCGCGCGGACCTGACATCGGCCGCGATGCGGCCCAGTTCGCCCTGGAACGTTTCGGAGTCGCGCATCGGCACCGCGGCCCGTATCTGCTGCCTTCCGGTGTTCGCGAACGCGACCAGTTCGCTCACCGCGCCCTCGGCGATCCCCACGGAGACCGCGCTGTGCACGAGCGGCAGCAGTTGCGGCACCGCCTGATAGAGCGGCCCCGGCATGCAGGGCGTGCCGTCCATGACGTCCATGAAATTTTCGGCCGGCACAACGGTGTCATCCATCGAGACATGATGGCTGCCCGTGCCCTTGAGGCCCGCGACATGCCACGTGTCTTCGATGCGCCAGTCCCGCGCCGGCATCACGAAGCCGCGCACGAGCGGCGGCCCGCCCGCGCCGGCCGGACCGGGAAGCGGCTTGCCGTTCTCGGTCACGATGCAAAAGCCGATGATCCACTGCGCATGCATGCAGCCGCTCGCGAACGGCCAGCGTCCGCTCACGCGGTATCCGCCTTCCGTCGCCTCCGCGGTGCCGGCGGGTTGCGCGGAACCCGCGAACGTCACGTCCGGGCCGTCCCGATAGATCCGTTCGTAGGTTTCCCGCTGCAGCAGCGGTATGAATGTGGCGCTCGTGCTGCCGATCGCAGCACTCCAGCCGATCGAGCCGTCGATGCGGCTGAGGGCGCTGATGATTTCGAGCCCCTTCGGGAATTCGAGTTCGAATCCGCCGTGGCTTTGCGGGACGAACATGCGAAAGATGCCGACGGACTTGAGCGTGTCCACCACATCGGGCGCAAGCTTGCGGGCAGCTTCGATCTCCGCTGCGCGCGCTGCCAATCCGGGAGCGAGTTCCTGGATGTCAGCAAGCATGCGTTGAGCTTCGTTTCTCATGAGGGTGTATCCGAAATAGGGTGGTGCGGCGCCGTTATCGTCGCCCGTATTCGGATAACGCCCACCTGTATGGTTTATTCCTCGATGGTTCGCCGCCCGTGCCGAATGGTTCGCTAGCAAACCATTGCGTTGCGTGCATCGCGCGCTTCGTGTCGCGAGCGCGGAACGATTGCGGACAGGCCTGCAGGCAGGTGTCGCGTGAAGCACCCCGGCGCCTGTGCTTTCTGCCGGGAAGTGATAAGTTGCGAGGCGACGCCGGGCACGGCCGCTCGCCCGGTCCATCGCTTCATCCGGAGGGACTCTCGATTTGAATGCTCCGTCAGGCACGTCGCATGCAACGGCACCGGGCGAGGAACGGGAGACGCCGCTTTTCGTGTCGCCGCTGCCGCAGCCGCCCTCGCGCAGATACTCGTCGCTCGGGTTCGTGCGCGCATCGAGACGCAACGGCCTGCATGTGTGGCCGCATGACGCGTATGAACGCGACTGGGTCGAACAGCGCTTCTTCGGCCGCAAGCGCGTGCTGCTCAACAAGCCCGGCATGATCCATCGCGTGCTGGTGGAGAACCACGGCAACTATGGCCGCACCGGCACGTCGATCCGGCTGCTTCGTCCGCTTCTCGGCGACGGTCTTCTGCTCAGCAGCGGCGAGACATGGAAGCATCAGCGGCGCACGATCGCGCCCGCGCTCGCGCCGAAAATGCTGCCGATGCTCGCACGCCACGTCGCCGAATGCACCGGGGAGGACGTGCAGGCGCTCGCCGCGCGCAAGGGCGCGCCGTTCCATCTGCTGCCCGCCATCCAGGCGCTCGCGCTGAAGATCGCGGCGCGCTCGATGTTCTCGCTCGAGACATGGGAGTACGGGCCCGCCGTGCGCGCCGAACTCGTGCGGTTTTTCCACCACCACGGCCGCGCGCGCCTGCTCGACATGATCACGCCGGTATCGATGCCGAGCTTTCACGATATCGGCCGCGCGCGTTTTCGCAGGCGCTGGAGCGCGCTGCTCGATCGCATCATCGATGCGCGTGAACGCGTGCCGGATGCGCACGGCCCGCGCGATCTGTTCGACCTGCTGCGCGCGGCGCGCGATCCCGAAAGCGGCGCGGCATTCGATCGCGCGGAACTGCGCGACCAGGTCGCCACAATGATCGTGGCCGGTCATGAGACGACGGCGCTCGCGATCTTCTGGTCGCTCTATCTGCTCGCGAACGTGCGGGACGCGCAGGCGGCGGTGGCGGCGGAAGTGCGCGACGCGGACCTGAGTCCCGCGCGCGCAGGCGTGATGTTCGACGCGCTGCCGTACACGCGTGCGGTCGTGAGCGAAGCGTTGCGGCTCTTTCCGCCCGTGTGGACCATCTCGCGGCAGTGCATCGCGGCGGACCGCGTGGACGGGCTGTCCATCGCTCCCGGCACGCTCGTGCTCGTGAGTCCGTGGGTGCTGCATCGCCATCGCGCGCACTGGGCGAACCCCGATGCGTTCGACCCTTCGCGCTTTCTGCCCGGTGCGCCGCCGCCGCCGCGCTTCACGTATCTTCCGTTCGGCAGCGGGCCGCGCGTGTGCGTGGGCGCGCAGTTCGCGCTCGCCGAGGCGACGCTCGTGCTCGCGCGCCTGATCCAGGCATTCGACGTCGAACTGGCCGACAGCGATCCCGTGCGACCGACCGCTGCCGTCACGACGTCGCCGGACCGGGCCGTGCCGTTCCGGCTCAAGCCGCGCGGGCCGTGAACGCGCCGCGCGGCATCGTCTCGCGTCAGCGTCCCAGTTCCTTCAGGTACGCCGCGCGCGCCGCGAACCCCGTGTTCGCGAAGTCGGTGAACACGCCATCGACGCCGAGCCGGAAGAACTGGAGATACTCCGCGTTCGGATCGCCGTTGTAGTTCGCGGCGAGGTACTTCTTCTCGTTGCGGAACGTGAAGACGTGCACGAAGAGCCCGGCCTTGTGCGCATCGCCGATGACGCTCGTCGCGCTTTGCGTGCTCGCCGCCGACGTGGAGCCGGCGAACGGCGTGCCGTCCGGGTTCGCGGCGGGGAAGGGCGTGATCTTCAGCGGCACGACCTGCGGCTTCCACGGGCCGATGCCGTCGGCGTAGGTCCTGATCTCCGCGAGGCCGGCGGGCGTGAGCATCACGTCGAACCAGCGCGGGTCGCCCGCGACGGTCCAGTCGAACGGCCGGCTGTCGACCACTTCGTTGTAGATCACGTTGCCCGTCTTGTAGTCGACGTCGAAGCCGTCGATCAGCTGCACGACCTTCGTGTTGAGGCCGTGGCTGCGCAGGTACTTGAGGCTGCCCGGCTCGAAGCTTTGCACGAAGACGGGCGCGTCCTTGCTGTTCATGCCGTTGTCGTTGAGGATCCGGATGAGCGCGTCCTCCAGCGGATGGCTGCCCGGCGCGCCGCACCCGTTCGCGATCGCCTGCGCGTTGTTCCACGTGGGGTTCTTCGTCTCCGGGTACACGGCGATCGTGCGGCCGCTCGACTGGCTCTTCGCCTTCGCGATGTCGATGATCTGCTGGAACGTCAGCACGGGCGACTTGCCGTTGAATTCCGTCGGGCGCTCGCTGGCGGCGTCGTAGGTCGTGCCGCCGATCAGCGTGCCCAGCTCCTGCGCGGTGAAATCGGTGATGGACCAGTCGTTGGTGTGATCCTCGCCGTCGACGATCAGCGACTTGAGCACCGACTTCGGGTCCGCCGGATTCGTCAGGTCGGTCAGATACCGGGACGGGCCGGTGGCCGGCGTGGTCGGCCACTTCACGTCGACCAGCACGCCCGGCACCGTGCGCTTGCGCGCGGCCACCGACGGATTGGTCTTCGCGACATCCGCGATATTGGTGTTGTCCGAGAGCCACGGATTGTGGCGCGCGACCAGCACGCAATCTTTCGACAGATGAAGGTCTTCCTCGAGCGCGTCGGCGCCGCTGTCGGCGGCGAGCTCGTACGACGGCTGCGTTTCCTCCGGGCGCAGGCCGGGCAGGCCGCGGTGCCCGATGACGAGGGGCGCCTTGCCGTCGAGCGTGGAGAACGCCGCGGGCGCCGGGGTGCTTGCGGGAGAGCCGTTGTCGTTGTTGCCGTTACAGGCGGCGAGCGAGGCGAGCGCGGCAAGCGCGAGCACGCTCATGAGCGGCGACGCGCGCAATCCGCGCAACCGAAACTTACGTTCGTTGTTCATCGGGTTTTCCATTGGGTAATAGAAGCTTCCGAATATTGCGAACGTTCGATTACCCCCGTATGACTCGCGGGCCTTCAGCCGCGCGACGAAAGCTCCGCAATCGCCTGATTTCGGGCGTCTCCCGGGACGAGGCCGAAGTGGCGGGGCACCGGATGCTTCGTGCCCCGGTGTTAATCTGGATTACGCCGGGTGAAATGTTGGCTGACATTCGATCGCCGGGAGGTGGCAATGGCGCGCACGCCCGAAGCCTTCCGGGCGTGCGGCTTCCTTCATGTTGCGTTCATGCGGGGTGGTCGTGCCCCATCGGCCGCCGCCGCGTCCAGGGTGGCTGGAGGTGCCTGAAGCGCTCCTGCCGCTCTTCCTCGTCGAAATGCGCGCGCGACGGCTTGACGAGATCGCTGCGCGACACGATGCCGACGAGCCGCATCGACTCCCTGTCCGCCACCACCGGCAGCCGCTCCAGTTCGTTCACCGCGAGACGCGTCGCGACCAGCCGGCACGGCTCGCCCGGCAGCGCGAAGAGCGGCGGCGACGCCAGCGCGTCGCCGAGCGTGACGGACGGGTCGCCCGCGCCCGGCTCGTCGGCCAGGCTCGCGAGCGCCGCCCGGTCCACCATGCCCGCGAGCCGCCCGTTGCGCACGACCGGATACGCGCGGTGCGTCTGCGCCGCGCCGAAGTGCGTCGCGAGCGCGTCGGCGAGCGGCGTGGCGGCGTCGATCGTTTCGACCGCGCGCGTCATGACCTCGTCCACATGGTGCCGCTCCAGCGGATCGACGCCGTATTCCCGGTAGATGTGATAGCCGCGTCGCGCGATCTTTTCGGTCATGATCGAGCGCCGCATGACGACCGTCGCGAAGCCGTGCGCCACGAGCGTGGCGGCGAGCAGCGGGAGCAGGGCGTTGCTGTCGTGCGTGAGGCCGAAGGCGAACACGATCGCGGTCAGCGGGGCGCCGAGCGTCGCGCCGAGCGTGGCGGCCATGCAGACGAGCGGCCAGAGCGCGGCGTCGTTGCCCGGCAGCACCGCGCCGAGCACGGTTCCGAGCCCGGCGCCGAGCATCAGGAGCGGCGCGAGCACGCCGCCGGAGGTGCCCGAGCCGAGCGCGACGACCCAGATGACCGCCTTCACCGCGAGAATCGCGAGCGCCGCTTCGAGGACGATGTGCTGATGCAGCAAGTCGCCGATCACGTCATAGCCGACGCCGAGCGCGCGCGGCTCGACATATCCGCCGATGCCGACGACGAGACCGCCGATCGCGGGCCACCACATCCAGTGCAGCGGCAGCTTGCCGAACAGGTCCTCGGTTTTGTAGAGCGCGGCCGAGAGCCCCGACGCGAGCGCGCCCGACAGGAGCCCCGCGACGACGCACGACGCGAGCGCCATCATGCCGGGCGGGGCCGTCACGAGCGGAAAGAGCGGCCCGGTGCCGAAGACCGAAGCCCGCGCGAAGCCCGCGACCGCGCACGCGAGCGCGACAGGCAGGAAGCTGCGCGGCCGCCACTCGAAGAGCAGCAGCTCCACCGCGAGCAGCACCGCCGCCACGGGCGTGCCGAACACGGCGGTCATCCCTGCCGCCGCGCCCGCGACGAGCAGCGTCTTGCGCTCCGCCGCGGTCAGCTTCACGCATTGCGCGATGAGCGAGCCGAGCGCGCCGCCCGTCATGATGATCGGACCTTCCGCGCCGAACGGCCCGCCGCTGCCGATCACGATGCCCGACGAGAGCGGCTTGAGCACCGCCACCTTCGGCGACATCCGGCTCTTGCCGAACAGAATCGCCTCGATGGCTTCGGGAATGCCGTGCCCGCGGATCTTCTCCGACCCGTAGCGCGCGATCAGCCCGACGATCAGGCCGCCCGCGACCGGCACCGCGATCACCCACGCGCCGAGCGCATGGTGCGCGGGCGAGCGCTCGGCGAACGAGAACGTGCCGAAGAAGAACAGGTTCGTGAACAGATGGATCAGCGCGAGAAGCGCGATGGCGGCGAGCGTCGCGACGGCGCCGATCGCCGCGGCGAGCGCGCAGATGCGCGGCAGGCGCTCGTTGACCGAGAAATCACGTTTGTGGAGGTCCATGGCGGGGTTCGTTCAGAGATCGATTTGCGGCACGCGAAACGCGCCTTCGAGGGATTTCAGCTCGGCGCGGTGCAGTGCGGCGAGGCGCGCGAGCACCTGCTCGCCGCGCGGCTCCAGATGGACCTCCACCTGCCGGCGGTCGTCCTGGTTGGTCTGGCGCCTGACGAGTTCGAGCGCCTCGCAGCGCGTCACCAGCGCGACGACGCCGTGATGGTGCGACTGCAGCCGCTCCGCGAGTTCGCCGACCGTCGCCCAGTTGCGCTCGGGGAAGCCCTTGATGTGCAGCAGCAGCAGATACTGCAGGCGGGTGATGCCTTCGCCCTGCGCGGCGCGTTCGGAAAAGCGTTCGAAACGCCGCATCTGGTAGCGGAATTCCGACAGTTGCTCGAAATCCGTCTTGGTCAGGTTACCCGCTGCTTTCATTGATGATCCGTCAAGGGCGGCGGGGCGTGGCGCTCAGGCCGAGCGCCGTTGCGCCGTGTTCGTTTGCCGGTAGAGGCCGGCGATGAGATCGGCTTCGGTGATCATGCCGACGACGCGCCCGCCCGCGTCCACGACCGGAATGTGGTGGTGCCCGAAGTTCGCGAACATCGGCACGAGTTCCGAGACTACCGTCGACGCCTCGACGGTGCATACATCGGCGGTCATGACCGACGCGACGAGCGGTTCATTTTCCGGCTGTTCCGGCAGGCGCCCGCCGACCGCCGCCAGCCCCGGTTTGAACGTCCTGGCGGGCTCGGCCCCGGCAAGGTCGACGCGCGTCACGATGCCGACCACGCGGCGCATCGGATCGACGACCGGCAGCGCCTTGATGTGATGGCGCGTGAGCAGGTGCAGCGCGTCGTCGACGGTGGCGGCGGGCGTGATCGTGATGACCCCGCGCGACATGATGTCCGCGCACGTGAGCTCCCTGAAGGTGCGCGCGTAGGCCTGCAACTGCGTCTCGCGCAGCAGCGCTTCGAGGTCGTCTGGATCGATGTCGAGCAGTTCGCTCTGGCGCGCGAGCACGGCTTCCAGGTCGCTGCGGGTAAAGCCGGGCGTGGCCGGGCTCGCGGCCGGCTCGGCGGCGGCCGGGGGCGCGTGGCGCCACGCGTGCGGATAACGGTGTCCGGTCAGCCGGTGGTAGACGATCGCGGAGCCGAGCAGCGCCGCCGATTGCAGCGCGATCGGCGCCAGCACGAAGCCGTAGCCGAGCGCGTGCACCTGCGAGCCGCCCAGCACGGCCGTGAGCGCGACCGCGCCGGAGGGCGGGTGGATGCAGCGCAGCACGAACATCGCGCAGATGGCGAGCGCGACGGCGAGCGCGGCCGCGTGGACCGGATCGCGGATCAGCGCCGCACAGGTCACGCCGACGACCGCGGAGGCCAGATTGCCGCCCATGATCGACCACGGCTGCGCGAGCGGGCTCGCCGGCACGGCGAAGAGCAGCACGGCGGAGGCGCCCATCGGGGCGACGAGGAGCGGGATCATCCCCGCTTCGCCGACGGTGATCTGCGTGAGGCCGCCCGTGAGCACGATGCCGATCAACGCGCCCACGCACGCGCGCACGCGTTCCGGCCACTTCAGGGCGACCGGGGCGGGGGCAAAGCTGAGCAGCCAGCGAACGAGCGTGGATTGCAACAAATGAGGACCTGAAAGGGAAACGGGACCGGTGGGCGCGCCGGTGCGCCCGTAAGGCGGCACCGTCTTGCTTCGCGTCTATCTCGAAATTATATCGCAACATGATACAAAAATGCACACACAAGGTGCGAATTGATGAGAATCGGTGAATTACGGTGCAAATCGGTGCACGCGTGAGAGGAACAGCGCGCGCGAAGCGATGTACGGTACGATGGACTGTCGTCATGCGCCGGCCCCGCGACGAGGCCATCCACCCATGCTCACCCATTCGTTCGACGTCGTGCGCCGCCTGCTGATCGCCTGTGCGCTGGCGGGCGGCGCACCGCTTGCGGCGGGCGCAGCGGACCATCCGGACGAGCCGTCCACGGTCGTGAGCGACGTGCATCTTTTCGTGGTCGGGGAAGACGGCTCGGTTACCGAGGACGACGCCACGGTCCTGCGCGCCAATACCCCCGCCGGCATCGACGAGATCGCGCAGCGCTACGTCTGGTTCGACCGCAGCGTGGCGAAGGTCGATATCGTCGATGCGTACGCGATCGACCGCGACGGCGTGAGACACACCGTGTCGCCGGACCAGATCCGGGAGATCCAGGAGCCGCGGTCGGCCGGCGCGCCGACCTTCCAGGACGCGAAGCTCAAGGCGGTGATCTTTCCGGGCGTCGGCGTCGGGTCGAGCGTCTATCTGCGCTTTCACAAGAGCCAGTCGACGCCGGTCGTCGCCGGCCAGTTCAACTATTTCGTCGAGCCGGGCCGCAGGCCGGTCGAGAGCCAGACGCTCATCTTCGACCTGCCCGCCGGAAAGACGCTGTATTCGGACGCCCGCGGCTACGTCGCGCTGCCGCCCGTCACGGAAAACGGCCGCACGCGCTACGAGTTCCGCTACAGCCGGCTCAGCTTCGATCGCATCGAGAACGGCGCCATCGCGTATGCGAACTACGGCGACCGGCTGATGGTCTCGACGTTTCCGGACTACGCGTCGTTCGCAGCGAGCTATCGCGAACCCGCCGCCGACACTTCCGTGAACGATCCGGCCATCGTCAATCTGGCCCGCGCGCTGACGCTGAACGACCCGGACAACCGCGCGAAGGCGCAGACGCTCTACGACTGGGTGCGCCGCAATATCCGCTACGTGGCGTTCTTCATCGGCCAGAGCCCCGCGATTCCGCACCGGGCCGCCGAGGTCCTCGCGAACCGCTACGGCGACTGCAAGGATCACGTCGCGCTTTACGGCGCGCTGCTCGCGGCGGCCGGCATCCGCAGCGAGCCGGCGCTGATCAGCCTGGGCTCGGTGTACTCGCTGCCCGCCGTGCCCGGCTACGGCTCGGGCGCGATCAACCACGTGATCACCTGGCTGCCGGATCTCGGGCTCTACGCTGATTCGACGGCGTCGAGCATCGAGTTCGGCTATCTGCCGCTCACGGACATGGACCGGCCCACGCTCCTCGTCGACTCGGGCACGCTCTCGCGCACGCCCGCCACGCAGCCGCTCTCGCGCACCGCGCGCCTGCAGATCGACGTTGCCAGGGACGGCGGCGCCGCGTTCTCGTACCGGGTCGAGGACGCGGGCTGGAGCGCGGAAATGGAGCGCACGGGCTTGCGCGGCGCGACCGCGCAGCGCCGCGGCCAGATCGCCGCCGACCGTCTGCGCTACACGAACCTGCGCGGCACGGCGTCGCTTACGACGAGCGAGCTCGACGCGAACGCCGGGCCCCTCGCCACGACGCTGCGCGGCACGCTCGACAACGTCGTGTGGCCGACCGGCACGACCGCGCTGCCCGCGCTCACGAGCCTCTCGGGCGGCATCGCGACGCAGGTGCGCAGTGCGCTCTCGGAGCGCGTGCGCACGCAGCCTTACGTGTGCGTGGGCGGCGAGTTCGACGAGATCGCGCAGATCGCGCTGCCGAAGGGCGTGCGCGTCGTCGACCTGCCCGACAACGCGGAGGTCAGGAGCGCGTCCTTCGATTTCCGCTCGCGCTACGTGCTCGACCCGGGGACGAACGTCGTGCAGATGACGCGCAGGCTGCGCGCCGACTTCGGCAAGCAGGTCTGCACGCCCGCCGATTTCGACGCCGAGGTGGCCGCGCTGAAAAAGATGGAGCGCGATACGCAGGCGCAGATCATCGTGAAGGCGGCCGAGCGCTGAGGCGCGCGGTACGTCGCAGTACGTCGCAGTACGTTTTAGGGTCGTGCCTGGAATAGAATTCCAGAAGGGCGCCATTCAGGGCCGGGAACTGCTGCAACGAAACGCGGATCGCCATGGATCGTCCCGGATGGGATCCGGCTCGACACCACAGGACAGGAGCGGGCGGAGACAAGCACATGCCCTTTTTGACGGAGGACCACGGGTGCCCGGGGTGGAAAGGCGAGATGGCCGGGCGCATCGAGGCGTTCGACTGGTCGGAAACCGAACTCGGCCCGATCGGGGCCTGGACGCGCAGCCTCGCCTCCACCGTGCGGCTGATGCTGGCGTCGCCGGTGCCGCTCGTCATGCTCTGGGGCCGGCAGGGCTACATGGTCTATAACGACGCCTACGCCGCCTTCGCGGGCGGGCGGCACCCGTATCTGCTCGGCTCGCCGGTCGAGCTGGGCTGGCCGGAGGTCGCGTCGTTCAATCGCCACGTGATGGATACGTGCCTCGGCGGCGGGACGCTCACCTATCGCGAAAAGAAACTCGTGCTGCTGCGCAACGGCCGCCCCGAGGCCGTCTGGATGGACCTGTACTACAGCCCGGTCGCGGGCGACGACGGCAAGCCGGCCGGGGTGCTGGCCGTCGTCGTCGAAACGACCGAGCGTGTCCTGTCCGAGCGCAAGCGCGAAGCCGCCGAGGCGGCGTACCGCGCGACCAACGAGCGCCTGCAGCTCGCGCTCAATACGGGCGCGGTGCTCGGCACCTGGGTCTGGGACCTCGCGACCGACACGCTGCGAGGCGACGAGCGCTTTGCGCGCAGCTTTTCGGTCGACGCGGAGGAAGCGGCGCGCGGCCTGCCGCGCGCGGTGGTGAACCGCTCGCTTCATCCCGACGACCGCGCGCGCATCGAACGGCTCGCGCGCGAGGCGATCGAAAGCGGCGAGCCGTTCAACGCCGAGTACCGCATCCGGCTTCCCGACGGCAGCTACGGCTGGGTGCAGGCAAACGGGCGCTGCCAGAACGACGCGGCCGGCGTGCCGTACCGCTTCCCCGGCGTGCTCATCGACATTCACGAGCGCAAGATCGCTGAAGAGGCGCTGCTGCAGCTGACCGGCACGCTCGAACAGCGCGTCGCCGATGCGGTCGCGGCGCGCGCCGCCGCCGAAGCGCAGTTGCGCCAGGCGCAGAAGATGGAGGCGATCGGCAGCCTCACGGGCGGCGTCGCGCACGACTTCAACAACGTGCTCCAGGTGATCAGCGGCAATCTGCAGATGCTCGCGACGAGCGCCGGCAACGATGTCGCCACGCAGCGCAGGATCGCCTCGGCGACCGACGCCGTGCAGCGCGGCGCGCGGCTCGCCGCCCAACTGCTTGCGTTCGCGCGGCGCCAGCCGCTCTCGCCGGCGGTGGTGAATCCGCGGCGCCTGCTCGAAGGCATGCAGGAGCTGCTGCATCGCGTGCTGGGAGAGACCGTCGCGGTCCACACGCATGTCGATGCCGGGCCGTGGAACGTGCTCGTCGACCGCAACCAGCTGGAAAACGCGCTGCTCAACCTCGCGATCAACGCGCGCGACGCGATGCACGGCGAAGGCACGCTCACGCTGACGGCGAGCAACGTGATCGTCGAGGCCGAGCCGGCCCGCGAGACGTCCGAACTCGCGCGCGGCGAATACCTGTGCCTCTCGGTATCGGACACGGGCGTCGGCATGCCGCCCGAGGTGCTCGAGCATGCGTTCGAGCCGTTCTTCACCACCAAGCCCGACGGCCGCGGCACCGGCCTCGGACTCTCGATGGTGTTCGGCTTCGTCAAGCAGAGCGGCGGCCATACGGTCATCGCGAGCGAGCTGGGGCAGGGCACCACCGTGCGCCTCTACTTCCCGCGCTGCCGCGAGCAGGAAGCGCCAGAGACGGGCGACACGGCCGGCGCGCCGGTCGGCGGACAGGAGACGATCCTCGTCGTGGAAGACGACGCCGACGTGCGGCTCGCGGCGGTCGAGATGCTCGCGGAACTCGGCTACAAGATCCTGAAGGCGCCGGATGGCGACGCCGCGCTGAGGCTGATCGAAAGCGGCCTCACGATCGATCTGCTCTTCACCGATGTCGTGATGCCCGGCGAGGTGAAGAGCGCCGAACTCGCGCGGCGCGCGGCGGCGTGCTCGCCGCCCATTCCGGTGCTGTTCACGTCCGGCTACACGCGCGACGTGATCTTCCACCAGGGCAAGCTCGACCGCGGCGTGAGCCTCCTCAGCAAGCCGTACCGCCGCGACGACCTCGCGCGCAAGATCCGCGCCGCGCTCGACGCGAGCCGCGGCCGCCAGGCCGTCGCCGCGGCGCCGAGGGAAGCGCGCTGCGCGCCCGGCGAGCGCTCGGTGCTGCTGGTGGAAGACGACACGGATTCGCGCGAGGCGATGCACGACCTGCTGACGATTCTCGGACTCGCGTGCACCGCCGTGCCGAGCGCGGAACTGGCGTTGCCGCTCGTGGCGGAGCGCCGCTACGACATCGTGCTGAGCGACGTGACGCTGCCGGGCATGTCCGGCGCCGATCTCGCGCGCCGCGTGCGCGACCTTCAGCCGGACACGCGGGTCCTGCTCGTATCCGGCTACGGGGACAAGGCCGAGATCGGCGAGCCGATTCCCGGCGTGCGCGTGCTGGCGAAACCGATCGACCTGTCGATCCTTCAAAAGGAACTGGCGGATCTCGCCGACCAGGCTTGAACCGCCGCCAGGGCGTCGCGGGCTATCGAGCGTCAGGCGCCATTCAGGGCTTGGTCGCCGAGGCGAGCACGCACGGCATCGGGATGAGCAGCTCGCCGTGCTGCTCGTAGGGTGCGACGCTCGCCCTCACGTCGCGTTCGATTTTCGTGAGCGCCGAGCTTTCCTGCGCCCGCAACAGCGCCCCGATGCGCACGCCGCCGCGCATCAGGCCGTGAAACGGCGTCTCGGGCAGCACGAGGTGCCAGATCTGGCTGACCTCGTCCACCTGCGGGTCGGTGAACCCGGCGGCGAGGAGCGCGCGCGTGGACTCGCCGGGATCGCTGAAGCGGAAGAACGGCGGCGCCGGCGGGAGAGCGACGTCGAGCTTGCCGTGCGTTTCGATGGCCTTCAGGACCATCTGCATGCCGACGGCCTTGTCGGGGCCGGCCCATACCGTGAAGGCGACGCGTCCGCCCGGGCGCAGCACGCGCGCGGCCTCGCTCAGCGCCTGTTCGGGCTGCGGAAAATGCAGCATGCCGAAGCTGATGCCGACGGCGTCGAAACTTTCGCTGCTGAACGGGAGATGGTCGGCGCTCGCCACCTGGAATTCGACTTCGGGATACGCCTGCCGCGCGTGGGCGATCATCGACGCCGAGAAGTCGACGGCCGCCGCCGTCGCGCCGCGCTCGATCGCCGCTGCTGCGAGATAGCCGGGGCCGGTCGCGACGTCGAGCATGCGGCTCGACTCGCCGACGCGAAGCGCATCGAGCAGCGCGCCGTGGGACTGGGCCGTCAGCCGGCCGAAATAGTCCTCATAGGCCTGGACGACATGCTCCCAGCCGGTATGCTCGAACGCCTTGAAATCATCATATTCCATGGAAACCTCCGCCTGCGGGCGGCGTGGCGTTTCCTGCCGCCGGCAGGCTGCCTTGCCGCATGGCCTCGGCGTGAGCCGCGGGGCCGCGGGTTCCGTAGCGGCGGCAGGCGTGCGATGCGCCGCCGCGGGACCCCGGCAGTCCGCTACTGTCCGGGCCGTTCCAGCGACGCCTTCAGTTCCTTCAGCGCATCGTCCATGCGCTTCGCGACGAGTGCATAAGCCTCTGCCTGCGTCTGCTGGGTGGTGCGCGCGATGTCCTGCATGTCGGCGAGCCCGTCGCGCAGCGCGCGTTGCACGAGTTCGGTGGCGTTGAAAGGCGGCTTGCTCGACGAAGCCGCGAATTGCTGCGCGATCGTTTCGAGTTCACTCAGTGTCCGGCGCAGAATTTCAAGCTGCTTGTCGCGCAATGCCTGCATGCCGCCGAACGCCACCTGGTTCGTCGCGGCCAGCGCTTCCACATCCTTGCGGCGCGATTCCAGGATGGCCGATACGTCGAAGCCGGGCAGGTTGTACTGCTGGAATATCGCGGCAAACTGGCTAAAAGGATCACTGAATTTTTGATTCATTCGCGTCTCCCGTAGTGTCTCGATCGGACCGCGGCATGTCGGACGTTCGTTCGAACGCTGCTGCCGGCTCCTGATACTACCAATATACGCACCCCAATTGGGGCAAGGGAAAACACCAGAGCGAAAGGGGCGGTGCATGGGGTTCGCGCGGCATGCGGGGAGCCCTCGCAGGGCGTGTCAGTGCCTGCTCATGCAGCGCGCCTCTGTCCTCGTGCGGCGCGCGTCCGGCCGTCGCGCGAAGCCGTGCCTGCCTTGTCGCGGCGGGATCTTGATGCAGGTCAACGCGCATGCGCGTTCCGGCGACAACCATGAATCATGGGCGCGGGAACCCGCTTGCCGCTGGTCGCTTTTGCGGTCGTCGCGGGCCGCCTGCGCCGTCATTGGGGGTGCGCAATGAGCGTCGGCATGCAGATCGCCTACCGGGGGTTCGTGGGGAGCGCCGGCGTCGAGGCGAAGGCCCACGCCGAACTCGCGCGGCTCGCGCGCTTTTCCGGGCGGATCGCCGGGTGCCATCTCGCGATCGAGGCGATGTGGGACCGGCCGGGGCATCGGCTGTACGACGCCCGGCTCGATCTGATCACGCCCGATCACGAGCTGATCCCGCTCGCGCGCAGCACCGACGAAGATCCCGACATGGCCGTGCACGTCGCATTCGACACGGCCGTGCGTCTGCTGGAGAAGGACAATGGTCAGGGCTGAATCGCGGATCGTCGTGTCGCTGGTCGCGGTATTCGTTTCGCTGGCGGGCATTTCCGCTGCGATCCACGGACTGCTCTTCGACAAGACGGAGGTCATGTACTACGGCGTGCTGGCGATCATCGTCGGCGTGACGTCGTTCGTGGTGCTCCTCAACCCCACGCCGAGAGACGAATCTTGACGGGCACGGCGATCAGCTGTCCTCGTCGCCGCAGAACACGCCGTGCTCGGCCTTGATCTGCTCGCGGTCGATGCACTGGACATGCCAGCGTCCCGTCGCGGGTTCACGCGCAGCGCCGGTGTACCACAGCACGCGGCCCGCCTGGCCTTCGCGCGGGCCGCCGGCCGTGTCGAAGTCGAGGCGCTCGAGCACGCAGAGCGGGCGCTCGGCGTGCTGGCCGCAGATCAGCGTGCCGTCGGGCGCGGCCTGCAGACCGCCCCAGTCCGGAAGATCGACGCTCTGATGCCCTTCGCGCGACCAGCGGCGTGTCTCCTTGTCGAGCCACAGGATGGCGAAAGCGGCAGAATCGACGCGCTCGAAGGTATCGAGTTTGACGGTGATACGCATGACATCCTCCACGATTCACTTCAATAGTCAGGCACCAGCCAGATTGACAGGGGCTATGAGCGCCTTCGGGAGATAGCGGCGGTATCGGCGGGAATCGCGCGTACCGCTTATGTGTTCGTGCGACGCGCGTGAACGGGCGCATCGCGGTGAGGACCGGCGGCTTGCCGGCCGGCCGGCGGCGCGGCGCAACGCATGCGCCATACGCGCGGGACCTGCGAGCCACTGAGGTAAGAAAGCAAGCGTAATGCCGAAGTTCAAACTATCTTGTCGCAGGTTCATGACGCACCCTTTTCGTCCGGCGAATGATCTAGTCTACGCCCTGTATCTGACAACGCCGAGTCAAGCCGGCTCTCGGGCCCGGGGCGCGGGTGCGTCGCAGCGCGCGGCGCGCGAGTGCCGGCGGATTGCATATTCTCGATGAATGTCGCGGGGACGCGCGCCCGCCGCTTGCCTGTCTTCATCCGGCATCCGGCGCGCGAAGGGTGCAGGCGTGCACCAGCGCGATCAGGCATGCCCCACGAAGCGGCCGCGGCACGAGGGTCCGTGACGGCCATTAAGCACTGACATAAACGCGGAGGTCCGACATGCGCGCAATGGTCTTCGACGGCTCGACGCCCTCGCTGCGCGAGACCGATCTGCCGGACCCGGTCGCGGGCACCGGAGAACTGGCGATCGACGTCCACACCTGCGGCGTGTGCCGCACCGACCTGCATGTCGTCGACGGCGACCTGCGCGATCCGAAGCGTCCGCTGATTCCCGGCCACGAGATCGTCGGCACGGTGACGGCGGTGGGCATCGGCGTGTCGGGCTTCACGGTCGGAGACCGCGTGGGCGTGCCGTGGCTCGGCCACACGTGCGGCCATTGCCACTTTTGCGGCATCGGCCGCGAAAACCTCTGCGACACGCCGGGCTTCACCGGCTACACGATCGACGGCGGCTATGCGGAGCGCGTCGTCGCCGACAGCCGCTTCTGCCTGCACGTGCCGCCGCGCTACTCGAACGTCGAGGCGGCGCCGCTCATGTGCGCCGGGCTCATCGGCTACCGCACGCTCAGCATGGCGGGCGACGTGAAGCGCATCGGCATCTACGGCTTCGGGGCGGCGGCGCATATCGTCGCGCAGCTGGCGCGCCATCAGGGGCGCACGGTGTACGCGTTCACGCGTCCCGGCGACGCCGCCGCGCAGCAGCTCGCGCTCGACCTCAAGGCCCACTGGGCGGGCGGCAGCGACGAGATGCCGCCCGACGAACTCGACGCCGCGCTCATCTTCGCGCCGGCGGGCGCGCTCGTGCCGGCCGCGCTGAAGGCGGTCGCGAAGGGCGGCATCGTGGTGTGCGGCGGCATCCACATGAGCGACATTCCGTCGTTTCCGTATGCGCTTCTGTGGGGCGAGCGGCGCGTGGTGTCGGTCGCCAACCTGACCCGCGACGACGGCCGCGCGTTCATGCGCCTCGCCGGGCAGTTCCACCTCGACATGCGCACGACCTGCTATGCGCTCGCCGACGCGAACCGCGCACTCGATGACCTGCGCGCGGGACGCGTGACGGGCGCCGCCGTGCTGCGCATCCGCGGGTGAGGGACGCTCTCGCCTAGACCCGCGCGAGCGCCTCGCGGTCGGCGATGCGGACCTGCCTGCCGTGCGTGTCGATGAGTCCTTCCTTCTGGAATTTCGACAGCATCCGGCTGACCGTTTCCAGCTTGAGCCCCAGATAGCTGCCCATCTCCTCGCGCGTCATGCGCAGGTTGAATTCCGCGGCGGAGTAGCCGCGCGCCTCGAAGCGCGTCGAGAGATTGAGCAGGAACGCGGCCACGCGCTGTTCCGCCGACATCGTGCCGAGCATCAGCATGAGCCCCGACTCGCGCACGATCTCGGCGCTCAGGAGCCGGTGCACGTGATGCTGCATCGCCTTGACCTCGCGGCACAGCAATTCGAGCAGGGCGTACGGCACGATGCAGACGATGCTGTCCTCCAGCGCGACTGCTTCGCAGCCGTGGCGGTCGGTGCAGATGCCGTCGAGGCCGAGCGTCTCGCCCGGCAGATGAAAGCCCGTCACCTGCTCGCGGCCGTCGCGATGCGTGATCACGGTCTTGAAGCAGCCGGCGCGCACGGTGTAGATGCTGTGGAAGTCGTCGCCCGCGCAATAGAGCGTCTCGCCGCGGTGCACGCTGCGCGTCGCGAACACGACCGAATCGACCCGGGCGAGATCCGCGGGCGACAGTTCCGGCGGCTCGCAGAACTGGCGCATCGTGCAGGTGGAATGCGGCGAGGCGCTCGCCTCGCGGCGCACGCGCGGCACACGTGGCACGCGACGCGGCGCGGGAGAACGCGCACTCTCGAAGCCGGTTGCGGATGACATGATCGTCTCCTGCCTCCATCTTCCCAGTATCGTTCACGCCGCGCCAAACTTCGAGTCCGTGTTGATTCGTGCGGCTGGCGTCAGAACTCCATGTCGAGTTCGTCGATTTCATCCACTTCATGCTGCGCGTCCGCGATCCACTGCTGCATTTCCGGCATCGCGAGGATGCGCTGGCCGTAGGCGACGATCTCCGGATCGAGCTTCACGTCGTAGGTCACGAAGCGCGTGACGACCGGCGCGAACATCGCGTCGGCGGCGGTGCGTTCGCCGAACAGGAACGGCCCGCCGTACTGCCCGAGGCATTCGTGCCAGATCGTCACGATGCGTTCGATGTCGGTCTGCGCGCGCGCCCACACCTTGAAGCCGGGAAAGTGCGCCTTGAGGTTCATCGGCAGCGCGGAGCGCAGCGATGCGAAGCCCGAATGCATCTCGCCGCAGATCGCACGGCAATGCGCGCGGTCGCGCAACTCGCGCGGCAGCAGCCCGGCGCCGGGGCGCACCTCGTTCAGGTACTCCGCGATCGCGAGCGTGTCCCAGACCTTGATGCCGTTGTGAACGAGGCAGGGCACGAGAATCGACGGCGACAGCAGAAGCAGTTCGGCGCGCGCGGCGGGATCGTCGATCGGCATCGCGATCTCTTCGAAGTCCAGACCGCTGAACCTGACGAGCAGCCAGCCGCGCAGCGACCACGACGAATAGTTCTTGCTGCTGATGGTGAGCGTGGCATTTGCCATACGAATCTCCGTGCCGGTTGCCTTTGAGCGGGACGATCTGGACCATTCATTCCGATGGCGCTGCGCGCGACGTCCCCGCATGCACGTTCACGTGCGCCCGCGCACCAAAAAACGGCGAAATACATGCGCGAACGGGACTCGCGCAAGTGCTATGCCAACGCTACGGGGTTACTATCGTTATATGCGGTGGATTGGCATATGTATTGCGTCGACTGGAACTCCCCATAATGCGCTCACGTGCGGAATCGATGAACCAGTTCGCCTATCCCGCCTACCAGGCGCTGTCCGACCTGATGCTGCCACTGCGCCACGGCGCGGCGCTCGTCAGCCGCTCGCTCGACGCGTGGCCAGCGATCGCGCAGACGCCTCAGGCCCGCGCACTGCGCGCGAACTGCGACATGCTCGCGCTCGCCGGCCTCACGCACGCGCGGCCCCCGTTCGCGATCGACTCGATCGAAGTGGACGGCAGGACGGTCGGCGTCACCGAGGACATTGCGGACTCCACGCCATTCTGCTCGCTCGTGCACTTCGTCAAGGACGACGCGTCGCTCTCCGGCCAGCCGCGCGTGCTCGTGATCGCGCCGATGTCCGGGCACTTCGCCACGCTTCTGCGCGGCACCGTACGCACGATGCTCGCCGACCATGACGTCTACATTACCGACTGGCACAATCCGCGTGACGTCGCGCTGATACACGGCCGCTTCGGCTTCGACGAATACGTCCATCACATCATCGACTTCATCGAGACGATCGGCCCCGGCTCGCATCTCCTCGCGGTCTGCCAGCCGACGGTCGCCGCGCTCTCGGCGGTGGCGCTGATGGCCGCGGACGCGCATCCGGCGCAGCCCGCGAGCATGACGCTGATGGCCGGCCCGATCGATACGCGCATCAACCCGACGCGCGTGAACGAGCTTGCCAAGAGCAAGTCGCTCGCGTGGTTCGAGCGAAACCTGATCAGCGCGGTGCCCTACGGATTCGCGGGCGGAGGCCGGCGCGTCTATCCCGGCTTCATGCAGCTGAACGCGTTTCTGGCGATGAACCTGCCGCGCCATATCGACTCCTTCGCCGACATGCACTACGAGCGCGCGAAGGGCGATCAGGACACCGCCGACGCGATCCGCGTCTTCTATGAAGAATACTTCGCGACGATGGACCTGACCGCGGAGTTTTATCTGGAAACCGTCGATACCGTGTTCCAGCGTCACGCGCTGCCGCTGCACGAACTCGAAGTGAGGGGGCGCAAGGTGGAGCCGTCGGCGATCCGGCGCACGGCGCTCCTGACCGTCGAGGGCGAGCGCGACGACATCTGCGCGGTCGGCCAGACGCTCGCCGCGCAGGACCTATGCGACCGCCTGCGGCCGTATCTGAAGGCGCATCACGTGCAGACGGGCGTCGGGCACTATGGCGTCTTCAACGGCAAGCGCTGGGAGCGCCAGATCTATCCGCGCGTGCGCGCGCTGATCTACGACAACGAGGCGAGTCCGACCAACGTCAACGCGCGCGCGCAGCCGATCCTGCCGCTTCAGTCGATACCGCCGCCGCAGGCCGTGCCGGAGCCCGCCGCGAGCACGACGGCGCAAGAGGGCGCACCGGACGCCCCGTTGCAGGCGATACCGCCCGAGCAGATGCTCGATCCGGCCACGTCCGCGGACGATGCTTCCGATCAGGACCAACGTCCCGCGCCGGCGGCGCAATAGGGCGACAGGCGCAACAGGCACGCACGCACCGCCTTATGCGGTTTCATTCGCCCACGGCGTGACCGCCGGCACCTCGCAGGGTGCGTCGGCGCCGACCGTCTTGAAGTCGGCGGGCGCGACGATCTCCAGATACTCCATGTCCTCGGAGTAGTCGAACAGGTAATGGACGATGCCCGGCGCCTGATGCACGCAGTCGCCTGTCGCGACGAGCGTCTCCTTGTCGCCGTACATGAAGCGCGCCCAGCCCTTCAGCATGATCACGATGTGGAAGTCGGCCTCATGGCGGTGCCAGCCCGTGCCTTGCTGTGGTGCGGCATGCGCCTTGACGAGTTGCGCGAGCACGCGGCCGCCCGTCGCATCCGCGATGCCGAGATCGCGGTAAAGGAAGAAATCGCGCAATCCCTGATCTTCGTAGTGCGTATCCTGCGGACGAACATGCGAAAACTGCGTCGGCAATTCGAACGATTCCAGCGGTTGGGAAGACATGGGCGCGCTCCGGTTCGATGAGAGGCAGGGAAAACGGCTCGGGTGGGGTCGTTTCCAAGCATCAAGCGTTCCATTGGACCGCGCCCCGGCCGGACCGCCGATCAGGCGTCTGCTTTCGCGTGCGCGGCGTCTGCGGCCGAAAGCGGCAGCACGACGACCGCTTCCAGCCCGCCGCCGTCGCGCGCGCGCAGTTCGAGCGTGCCCGAATGCAGCCGCGCGATCCGCTCGACGATGGCAAGGCCAAGGCCCGTGCCGCTCACCTTTTCGCCGCTCGATTTGCCGCGCCGGAAGGGCTCCTTGAGCTTTTCCAGGTCCTCCGCGGCGACGCCCTTGCCGCGGTCGCCCACGGCGATGCATACGGCATTCGCACGCACGTCGGTCCAGGTGCGCACGGAGAGGCCCACGACCCCGTACAGCACCGCGTTCTGCATCAGGTTCATGAGCATGCGCATCATGCTCACCGGCCGGAACGGGAAGGGCGCGATCTCCCCGAGCGACAGTTCGAACTCGTGGCCGAGCCCCGCGAAATCCGCCGCGAGGCTCCCTGCGAGCGCGTTGATATCCCCCTCGACCGGCGCCTCTCGCGCGCCGCTGCCCGCGTAGTCCATGAACTGCTGGAGAATGCCGTCGATCTGGTCGAGATAGTTCTCCGCCGACACGACGAACGCGCTGTCGGCACCTGAAGGAATCGCCATCGCCATTGCGAGGCGCAGCTTGGTGAGCGGCGTGCGGATGTCGTGCGAAATGCCGGCGAGCATCAGCGCGCGGGTCGCGTCTGCTTCCTGCAGGGCCTGCGTCATCCGGTTGAACGCGACGCTCACCTGCGCGATCTCGGTGGGCCCGTCGACGGGCAGCGGCTCCGGCTGGCCGCCCGCGCTCAGGTGCCGCGCCGCGTCGGCGAGATGCTCCAGCGGCCGGTTGATGTGGCGCTGGATCAGATACGCGGTGAGTGTCGCGAGCGCGGCGAGACCGAGCGAGAGCAGGACCGTGGTATCGATGCCGTCCGCGTGCGCGGCCTCGGGCACGGCAAGCGCGATCCAGTACGGCTCGCCCGCCAGATGCGCGCGAATCCACAGGCGCTGGCCGCCTTCGGTCTGCCAGCGCACCGGCATGTCGGCCGGAAGATAGCGGCGCAGGCTCGCGAGGAACGTATCGCGCTGATACGTGCGGTAGAACCTGAGCCACGAGCGCGGCGGATTCAGCTCGGCCTGCGGCGGCACATCCGTGCGTCCGCCGAGCCGGGCGGTGAATACGCCGCGCGTATCGGGGGGCGCGTTCGCCAGCAGTTCGTCGAGCGTCTTCACGTAGTTCGCGAAGGTGGCGGCCGCGCGGTCGATGCGCGGCGCCTGCACGTAATGCAGCAGGATCGCGAGCGAGCACACTTCGCTCACCGCGACGAGCACCACGAGCAGCAGGATGTTGCGCGCAAAGAGCGACCGCGGAAACGCGATGCCCCTCATGAGTCGAGATCCGCGAGCAGCATGTAGCCGACGCCCCACACGGTCTTGATGAAGCGCGGCTTCGACGGATCGTCTTCGATGATCTGCCGCAGCCGCAGCACCTGCACGTCGATGCTGCGATCGAGCGCGTCGTGCTCGCGGCCCCGCGTGCGCGCGATCAGGTTGTCGCGGCTCACCGGCCGGTTCGGCGATGCCCCGAGCGCGCTCAGCAACTGCATCTGCGCGGAGTGGATCTCGAACGGCTCGCCGCCGCGACAAAGCCGCTGTTTGCCGAGGTCGAGCCGGAAGTCGCCGAAGCGGATGGTCTGCGCGCTCAGCACCGGGTCGCCCGAAGCGATCTTCTGGCGCCGCAGCAGCGCGCGCACGCGCGCAACGAGTTCGCGCGGCAGGAACGGCTTGGCAAGGTAATCGTCGGCGCCGGTTTCGAGGCCGACCACCTTGTCGACGGGATCGCCCTTCGCGGTGAGCATGAGGATCGGCAGCGTCTGCCCTTCGGCGCGCAGCCGCCTGCACACGGAGAGGCCGTCCTCGGGCTCCATCATCAGGTCGAGCACGAGGAGATCGAACGGCTCGCGCTGGAGATAGCGGTCGAGCCGCTTGCTGTCGGCGCAGACACGGACCTCGAAGCCGTGCAAGCCGAGAAAGCGCTGCAGCATGTTGCGCAGTTCCGCTTCGTCGTCGAGCACGATGATTTTCGGCGGGGTGTCCATTCTGAAAGGCTCCAGGAAAGCACGATGCGAGAGGGGGCCGGACCGGCGTTCGCCGCGCGTGCGCGCAACAGCCGACCATCGCCCGGATCTTTGCGCGCGGTCAGTGCGATGGCTCGCGCTGCCGCACGAACTCCTGAATCTGCGGCAGCGTGACGTAGCCGTTCTGCTGCGTGTCGATTTCGTCGAAATGCTTCGCCACCATCGGCATGCCCGACTCGGCCTGCGCCTTCGTGAGCTTGCCGTCGTGCGTCGTGTTCGCCTTCGTGAAGCGCGTCTGCAACTGCTGCATCGCATGCTCGACGTGCGGCGACGCGCCCATCGGCATCGTGGCGGTCTGCGCGAGCGCGTCTTGCGCGCCGGCCGACGCGATGCACACGGCGAGGATAGCCAGCATCTTCTTCATGGCGTTCGTTTCTCCAACGTAAGCATGGGTCAAGCTTCGCCCGCGTGAAAGCGGTGATCCGCGCGATGACAGACGCAATTCTATTGATGGCCGCGAGAAAGGCAATTTCCGGCCGCCTGACAATCATGTCACGGGATGTCACCGCAACACGCGCAATTAAGCAAGCGCACCATCCGTTTAGCCGGGCATGCGCTCGCCATGCGCCAGCCATGCGTGACATCGAATGAAATAACTCCTGGCTCGTTTTTCATGCGGCCGTTACGTATCGTTTGCACGTCGGCGCCACGAGCGCTTCAACGGTTCGCCATCTCTCAGGGGCAACGTGCCGCGAGGGGCGGATCAACCGGCGGCAGGCCTGCCCGACGAAGCCTGCGCCCGCCGGATTTCGATGCGTGAGGTCTCAAATGAATTTTCGTCTGATCAGTGTTTCAGCGGCAGCGGTGTGCTCGCTTGCCTGTTCCGAAGGCGTGTCCGCGGCCACGTTCGTGCGTGTCGCCTATGTGGCGCCCGCGGTCGTCTATGCGCCGCCGCCGCGGCCCGCCTACTACTACGTGCCGCCCACCTACGTCGTGCCGGTCACGCGGCCGGTCGCCGTCGTTCCCGTGCCGGTGCTTGCGCCGCCTCCGCCGCCCAGGCCGGTGACGACCGTTGTCGTACAGGCGCCCGTGAGCTACGCGGTCGTGCCGTCGCCTGTGGTGACCTATGCGCAGCCGGTGCTCGCCGTGTCCGTCGCGGGAATGCACTGAGCCTGCGATTTCCCGTTAGCCGCATCGCAGCATCGCAGCAGCGCTGCGGCGGGCGCAACGGGCGCCGGCCGGACTCCTATACTGATTGAGCGACTCGTCACGCGCGGCTTCGCCATCGACTCGCTGACCCGGCCCGGCCCGCTGCGGCATCCCCGGCCGGTCGTGCGGCGTTCGTTCATGGAGGTGACCACCATGTTGTTCATTGTCAGATGGACTGCTCTTCCCGAAGTGGAACACGCGGCGAGAGACCGCTTCCTCAAGACGGGCGGCGCGCCGCCGGAAGGCGTCAGGATGCTCGGGCGCTGGCATGGACTGGGATCGATAGACGGCATTGCCGTCTGCGAGTGCTCCGAGCTCGAACCGCTCGCGATGTGGGTGCGCGAATGGGGCGATCTTCTCTCGTTCAGCGTCATGCCCGCGATGACGGACGAACAGCTCGGCAAGGTGCTGGCGGCGGGCGTCGCCACGGTGCCGTGAAGCATGGCCCCCGGCCGGGGACGCGCGATGCGGCAGTGCGCTTGCGGCACCGCGCGGCAGGGATCGGAAGAATGTTCCGGTTGCGGCTCTTCGTTTTCTTCGAGGCCCCGCTTCCCCGCTGAGCGGCGTTAGGGTTTCCCGCGCTTGCAAGGCGGCGGCCGTTGCAGCAACATCGTGTTTGTACTGGTTAGTTCAAATTATACGGCAGCAGGATCCGACGTTCACGACGTAAAGGGGCCGGCGCCGCAAAGGAGCGAAGAGCATGAATGATCCCTGCATTATCTCGGTTGCCATCACGGGTTCGGTGCCGCGAAAGAAGGACAACCCGGCGGTGCCGATTTCGATCCCCGAGCAGGTCGAAAGCACGCACGAAGCCTACGAGGCGGGCGCGTCGCTGGTCCATTTGCACGTGCGCGACGAACAGGAGAATTCGAGCTCGGACCGGGACCGTTTCGCGCAATTGCAGGAGGGCATCCGCAAGCACTGTCCCGACATCATCATCCAGTTCTCGACGGGCGGGCGCGGCCGCTCGTTCGAGCAGCGCGGCGCGATGCTGGACCTGAAGCCCGACATGGCCTCGCTTGCCACGGGCTCGGTCAACTTTCCGACGACCGTCTATGAGAACCCGCCCGACTTCGTGCGCTCGCTCGCGAAGATGATGCTCGATCACGACGTCAAGCCGGAGATCGAGATATTCGATCTGGCCATGCTGTACAGCACGGTCGATCTCGTCAATCAGGGCCTTTTGCGATCGCCCGTTCACGTGCAGTTCGTGATGGGCGTGAAGAACGCGCTGCCCGCGCGCCGCGAGATTCTGGAGTTCGAAGTCGCGCAGCTGAAATCGGTATTGCCCGACGCGACGTGGACCGCCGCGGGCATCGGCCGCCATCAACTGGAGGTCAATCACTGGACCCTCGAACTCGGCGGACACTGCCGCACGGGTCTCGAGGACAACGTGCGCTGGGACAAGGACACGCTCGCGAAGAGCAACGCGCAGCTCGTTGCGCGCGTCGCGTCGCTGTGCGCGGAGTACGGTCGCCCGGTGGCGAGCGCGGTAGAGGCGCGCAAGCTCCTTTCGATGTAGCGCAACGCCTTGCTTCGGCAATCGGCGCGGCCAGACGGCGCGCCGGGGAGCGATCCCCGGCGCGCTTTTTCATCGCCTGCGTGCGCCGCGCGCCTTTCGCGGGATCGAGCCATCGTTGCACGCGATCCCGGGCAGGCTTTCCGGCCATCCCGTCCGGCTTCCGGTCCAATCTTCGCGAAATCTGCCTTACAATCGGGCTTTACTCTGACAAGCCGTTTGCCCGGACATGAACGAGCGGAAATCGTCGGGTTTGGCCGACCGGATCTACAGCGACATCCTGAACAGCATCATGGAAGGCGAGTTCAAGGAAGGCGACCGGCTCCTGACCGAGCATGCGCTCGCCGAACGCTTCGCGACGTCGCGCCCGACCGTGCGCGAAGCGCTCGCGCGCCTGCGCGCCGACGGCATCATCGTCACGCGGCGCGGTTCCGGCACGACGGTGGGCCGCCGTCCGGACCCGGACGTGCGCCGCTTCGCGCCGCTCGAAACGCTGTCAGACATCCGCCGCTGCTACGAATTTCGCGTCGTGACCGAAGCGGGCGCCGCGGAACTCGCCGCGCTGAAGGCGGACGACAGCGACATTCTCGCGATCCAGCAGGCCTTTGACGAACTCGAACGAGTGGTGGAAACGCAGGGCATCGGCGCGAAGGACGATTTCGCGTTCCATCTGGCGATCGCGCGCGCGTCGAAGAACCAGTTCTTCATCACGGTCCTGTCGTTTATCGAGGAGCAGGTCGTGTTCAGCATGAACCTGTCGCGCAACCTGTCGCTCGTGAAGACCATCGAGCGGCAGCGCCTCGTGCAGGCCGAACACCTCGAAGTGCTCGAAGCGATCCGGGCCCGCGATCCGGCCCGCGCCGGACGCGCGATGCGGGCCCACCTCGAAAACGCGCTCGACCGCATGTTCGGGTCGTAACGCGCCGCTCGCGTCCGCGGACACCCTCGCGCAAAGTTGTTTGACAACATTGAATCTGGAATGCTACTTTTTGCGGCAATCCAGTTGATGAGCCGCGCGCGAGGTGCCATGAACGTCTCCCCGATCGTCGAAAGCGAGTTCGCCCGGACCGTGATGGCCGTGCCGCCGCTCGCGCGCCGCGCAGACCATTCGCCCGACGCCGCGCAGAACGGCCGGCTGATCGCCCACATCGAGGCGGGCGGCGTGCGTACACTGCTCTATGGCGGCAACGCGAACTTCTATCACGTGGCGGTCAGCGAGTATCGCGATCTGCTCGACATGCTCGCCGGGAGCGCAGGGCCGCACACGCGCGTGATTCCCGCGATCGGCCCGGACTACGGCAAGATGCTCGATCAGGCGCGCATCCTGGCGCAGACCTCCTACCGGACGGCGATGGTGCTGCCGCTCGCGGGCTTTACGACGCCGCAAGGCGTCGAGACGGGCCTCGTGCGCCTCGCCGATATCGCGGGCATGCCGTTCACGCTGTATATCAAGAGCGAAGACTACGTCGACGTGGATACGCTCGCGCGGCTCGTCGACAACGGCACGCTCGTCGCCGTGAAGTACGCGATCCAGCGCGCGAATCCCGCCGACGATCCCTATCTGCGGCGCCTCCTGCAGAGCGTGAAGCCGTCGAAGGTGATCTCGGGCATGGGCGAGCGGCCCGCGCTCCTGCACCTGCGCGAGTTCGGGATGGCTGCGTGGACCACGGGCTCCGGCTGCATCGCGCCGCGCGCCGTCACGGCGCTGCTCGGTGCCGCGAAGACGGGCAAAACCGACGAGGCGGAGCGACTGCGCGCCGCGTTTCTCCCGCTCGAAACCCTGCGCGAAGAAGTGTCGCTGATCCGCGTGCTGCACGACGCGGTGACGCTGTCCGCCATCGCCGATATGGGGCCGATCCTGCCGCTCCTCAGCGCGACGCCGCACGAATATCACGCGCCGATCGCAGCCGCCGTTCAGGATCTCATCGCGCTCGACCGCTCGCTGAACTAGCCGCGGCGTCCGGCGCGACGCTAAACCCGCGTAAAAAAGCAGTTAAACAAGTTCTGCAAGCCCCCGTTCGGGTTTGTCCGGAGAAAATGCGTGCAACGCCCGGTGCGTATGCGCGAGACCCCGAACGCACGGACCACGGCGGCCCCTCGTGTCCGGCAAATTTGCTTGACATTAGCTTACGGCGTTCGCTATTTTCCCTGATCCAGAAGCAAGAACGCCGGCACAGAAAAAACCGACCGGCGCCCTTCAAAATCGAGAAGTGAGGAGACGAAATGACCTGGTGTGCACAGTTGTCAGTCAGGTTGGCGACGTTGTGCGTCGCGGCGGGTGCGATGTTCGCAACGGCGGCGCAGGCAGCCGATCCGGTGTCGATCAATATCGTGGACGTCGCAGGCAATCTGCAGCTCACGCAAAAGGGCTTCGAGGCGTTCAAGGCGAAGAACCCCACGCTCGTCTCCAATATCACGTTCACCAATGCGCCCGCGCCGCAGCTGCCCGGCAAGATCAAGGCGATGCAGGCCGCGGGCCGTTCCGACATCGACCTCGTGCTGACCGGCACCGACGCGCTCGCGGCCGGCATCCAGCAGGGCCTGTGGGTCAAGCTCCTGCCGGACAATTCGGCGGCCTTCCCGGGCGTGCTCGACAAGTACGCGCCGGGTCCGCGCAAGATGCAGGACCTCGCGCAGGGCTACGGGCTCGCCGTGACGTACATGCCCGCCGGGCCGCTCCTCGAATACAACCCGGAGCGCGTCACGGAGATTCCGAAGACGCCCGCGCAACTGCTCGCGTGGTGCAAGTCGCATCCGAACAAGCTGATCTACGCGCGCCCGGCCAATTCCGGCCCGGGCCGCACGTTCCTCATGGGCCTGCCGTACATCCTCGGCGACAAGGACCCGATGGACCCCGTCAACGGCTGGGACAAGACCTGGGCGTTCCTCAAGGAACTGAACGAGTGCATTCCTTACTACCCGGGCGGCACGTCGGCGGTGATGAAGGAGCTCGGCGAAGGCACGCGTGACATGACCGTCACCGTGACCGGCTGGGACATCAACCCGCGCGCCCTCGGCATCGTGCCGGCGGAATTCCGGGTGCAGGCGTTCGAGAACATGACCTGGGTGAACGACGCCCACTACATGGTGATTCCGAAGGGCGTGCCGAAGGAAAAGCTCGAGGTGCTCTACAAGCTGATGAACTTCATGCTCGAGCCGGCGCAGCAGGCGCTCACCTACGACGACGGCTACTTCTATCCGGGTCCGGCGGTGAAGGACGTGCCGCTCTCGTCCGCTCCGGAGAAGAGCCAGGAGGTGATCAAGAAGTTCGGCCGGCCGGAGTACGCGAAGCTGCTTGCGGATCGTCCGCACGTGGTGCCGCTCAACGCCGCCGCGATGGTCGCCGCGTTCCAGAAGTGGGACCGCGAGATCGGCGCACAGAAGACGAAGTAAGCGGTTCTCGGGTTCGTGCATGAACACGCACGGCGGCGCTGTCGCGAAACGCGGGCGCCGCCGCGCCATCAGGGAGCGGTCATGAAGCATTCTTTCGAACAGTTGCGCCTCGATGCGGTCTCGCGCAGTTTTACGAACGCCGAGGGGCAGCAGCTCGCCGCGCTTCAGGGCCTCGACCTGAACATCCGGCGCGGCGAGTTCATCGCGCTGCTCGGCCCGTCGGGATGCGGAAAGTCGACGGCGCTCAATTGCATCGCGGGCCTGCAGCCGCTCACGGGCGGCGGCATCTGGCTCGACGACGAACGCATCGACGTGCTGCCGCCCGAAAAGCGCGGCTTCGGCATGGTGTTCCAGAACTACGCGCTCTTTCCGCACATGTCGGTGCTGGAGAACGTCGGCTTCGGCCTGAAGATGCGCGGCGTGCCCAAAGCCGAGGCCACGCGCCGCGCGAAAGAGGCGCTTCAGCTCGTGCAGCTCATCGGCCACGACGCGAAGCTGCCCGGCCAGCTTTCCGGCGGCCAGCAGCAGCGCGTGGCGATCGCCCGTGCGATCGTGATCGAGCCGCCGCTCGTGCTGATGGACGAGCCGCTGTCGAACCTCGACACCAAGCTGCGCATCGAGATGCGCGCGGAAATCCGGCGCATCCACGGCAAGCTGGAGCGCGCGACGATCTACGTGACGCACGACCAGGACGAGGCGCTTTCGATGGCCGACCGCATCGTCGTGATGAAGGAGGGTGTCGTGCAACAGGTGGCGTCGCCGAAGGAAGTCTACGCGCGGCCGAAGAACCTGCATGTCGCGCGCTTCATGGGGTTTCGCAATGTCGTGAACTTCATGCTGGAAGGCACGCAGGGCGAGGCGGTGGCCGTCTCGGCGCATGGCGTGCGGCTTCTCGGCACGCCGATGGAGGGCTTCAACAGCAAGAACGTGAGCGTCGCGCTGCGCCCCGAGGACATGGAGCGCGCCGCGCCCGGCGCGGACAACGCATTCGACGCGCACGTCGATACGGTCGAATACGGCGGGCGCGATTCGCTGATCCGCGTGAGCACGGCGTTCGGCAAGCTGTGGGCGCGCATCGCGGGCGAGTGCGCCGAGGGCGAGCACGTGACGCTGCGCGTCGCGCCGGCGCGCACGCTCGTCTACGACGGGGAAGCGCAATGAGCACGCCTGCGCTGCCCACGCGGCGCGACCCGAAGGGCTGGCTCGTCGCGCCCGCGCTGATCTTCATCCTCGCGCTCTTCATCTATCCGTTCGCGTACGGGCTCGCGCTGTCGTTCAATCCGATGAACGGCGGCGGCGCGCTCGTGAACTACGTGACGTTCTTCACCGACACGTCGATGTGGCCGACGATCATCGTCACGATGAAGCTCGCCGTGCCCGCGACGCTCATCAACGTGGGCGTGTCGGTGCCGGTGGCGTTCGCGCTGCGCCGCAGCTCGCCCTACCAGAAGCTCGCGACGACGCTGCTCGTGATTCCGGTCACGCTCGGCACGGTGCTGATCGCCGATGGCATGCTGACCTACTTCGGCCCGAACGGCTGGTTTCCGCAGGCATTGCAGGGCCTGCACCTCTACACCGACGAAGTGCGCCTCACGCACAACTACTGGGGCGTGCTGATCTCGCTCGTGGTGTCGGGCTTCCCGTTCGCGTTCCTGCTCACGCTCTCGTACGTGACCGGCATCGATCCGACCCTCGCGCGCGCCGCGGCCACGCTCGGCGCCAATCCGTGGCAGCAGTTCCGGCGCATCTATCTGCCGCTTCTGATGCCGGGGCTCACGATGACCGCGTGCCTGTCGTTCGTGCAGGCGTTCTCGGTGTTTCCGTCGGCGGTGCTGCTCGGCGCGCCGGCCGGGCCCACGCGGGTCATTTCCATCGCCGCCGCCGAGGCTGCCTTCGAAAGCTACGACTATTCGCTTGCGTCCACCATCGCGATCCTGATGGGGTTCGTGCAGTTGCTGGTGGTCGGCGGGATGCTCGGCGCGCGCCGCTTCTTCTACACCGGCCCGGTCACCGGAGGGAAAGGCTGATGGCATCCGAGAACCGCGCCGCGCAGGCATTGCGCTCGCCGCAGGCGGCCTTCAACGACGGCGCCAAGCCGGGCAGGAGCATGAAGCAGCGGACGAGCCTGCCCGACAGGCTGTGGAAGGTGCTCGTGTGGGCGACGATGGCCTTCTTCCTGCTCAACGTGATGCTGCTGATCGCAACCGTCGCGGTGAATTCGATCGCGACGCGCTGGTTCGGCACGCCGCTGCCGCAGGGCTTCACGCTGCACTGGTATGGCCAGGCGTGGAGCGACTTCCAGCTGACGAGCGTGCTGTGGGTGACGATCCAGGTGGTCGGTGCCGTGGTGATCCTGTCGATCGCGCTCGGCGTGCCGGCGGCCTATGCGCTCGCCCGCGTGCAATTTCCCGGCAAGCGGCTCGCGATGCTCGTCTTCCTGCTGCCGCTGATGGTGCCGCCCGTCACCTACGGCATTCCGATGGCGACCGTGATGTACAAGGTGCATCTCGCCGGCACGCTGACGGGCGTGATCCTCGCGAACCTCGTACCCGCGCTGCCGTTCGTCATTCTCGTAATGACGCCGTTCATCGAGCAGATCGATCCGAACCTCGAATCCGCCGCGCGTATCTTCGGCGCCAACACGCCGCGCTACTTCCGCTACGTGCTGCTGCCGCTGCTCGTGCCCGGCATGCTCGCGGCGGGGCTGCTGGTGCTGGTGCGCACCATCGGCATGTTCGAACTGACGTTCTTCACGGCGGGGCCGAGCACGCAGACGCTCGTCGTCGCGCTGTACTACGCGGTGTTTTCCACCGGAGTGCGGGCGCCGCAGTCCATCGATGCGATGGCGATGATCTACATGGCGATCACGCTCGTGTGGGTGCTGATCGCGCTGCAGTTCGTGAGTCCGACGCAGCTTGTGTCGCGGGTCAAGGAGCAGAAGCAATGACGCGCGGACAAAGGGGAGTCGCGGATGGAGCGTGAAACCGTCGATCTGGGCGCGGCGCCCGTGCTGCGCATCGGCAGCGGGCCGCAGTTCATCGAGGTCGCGCCGGCGGCGGGCGGCCGCATCACGCGTTTCGCGACGATGCGCGAGGACGGCATCGACGACTGGCTTGCGCCCGTGACGGTCTCGCGCTGGCTCTCGGACGCCTGGCCCAAGGGCGGCTGCTATCCGCTCGTGCCGTTTTCCAACCGCGTGCGCGACGCGCGGTTCCCGGGGCCGGACGGCGCGCGGGTCGAACTTTCGACGTTTCCCGGCGCGCAGCACGCGCTGCACGGGTTCGGCCAGTATGCGGCGTGGTCGGTCGAGGAGCAGGGCGCGGAGCGCATCGTGCTGCACTATGCGCACGCGGCGGGGCGGCACGGCTGGCCGTGGGCGTTCGATGCCACCCAGACGATCTCGGTGAGCGGCGAAGGCGCGCGCCTTTCGATGCGCGTCGCGAACCGCTCGGCGCAGCCGATGCCGGCGGGCTTCGGATTCCATCCGTATTTCGGGGCGACGGAGGCGGAACTCGACGCCGCCGTCGACTGGCGCCACGAAGGGGAAATCGCGATCGAGCCGTCAGGGCAGGCGCCGGCGCGTCTGCACGTGCGCGATCCGGCGGGCTATACGCGTTATCTCGGCGGCTGGGACGGCCGCGCGACGCTGCGCTATGCCGACGGCCGCACGCTGCGGCTCGAGGCGTCCGCGCGGCTCTCGCACGTCGTCGTGCATTGCCCGGCGGGCGCCGGCTACTTGTGCGTCGAGCCGGTGTCGCACGTGAGCGACGGCTTCAACCTGCATGCGAAGGGGTTGCCTGACACCGGCGTGGCCGTCATCGCGCCAGGTAGTGAAATAGAGGCGTCGCTCGTGCTGGAAACCGGCGCCCGCCCGCGCGGCGGCGACGGCGCCTGGTAGGCTTCGCCTCCACCGACGCCCGGACGGGCGCGGCGCGGCCCGAGGCGGCGCGCGAGGCGCTCGCCGTCGTGATTCCCCTCACGACGAGGCACGTTTCCTTGTTCATACGGCACCTGTCTTGCTGACCGCCGGAGCGGAAAAATACGCGTCGACCAGATCGACGATGCGCCATGTCGAGCACGGCCTGCGGCAGTGCGCGTCGAATCCGGCGTCCTTGAGCGTCTCGATCGGATCGGCGGGCCACACGTCGCTCATTGCCACGAGCAGGCGCCCGGTGATGTCCGCGTCCATGCGCAGCGTGCGGATGAAGACATAGCCGGACTCGCTGTCGAGGCTCGTATCCAGAATGAGCGCCTGCGGCTTCCAGTTCTGTACGAGCGACCGCACTGCTTTCAGGTCCTGCGAAAGGATGACCTGCAGGCCCTTCAGCCGCAGCATGACGGCAAGCGACTCGCCCACCGACTTGTCCTTGTGCGCAATCAGCACGCGCCGCGACGAATCCTGAGTCCGCGCCCGCTTGATGCTCCAGAGTGCGAACTGCCTTTCGTCGTCGATGGTAGAGCGGCCGCCCATGTCTTCCTCCGCAATGCAGTGGATCGGATGGATGCAGTTTCGACCGGCCGTGCTTAATTCGAAACCCGGCGCGAGGAGGGTGGGCGCGATTTTTCGGAGGGGCTGCGAATGTACCCCTGCGAAAGGAGGGTGGCGAGAGGCCGAAGGCGGCGTACCATCGGTTCGTGACCTCGGGGACTGCAATGGAAAACGGATACTTCAAAACAGTATTGCTGGTAGAGGACGAAGGGCTCACGCGCAGCGCGATGAAAAGCCTGATTCTCGCCAATGAGCCGCTACTCGAGATCGACGAGGCGGACGGCTTCGATCAGGCCAAGGCGAAGCTGGCCGCCGGCTCCTACGACCTGATGTTCCTCGACTATCACCTGCGGGGAAACGCGACCGGCATGGACCTGCTCAACTGGATCCGCGAGGAGGAGCGCGAGGTGCAGACGATCATGCTCTCTGCGCAGGACGACCGCGACACCGTGCTCGAATGCATCAAGAACGGCGCCTGCGGCTTCATCTCGAAGGGCAGCGAGCAGGGCGCGAGCGTCTTTCGCGAGGCGTTGCGCACCATCCTGAGCGGGCGCGTCTACCTGCCGAACACGGTACTCGGCAAGGGCGGGCACAGCCCGAGGCCCGTGTCGAATCACAACAGCGTCACCGTCGAATCGCTCGATCTGCCGCCGCGTCTGACCGAAACCCTGCGCTACCTGCTGCAGGGCCTGTCGAACAAGGCGATCGCGCGCAAGATGAACATCAGCGAGAACACCGCGAAGGAATACTCCAGCGACCTGCTCGCGCGGTTCCATGTCACGCGGCGCACGTTCCTGATCGTCGAGATGGCGCGCCGCGGGATCGAAATGCCGATGGGCAATACTTCGTCGGCGTCGTGATGCCGTCGTCCGGGCCTTCGCCTCAGCCTTGCTGAAGCGCCTCGTCCGGGCATTTCCCCGATACGAGCGAGAGGATCTCCCGGCGCAGGTCGGCCGGGCTCACGGGCTTGCTCAGCACGTCGTGATCGCAGGAGAGCGGGACGATCGTCGCCGACGGCTCGCCTGTCACGACGAGACACGGGCACGGCTTGCCGAGCCGCGACGCCCCGAGCATCGCCACTTCCCGCGCCGTCTTGAAGTCGCGCAGGCGATAGTCGGTGATGATGAGGTCCGGGAAGCGCTCCACCGAGCCGAGAATCTCCTCGTACTCGTGGAAGGTCGCCGCCGAATCGAACAGCACGCCCCACTGCGCGAGCAGCGCTTCGGTGGAGGCGCGCACGAGGCCGTCGTCCTCCACGAGCAGCACATAGAGGCCGTCGAGCCGCGCCGCCTCGGATGCGTCCGCCTTGGGCTGCGCGCGCGGCGACGGCTTGTCGGGCGACGCGCCGCACAGCGGCATTTCGACGGAGAAGCGCGAGCCCAGCCCTTCGGCCGACTTCAGTTCGAGCCGGTGCTCGTCCAGCATCGAAATCACCGCGTTCACGATCGACAGGCCGAGGCCGAGCCCCTTGTCGCGATCCTGTTCCGGATTGCCGACCTGGAAAAACGGCTGGAATATCGCTTCCCAATAATCGGCGGATATTCCAATGCCATTATCGACCACGTCGATTCGCGCGCGGGTGGCCGAGCGCACCACGCCGACGATAACCGTCGGTTTCATCGTTTTGCCGGTATTGGCGTATTTGATCGCATTCGAAACCAGATTCGCGACGGCGCGTCCGAGCCAGTGCGCGTCGCTGCGAACGCATACGAGACATTCCTTCGGCAATCGCAACCGCAAATCGACGCCGCGGCTCGCGGCAAAAGGACGAAGCTGCTCGGCCGCTTCCTCGATAATCATTTTCAGGTCAAATACGTGATAGCGCGGAATGACGCGGCCTGATTCGAGCCGCGACAAATCGAGGACCGCATTCAGCAGTCGCGCGAGAATCACGGACGAGCGCCCGCATTCGTCGATCAGCCGCTCGGCCTCGGCGAAATCGCCGTTGCGGATCGCCTCCGCGGCCGCCTGCAGGAACAGGTTGAGCGCGTGCATCGGCTGGCGCAGGTCGTGGGTGGCGGCGGCGAGGAAGTTCGATTTCTCCTTGCTCGCGGTTTCCGCGGCGAGCATCTGCTGTTCCTTCAATGCAAGCAGCGCGTTCGTCTTGGTTTCCTGATCCTTTTTCGATACCTGCAATTGCCGGTTCTTGCGTTCCAGTTCGACATTCGCCGTGAGTAATTCGTCATTGAGCGAAGCAAGCGCCCGCTCCGCCGAATAACGTTCGCGCGAAACTCTTTCCGCGTGCACGCATACGCCGTGACCGATAATGATCACATTGAACATGTAAAACAAACCCGCGAAAAAATCCTCGGGATTCAGAATCCTTATTGTGATCTGAAGCAGAATGACCGTGACGAACGTCACGACGCCGACGGTCAATGCGGCTCTCGATTTCAAATAGAAGAAGCTGAACTGGAAAAAAAGCGCGAGATAAAGTCCGATGAAATATTGCGTGTAGTTATACGGGCTCGGCGTAATCGACACCATCAGCATCAGCAGGAAAAGCAGCCCGTAAATGCCCGTGAGAATGACGCGGTGCGCGGTCGCGTGCGTGCGAAACGACGGCCTGAGCACGAGGACCCCCACGCCGATCAGGAGCGCGATGCCGAGAAACCGGAGCGTCAGGATGTCGGAGAGCGCGATGTTCAGCGTCTTGTTGTGGCGCGCGAAGCTGAAATCCCACCACAGGAAGCACGTCCAGATGGTGAGCGCGAGCAGCGCGGACGCGCGGCGGAACGCGCAGAAGCGGCGGCTGTGATCCTCCAGAAACTGCGCTTCGAGCACCGGGTCCGGGAAGGGCGCCGGTATCGACAGGTTTCTCACCAGGCTCGCGCCCGCTTCCCGCGCCGTGGCAGAGAAGATCCCGGGCTTGTCGATGCTGGCGATTCGGTCCGGGACACCCATGAGATGCTCGCTTGTGCAGGAAGGAGAGGTTAACTACTTTAGGCGAGAGCGCTCGTACGACAAAACGAGTTTTTGGGATACGGCGTGAAAAAGCGGGATACGGGCGTCAATTGCCAGAATTCGGGAGCATGCGACGCGAATCGGGACGGCATCGGGGACGGGATCGCGGCACCGGCTGCCGGCCGTGGTGCTTCGGCAGAGGCATCTGGTTCGGGAAAGGCGTGGGGAAAAGGGCAGGAGTCCGGTCGGCTCATCGACGGCGCTTCGGCCGCCGGTTCCGGCTGGCCGGGCGCGCAGGAGCGGCAGCCCGCAGACGGCGAGGCCCCCGGCATAGTCGACGAGGGCGCTGGCCGTTCATGCTTTGGGCTTGGCCTTGGTCGTGCGTTTGGCGACCTGCATTTCCTTGGCGCCTGCTGCTTTCGCAGTCGATTGCTTCGTGCCGGCCGCGCTTTTCTTGCGGCTCGACATTTCCGTTTCGGCCGGATTGCTCGGCGGGGCCTTTCTCGGTGATGGCATGTTGACCTCCTTCATGTGTCGAATTGACACATGTTAAAAATAGGCGTCGTCCTGCCGGGAATCAAGAAGTCTGCTCTCCCGATGATGTATCGGCGCGACAGCTTGACCGCATTCCCTTCGGCACTCGCTTCTGACAGCGAAGCATTTCGACGCCGCGGTGGCCCGCCGCGCTCATCCGCAACCTGAGCGCGAGCCTCAGCCGATCAGCTTGAGCCCCGCCGGCAGCGACTCGCCGAACACGCGTCCTTCGTCCGCCTGATCGAGTTCGACGGTCTCGCGGACCATGTCGATCCACGTGCGCGACGCGTTCGCGGCCTCGAGCCGGCGCACGACGTCGGCGCGGATCTCGAATGGCAGGTCGCGCGACCGGTCGCCCGTCATGCGCGCGATCTGCACGGCGGCGAACGCGGCCGGCTCGACCTTCTTCCAGTCGAGCGCGAGGATGGTCCCGAGCCAGCGCGCGGCGACCTCTGCGGGCACGACGCCGTGCGCGCTGCCGTAGAACGGCGCACGCGCGCCGATGCGCCCGACGGCCCACCAGCTCTGAAGGTTTTCGGACGGCTTGGCGAGCCGCGTCAGCAGCCATTGCCCGACCTCGATCTTGCGCTCCACGGGCACGCGTTCGAGCGATGCCGCGAGCCGGACCATGTCGTCGTAGCCGGACTTCGCCGCAGTGGGCGGCTTCCTGTAGCGCGACGTGCCGGGCGGCTGGAGATAGAAGGCGATGTCGTCGATCAGGCGCAACTGCGCGCTTTCGGCGAGCCCGCCCGCCGCGCGCCGCCACAGCGTCCACCATTCGGACCAGACCTGGTTCTCGTTGACGTACTGGATGCCCTGCTCGTAGAGCGACCAGAGCTGCTCGACGCGCCACTCGTCGAGCGGATAGCCGAACCCCGGACGCACGCAGTAGCCGGCGAAGTTCAGCCACAGGCGCTCGTGGTCCGCCGAGCGCCGCCGGCGCCGGGCGCGCTCCCACAGGGTGCCGAAGAGTTCGCGCAAGAGCGCGCTGCCCCAGCTCTCGCGCGGGCCGAGAAGCTGCTCCAGCTGGGCGCGCAGCCGCTTCACCTCCTTCGGCCCGACTTCCTGCGAGCGCGCGCCGAACGTGCGGTCGATCTGCTCGACGGCCTTCGGCAGCGACGGGGGCAGCCGGTTTGCGTCCGCGTCCGGGAGTGCGTCGCCTGCGGCGTGCTCGCCGCGCAGCTGGAACTCCAGCAGCCAGCGCTGCGTAGAGTCGCCGGTGGCGATGCAGTGCATTTCGAGCGTGCCGACCTCGGTGAGCGAGGTCGTCAGCTGGACCGGCGTTTCGCGCGCACCGCCCGCGTTTTGCGGCTGCACGACGGTGGCGATCGGCGGAAGGCGTACGAAGTCGCCCGCCGACGCCGACAGATCGGCGAGTTCGCCTGCCCGGTACGCCGTATCCGCGACCGACGACACCAGATGGAAGCGCACCGGATGCCCGAGCCGGAGCGCGAACGTGCGGTCCTCCAGATGGATCTCCTGGCCTTCCTCCGTGCCGCGCGGCAGCAGGCAGATGCCTCGGGCGGCCTCGTTGCCGTCGTCGACGACGAGGAAATAGCTGCGCGGCGAACCGCCGCCGATTCTCGGCGCACGCCCCGCGCGCGCGAGCGCGTAGGCCACCGCGCCGCGCGCCACCGCCACGTCCGGATTGGCGTTGTGCAGGACGTGCAGCGGCTCTTGCCGCCACGCGCCGAGGGTGCTGGCAAGGCGCGTGGTCAGCGCTTCGGCGCGGAATACGCCGCCGTTGAGGAGCAGCGTGTCGGGCATCGGCAGCGCGCCGCCGCCTTGCGGGGCGCCTTCCGTGCCTTGACTGCCTTCCGTGCCTTGAGTGTCTTGCGCCGCGAGCGCCTTGCGCGACTGATCCGCGTGCTGGCCGAGAAAGGCTGCGACGTGACGCGTGATCGCCGGATCGCTCGCATAGGGCAGCCCGAACTCGACGATGCCGCCCCGCGCGCGCCCCGGCCGCTCGCCTGCGGCAACGGCGGGGAAGAATCCGTCGACGATGATCCGCTCGATCTCCTCGCGCGTCACGTCGACCGAGCGTGCCCCGCCGACGAGCTTCGCGCCCGCGCCGAGCAGCGTGATCGAAGCCGACTCGGGCGCATCCGCGCCGAGCAGTTGCTCCTTCACGGCGCGGCAGCGCTCGACGAGCTGGGAGAGCCGCGCGGCCGAAAGCCGCGTGTTGCCCGCCGCGATCCGCGCCTCGACCAGATGCGCGAGCGCGAGGTCCATGTTGTCGCCGCCGAGCATCAGATGGTTGCCGACGCCGATGCGCGTCAGTTGCGGCTCGCCGCCTTCCATCTGCACCTTGATGAGCGTGAGGTCGGTGGTGCCGCCGCCGACGTCGCAGATGAGCACGAGGCGCGTATCGGCGAGCTCCGCGCTCAGGGCGTCGCGATGATGGAACAGCCAGTCGTAGAACGCCGCCTGCGGCTCCTCGAGCAGGCGCAGCGCGGGCAGCTTCGCCATGCGCGCCGCTTCCAGCGTGAGGGCGCGCGCGCCTTCGTCGAACGACGCGGGCACCGTGAGCACGACGTCCTGCGCTTCGAGCGGCGCGTCCGGAAAGCGGTGATTCCACGCCGCGCGCAGATGCGCGAGATAGCTCGCGCTCGCCGCGACGGGCGACACCTTGCCGACGTCGTCGCCGGCGCCCCACGGCAGGATCGGCGCGACGCGGTCCACCGACGCATGCGACAGCCAGCTTTTCGCGCTCGCGACAAGCCGGCCCGGCACCTGCGCGCCGAGCGTGCGCGCGAGGCGGCCGATCACGACGGGCGGGCTAGCCGGGCTATCCGGGCTATCTGTCGCAGCGGTTTCGTTCTCGGTCTGCCACGGCAGATGCAGGTCGCCCGCGTTCAGCTCGCCCGGCGCCGCGTGATAGCGCAGCGAGGGCAAAAGCGGGCGCGCCGCGACTTCGCCGAGGCCGACCAACTGCTCGACGTCGAACACGCGGATCTCGGCCGACCCGGCCTGCGCGTACGCGACGACCGTGTTGCTCGTGCCGAGATCGATGCCGACGATGTACCGCTTCATCGCGCTTTTCTTGGCTTTCGTGGCTTTCGTCTCTCTCGCGACGCTCAAGCGCTCGCGCCGCCGCGCACGTCGAACTCGACCTTCCAGCGCTCGCCCGTTGCCCGCGGCACGGCTTCGAGTTCGAGCGTCCCGGCTTCCGTCACGCGCGCGTGGAGCTTCACCGGCACCACTTCGCCCGGCGTACGGCCTTCGGAAGGCAGCGACGCCTGGATCTCGTCGAGTTCCTGCAGTTCCTCGGGCTGCCAGTAGTCGAGCAGCGTGCCGACCTGATCCTGCCTGCGCACCGACGACCCGAAAAAGCGGAAATGCACCGGCTCGCCCACCACCAGCCCGAATTCCTGTGCGGGCAATTCGGCCTCGGTGCCTTCCTCCATGCCGAACGGCGCGACGCACAGCGCCTGGACGGGCGGTTCGAGCCCCGGCACCGCGGGCATCGCCGATTCGATGGCGACGTAGTACGCCCGCGCCGTGCCGCCGCGGATGCGCACGCCCTTGCCGCGCCGCACGTAGCCGTAATAGGCGGCGCCGCGCGCCACGGCGAGATCGAGGTCGGCGCCTTCGAGCAGGCGCGCGGGCGCGGCGCCGTCGGCGGCGAGCCAGCCGTTGAGCGTCTGGAGAATGCGCTCGACGAGCAGCGGCGACTTGAACACGCCGCCGTTGAAGAGCACGGCCGTCGGATGCAGGAAGCTCGCGCCTTCGGGCATCGTCGCGCGCACGCCTTCGAGTTCCGCGAGCGCCGCGACCTGACGGCCCAGGAACGCCGCGAGATGGCGCGTGACGGCCGGGTCCTGCGCGTAGGGCAGGCCCAGTTGCGTGAGACCCGCGCGGGCGCGGCTCACCGGGCGCGCCGAGCCTTCGACCTGCGGGAAGAAGCCTTCGAGGATCGTCTGCGTGAGTTCGGCGCGGGTCAGCTCCGTGCGCAGCGAGCCGCCGATCAGCTTCGAGCCGCGGCTCGGCACGACGAGCGGGGCGGCGTCGAGCGAGGCGTCGGTGAGGAGCGTCTCCTTGGCCGAGCGGCACGCGTAGGTCAGCGCGCGCAGTTGCCACGGATCGGGCTGCGTGCCGCCGGCCGCCAGCTTGCGCGCGACCACGTGCGCGAGCGCGAGGTCCATGTTGTCGCCGCCGAGCAGGATGTGCTCGCCGACCGCGACCCGGTGGACTTCGAGGTTGCCCTCGCGTTCGACCACGGCGATCAGCGAGAAGTCGGTCGTGCCGCCGCCCACGTCGACGACGAGAATCACGTCGCCGACCCGCGCCTGCCTGCGCCAGCCGCCGCCGCTCTTCTGGATCCAGCTGTAGAGCGCCGCCTGCGGCTCTTCCAGCAGCGTCATGCGGCCATAGCCCGCGCTCGCGGCGGCCTCGGCGGTCAGCTCCCGCGCGGCCGGATCGAACGAGGCGGGGATCGTCACCGTGATTTCCTGCTCGCCGAAGGGCGCCTCCGGGTGCGCGTGGTCCCACGCTTCGCGCAGGTGCGTCAGGTACCGCACCGAGCTTTCCAGCGGCGAGACGCGCGCCACTTCGGGCGGGGCGTCGTTCGGCAGGATCGCGGCGCGGCGGTCGACGCCCGGGTGGCACAGCCAGCTCTTCGCGCTCGACACGAGGCGGATCGGCGTGCCGGCGCCGCGGCTGCGCGCAAGCTCACCGACCGCGAAGTCGCGCTCGGCGGTCCACGGCAGGCTGAGGTCGCCGGGCGTGAGTTCGTCCGGGTGCGGCAGATAGAGGAAGGAGGGCAGCAGGTCGAGTTCGTCGGCGGCGCCGGGCGCCGTCAGTTGCGCGACGGGCAGCACGCCCTGCACGGTCTTTTCGCCGTCGCTCGAAGCGATATCGACGTAGGACAGCGCGCAATGCGTCGTGCCGAGATCGACGCCGATGGAAAAGCGCGGTTCGCTCATAGTTCCACCTCGGCGGGGGCGACGACGCGGGCGTCATGGCTTTCCGCGAGCTTCGGCAGGCGCACTTCCGCCACTTTCCACCCGCGATGGCTGATGCTGCCTTGAAACGGCGGCTTGCCGACGACGTTGCCGGTCAGGCGGATCGCGGTGGCATCGAAGCCGTCGGGCAGCGTCACGCGGCTGCCCTCGGCTTCCTCGCGCACCGGGCGGATCGTGAAATGCTCGCGCAGCACGGTGCGGCAGCCTTCGTGGACGAGGCGCGCCGCGGCGCCGATGTCGGCGTCCGAGTAGCGGGCGATGTCCTCTTCGATGAAGTCGATCAGGCGCGCGTCGCGCTGAAGCAGGCCCAGCAGCTGGAGCGCCGCCTCGGGGCTCGCTTCCTTCAGCACGGGGGCGGGGGCAGGGGCGGGGCGCACTGGCGCCGGCGCGGGCGCTTCCTGCACGGGCGCCGCCGCCGGGGCGGGGCCGTCGCGCAACTGCTTCACGCGCGCGGCGAACGCGGCGTCGCCGAGGCAGGTGAAGAACGTTCCGAAGGCAATCGACAACCTGCCGAGGAAAGACGGGTTCAAGTCGGTCATGACATGCTCCTCAAGTCCGTTGTCCGGGGACGACCCTTCCCCGGGCAACGCTGAAAGATTCCGGGCGGCGGGCGCAGAGGCGCATCCGCACGCCGATGAGCGGCCCCGGCTGCGCGCGCGGGCGCGCCGGACGGCCGGCGTCGAATACCGGTGCGGCGGCGGGCCGCCAGACAGGCTTGCAGCGGACCGCTTCGGGTCCGCCTAGCCGGTTATACAGCATCCGATTTGTTTCGTGATGTCGCGGGCGCGGCGTTCCGGCCCGTTGCGGTGCATTCCGGCACGACCGGGCGGGCCGCCGGGGCCCACATTCTCGCCATTCCTGCCCTCAAGTCAAGGAGTGAAGGGCGGGATTCAGCGGGCGCGCCGCCGGGCCCGCGCGAAAAGATGGCCGGCTGGCCGGTGCACGGCGCGTACCCGCGTGGTAGGTGAGGGTCCGGCGCACTAAGCGTACGGTCAGTGGGCGATGAGCGGAGGGAGGTTCAGAGCCTGGCTTGACGGCCGCCGGAGCGGCCACCTGTTCCGTGGTATTCCCGCTGCGAGGGGGAAGCGCGAAGTTCAAAAGCCGGTTTGACGCCGCGACCCGAACGGCGCCGCAGCGGGCCCTTGAGGGCGCATCTGTCCCGCCGCATGCGCCAAGTTCAAACGCGCGCTTGATGCCGCATCCCGAATCGCGCCGGAGCGGCCAGCCGTCCCGCCGCATCCCGGCTGTGAGGCGGAAGCGCCAAGTTCAAACACGCGCTCAACGCCGTGACCCGAACAGCGCCGCCGCTCCTTGAGCGGCGACACGTCCCGCCGCATCCCGGCGGCGACGAGGCGAAGGCGCGAAGCTCGAACGCGGTTCCCCGGCCGCCCGGTGCGTCCGTCTCCCCGCCCGCGCGCCGCAATTCAGGCCTTGTAGCCGATCTTGCGCAGCAGGTCCTTGCGCCATTGAACGTCTTCGGCGGTTTCGACGCCGAGCGGCCCGAACCCGTCGACGACCCCCACGATCCCGCGCCCCTGGTCCGTCTCCGCGACGAGCACCTGCGTCGGATTCGCGGTCGCGCAGAAGATCCGGCAGACCTCCGGCACCGCCTTGATGGCGTTGAGCACGTTGACGGGGAAGAAGCCGTCGCCGAGAAACACGAAGAAGCAGTGGCCCGCGGCGACGGCGAGCGCGTTTCTCGTGGCGAGTTCGATCAGGCTCTCGTCGTTGCCGGACGAGCGCACGAGCCGCTTGCCCGACGCCTCGCAGAACGCGATGCCGAACCGGATGCCCGGAACGGTGCCGAAGATCGCTTCGTGCAGGTCCTCGACGGACTTGATGAAATGCGTCTGCCCGAGGATGAAATTGGTATCGCCGGGTTTTTCGACCCGAACCGTGGACAGTTCCATGTGAGCCTCCTTGCGCAGCGCGCGTCGGGATCCATCGATCAATAGTAGATCGTTTGACGACGGATGCCGGCCGCGGCGCGGCTCACGCGCGCACGGTGAAGCCTTCGAGGTAGCCCGCCGGGTCGCTGCCGTCCCACACGCGGCCGTCGCACAGCACGTCGGCGCGGGATTCGGCGGGCACCGGCACGTCCGCGAGCGCGGCCGCTTCGCGGTAGAGCGCCGTCTGGCAGATCGACGCGGCGATCGCCGCGTCGCCGCCGATGCCGCCGGCCTCGCCGCCTAAGAGGCCCCAGCGCCGGTACTGCGTGAGGAACCACAGTCCGTCCGACGCCCGCGGATAGTTGACGGCGCCGCCGTCGAAGAAACAGACGGGCAGGGGCGGCCTGGCGAGCCGCGCCATGTCGTAGATGCCCGAGAGACGCGGCTCGATCAGGCTGCGAGGCACGCCGAGCAGTTCGGGCGCGGCAAGCTGGCCGGAGATTTCGGCGCGGTGCTCCGGGCTGTCGAGCCAGCGGCACGCTTCGAGCATCGTGCACACGAGCGCGCGCGCCGTGTTCGGATGGAGCGCGGCGAAATCGCGGCGGCTCGCGAGCACCTTTTCCGGATGATTCGGCCAGATCTCGCTCGTGAGCGCGACGGTGCGGCCCGCGTGGCGCGCCTCCGCAACCGCGTGCCACGGCTCGCCCGCGCAGAAGCCGTCGAGCTTCTCCTCGGCGAGCGCATCGACCATCCGCGGCGGCGGGATCACGACGCTCTGGATGTCCGAGAGCGGATGCACGCCGTGCGCCGCGAGCCAGTAGTAGAGCCACATCGCGTGGGTGCCGGTCGGGAAGGTCTGCGCGAGCACGGCGGGACGCCCGAGCGACGCGAGCGCTTCCTTCAGGTTGCCGGTTTCGTCGAACGCGTCGGCGAGGCGGCGCGACAGCGTGATCGCCTGCCCGTTGCGGTTGAGCACCATCAGCACCGACATGTCCGCCTGCGGCCCGCCGATGCCCAGATGCACGCCGCAGACGAGCCCGTAGAGCGCGTGCGCCGCGTCGATCTCGCCGGAGAGCAGCTTGTCGCGCACCGCCGCCCACGAAGGCTGGCGGCACAGTTCGAGCGTGAGGCCGTGGCGGCGCCCGAGGTCGAGCATGCGCGCGGCGGCAAGCGGCGCGACATCGGAGAGCGCGACGAAGCCGAGCCGTACGTGGGTCTTTTCGGGACGGCACGCGGCGGTGTCGCGCGCGGATGGTGTTGGCGTATTCATATCGTGCGGGTCACCCCAGTAAATCGGCCATCGACACGAGCTGTCGAGCAACCTCGGCAACCTTCATTCCGTGATCCATCGCGCGCTTGCGCAGCGCGGCGTACGCCTCCTGCTCCGTCATCTTGCGGCGGTCCATCAGGAGGCGCTTGGCGCGGTCGATCACCTTGCGGTCGGCAAGCTCGCTTTCCACCTGCGCGAGCCGCTGGCGCAGCTTCTCTTCCTGCGCGAAGCGCGCGAGCGCGACTTCGAGGATCGGCGCGAGCCGCTCCGCCGCGAGCCCTTCGACGAGATAGGCCGTCACGCCCGCGCCGACCGCCGCGCGGATGAACTGCTGGTCGGCGTCGTTGCTGAACATCAGCACCGGGCGGGGCGCGGCCTTGTTCATGACGGCAAGCTGCTCGAGCGTGTCGCGCGACGGCGATTCGGTGTCGATGATGACGACGTCCGGCCGCTCGCTCTCGACGACCTTCGGCAGCGCCGCGGGCGTCGCCGCCTCGGGCAGCATGTCGTAGCCGAGGCGCGCGAGCGCCTGGCGCAGATCGCCGATCGGCTTGTCCGTGTCGGTCACGAGGAGCACGCGAAGCATGGTGGAAGGTGCGCGGGGCGGTGTCATCTGAATGCGTGGGTCCGCGCTTGCGGGCCGGCGCCGCGCATGCCGTCGGCATGAACGCCGGCGCCCGGCTCGGGCGGCGTGTAGTACGTCTGGTGCACGCAATAACCGGGCCAGCGCGCTGGCGGTGCATTGCCGCGCTTTGGTGCGTGAAAACCCGCACGGCTTCAGTGCTGCGTCGCACCATCCCTGTGCCCGGGGGCGTCAAAATGCATCGCGGCGGCGTCCGCAAGCGGGCGGCAAACACGCCGTCATGTCCGTGCGATGGCCTTCCGGCGCGGATTCACGGCGCATGGCATGGGCCTTGCATTTGATCCGGCCATCGGGTCAACGGCGATCCGGCAGCACCGTGGCACGGCGCAACAGCGCGCCATCCCCGCAATACCGGCAGCAGACCCACCAAGCTTTTGGACAATGGCGTCCCCCGAACCCAGTCGACTGACTGCGTTCGCGGGACGCCTTTCTTTTTCTGGACAGAAAATGACAGACAAAGCAACCCGCATCGACCTATTCAGCCTGCGCACGGCGCCGATGCGCGCCTTCCATCTCACCTGGATGGCGTTCTTCGTGTGCTTCTTCGCGTGGTTCGCCTGTGCGCCGCTGATGCCGCTCATCAAGCGCGAGTTCGGGCTTTCCGTCGATCAGGTCGCCAATATCAACATCGCGGCGGTCGCCGTGACGATTCTCGTGCGCCTCGTGATCGGCCCGATGTGCGACCGCTACGGCCCGCGCAAGGTCTACTCGGGCCTGCTGCTGCTCGGCGCGCTTCCGGTGCTGGGCGCAGCCCTCTCGACGGGCTACGAGAGCTTCCTCTGGTGCCGCCTCGCAATCGGCGCGATCGGCGCGAGCTTCGTGATCACGCAGTACCACACCTCGGTGATGTTTGCGCCGAACGTCGTCGGCACCGCCAACGCGACGAGCGCCGGCTGGGGCAACGCCGGCGCGGGCGCGGCGCAGGCGCTGATTCCGCTTCTGGTGGCGGCGGCGATCGCGATCGGCGTGGGCGAGGCTTCGGCCTGGCGCGTCGCGCTCGTCGTGCCGGGCATCGCGATGCCGGTCATGGCGTGGTTCTACTGGCGCTATACGCAGGACTGCCCGCAAGGCAATTTCGCGGACCTGCGCGCGCGCGGCATCGAAATCGACGGCGGCAAGAAGGGAGGCTGGGCGAGCTTTCGCGCCGCCTGCGCGAACTATCGCGTGTGGATGCTGTTCGTGACGTATGCGGCGTGCTTCGGCGTCGAAGTGTTCATCCACAACATCGCGGCGATCTATTACGTCGATCACTTCCAGCTCTCGCTGAAGGCGGCCGGGATCGCGGCGGGCAGCTTCGGCCTGCTCGCGCTCTTCGCCCGCGCGCTCGGCGGCTGGCTCTCGGACAAGGTGGCGGCACGGCGCGGCCTCGACATCCGCTCGACGCTGCTCTTCGTGCTGATCGCCGGCGAAGGCATCGGGCTCTACTGGTTCGCGCATGCGGAAAGCGTCGCGCTCGCCGTGGTCGCGATGCTGATCTTCGGCCTCTTCACGCACATGGCGTGCGGCGCGACCTACGCGCTCGTGCCGTTCATCGACCGCAAGGCGCTCGGCGGCGTGGCGGGCGTGATCGGCGCGGGCGGCAACGTCGGCGCGGTGGCGGCGGGCTTCCTGATGAAGGGCCTCGGCGGCGTGCAGCAGACGCTCTCCATGCTCGGCCTGCTGGTCGCGCTCTCCGCGCTGTGCGCGCTGGCGGTGCGCTTCAGCCCGGAGCACAAGGCACGCGAGGCGGCGCTGCGCGACCGCGCGCTCGGCATCAACAACAGCATTGCAAACTGAGAGCGATCCCGTCATGAAAATCATCGTCATCGGCCACGGGATGGTCGGCCACAAGCTGCTCGAATGCCTCGCGGAAAGCCAGTCGGAAGGACTCGACATCACCGTGCTCGCCGAGGAGCCGCGTCCCGCCTACGACCGCGTGCACCTGTCCGAGTTCTTCGCGGGCAAGTCGGCGGAGGATCTGTCGCTCGTCGCGCCGGGCTTCTTCGAGCGCGAGAACTTCGTGCTCAGGCTCAATGCGAAGGCGGTGTCGATCGACCGCGCGGCGCGCACCGTGACGGTCTCGACGGGCGAGACGCTCGCCTACGACAAGCTCGTGCTCGCAACGGGCTCCTATCCGTTCGTGCCGCCGCTTGCCGGAAGCGACCGGGCGGGCTGCTTCGTCTACCGCACGATCGAGGACCTCGAAGCGATGCGTGAATGCGGCGTGCGCTCGAAGACCGGCACGGTGGTCGGCGGCGGCCTGCTCGGGCTCGAATGCGCGAAGGCGCTGCGCGACATGGGCCTCGATACGCATGTCGTCGAATTCGCCCCGCGCCTGATGGCGGTGCAGGTGGACGAAGGCGGCGGCCGCGTGCTCAGGAGCAGGATCGAGGAACTGGGCGTGACGGTGCATACCCAGCGCAACACGCAGGCGATCGTCGACGGCGAGACCGGCAGGAACCGCATGCAGTTTTCCGACGGCACGCATCTCGACACCGACATGATCGTGTTCTCCGCGGGCATTCGTCCGCGCGACGAGCTCGCGCGCGCGGCGGGGCTGGAAGTCGGTGCGCGCGGCGGCGTCGTGATCGACGACGCCTGCCGCACGAGCGACCCCGACATCTTCGCGATCGGCGAATGCGCGGCGTGGAACGGCCAGGTGTTCGGGCTCGTCGCGCCGGGCTACGACATGGCGCGCGTAACGGCGAAGCATCTCGCCGGCGAAGAGGCGGCGTTCGCCGGCGCCGACATGAGCACCAAGCTCAAGCTGATGGGCGTGGACGTGGCGAGCATCGGCGACGCGCACGGCGCGACGGCCGGCAGCCGCACGTACCAGTACAGCGACGAGCGCAAGCAGGTGTACAAGAAGCTCGTCGTGTCCGATTGTGGCAAGTATCTGCTCGGCGGCGTGATGGTCGGCGACGCGAGCGAATACGGCACGCTGCTGCAGATGATGCTCAACCGCATCGAACTGCCCGAAGCGCCCGAGTTCCTGATCCTGCCGCAATCGGACGGGCAGGCGAAGCCGGGCCTCGGTGTCGAGGCGCTGCCCGCCGCCGCGCAGATCTGCTCGTGCAACAACGTGACGAAGGCGCAGATCTGCGAGGCGGTGTGCGCGGGCGCGACGAGCATCGGCGCGCTGAAGACCGCCTGCAAGGCGGGCTCGACGTGCGGCGGCTGCGTGCCGCTCGTCACGCAGGTGATGAAGGCGGAGATGAAGCGCCAGGGGCTCGCCGTCAACAACCACCTGTGCGAGCACTTCCCGTATTCGCGCCAGGAGCTGTATCACATGGTGCGGGTCGAGGGCTTCAGGACCTTCGGCGCGCTCATCGCGAAGCACGGCCACGGCCTTGGCTGCGACATCTGCAAGCCGGTCGTCGCGGGCATTCTCGCCTCGTGCTGGAACGAGTTCGTGCTGAAGAAGGAGCACGCGAGCCTGCAGGATTCGAACGACTACTACCTCGCGAACATCCAGCGTGACGGCACGTATTCGGTCGTGCCGCGCATGCCGGGCGGCGAGGTCACGCCCGACGGACTGATCGCAGTGGGACAGGTCGCGAAGAAGTACGGGCTCTATACGAAGGTCACCGGCGGGGCGCGCGTCGATCTCTTCGGCGCACGCGTCGAGCAGTTGCCGCTCATCTGGGAAGAACTGATCGCCGCGGGCTTCGAGTCGGGCCACGCGTACGGCAAGGCGGTGCGCACGGTGAAGTCGTGCGTGGGATCGACGTGGTGCCGCTACGGCGTGGGCGATTCGGTCGGGCTCGCGATCGACGTCGAGAACCGCTACAAGGGCCTGCGCGCGCCGCACAAGATCAAGTTCGGCGTGTCGGGCTGCACCCGCGAGTGCGCGGAGGCGCAGGGCAAGGATGTCGGCATCATCGCGACGGAAAAGGGCTGGAACCTCTACGTGTGCGGCAACGGCGGCATGAAGCCGCGCCACGCGGAACTGCTCGCGTCCGACCTGGACCGCGAAACGCTCATCCGCTATATCGACCGCTTCCTGATGTTCTACGTGCGCACGGCCGACCGCCTGCAGCGCACGAGCGTGTGGCGCGACAACCTGGAAGGCGGGCTCGACTACCTGATCGACGTCGTCGTGCACGACAAGCTCGGGCTCGGCGCCGAACTCGAAGCGGAGATGCAGCTGGTCGTGGACACCTACGAGTGCGAGTGGAAGCGCGCCGTGACCGATCCCGAGACGCGCAAGCGCTTCCGCCATTTCGTCAACAGCGAAGAGGGCGATGCGAACGTGACGTTCGTCGAGGAGCGCGGCCAGATCCGGCCGGCAAAGCCCGAGGAACGCGCGATCAGGCGCATTGCCATCCCGGTCGTCGCCGAGACGGCCTGAACCGCTTCAAGGAGATCACCATGAACGACAGAATCGACCCGTCCTGGACCTCGGTGTGCGAACTCGCCGACATCGTGCCGGACACCGGCGTGTGCGCGCTCGTGAACGGCGAGCAGGTGGCGGTGTTCCATGTCGCGGAAGGCGGCGGCAGCGTCTTCGCGATCGGCAACTTCGACCCGGGTTCGCAGGCGGCCGTGCTCTCGCGCGGGCTGATCGGCAGCCTGGGCGAGCGCGTGGTCGTGGCCTCGCCGATCTACAAGCATCACTTCGACCTGCGCACCGGCGAGTGCCTCGAAATGCCCGAGCACTCGGTGCGCGCCTACGCGGCGCGGGTTGCGGGCGGCAAGGTCTGGATCGCAGCATGAAAACCGAATACGCCGCGGCGAGTGCGGGCGGCACCGGGGGCAAGCGCCTTCGGCTCGTCGTGGTCGGCAACGGCATGGCGGGGATGCGCACCGTCGAGGAACTGCTCAAGCTCGCGCCCGATCTCTACGACATCACCGTGTTCGGCGCCGAGCCGCACGGCAACTACAACCGCATCCTGCTCTCGCCGGTGCTCGCGGGCGAGAAGACCGTCGACGACATCATCATCAACTCGCGCGCCTGGTACGCGGAAAACGGCATCGCGCTGCATGCGGGCGATCCGGTCGTCGAAATCGACCGCGTGCGGCGCGTGGTGCGCTCGCAGAAGGGCATCGAGGCGCACTACGACCGCCTGCTGCTCGCCACGGGATCGAAGCCGTTCATCATTCCGGTGCCGGGTCACGACCTGCCCGGCGTGATCGCGTTTCGTGACATCCAGGACGTCGAGACGATGCTCGCCGCCGCACGCGCCCATCGCCATGCGGTGATCATCGGCGGCGGGCTGCTCGGGCTGGAGGCCGCCAACGGGCTGCAGCGGCAGGGCATGTCGGTGACGGTCGTGCATGTGATGGACAGCCTGATGGACCGCCAGCTCGACAAGAGCGCGGCGGCGCTCCTGCAACGCACGCTCGAGGCAAAGGGCATGCGCTTTCTGCTGAAGGCGGACACCGCGCAGATCGTCGGCGGCGAGCGCGTTGCCGCCGTGCGCTTCGCGGACGGCAGCGAGATTCCCGCAGACCTCGTCGTGATGACGGCCGGCGTGCGCCCGAACATCGAACTCGCGAAAGCGGCGGGGCTGCATTGCGAACGCGCGATCGTCGTCGACGATACGCTGCAGACGTACGATCCGCGCGTCTACGCCGTGGGCGAATGCGTGCAGCATCGCGCAGCGACCTTCGGCCTCGTCGCGCCGATCTGGGATCAGGCGCGCGTGGCGGGCGCGCATCTCGCAGGCGCGGGGCATCGCCGCTACGTGCAGCGCGCGACCGCCACCAAGCTGAAAGTGACGGGCGTAGACTTGTATTCGGCGGGCGATTTCATCGGCGGACCGGGCACCGAGGACCTCGTGCTGCGCGATCCGCGACGCGGCGTGTACAAGCGCCTCGTGCTCGAGAACGACCGCGTGATCGGCGCCGTGCTGTACGGCGACGTGAAGGACGGCGGCTGGTACTTCGACCTGATCCAGAACCGCACCGACGTCTCCTCGCTGCGCAGCCGGCTGCTGTTCGGCCGTGCGCTCTGCGAGGCGGAGCCTGCCTGAAACGCGCGTGAATCCTGAATCTGCCCGAAACACGCCTGAACCTGCCTGAATGCAACCGGAACCGAACACCGTGAGATTTCCCACCATCCCGATCTCGTCCGATTCCACCGATTCCACCGCGAGCGTTCGCACGACGTGCCCGTATTGCGGCGTCGGCTGCGGCGTTCGTGCGACGCCGCGCCAGCACGGCGAACCCGCTATCGCCGGTGATGAAACGCATCCGTCGAATTTCGGGCGCCTGTGCGTGAAGGGCTCGGCGCTCGGCGAAACGGTGGGCCTCGACGGCCGTCTGCTGCAGCCGAAGCTGCGCGATGCGCACACCGGCGCGCTGCATGCGGTGCCGTGGAACGATGCCGTCGGCGTGGTGGCGGACGGCTTTCGGCGGATCATCGACGAGCACGGTCCCGATGCGGTCGCGCTCTATGTGTCGGGCCAGTTGCTGACCGAGGACTACTACGTCGCCAACAAGCTGATGAAGGGCTACGTGGGCAGCGCGAACATCGACACGAACTCGCGGCTTTGCATGTCGTCGTCGGTGGCGGGGCACAAGCGCGCGTTCGGCGAGGACCTCGTGCCCGTCAATTACGAGGATCTGGAACTCGCGGACCTGGTCGTGCTGGTCGGATCGAACACGGCGTGGTGCCATCCGATCCTGTTCCAGCGCATCGTGAAGATGAAGGAGGAGCGCCCGCAGATGAAGGTGGTCGTGATCGACCCGCGCCACACCGCGACCTGCGAGATGGCCGACCTGCATCTGCCGCTGAAGGCGGGCACCGACGTCCAGCTGTTCAACGGCCTCCTCGCCTTTCTCGCGGAGCACGGCGCAACCGACGCGGCTTTCGTCGACGCGCACACCAGCGGCTATGCGCAGGCGCTCGATGCCGCCGCCGGCTTCGACCTCGCCCAATACGCGAAGGCGTGCAGGCTCGCCGCTCACGACCTGCTCGAATTCTATCGGCTCTTCGCGCGCACCGAGCGCGTGGTGACGGTGTATTCGCAAGGCGTCAACCAGTCGACGGCGGGCACCGACAAGGTCAACAGCATCATCAACTGCCACCTGCTCACCGGGCGCATCGGCAAGCCGGGCATGGGGCCGTTCTCGTTCACCGGGCAGCCGAACGCCATGGGCGGGCGCGAAGTGGGCGGTCTCGCGAACATGCTGGCGGCGCACCTCGAACTCGACGACGCGCGCCACCGCGCGCTCGTGCAGACATTCTGGACATCGCCGGCGATCGCGGCGAAGCCGGGTCTGAAGGCCGTCGATCTGTTCGAGGCGATCGAGGCGGGACGGATCAAGGCAGTGTGGATCATGGGCACGAACCCGGTCGTGAGCCTGCCCGACGGCGACCAGGCGAAGCGTGCGCTCGCGCGCTGCGAACTCGTCGTGTGCTCCGACATCATCGAGAACACGGATACGAACGCCTTCGCGCACGTGCTGCTGCCCGCGCTCGGCTGGGGCGAGAAGGATGGCACGGTCACCAATTCCGAGCGGCGCATCTCGCGCCAGCGTGCGTTCCTGCCCGCGCCGGGCGAAGCGCGCGCCGACTGGCGGATCATCTGCGACGTCGCGCGCCGCATGGGCTACGCGGGCTTCGATTTCGCCGGCCCGCACGAGATATTCGACGAGCACGCGCGGCTGTCGGCCTATCGCAACGGCGATCACGCGCACGATTCCATGAGCGATTGCGTGCCGCGCGCGTTCGACCTTGCGGGCCTGACGGGACTCACGAGCGAACAATACGGCGCGCTCGCGCCGATCCAGTGGCCGGTTCGCGCGGCGAAGGACGCGCCGCCCGCCGGCACGGCGCGCCTCTTCGGCGATCACCGCTATCGCCATGCGGACGGGCGGGCCCGCTTCATCGCAACGCCGCCGCGCACGCCGGCCAACGCGACCGACGACGACTATCCGCTCGTCCTGAACACCGGCCGCGTGCGCGACCAGTGGCACACAATGACGCGCACCGGCAGGTCCGCGAAGCTCGCGGGCCACGTGACCGAGGCGTTCGTCGACATGCATCCGCAGGACGCGCTCGCGTGCGGCGTGCGCGAAGGCGAGCTTGCGCGCGTGTCGAGCCGCTGGGGCTCGATGGTCGCCCGCGTGCAGCATGGCGGCGGCATGTCGCGCGGCAGCGTGTTCGTGCCGATCCACTGGAACGATCAGGTGGCGTCCGACGCACGCGTCGGCGCGGTGGTGAATCCGGCCGTCGATCCGGTGTCGGGCGAGCCCGAGTTCAAGCACACGCCTGTCGCCGTGGAGAAATTTCACGTCGCGTGGCACGGCTTTTCGCTCAGCCGCCACGCGCCCGCGCTCGACGAGCTGACCTACTGGACGCGCGTGCACGGCGCGCAGTTCGTGCGCTACGAGTTCGCCGGACGCAGCCCGTTCGACGCGCATCGCGAGCACGGCGGCTGGGCGCGTGCGCTCTTTCGCATCGACGATCCGCACGCGGACTGGATCGAATACGAAGACCGCGCGGCGGGTGTGTATCGTGCGGTGCATGTTATCGACGATCGCATCGAGAGCTGCATCTTTCTCTCCACGCGTCCCGACCTGCCGGCGCGCGCGTGGCTCTCGGGCCTCTTTGCGAAGGAGCGGCTCGACGAAGAGGACCGCGTCGGCCTGCTGCTCGGCCAGCCGGTCGGCAAGGGCGCCGATACGGGACCGACCGTCTGCTCGTGCTTCGGCGTCGGACGCAACACGATCTGCTCGGCGATCCGCGAGCGGGGCCTGAAGACCGCGGCGGAGATCACGTCGTGTCTCAAGGCGGGCGGCAACTGCGGCTCGTGCGTGCCCGAGCTCAAGAAGCTGCTGGTCGAAACCGAGATGACGCGCCTGAGCACGGTGTGAGGGCGGGGCGCCACGCGCCCTGCAACGCTTCACAGTCCGTAACAACCCCCATCATCCGCACTTCGCGGGCGGCGCAACGAGGCCGCATCGCGAGCGCCGGCGCGGCTCTGCGCAATGCATGAGCGATGAATGAGCGCTGACGAACCAACTGTCGCACGAAGGTCATTTGAGATGACAGTTAGTGTTGGATCTCCAACGCTTCTCATGATTAGCCTTACGTAGAGTCAACAAAAAAGAAACACAGAAAGACAGATGTAAGCCGTAGGCAATTCGGCATCGGACCATCGATGCCACGGGGGATCATGATGAACAAGCTGTCCAGGTCCATGAATGCTGGTCGCGTGCGCGCATCGGGCGCCGCGAACATGTCACCCGAACTCGCGACTGCGCAATGCAAGGGAGCATCGGCCATCGATGCCCGGCACCGGCGCCTCGCGCTCTCCGGAGTCCCGGCGACTCCCTGACAAGTCGCCTCACCCGTCACCTCCTGATCCTGCCACTGCGCGCGCTTCGTCGAAGCTTCGCGCGGCCGCATCACAGCCCGTGACCTGAATCCGCTCTTGCCGTACCTGCTGCATACCGGCGCCGATGCAGCTGGATGAGTGCGCGCCTTCACAATCAGGAGACTCATCATGAAACGCAATCTGATCGCAGTTGCCGTACTTTCGCTCGCCTGCAGCGCAGCGCTCGCAACGGGCACCAGCTCCGGCTCGAGCTCGACCTCCGGCGGCTCGACGAGCGCGGGCGCGGCGGGCCGCGGCCACTTCACGGCGACCAACTCCGGCACCGCGAACGGCCATGCTTACTCGATCGCAGGCTCGGGATTCGGCAGCACCGGCAACACGACCAACGCAACGACGAGCCACACGAATACGTCGTCGGTCGGCGGCTTCGGGCTCGGCGGCTCGAAGGCGGGCGGCACGTCGGGCGCCGATGCGGCGGCCAACGCATGGAGCAGGCTCGGCGGCGGTTGGCGCTAGGCGCGGCTGCACGATGAAGCCGGCTCATCATTCGCGGGCGAGGCGGGCTGGCCGGTAAGGAAGTGCCTCGATGTAGAGAAAAACAAGCAGCAGGTCTTTTTACTTTAGTAAGGGATGCAAATCATGAAAACGAGAGTGATTGCCGTCGCGCTGTTCTCGCTGATCTCGGCCACTGCGATGGCCGGCAGCATAACGACTTCTGGCTCGTCGTCGTCTTCGGGCGGACAAACTTCTGCGTCGGTATCGGGCTTCGGGTCCTTCCGCGCAACCGACTACGGCACGGCAAACGGCAATGCGCAAGCAATCGCCGGCAGCGGCTTCAACGTAACGGGCAACGCGACCAACGCGACCACGAGCCACAACAACACGTCGACGGCCGGCGGTTACGGCCACGGCACGTCGTCGTCGGCGGGCATCTCGGGCGCCGATGCGGCGGCGAGGGCGTGGAGTTCGCTCGGCCGCGGCTGGCGCTAGAGGCAGGGTACGAGGCGGCGCCGGGGCCGACGATGGGTCGGACCCGCAACGCCTCGCCCCCGATCCATAACAACTCTAAATCGTGTTCAGGGATCGCCTGTTCATAGCGCTGCCCTTTCGTTTCCGGAGAACCACAATGAACAAGACCGCTTTACATCTGGCCTGCGCCGCGTTGCTTTGCGCCGCGCAAGCCGCCCATGCCGACACGACCGCCAATTCGTCGTCCGGTTCGACCTCGGGGTCCTCGTCCGTCGGCATCGGGCAGGGGGGCGGGTCGAGCCTGAACAACATCGGGACCTCGTCGACCTCGTCGGCCGCGACCAACTCGAACGCGTCTTCGGTCGGCGGCATCGGACGCGCGAACGCGACCGGCGGCAACTCGTCGGCGCGCGGCGGCAATTCCTCGTCGGCGGGGGGCTCGTCGAACGTCAACGTGTCGGTGACGATGCCGACCCTGGCCGCGTCCAACGGCGCGGGGACGGGCGCGGGCACGCCGGCCGCGACCGCCACGGATGCCACCAACAAGGCGGCGACCGGCCCCGGCTCGAGCCCGTACGACACGCGCGCGACCGTCGACTACAACCAGAGCAACTACTCCGTGCACACGACGCCGAGCATCGCCGCGCCCGCGCTCACGACGACGCTCTCCGACACCTGCATGGGATCCGCCAGCTTCGGGCTGTCGATCACCGGCTTCGGAGCGACGGGCGGCACGACGCTCGTCGATCAGGCGTGCGTGCGGCGGCTCGATGCGCGCGAATTCCGCGCGATGGGTCTCACCGACGTCGCGCTCGCGCTGCTGTGCCAGAGCGACGCGAATCGCCGCGCGGTGGAAGCGACCGGGCACCTGTGTCCGGGCACGACCACGCCCCTTGCGCGGACCGACGACGGCCCGCAACTGTCGGACGACGAGAAGTACCGCGATCCGATCGTGCGCGCCCGCCTCGGGCTGCCGGTCACCGCGGCGAACGACCCTGCAGTGAGCCTGAAGTCCCAGCGCGCTCCCGAAGTCAGGAAGGCTGATCCGGCGCCGGCGAAGAACGAATCAAACGAAATCGCCGATGTAAAGTCGATGCCAGTCACCCGCAACGGGATCGAAGTATCGCTGGTGAAGTAGGGCGTAGCAGGCGCAATGGCAACTTGCGCCAGAGAGACAGGGCTGTCTACCCGGCCTTGTCTCGTTTCCAAGGGTTGGTTGTTGTTGATGGCCCCGGAAGGCCAACCCTCGTTTTCCTGTCGAGGCGCCGAATGAAGAGTCATCTGATGTTTTCGATGCTGTTGCTCGTGGCAGCGGGGCGCGTGTTCGCGCAAGCTGCGCCGGGAGCGGTGATGTGGGCGGCCAACCCGTCCGGTCAGCAGCCGATGCCCAACGCGCCCGCGCTGACGCTCCTTCCGCTCGGCGGCGCGGTTCCGCTCAGGACGGGAGACGGCGGCAAGTGCCTGCTGGTCGCGCGCCGCGGGCCGCAGATCGTCGCGGTGGAACTGTCGCCGCTCGTGATCGGGCCGAAGCTCGTCGGCTGGACGCCGAAAGTGATCGACATGAATACGCTCACGTCGAAATGGGGCTATGCGCCGCCGAAGCCTTCGGAGCAGCCCGCGTTCGGCAACCCGGTAACGAACGCGATTGCAGCCACGAGCAAAAGCGGCGAGAAGCCATCCGCGCATTCGGGTTCGAGTGCCTGGAGCAACACGAACGTCGATGCGCACCGCGAGAGCGCAAGGCAGGGCGCGTCAGCCGGGACGGTGACGGTTAACGGCAAGACGTACCGCAAGTACAGTCAATTCGAAGCGGCATCGACGGACGTGCCTGGCACGGCCTCCGACGAATATTTCTGCCAATAGGGGCAGCGGCGGCATCGCTGACCGTTCACGCTCGAACGCGCCCGGATGACGCATCGCATGACGCTGTCGTTCGCAGCGCGTCGCGCATCGCGCCGAACCGCCGCCGGTATTCCGCCGGCGTGAGACTCACTTCGCGGCGAAAGAGCCGGCTGAAAAATCCCGCGTCTTCGTAGCCCACTTCATTGGCGATCGCCTCGATCGGCTGGCGGTCCGATTCGAGCATCTGCTTCGCTTCCTCGAGCCGCAGCGTGTGCACATAGGCGAGCGGCGACATGCCTGTCGCGTGCTGAAAGCGCCGCTTGAACGAGCGCTCGGCGAGTCCGCTCAACTGCGTCATCGCGCTCACGGGCGAGGGCTCCGCGTAGTGCTCGGCGATCCACGCCTGACAGCGCGCGATCACCGCATCCTCCACCTGCCGCGTGCGCGCGAGCCGCGCGAACGGCTGCTGCCCGATGTCGTGCCAGTCGATCAGGTTGATGCGCGCGGTCTGCATCGCGGTTTCGATGCCCGCGAGCCGCGCGATCAGATAGAGCGCCAGATCGAGCCACGACGTGCCGCCGCCCGCCATGATGAGGCGCTGGCCTTCGCCCGATGCGACGAGCGCACGGTGGCTGCGCACCTTGATCGCCGGGTAGCGGCGGGTCATCAGGTCGCAATAGGCCCAGTGCGTGGTCGCCTCCAGCCCGTCGAGGAGGCCCGCCTCCGCGAGCAGGATGGCCCCGGAGCACGCCGTCGCGAGGATCTTGCCGTCCGCGTGGCATTGGCGCAGGCACGCGATCTCCTCGCGAAAACGGCCGTCGAGCGGCTCCCCCGGCGGAACCATCAACTCGGGCACGCAGACGACATCGGACTGCGCGCAGGCGTCGAGGGTCGCATCGGGCGTGATGCGCACGTGGTTGCCCGCGACGAACGAACTGCCGTGGCAAGACACCACCTGCGGCGCGATCGGCGCGGGGCCGGGCGCGCCTTCGACGATCAGGCTCCAGTCCCTCCCCGCCGACATGAACATGTCGTACATGCCGTACACCACCGACGCGGAGGTTTCGGGCATCGCCAGGATGCTGATGCGCACGGGCGCTTTGTTGATCATGGCCGTTTCGTCCGGTTAGTTGCCGAAATCGCTTTAGCGGTCAGCCGCCGTTGACCGTATCTTCACTCCCACACCCTTGTTATTAAACTGTAAGGAAGGCGAACATGCCAACTCCAGTCGAACTGATCACCGATCCCGTGTCGCTCTGCGTCTTCGCGCTGTACGGCGCGCTGGTGTGCTGGGAGGCCCTCGCGCCCGCGCGCCGGCTGCCGGCCGTGAAGGGGTGGCGGCTGCGGGGCCTCTTTGCCTTTATGTTTTATTTCCTTCTTTCATCGTATCTGCCGCTCGCATGGGCCGAGCACCTGGCGAGCCTGCGGCTCTTCGACCTGAGCGCCGCCGGCACCTGGGGCGGCGCGGGTATCGGTCTTTTCGTCTACCAGGCGCTCGTGTACGGGTGGCACCGCGCGATGCACACGTGGGGTGCGCTGTGGCGCACCTTCCACCAGATGCATCACAGCGCCGAGCGCCTCGATACCTTCGGCGCGTTCTGGTTCAGCCCGCTCGACATGATCGGCTGCACGGTGCTCTTCAGCCTGAGCATGACGCTCGCCGGCTTCACGCCGCAGGCGGTCACGCTGGTGCTGCTGATCACGACGTTCCTCTCGGTGTTTCAGCACGCCAACATCCGCACGCCGCGCTGGCTCGGCTACATCGTGCAGCGTCCGGAGAGCCATTCGAGGCATCACGCCCGCGACCTGCATGCGGGCAATTACGGCGACCTGCCGGTCTTCGACATGCTGTTCGGCACCTTCCACAATCCGCCCGATTTCAGCGCCGAGGCGGGCTTCTATCCGGGCGCATCGGCCCGTATCGTCGACATGCTGCTGTTCCGCGATGTCTCGAAGCCGCGTTCATGAGCACGTCCACAAGCACGTCAATAAGCACGTCCCCAAGCACGTCCCTGAAGGAGCACGACCATGAGCAAATACCGCAAGCACCTGCCGCAACTGAACGACCAGCTGTTCATGACGGACGGCGGCCTCGAAACCACCCTGATCTTTCATCAGAAGCTCGACCTGCCGTACTTCGCCGCGTTCGACCTGCTGAAGGACGAGGCGGGCACCGCGCAGCTCGAAGGCTATTTCCGGCGCTATGCCGAGATGGCGCGCGGCGAAAACGTCGGCCTCGTGCTGGAGGCGCCCACCTGGCGGGCCAATCCGGACTGGGCGCGCAAGCTCGGTTACTCGGATGCGGCGCTCGCGGACGCGAACCGCAAGGCGATCAGCCTGCTCGTGCGCATTCGCGACGAGTACGAGACGCCCGCGACGCCGATCGTGATCAGCGGCAACCTCGGGCCGCGCGGGGACGGCTACCGGGTCGACGCCCGCATGAGCGCCGATGAAGCACGCGCTTACCACGCACCGCAGATCGAGACGTTCGCCGCGACCGACGCCGACATGGTCGCAGCCTTCACGATCAATTACGCGGAGGAGGGCATCGGCGTCGTGCAGGCGGCGAAGGCGTGCGGGATGCCGGTCGCGGTTGCGTTCACGCTGGAGACGGACGGCCGCCTGCCCTCGGGCGACACGCTGCAGCACGCGGTCGAGCGGACCGACGCCGACACCGGTGCCTACGCGGTCTACTACCTGATCAACTGCGCGCATCCGACCCACTTCGACGGCGTCCTGCGCGGAGGCGGCGAATGGCTCGCGCGGATTCGCGGCCTGCGGGCGAATGCGTCGCGGCGCAGCCACGCGGAACTCGACGAAGCGCCCGATCTCGACGACGGCGATCCCGGCGAACTCGGCCGGCAGTACGGCGCGCTGCGCGGGTTGCTGCCGCGCATGACGGTGGTGGGCGGCTGCTGCGGCACGGATCACCGGCACGTCGAGCAGATCTGCCGCGCGATGAAAGAGGCGCGCGGCGCGCAGGTTGGCGCATGAGCGGGCGATTTGCCCGGGAGCCCCCGCGCGGGTTTCCGGGCAGGCAGGGGGAAGGGCCGTCGTTCGATCCGATCGTGTTGCCACGCGAAAGCGGCGTGCGTATATATTGCGCAAGACCGACATCACGACGCTACCTCACCACGACGGCCCCATGACCGATCCGACCCCCCACCGTTTTTCCGACGCCGAAATCGCTGCCGTCTACCGCGCGATCTACGAGCGGCGCGACATGCGTCATTTCACCGCCGCGCCCGTTGCGCCCGAGCAGCTTGCGCGCCTGCTGGACGCCGCGCACCACGGCCCGAGCGTCGGCTTCATGCAGCCGTGGCGCTTCGTGCGCGTGACCGACCGCGCGCTTCGCGTCGCGCTGCACGGGATCGTCGAAAAGGAGCGCCTGGCCACGGCGCAAGCCCTGAACGAACGCGGCGACGAGTTCATGCGGCTCAAGGTGCAGGGCATTCTGGACTGCGGCGAAGTGCTGGTCGCGGGCCTGATGGAAAACCGCGAGCGGCACATCTTCGGCCGCCGCACAATGCCGGAGATGGACCTCGCGTCGGTCGCGTGCGCAATCCAGAACCTCTGGCTCGCGGCCCGCGCCGAAGGGCTCGGGCTCGGCTGGGTGTCGCTTTTCGACGTCGGCGAGGTGCAGCGCCTCCTCGGCATGCCCGCCGGCGCGAAGCCGGTCGCGATCCTGTGCGTCGGGCACGTCGAGCGCTTCTACGACGAGCCGATGCTCCAGACCGAGGGCTGGGCGAAACGCATGCCGGTGGCCCTGTGCGCCGACGAGAACAGCTGGCCCGCGGCGGCGCCCGACACCGCGCGCTGACGGGGCGCCGACAGGGGCGGGCAGGCGCTTCGTGGAGCGTACGTCAGGGCAGCACGCGGTCCTGATCGTGACGCTGCTGCATCCAGTACGGATAGGGCTTCTGCCGCTGTGACACGCGTTCGAGCCGCTCGCGGTGCTCCGGCTGCAGCACGACGTCGGCCGCCTTCAGGTTCGCGGTAAGTTGCTCCTCCGAGCGTGCGCCGACGATCACCGCGCCCACCTCGTCGCGCGCGAGCAGCCACGCGAGCGCGACCTGCGCGGCCGTTGCGCCGAGCGCTTCGGCAATCGAGCGCAGCTCCAGCACGATCGGATCGACCTTCGCGGGATCGATCGGCGGGAAGTTGAAGCTGGTGCGCCGCCCCGCAGCCGCCTGACCGCCCTGCGCCGTGTACTTGCCGCTCAGGTAGCCGCCCGAGAGCGGGCTCCAGATCGTCAGCGAAACGCCGTTCTGGCGCGCGACCGCGGCGATTTCGTCCTCGATGTCGCGCGCCGCGAGCGAGTAATAGACCTGATTGCTCACGAGCGGCGCCCAGTGCGCGTGCGACGTGATGCCGTGCGCGCGTTCGAGGTCGGCCGCGGTGAAATTGCACGCGCCCACGTGGCGGACCTTGCCCTGGCGCACGAGATCGTCGAGCGCGCGCAGCGTTTCGTCGAGCGGCGTGAGCGGGTCGCGATTGTGAACCTGCAAAAGGTCGATGTGATCGCGCCCGATGCGCTTCAGGCTCGCCTCCACCGAGCGGATGATGTGCGAGCGCCCGAGCCCGACCTGATTCGGCCCCGGGCCGGTGCGCAGGCGCACCTTGGTCGCGACGAGCATGCGGGTTTCGTCGAGGCCGAGCTCCGCGAGCGCCTGTCCGGTCACTTCCTCCGACTGGCCCTGCGAATACACGTCGGCGGTGTCGATCAGGTTCACGCCCTGATCGACGGCATGCGCGACGAGCCGCGTGGCCCCCGCGCGATCCAGCCCGGCGATGTTGCCCCACATGCCGGTGCCGGCGCCGAAGGTCATGGCGCCGAGGGTCAGACGCGACACGAAGAGGCCTGAGCGGCCGAGAATGCGGTATTCCATGAGTGCAGCTCCTTTTGAACGGTTCAACGGCGGTTCGTCAACGATAAGAGCCGGAAGGCTGCTCGTCCAGAGCGTACAATCCGAACTCTTTCTTCGCTCAGAACGAGTAATCCGATGCGCATCGATCAACTGGCGGCCATGCGGCTTTTCGTGCGGATCGTCGAGACGGGGTCTTTCGGGCGCGCGGCACGATCGCTCGCGATGTCGTCGTCGAACGCGACGGAGCGCATGGCCCGGCTGGAGGAAGCGCTCGGCGTGCGGCTGCTCGCGCGCACGACCCGCGCCGTCGCGCCGACGCAGGCCGGCACGCGCTACTTCGAGGTGTGCCGCCGCGTGCTCGGCGAACTCGACGACATCGAGGCGTCGCTTGCGGGCTCGCGCGAGGCGCTCGCCGGGCGCGTGCGCGTGAGCGCGAATACGGCGGTTGCGCGCACGATCCTGCTGCCGCGGCTGCCCGAATGGCTCGCGCGCCATCCGGGCATCCACGTCGAGCTGATGCTGAGCGACGGCCGCGCCGATTTCGTGCGCGAGGGCATCGATTTCGCGATACGCATCGGCGGGCTGGAGGACCAGGATCTCGTCCTGCGGCCGCTCGGCCGTCCGCGCCGCGTGACGGTCGCGTCGCCCGCCTATCTGCGCGACGCGGGCGTGCCGCGCGAGCCGAACGATCTCGCCGCGCACCGGCTGATCGATTTCCTGCTGCCGCAGTCCGGCGCGAGCCTCGCCTGGGAGTTCGAGGCCGACGGCGCGAGAACCGAGGTCTATCCGCCGAGCGTGATCTCCGTCGGCGACGCGGAAGCCCGCGTGCAGCTGGCCGCATCAGGGGCGGGCATCGCGCAGACGCTGTGCTTCATCGCGGCGCCCGGGCTGCGCGACGGCACGCTCGCGCGCGTGCTGACGGAGTGGGACACGGACGCGCCCGAGCTGTCGATCCTCTATCCGCGCGACCGCCACCTGCCCGCGCGCACGCAGGCGACGATGGACGCGTTCGGCGGCTGGATCAGGGATGCCTTGCAGGACGCGGCTCTGGCGCGCTGAACTGCGGCGCCGCTGCGTTCGCTTCGGCGCGTTTGCGCAGGCGGAAATTGCGCGACTACCCGCCGCCGCGCCGCCTGCGCGCCTCGCTGGCTTCGCGCGCCTGGCGAAGCAGGTCGAACACTTCTTCGTCGCTCGTCTGCGTGAAGTCGACGTAGAACTGGCCGACGCCAAAATAGCTGTAGGGCCGCTGCACGCAGATGAACTCGTCGACGACGCTTTCGATGCGCGCATCCGAATCGGCTGGCGCGACCGGCAAGGCGGCGACGATGCGCGACGGCTTCTTGTCGCGCAGCGCCATCGCGGCGGCCTTCATGGTCGCGCCGGTCGCCATGCCGTCGTCGACGACGATCGCCACGCGGTTTTCCACATCGAGCGGCGGCCGCGCGCCGCGATAGAGCGCTTCGCGGCGCGCAAGCTCGGCCTGCTCGTGCGCGATCACGGCGGTCAGTTCCGCCCGCGCGACGCCCGCATACCGGACGATGGTCTCGTCGAGGTAGAAGGCGCCGCCCGACGCGATCGCGCCCATCGCCAGTTCCGGCTGCACCGGCACGCCAAGCTTCCTCACGACGAGCACGTCGAGGTCGGCGGCGAGCTCGCGCGCCACTTCGAACGCCACCGGCACGCCGCCGCGCGGCAGCGCGAGCACGATCACGTCGTCGCGGCCGCTGTAGGCGCCGAGCAATGCGGCGAGCGCGCGGCCCGCCTCGGCGCGATTTTCGAACACCGAGTCCATGCTGCCCTTCCAACGATGACCTGACACCGGCCGCGGCGCGCACGCCGCGTTCCAAAGAAACCTTAGTCGGCGTTTGACCGAATTGAAAGCCGCCTTGGCGAACGGCCGTCGCGCGTGGCCGCCGTTGCCGCCGTTGCCGCCGTTACCTTCAGTCAGGCGCGCCATGTCGTCCGGCTCCCGCCGCGAAGCGCGCCGCCCCGGCGAGACCTTCGCCGAATACCGACGCGTAGCCGCCCGCGCCTTCGCGGCGCAGGGCGTCGGCGAGATCGGGCAGGAACGCGTTGTCGTACGCCGAGCGCCGGTCGGCGCGCAGCGCCGCCTGCGGCAGCGCGGCCAGCCCGCACGCGAGCGTTTCGGCCGCGGCACGCGAGCTGCCGCGCGGCACGACCCGGTTGGCGAGGCCGATGGCGAGCGCCTCGGCGGCATCGACGGGGCGGCCGGTGAGGATCAGGTCGAGCGCCCGCGACAGGCCGATCAGTCTCGGCAGCCGCACCGTGCCCCCGTCGATCAGGGGCACGCCGAAGCGGCGGCAGAACGCGCCGAGCACCGCGTCCTCCTCGACCACCCGCAGGTCGCACCACGCCGCGAGTTCGAGGCCGCCCGCGACCGCGTGCCCGGCGATCGCCGCGATCACCGGCTTGGCCGCAAGCATGCGCGTGGGGCCCATCGGGCCCGGGCCGCTGCCGTCGGGGTGGATCTCGTTGCGGCGGGCGTCGTCGTCGAGGGCGGAGAGATCGGCGCCCGCGCAGAACGTGCCGCCCGCACCCCACAACACGGCGGCGTGCAGCGATGCGTCGGCGTCGAAGGATTCGAAGGCGGTCCGCAGAGCCTCGGCGACCGGGCGGTCCACGGCGTTGCGGCGCGCGGGCCGGTCGAGGACGACGGTCGCGACGCGGGCGTCGAGCGGGTGCCGTTCGAGCCGGACGTGCTCGCCGAAACGCGTCACGGAGCAAGGCGGAGGCGCGTCGGACATCGGTGTTCTCCTCGCGCTGGGACATTGCAACAAATATACGCGCGCCCCGGTCTGCAATGAGTGGAAGCGTCGAAGAAGGCGATCCGTAATAAAAGGACCATAACAGGTGCATTCATGCCGCAATAACGGGCATCGCACCATTCTGAGGCGTCGCGCATGCGTCCAGCGCGGCGCATCGCGCACCACGAAATCCGCTTCGAATGCCCGCCACGCACCGATTCGATGCGATAAGCACCATGCTTGGTCCGGATCTTGCAAAACAGGCCGCTTTTTTGCCCAATCGTCGAACATGCAGGCACTTCAATCCGGAACCGACACGCTATTCCTCCTGCTGGGCGCCGCCATGGTGCTCGCGATGCACGCAGGATTCGCCTTCCTCGAACTCGGCACCGTGCGCCGCGAAAACCAGGTCAACGCGCTCGTCAAGATACTGGTCGATTTCTCGGTGTCGACGCTCGCGTACTTCTTCATCGGCTACAACATCGCGTACGGCGTGCAGTTCCTGCACGGCGCCGACGTGCTCTCGCAGAACAACGGCTACGCGCTCGTGCGCTTCTTCTTCCTGCTGACGTTCGCGGCCGCGATCCCGGCGATCGTGTCGGGCGGCGTCGCGGAGCGCTCGAAATTCAATCCGCAGCTATTCGCGACCTTCGTGATCGTCGGATTCATCTATCCTGTGCTGGAAGGCGCGGCGTGGAACGAGCGCTTCGGCATCCAGGCGCTTCTGCGACACCTCTTCGACGCGCCGTTCCACGATTTCGCGGGCTCGGTCGTGGTGCACGCGTTCGGCGGCTGGATCGCGCTGCCGGCGGTGCTGCTGCTCGGTGCGCGCCACGGGCGCTATAACAAGGACGGCCGCATCGCGGCGCACCCGCCGTCGAGCATTCCGTTTCTCGCGCTCGGCGCGTGGGTGCTGGCGGTCGGCTGGTTCGGCTTCAACGTGATGAGTGCGCAGACGGTCGACAAGATCAGCGGCCTCGTCGCCGTGAACTCGCTGATGGCGATGGTCGGCGGCACGCTCGCCGCGTGGTTCGCCGGCCGCAACGATCCGGGCTTCACCTACAACGGGCCGCTGGCGGGTCTCGTCGCGGTGTGCGCGGGGTCGGACGTGATGCATCCGCTCGGCGCGCTCGTCGTGGGCGGCGTGGCCGGGGTGCTGTTCGTGCAGATGTTCACCTGTGTGCAGAACCGGTGGCGCATCGACGACGTCCTCGGCGTCTGGCCTCTGCACGGCCTGTGCGGCGCGTGGGGCGGGATCGCCGCGGGCATCTTCGGGCAGAAGTGGCTGGGCGGCATCGGCGGGGTGTCGATCGGCGCGCAGGTGGCGGGCACGGCCGCGACGATCGTGCTCGCGCTCGCGGGCGGCACCGCCGTGTACGGCGTGATCAAGCTGACGGTGGGCCTGCGGCTCGACCGCGAGGACGAGTTCAACGGCGCGGACCTCGCCATTCATCAAATCTCGGCGACGCCCGAGCGGGAAATGGCGGGCTGAAGGGCGCAAGCGGGCTCGCCTGCGCGCGGCACGGCACTTGCGGCGCACAGGCCCGCTCGCGCGGGCGGCATCGCATAGAGGGGCACGAGCCACGCCGGGTGCCCCGCAGGCCCGCTCGCGCGGGCGGCATGGCGACGCCGCCGCGATCGCGGCCGGGTTCGAGCGCAGCCCCGCTCGCGCGCGGGCGTCATGGTGCTTGCGGCGCCCGTCCGGCAGCGCACCCCCGCGCGACGGCGCGTAAGATCAGCCCGTGGGCGCGCCGCGCGCGCATTCCTTCGATTCGCTTCGACGTCCCGCGAGAGGTGCCGACATGAATTCACCGCAGCCCGACCATCAAGCCCGCGAAGCGCGGCAACGCGCGATCATCGAGGAATTGCGCGTGACGCCCGGCTTCGATCTCGACGCGGAGCGCGAGCGCCGCATCGCGTTTCTCGCGGATTATCTGGAGGCGCAGAAGCTGCGCAGCTACGTGCTCGGCATCAGCGGCGGTGTCGATTCTTCGACGGCCGGACGGCTCGCGCAGCTTGCCGTCGAGCGCCTGCGCGGGCGCGGCGTGGATGCGCGCTTCATCGCGATGCGGCTGCCCTACGGCGAGCAGCAAGACGAAGCGGACGCGCAGCGCGCGCTCGAGTTCATCGCGCCCGACGAGACGCTCGTCGTCAACGTGAAGCCCGCCGCCGATGCGATGCTCGATTCGCTGCACACGGCGGGCGCGCAATACATCGACGCGAAGCATCGCGACTTCGTGCACGGCAACATCAAGGCGCGGCAGCGGATGATCGCGCAGTACGCGGCGGCGAGCGCGCGCGCGGGCGTGGTGATCGGCACGGATCACGCGGCGGAATCGGTGATGGGCTTCTTCACGAAATACGGCGACGGCGGCGCGGACGTCCTGCCGCTCTACGGCCTGAACAAGCGCCGTGTGCGCGCGCTCGCGAAGGCACTCGGCGCAGGCGCCGAAACCTACCAGAAAGTGCCGACGGCGGACCTCGAGACATTGACGCCGCAGCGTCCGGATGAGGACAGCTACGGCATCGCCTACGAGGACATCGACGACTTCCTCGAAGGCAAGCGCGTGAGCGACGAGGTCTATACGACCATCTTCCGTTTCCACGATGCGACGCGCCACAAACGCGCACTGCCCGTCACGCCTCATGACGAGTGGCGTGCGTAAGCGGGCGGGTGGGCGCGACCATGGGGCAACAGAAAAGCGAACGAGGCATTCCATCTTCCACGCAAGGCGCGCTGCCGGTTGCGCGGCACGTCGCTTGCTGATTGTGAAACGAAGCGGCCGCACGAACATGATTTCGAATCCGTGCCGGAGCGCTTGCGATCACACACCAGAATCGTGGAGGAACCATGAAACAGGCAGACAGGCTGCTTCTATCGACGTTGCTGGCCCTGGCATGCACGAGCGCGCTGGCACAGGCGGGCGGCGGCGGCGGCAGCACGGGCGGGCAGGGCGGAACGGGCGGCGGCAACGCTCACGGTGCGGCGACGGCGGGCCCCACAGCCGGCGGCGATCCCGCCTCGGGCGCAATGAGCAGCCACTCGCCAAAGCCGCACAAGCAGGCGCCGAGAAAATCGGCGACGGATACCACGGTCCACCCCGGCGCGAACGTCAGCACCGACGCCAAGGGCCAGTAGTCTCCCGAAGCCTCCCGAAAGAGGCGGCCGCCCGCGCGTGCCGCCTTACAGCGCATCCGCACGAGCTGGCCCGCGCCCGCCTGCCGATGCCGATTGACGCAACGCCCCCGAATGCATGAGAATTCCACGCCCGGCGTGACCTATGCCGAGGCGCGCGCGCCGGTTACGATATCGACTCGACATCACCGAGGCTGGACGCTTGAATTCCACTGAGACCGCGAACTTCGACCTGCCGTTGCCGTCGCGCAATTTCGCTGCGACGCGCCGGGTGCTGCTGGTCGTGCTCGTCGCGTCGATCCTGATTCCGCTCGTGTGTCTCGTCGCTTACGCTTACTACGACTTCGAGCGGCGCGTCGCGGCCGCGGACGAGATGGTCGAGCGCATGACGCGCGTCGCCGACGAGCACGCGCTCAAGGTGATGGACCTCAACCAGCAGCTCGAGACGCGCATCGTCGATCTGCTCGCCGACAACGACGACGCGAACATCAGAAGCCGCGAAGACACGCTGCATCGCACGCTCGACGAGATAGGCGGCGGCTATCCGCAGGTGGCCGCGATTTCGCTTTTCGGCGTGGACGGCGACCTGCTTGCGAGCAGCCGCTATTTTCCTTCCCCGCATGTGTCGATTGCGGAGCGCGACGACTTCCGCTCGGCCCGCGCCATCGCGCCCATCACGTATTTTTCGCAGCCGCTGCGCGGCAGGGTCGGCCAGTCCGACGTCTTCACGACGACCATGGGACGCCTTTCGTTAGGGGGCCGGTTCCTCGGGGTCGTGTCGATCGCGCTCAAGCGCGACTACTTCTCGAATTTCTATCGCGAGCTGACGGGCGGCGACCCCGCGCTCACGATCGGCCTCTACCGCCGCGACGGCGGCGTGCTGGTGCGCTATCCGGGTGCGCCCGCGGATGCGCAGGCGGCCGCCGGCAACACGCCGTTCACCAACGCGTTTCGCAACAACGAACTGTACGGCCGCATGCGCATGACCTCGACGATCGACAACGTCGAGAAGCTGCTCGCCTTCCGGCGGGTGGGCGACTATCCGCTCTACGTCGCGAGCGGCTACGCCATGCCGTCGATCTTTCAGCAATGGTGGCATCACTGCCTCCTGATCGCCGCGTTCGCACTCGTGCCGTGCGTGGTGGTGTGGCTGCTCGTCGCGTTCTCCATCCGCCGCCTGAACGCCGAAGAGGCCGCATGGGAGCGCTGGCAGGCCGAGGTGGCGATGCGCCTGTCGATCGAGGCGTCGAGCCGGCAGTTGCGGCGCATGGGCGCGCTCGGCAATCTGGTCGCGAATGTCGCGCACGACTTCAACAACCTCCTGATGGTGGTCGCGTCGAACATGGAACTCGCGCGGCGCAAGAACTTCAACGATGTCGAGAGCGAAGTGCTCGCCGTCGAGCGCGCGACGGCGGGCGCCGAGTCTCTCGCGCGGCGGCTGATGAGCGTCGCGCGCAAGCAGCCGCTCAAGCAGGAACTCATCAATCCCGGCGCCTGGCTGACCGGCATCACCGAACTCGTGCGGTCTTCGGTGCGCTCGCATGTGGTCGTGTCGGTGGAACTGTCGCCGGACCTGTGGTTCGTGATGGCGGACCCGGTCGAGCTCGAGCTTGCCATCGTCAATATCGCCGTCAACGCGAGCGATGCCATGCCGCGCGGCGGGCGCCTCGTGATCCGCTGCCAGAACGTGCGCGTGAGCGCGGGCGAAAGCGAGCTGCCCAACGGCGAGTACGTGCTGATATCGATATCCGACAACGGCGAGGGCATGAGCGACGCCGTGCGCCAGCGCGCGTTCGAGCCGCTCTTCACGACCAAGGTGCGCGGCGCGGGCACGGGCCTCGGGCTCGCGCAGGTGCTCGCCGCGTGCGAGCAGGCCGGCGGCACGGCGCGCATCACGAGCGTCGCCGGGGCGGGCACGACGGTGCGGCTCTATCTGCCGCGCCATCATCCGCCCTCGCCACAGGTACAGCAGGTGCCACAGGTGCCGCAGCGCGAGCCGGAGATCGAGATCGTGCATGAACCGGCCGAAGCGCCGTTGCCGGTCGAAGAGACGGAGCACGGCGCGCGCGGCGCGTCGGTGCTGCTCGTGGAGGACAACGGCGACGTGGCGGCGGGCGTCGCCGCGGTGCTGGAAGTGTTCGGCTGCGCGGTGCATCACGAATCCAGCGCCGACGCCGCGTTCGAGCTGCTCGGGCAGGGCTACGGTTTCGATCTCGTCCTCTCCGACATCCAGATGCCCGGGCGCATGAACGGCATCGATCTGGCCGAGCAGATCATGCAGCGGCTGCCGTCGCAGAAGGTCGTGCTGATGACGGGCTACGCCGACGAGCTGGAGCGCGCGAAGCATCTGGGCGTGACGATTCTGGCGAAGCCATTCGACATGGACGACCTGCGCGATCTGGTGGCCCCGGCGGTTCCGCATTGATCCGCACGCGCGTGATTCATGCCCTGGGCGCGAGCCACGCGCGGGCAGGCACGCGCGGCCGCGGCAAAATATTGCCGCCCGCCCCTCAAGAAGCGCGCCGTGCTGCCGACAACGCGTATGGAGCCCGTGTGAATCGGTCGTCGTTGCGCTGATCGCCCCTGCGCGGACGCAACCGAAATGCGATGCGCGACCGACTTGCCTGTATGATCGCGCGTGCGAAGCCGAATGACAGCCCGGGCAACCCGAAGCAATCCAAAGCGCCCCCAAGACAGCCGATATAAAGAAGCCGCTTTCTAACCGCTTTCACTCCATGGAGACACTGTGATCCGACACGGTCTTGGCGGCCTGCTGCTCGCGCTATGCTGCCTCGGACGCGCGTTCGCAGCGGGACCCGACTGCTCGCGTCCGTTCACGCTCGCGCTGCACGATCACGGGCTGCTCTATTCCGCGGATACCGACACGGGCATCGACAAGGACTTCGCCGAAGAGCTCATCCGCCGCAGCGGCTGCAAGGTGAGCGTGAGCCTCATGTCGCGCGCGCGCATCTGGCAGCTGATCGAATCGGGCGCGCTCGACTTCAGCCTCTCGGGCATCGCCAACGACGAGCGCCTGCAGTACGCCTCGTTCGCCTGGTACTTCAGCAACAAATACTATTTGCTGGTGCGCAAGGACGCGGGCATCAGCCAGCTTGCCGATTTCGAGCACAACGACCAGTTCCAGCTCGGCATCATCCGCAGCTTCCGCTACAGCGACTCGGCGAACCGGCTGGTCGACACGCTCGCCGCGGCGAACCGCACGAGTCTCGCGGGCGGCCTCGACCCGCTCTATCAGGCGCTCGTCCTGCGGCGCATCCAGGGCATGATCATCGAGCCGTTCGACTATCCGGCGCTCGATGAAAGGCATATCCGCGACCTCACCACCATCATCGAATTCAACGACCCGGCGGTGCCGCACGGGCTCATCATGTCGAAGAAGGCGCTGGCCGCGGCGGAGCAGGCGAAGTGGCGCGCGCTCGTGAACGAAATGCGCGCCGACGGCTCGGTGCGCCGCATCTTCGAAAAGTACTTCAGACCCGACCTTGCGCGTTCCATGGTCGATTTCCAGTCGACGCCGTGAGCTGGGCCCGGCTGATCCTGCTGCCGATCCTGATCCTGTGCGCCGCGCTCGGCGTGACCTGGGTCGTGTGGGATCACGAGCGGCAGGCCTCCCGCAACGAACTGCTCGCGCAGTTCAATTTCTCGCTCGGCGACGCCGTGAGCCGGGTCGAGCAGCGCATGTCGACCTACGAGCTGATGCTGCGCGGCGTGCAGAGCCTGTTTGCCGCCACTGACGCGATGAACCGCGAGGATTTCCGCGAGAGCTTTCGCGACTACGTCGGCTCGCTCAATCTCGATGCGAATTTTTCCGGCATCCAGGCGATCGGCGTGGTCAAGTGGGTCCCGGCGCCGCAGAAGGAGCTTCATGTCGCGGCGATGCGCCGGATGGGCCTCGGCAGCTACGCGATCCAGCCCGGCGGCCCGCGCGAGAACTACGCGCCGATCATCCAGCGCGAGCCGTTCATCGGGCGCAACCGCACGAACCTCGGTTTCGACGCCTGGGCCGATCCGGCGCGGCGGCTCGCGATGGAGCGCGCGCGCGACTCGGGCATGGCGGCGGTATCCGGCAAGGTGCGGCTCGCGGTGGACGCCGAGGCCGACGCGCGGCCCGGGTTCATCATGTACCTGCCGATCTACGCGCGTGGCAAGCCGCTCGACACGGTCGCAGAGCGCCGCACGCACCTGATCGGCTGGGTCTATGCATCGTTCCGGATGCACGACGTCATCGCGAGTCTCTACGGCGAGCGCTCGCCCGGGCTCGCGCTCGCCATCTACGACGGCGTAGAGCCGTCGCCCAAGGCGCTGCTCTATCGCTCGTCCGGCAAGGACGGGCACGACGGGCAGCACGAACTCGAGCTGCGGGGCGGCGGAATTTCCGCCAACGAGTACCTGGTGGTCGCCGGCCACAACTGGACGCTTTCGATGAGCGCGCGCAACGGCTTCGCGTCCCGCTTCGGCGGCAACGCCCAGGAGCTGATCGCGGGAACCGGTGTCGGCCTGAGCCTGCTGCTCGCGCTGCTTGCCTGGCTGATGATCACCGGCCGCAGCCGCGCCATGCATCTTGCTTCCACGATGACCAAGGAGTTGCGCGAGAACGAGGAGAAATTCCGCGCGATCGCCGACTGCACGGTGAACTGGGAAGTGTGGTGGGGACCGGACGGCAAGCCGCGCTGGATCAATCCGTCCGTCGAGGAATATACCGGCTACACCGTGGACGAATGCATGGCGATGCAGGACTTCGCGGGCACGCTCGTCTATCCCGAAGACATGGCCCGCGTCGCGCCGGTGTTCCTGAAAGGGCTGCACGGACTGCGCGGCGACGACCTCGAATTCCGGTGCGTGCGCAAGGACGGATCGATTGTCTGGTTCTCGGTGTCGTGGGGACCGATCACCAATTCCAGAGGCTCCTTCACGGGCTTTCGCACGAGCGGACGGGACATTACCGAGCGCAAGCGGCTCGAGGCCGAGCTGCGCATCGCCGCGGTCGCATTCGATTCTCTGGAACCGATGATGGTGACGGACGCGAACAGCACGATCCTGCGAGTGAACTCGGCGTTCACCGAGTGCACCGGCTACGCGCCCGATGAAGTGGTCGGGCAGACGCCGCGCCTGCTGCGCTCGGGCCGCCACGATGCGGCGTTCTTTCGCGAGATGTGGGACACGATTCATCGCGCGGGCGGCTGGCAGGGCGAAATCTGGGACCGCCGCAAGAACGGCGAGGTGTATCCGAAGTGGCTCACGATCTCGGCGGTGCGGGGCGAGGACGGCGTGGTGAGCCACTATGTGGGCACGCATCACGACATCACCGAGCGCAAGATCGCGGAAGAACGCATCAAGGAGCTGGCCTTCTTCGATGCGCTGACGCGCCTGCCCAATCGCTCGCTCCTGCTCGACCGGCTGAAGCAGGCGATCACGGTCAGCGCGCGCAGCGGCGCATGCGGCGCGCTGCTCTTCATCGACCTCGACCACTTCAAGACGCTGAACGACACGCTCGGCCACGACAAGGGCGACCGGCTGCTGCAGGAAGTGGCGCAGCGTCTTGCAGCCAGCGTGCGCGAGAGCGACACCGTCGCGCGCGTGGGCGGCGACGAGTTCGTCGTCGTGCTGGGAAGCCTCGGCGAGAGCCGGCAGGAGGCCGCCATCGAGATCGAAGCGGTCGGCGAGAAGATTCTCGCGGTGCTCGGCAACGCGTATCAGCTGGACGACGTCGAATACCGCAGCAGCGCGAGCATCGGCGCGACCGTGTTCAGGGGGCATCAGACTTCGATCGACGAATTGCTCAAGCAGGCCGATCTCGCGATGTACAAGTCGAAGGAAAGAGGGCGCAATGCGCTCTGTTTCTTCGACCCCGCCATGCAGACCGTCGTGCTGGAACGCGCCGCGCTCGAAGCCGACCTGCGCCGCGCCATCGAGGAAAATCAGTTCCTGCTCTACTACCAGGCGCAGGTGGACGGCGGCGAGCGCGTGACGGGCGCCGAGGCGCTGCTGCGCTGGCAGCATCCGCAGCGCGGCATCGTGCCGCCCGCCGACTTCATTCCGGTCGCCGAGGAAACCGGGCTGATCCTTCCGATCGGAAGCTGGGTGCTGGAGACCGCCTGCGCGCAACTCGCGCGCTGGGCGACGCGGCCGGAAATGGCCGACCTCACGATCGCGGTGAACGTGAGCGCCCAGCAGTTGCGCGAACCCGACTTCGCGGCGAAGGTGCTTGCCGTGATCGGCCGGACCGGCGCCACCGCGAACCGGCTGAAGCTGGAACTGACCGAGAGCGTGCTCGTCGACAACGTGCAGGACATCATCGAGAAGATGAGCGCGCTCAAGGCCCGCGGCGTCGTGTTTTCACTGGACGACTTCGGCATCGGCTACTCGTCGCTTTCCTATCTGAAGCGCCTGCCGCTCGACCAGTTGAAGATCGACCAGTCGTTCGTGCACGACGTGCTCGACGACCCCAACGACGCCACCATCGCCAAGACCATCGTCGCGCTTGCGCAGAGCCTCGGGCTCGGCGTCATCGCGGAGGGCGTGGAGACCGAGGCGCAGCGCGACTTCCTCGCCGACGCGGGATGCCACGCCTACCAGGGCTATTACTTCTGCCGCCCGCTGCCGATCGAAGGCTTCGAAAACTTCGTGCGCACGTTCGAGCCGCTGCCCGAAAACGCCGGCCGCTAGCCGGCCCGCCTACCGGACGGTGATCGTCTCCTTCATGTTCGGGTGGATGCCGCAGAAGACGTTGTAGACGCCCGGCTTGTCGAACGTGTGCTTGTAGGTGTCGTTCTGGTCGAGTGCGGCGGAACGGAAGAGGCCGGCGTCGTCGACGATCGTATGCGGCTCGCCGTCCAGGTTCTTCCACGTCACGGCGGAGCCGGCCTTGATCGTGAGGGACATCGGCGAGAACATGAAGTTCTTCACCATGACGACGCCATTTTCCTGCGCGTCGGCACAGAATCCGGAAGCCGACGCCGCGATGAGCGCGCCCGCGACGAGGCGAAGCATGAAGGCGCGAACGGGGACATGCATTGACATGATGGTTGACATGAGTGTGCTCCGGGTCGATGAAGGGCAGCCGGCGCTCAGGCGAGCGTCGAGTCGGTGAGCGTCGCCTTCAGCGGGTGACGCGTGATCGCGACGCTCGTCACGCCGAGCATCGCGGGCAGCCGCTCACTCGGCACGGTGAGCGGCATCGGGCCGGGTCCGTTGCCGGCAAGCGGCTGCGGAAAGGCCGTCGAGCGCGCCGTGTGGAACGTGATGTTGCCTTCCACCTTCGACACGATCTGGTGGATATGCCCGTTCAATACCGTGACCGAGCCGAAACGCTTCAACTGGCTCATTGCTTGGCCGGCGTCGCCGGTGCCCCAGCCCCACGGCTCGTAGATCGTCCACAGCGGCATGTGCGCGAAGACGACGACCGGCGTGCTCGACGAGCGGCCCTTCAGGTCGGCTGCGAGCCACGCGAGCTGGTCGTCGCCCAGGCTGCCCAGCCCGTTCTGCTTGAAATGCATCACGTTCACGAGCGCGACGAAGTGAACGCCGTCATGGTCGAAGCTGTAGTAGCCCCGGTTGTCCGACGCGCGGCCGAAACGTCTGAAGTACTCCGCGCCGGGGCCGTCGGTCACGTCGTGTTCGCCGGGCACGGTATGGAGTTCGGTGATTTTCAGGGCCGCGAGGAGCGCCGCCGCGTGGTCGAATTCCTCGGGCTTCGACAGGTGCGTGATGTCGCCTGTGTGGATCGTCAGCGCGGGCCGCACGGGCATCGCGTTGACGAAGTCGATGGTCTGCGAGAGCGTCGCCGCGACGTCCGGGTTCGCCTCCTTGTTGTAGCCGATATGCGTGTCGCTGATCTGCAGGAAGAGCGGCACGCCGGATGCCGGCGGCGTTCGCTTGTCCGTCGCGGCGAGCGCCAGGTCGACGGGCGCCAGCACGCCGCCCGACAGGACGAACAGCGTGCCGGCGCCGCCGAAGGCGAGACACTTCAATGCGCCGCGGCGCGAAGGATCGGATGGAAGATCTGATGACATGATGCGCCTCACGTGGGGGTCGGGGAGCCAGTGCGCCGGGTGATCCGCGGCGCGAAGTGGCGACCAGTAGACGGGGCTTCGCCCGCGCTTATTCCCGTGCGGCCGATGAAATGTGCCGCGCCCGGCGGCCATGATGCGACGCGCCGGAACGGCATGCGCAGCACGGCTACAATGTGCGATGCCCAAAGGCCATGCAGGGGAACAGGAACGAGGGAATAAAAACGAGGGAATAAAAACGACCCGGGGGCAGTCTTCTGTAGCAACGGTCATGATTGGCGACTATCGCGGGAAAACTCTGGAAGCGGGAAAACTCTGGAATGGCCGACCGACTCCTTGTTCAGCGCTTCGAGACGCTCGTGTTGCCGCACATGAATTCCGCATTCAATGTGGCGCGCTGGCTCACGCGCAATGATCAGGATGCGCAGGACGTGGTGCAGGAGGCGTATCTGCGCGCCTTCCGGTTTTTCGAGGGGTTTCGCGGCGAGGATGCCCGCACGTGGCTGCTCGCGATCGTGCGCAACACGTTCTATACGTGGCATCAGCAGAACCACGGGCACGCCGCCGAGACCACGACGTTCGAGGAGGACGTGCATGGCCACGAAGCGGGCGCCGGTGACCGGGACGACGGACCCGAGGCGATGCTCGTGCGCAGCGAGAGCGTGAAGCGGGTTCACGCCGCGCTGCGCAGCCTGCGGCTGGAATACCGGGAGGTCGTCGTGCTGCGGGAACTGGAAAACATGTCGTACAAGGAGATCGCCACCATCGTAGGCATTCCGATCGGCACGGTGATGTCGCGTATCGCGCGCGGCCGCCAGCAACTGGCGGAACTCCTCGGACCGGCGAAGCAGGAGCACTGATGGACCACGAACAAGCATCCGCATTGCTGCCGGGTTACATCGATCAGGAACTCGGCCTGTCGGAGGCGCTCGAATTCGAGCGCCATCTCGCCGGCTGCCCGCTGTGCCAGGAAGCCTTTGCGCAGCATCGCGACGTGAGTGCGCAGTTGAGGCAGCCCGGCTTGCGCGTCGATGCGCCGAAGGAACTGGCGATGCGCATCGAAGCCGCGCTGCCGCGCGCGCCCTCGCCGTGGGAGAAGCTCGCCGGGTGGTTCGGCGCGCGGGGCGGCCGCGCGCCGTCCGCGTGGGCGCCGTTCGGCGCGGTCGGGGCGATGGGCGCGATGGCGCTGAGCGTCGTCGCGCTCAGCGTGAGCCTCGGCTTGTATCTGGCGGTGCCGTCGAGCGAAGCGCGGCTCACGCAGGAACTCGTCGACACGCATATCCGCTCGCTGCAGGTGAACCACCTCTCGGATGTCATCTCCACCGACAGGCACACGGTCAAGCCATGGTTCAACGGCAAGCTGGACTTCGCGCCTCCGGTGGTCGATCTCGCGCAGGAGGGCTATCCGCTCGTCGGCGGGCGGCTCGATTACGTGGACGGGCGCACGGTCGCCGTGATGGTCTACCGCTACAAGCTGCACCCGATCAACCTGTACGTGTGGCCCGGCAGTGACGCGGGCGCGCAGCCGCGCATCCGGGAGCAGCAGGGCTACCACGTCGCGCACTGGAACGCGCAAGGCATGAATTACTGGGCGATTACGGACGCGGGCAACAGCGAACTCAGGAACTTCGTCGCGCAATTGCGCGCGCATCCCGCTTCGTAGCCGCGCGGTCGATCCGGCGCTCAGCGCTTGCCGGCGGGAATAGCCGCGAGCAGGCGCGCGAGAAACGCCTCGTGGTCCCACGCCGATTCGGGCCGCGACAGCCCCAGCCGCACGACGACCAGTTCCCGGTCCGGAATCACGCTCACGAACTGGCCCTCGTGCCCGACGACGTGAAACGCGTCGGCCGGCAGCGACGGCCCGGGCCACTCTTGGTTGTGACTGTGGCTGTCGAACGGCTCGGGCACCCTGACCCACGCGTGCGCGCCGAAATCGTGGCGCGGCGAGAGCGCAGTCACGCTGCTCATGTATCGGACCCAGCCGGCAGGCAACAGTCGCGTGCCGTTCCAGACGCCGTCCTGCAGCAGGAATTGCCCGAATCGCGCCCAGTCGTGCGCGCTCGCGGACACGAACGCAGCGCTTGCCAGCATGCCCGCGGCATCCGGCTCGAACACGGCCGTGCGCATGCCAAGCGGGTCGAAGAGGGCGCGGCGCGGGAATTCCAGATAGTCTTCGGCCGTGCCGCCCAGCGCCTGCCTGATCACGCTGGCGAGAATCGCGGAGGTGCCGCTCGAATACTCCCAGCGCGTGCCGGGCGCGGCGTCGAGCGGCTTGCCCGCCGCGAACGCGGGCTCGTCGGGCTGCGTGAAGATCATGAGGGCGACGTCGGAGAGCGGGTCGTCGTAGTCCTCGTTGAAGTGCAGGCCGCTCGTCATGCGCAGCATTTCGTCGAGCGTGATCCGCGCTCGCGGGTCGTGAGCGCCGCGCCATTGCGGCACGAGCGACGATGCATCGAGCGAAAGCCGGCCTTCTTTGACGAGCATGCCCACGAGCACCGCGGTCACGCTCTTCGACATCGACCAGCCGATGAGCGGCGTCTCACCCGTGAAGCCGGGCGCATAGCGCTCCGCAATCACCTTGCCGCGATACATGACGACCAGTGCGCGCGTGCGTCGCGGCTCGCGCGGGTCCGGTTCGTCGAAGGCGCTGTCGACGGCCGTGCGCAGCTTGCGCACGTCCACGTCCGCGGGCGGCGCGGCGGAAGGCAGCGGGGGCGCGGCGGGCGGCGCCCGGGAACTCATGTCTTGGCTCGCGAGGCTCAGTGCCTTCACAGGCGCGCCGAGCGCCAGCGTGCAGCCGAGGCCGGGCCGGAATTCGGCCTCACGCGTGGCGAAGCCGAGGAAGCTCGCGCGGGCCTGACGCCGCTCGACGTCCACCGAAGCGCGCACCAGCTTCAGCAGGGGATGGACGCCCGCCATGATGTCTTCGCCGATCACCGCATCGGCAGGCCGGCCGGACACGAACACGCCCGTGCACAGGATCTTGGCCGCATAGCCGGTGCCGACCGGTGCGAGCTGCGACAGCATGTACCCCGCGTAACAGAGCGCGGCGATCAGCGGCAGCGCGGCGCCCCATCGAATCAGTATCTTGATGTTCCGTGGCATCGGCATCGGGGCTGTGGTTTGGGCTGATATCGGGCTGGTTTCGGGGTTGCGTGTGCATACTGGCGGACGGGCGCTCCGGCGCGTCGATAGCGCTACGTCGGGCGCTGGTCGAAGAAGCCCGGAGGCACTCTAGCATGGGTCGATGCGTGTGCGCAGGCACGTGAAGGCCACGCGAGCGACCGTGCACAAAGGTCTCGAAACGGCCGGAAACCGGACCTGTCGATCGACGCCAGAATGCTCCCGGACGAGGCGGCCGCGCTCATCTCATCGCCGGTCGAATTCCGGCAGCGAGAACATCAGCTCGCGAATCACCGCTGCCGCGCCGATCGCTGCGCCATCCGCGCCGAACCGCGTGACGGTGATGGCGGGCAGCTCGAAACCGTGCAGCAGGCTGCCTTGCAGCAACCCCTTGACCCGCGCCTCGACGTGCGGAAACAGCAGGCTGAGCGGACCGCCCAGCACGATCCTTTGCGGATCGAGTACATGGATCAGGTTCAGCAGGCCGACGGCGAGCACCTCGGACCATTCGTCGAGCACGGCGACGAGTCGCGGATCGAGCGCCTGCGGTTCGAAGCGCGCGAGCCACGCCAGCCCGTCGGCAAACGACAGGTGCTCAGGCAGGAACGGCAGAAAGCGCCGATAGCCCGCGCGCACCTCGAACGTGTCGGTTGGCGCCGAATCGAGCCGCGCGCTCATCACCATGTGGCCGAGTTCGCCCGCATACCCGTGCGCGCCCTGAAACACGCGCCCTTCCTGAACAATCGCGCCGCCAAAGCCCTCCGCGAGCAGCACGAGCAGCATGCTTTGCGTGTCGCGCTCGCTCGCAAGCGCGCATTCCCCGCGCGCGAAGGCGACGGCGTCGTTCGATACCCTGATCGTCCACGGCAACTCGGGGCGCCCGCTCAGCAGATCGCGCAGCGGCACGTCATGCCAGCCGAGAAAGGGCGCAACGACGACGCGCCCGCGATGGTCCACGAGCCCCGGCACCGAAACGCACACGCCCTGAACGCGCTGCGCCGGGATGCCGGTGGAAAGAAGCTCGGCAGGAAAGCGGGCGATCCGCGCGACGACGGCCGGCACGTCGCGCGTATCGGGTCCGACCGGCACCGAGATGCGGCGCAGCACGCGCATGTCGAGGTCGAGCAGGACGCCCGTCAGCGATGTACTCGAAATATCGATGCCGATCGAATAGGCGCCGTCCGGATTGAGCCGGATGGTGGTGCCGGGCCGGCCGAGCCGGGCCTCCTCCGCACGCTCCGCCGTTTCGGTGACGAGCCCGGCTTCGAGCAGTTCGCCGATCGCGCGCCCGATCGTCGCGCGGGTGAGGTTGAGTTCGCGCGCGAGGTCGGCGCGCGTGAGCGGCGTGCCCCGGCGCAGCATGCGCATGCAGCGCGCGGTGTTGATGTGGCGCAGCAGGCCGGTGGTGGTGGCGGCCGAGTCGCGGTGCGGGTCCGGTGCGGCCGTGTCGGCGTGTGCGGCGAGGCGCGCCACCGGCACGCCCGCGCGATCGTGCGGAGCGCTTTGCCGCGCCGCCTTGCGAAAGCGGTACAGGTAGCTCTTCAGCGTGGCGAGCGTGATGTCGAAACCGTTGCTGTTCAGCGCATCGACGATGTCGGCGATATGCGCGCCGGCGGCGATCTTTCGCTCGATCTCCGGCATTACCTCGCGCAGCTTCGCCGCCTTGGTGGCGGGCTCGACCTTGTCCACGATCGTGCGAAAAAATTTTTGCTGCCTGCTCATTTCCCGGGTCGCCAGCCCGCGGCTGGCCCGTGTCGTATTGCGTGCATTCTATATGCATCCTGACTGCATTTCAAACGGTGCCTTTGACGCCAATGAGCGAACAATCGAGCCTTGACGAATGCACTTGTTTGTTTACAATCGAAACAAAAGGAGGGCGTGGCAATGACCGAGCAAGTGCAGCAACGCATGAACGCCGATTTGAAGATCGGCATCCTGGGCTGCGGACCCATCGCGCAGTTCGCGCATCTCGAATCGGTGCAGAAGGCACGCAACGCGGTGCTTCACGCCGTGTGCGACGCGGACGAGGCGCTCGCGAACCGCTTCGGCACGTTCTACGACGCCGGGCGCATCTATCTCGACTACGACGCGATGCTCGCCGATCCCGACGTGGACGCGGTCATCATCGCGACCTCCGATGCGTTTCACGTGCCCGCCGCGCTGCGCGCGATCGCCGCCGGAAAGCACGTGCTGTGCGAGAAGCCGGTCGGGGTGTCGGTGGAGGAAGTCGAGCAGCTGGCGGCCGCGGCGCAGGAGAGCGGTTGCAGGGTGCAGATCGGCCACATGCTGCGCTTCGATCCGGGCATCCAGGCGGCGCACGCGTTCATCAGCGGGGAAATGGGCGACATGCTCGCCTTCAAGGCCTGGTATTGCGATTCGACCCATCGCTACGACATGACGGACGCCGTGCAGCCGCTGCCGCGCACCGGCAGGCATGCGATGAAGCCTTCAGGCGATCCGAAGGCGAACAGGCGCCGCTACTACATGCTCGCGCACGGCAGTCATCTGGTCGATCTCGCGCGTTTCCTGGCGGGTCCGATCGTCGCGGTCGAGGCCCGGCTGCACGAGCGCTTCGGCGCGCATTGCTGGTTCGTCGACGTCGAATTTGAGAGCGGCGCGCTCGGCCATCTGGACCTCACCGTCGCGGTGCGCATGGACTGGCACGAAGGTTTCCAGGTCTACGGCGAGCACGGCAGCGCGACCGGCAAGATCTTCAACCCGTGGTACTACCGTTCGAGCGAAGTCGACATCTTCCATGAGAAGGACGCGTCGTCTAGCCGCGTGCTCGGCGCCGACGGTCACTTCTACCGGCGCCAGCTCGAAGGCTTCGCCGACACCGTGCTGCACGGCACGGCGTCGCACGGCGCCGATGTGCACGACGGGGTGGCATCGGTGCGGGCGATGGTGGCGATCGATCAGTCGGTCAGGACGGGCAGGGCGGTCGCGCTCGCTGACGTGGCGGGAGCGCTCTGATGATTCCCGGCATCTTCGCGCGCACTTATGCATCGGCGGACCCGGAGGCGATCTTCGCGCGCCTGTCGGGCCAGGGCTATCGCGCCGTCCAGTTCAACCTCGCGTGCGCGGGCCTCGCCCCGATGCCGGCGGGCGTGCCGCAGGGGCTGGCAGCGGGTATCGGCAGCGCGGCGCGGCGCGCCGGCGTGACGCTCGCCGCGCTCTCGGGCACCTACAACATGATTCACCCCGATCTCGTGCGGCGCAAGGCGGGGCGTGAAGCGCTCGGCCGGGTCGTGCGGGCCGCGCATGAAATGGGCGCACCGCTCGTCACGCTGTGCACGGGCTCGCGCGATCCGGACGACATGTGGCGCGCTCATCCGCAGAATGGATCGCCCGATGCATGGCGCGACCTGCTCGTCGAAATGGATCACGCGCTCCTCGCGGCGCACGAGCACGGCATCATGCTGGCGATCGAGCCGGAGCCGGGCAACGTGATCGCCGACGCCGTCATCGCGCGGCGCATTCTCGACGACGTGGGTTCGGATCGCCTCGGCATCGTGCTCGATGCCGCCAATCTGCTGAGCCCGCCGACGCTCGCTCGCCAGCACGAGGTCATAGCGCAGGCGACGGACCTGCTCGGCCCCGACATCGTGCTCGCGCATGCGAAGGATATCGATGCCGGAGGGCGGGTCGTCGCGGCGGGCAGGGGCGCCGTCGATCTGCCTGCCTTCGTGGCGGCCATCCGGGCGGCGGGTTTCGACGGCGCGCTGATCGCGCACGGCTTCGCGGAAAACGACGCCCCGGCCGTGGCGCATCACCTTCGGCACCTGATCGGGCAGACGAGCCATGCATAGCGGACATTTCACGGCCGCCGACGGAACACGGCTCGCCTACGAAGTGGCAGGAACCGGCTTGCCGGTTCTGTGGCAGCACGGCCTGTGCGCCGACCGCGGGCAGCCCGCGGAAGTGTTTCCCGGCCACGCGGGGCGCTCGCGCATCACGATGGAATGCAGGGGGCACGGCCTGTCGGAGTTGGGCGACCCCGCGCGCATCGGCATCCGCCAGTTCGCCGACGACGCGATCGCACTCCTCGATCATCTCGGCATCGCGCGGGCTGTCGTGGGCGGGATATCGCTCGGCGCCGCGATCGCGATGCACATTGCCGCGCGGCATCCTGCCCGCACGTCGGCGCTGATTCTGGCGCGTCCGGCGTGGCTCGCCGCGCCCGCGCCGCCGCGCCTTCGCATCTACGCCGAGGTCGCGGCACGTCTTGCCGCGCATGACGCGCACACGGCGCGAGGGTTCATCGACGCCATGCCGGTCATGGCCGAGATCGCAGCCGTGTCGCCGGACAACATCGCCTCGCTGCACGCGATGCTCGAGCGTCCCGATCCCGTTTCGACGATCGCCCTCCTGAGCCGCATTCCGCTCGACGGCCCCGGGCTCGCGCTGACGGACATCCGGGCCATCGCGGCGAAGACGCTCGTGATCGGAACGCAGCAGGACTGGATGCATCCGTTCGAATACGCCCGCACCCTTGCCGCCGAAATACCGGACGCACGGCTCGCGCAGATCACGGCGAAGACGGTCAGCCGGCCCGCCCATGTCGCCGGGTTTCGCGACGCAATGGATTCCTTTCTGGCCGGTTGCGGGGTGCGGCCATGAATGCCGCGTTCCTGCCGGCAGGCGACCCGGCCGCCGGCCGCATCCTCGTGATCGACATGGGCGGCACGCATGTGAAGTTCGGCTTCGTCGTGGCGGGGCGTCCCGAGGCATTCGCCCACCTCGTTCCCACGAAGCGGCTGCGCAATGCGCACCCGGTCGCGAGCCTCGCGGCGCAGACGCGTGAAGCCATCGCGCTCGCGGGCATCGAACCCGACGTGATCGTGTGCACCGTGCCCGGTTTCATCGACGAAGACGAGGACACGCTCCTTCATCTGCGCAACATTCCGGAACTCGACGGCCACCGTCTCGCAACGGAACTCGGCCAGTTGCTCCAGCGCCCCGTCGTGCTCGAACGCGACGCGACGCTCGCGCTTCTCGGCGAATTGGCGGCGGGTTGCGCGCAGGATTGCGATCTGGTGATGGGCATGTTCTTCGGCACCGGAATCGGCGCCGCGATGGTCGTCGGCGGCCGGCCGTTTCGCGGATGCGGCTGGGCGCTCGAAGCGGGACATGTGCCGTGTCTTCTCGAACGCAACGGCGAACCGGACGCGAGGCAGCCGACGATCGAAGACTGCGCATCGGGGAGGGCGCTCGAACACATCGCGACGCGCCACGCCGAGCCGGTTGCAAACGTATTCGGCGCGGCGACGGGCAAGCCTGAACTCGCCGCCGAACTGGAGCGCTTCGTGCAGTATCAGGCGCTTGCCGTCGACACGGCCGTCGCGCTGCTTGCGCCGAAGGTCGTCGTGCTCGGCGGCGGGGTGCTGAACATCGCGCACTATCCGAGAGCGCGGCTCGCGCGCCTCATCGAAATCAACGCGCCCTTCGCGAAAACCGGCGTGCCGGTGAACCTGCGCTGGGCGCAGCTCGGCTGGACGAATACCCTGCACGGCGCGCCGCGGGTCATCCGTGAATACGTTCGCCGCCGGGGCAGCTTGCCGGCGCTGGGTGATTCCTGCTGTGCCTCATAACCGGAGACATGAATGCTCAAGCATATCGACCCTCTTCTCGGCCCCGAGCTGCTCGCCATCTTGCGCGCGATGGGACATGGCGAGGAGATCGTGATCGCCGATCGCAACTATCCCGCGCTGAGCGCGGGACCGACGATCATTCGCCACGACGGATCGGACGGCGTGCGCACGCTCGATGCGGTGCTCTCGGTGCTGCCGCTCGACAGGGGCGCGGGGACGGTGACGCGCATGCAGGCAAGGGACCGTCCCGATGAGATCCTGCCGGTCATGCGAGACTTGATCGACGTGGTGGGCCGCCATGCGCCGCAAGCGGAGATCGCATCGATGACGCCTGCGGACTTCAAGGCGCGCGCGGCGAACGCCGCGGCGATCATCGTAACGGCCGAAGCGCGGCCCTACGGCAACATCATCGTGCGCAAGGGGACGCTGCCGGCATGATCGCCATGCGCGGTTCCGTTTTCATCCGATATCGACTAGAGGTGACGAAATGAACGAAGTCTCGATGCATCTGCGTTTTCTGGCGGCCTGCGCGATTGCGCAGGAAGCGGGGCAACTCGTGCGAAGGCGCTTTCTCGAACGCGACGAGGCGCTCGAGCTCACCTTCAAGGGCCCACAGGACTATCTGACCGAAACCGATGCCGAAGTCGAGAAGCTCATCGCGCTGCGGCTGTCGCAGGCCTTTCCTGACGACGGCTTCTTCGGCGAGGAGGGCGGCGGCGCCTTCGGCGCAAGCGTCTGGATCGTCGATCCGATCGACGGCACCGCGGACTTCGCGCGGGGCGTCGCGTACTTCTGCGTGTCGATTGCGTTCGTGCATGAGGGCCGCACGCAAATCGGCGTGCTCTACGACCCGATGGCGGGGGAACTGTTCGCGGCGCGCCACGGCGGCGGCGCGACGCTCAATGGCCGCCCGATCAAGGTGAGCGCGATCGACGACCCGAGAAAGTCGATCGTCGAACTGGGATGGTCGCCGCGCGCGCCGTTCGACGACTATCTGAAGGTCGCCACGCGCCTGAACGAACTGGGTGCGGGCGTGAAGCGCCGCGGGTCCGGCGCGCTCGGGCTCGCTTACGTGGCGGCCGGCCGGCAGGACGCCTATTGCGAACTGCACATCAACGCGTGGGACGCGGCGGCCGCCGTGTTGCTGATCGAGGAAGCCGGAGGGTGGACGAACGACTTCCTCACCGCACAGTGTCTGGAGCGGGGCAACCGCGTGATCGGCTGCACGCCGAAGCTGCGCGAGGCGCTCGAGATCGCGATGCATGTGTGACATCGCCGGCCAGCGCCTCGCTCGCGCGGACGCGAGAGAACGGCGCACTTTCAATTCATGGAACCGATCATGAGCGATCAGGCAACAGCATTTTCCCTTGTAGGCGAGACGGCGCTCGTCACCGGCGCGACGCGGGGCATCGGACGCGAAGCGGCGCTCGCGCTCGCGCGGGCCGGCGCGAATGTGGCCGCGGGATGCCGCGACCGCCACGCGGGTGAAGGCCTTGCCGCCGAAATACGGGCGCTGGGCGTGCGCGCCGCGGCCGTATCGATGGACCTGACCGACTTTGCGTCGATCCCCGCTGCCGTCGATGCCGCGGAGGCGGCGCTCGGCCCGCTCTCGATCCTCGTGAACAACGCCGGGCACAGCCGCCCGGCGCCTTCGCTGGATGTCGGGATCGCCGACTTCGACGCGATGTTCGACCTGAACGTCAAGGGCGCGTTCTTCGCCGCGCAGGCCGTGGCGCGGCGCATGGTGCCGCGCAGGCACGGAACGGTCATCAATGTCGCCTCGCAGGCGGGTCTCGTCGCGCTGCCCGGCGAGTCGGTCTACTGCATGACGAAGGCCGCGATGATTCACATGACCCGGTGTCTCGCCGTCGAATGGGCGCCTCACCAGATCAGGGTGAACGCGGTCGCGCCCACGTTCACCCGCACCGACAGCACCCGGCGCTGGCTCGACGACCCGGTGTTTCTCGATTCCCTGCTCGCGCGCATTCCGCTCGGCCGCGTGGGCGAGCCGCGCAACGTGGCCGATCCGATCGTGTTCCTCGCCTCGCAGGCAGCCGCGATGATCACCGGCGCGACGCTCGCGATCGACGGAGGATGGACCGCCGTGTGACGCCGCCCGCCCACCGCATCATGCACAATACCCGCATCTACAATGCGGAGGGCGGTTCGTGGGCGTCAACTTCGACCTGAACGATTTGCAGGCGTTTCGCGCCGTCGTGGAGTTGGGGAGTTTCCGCAAGGCTGCCGAAGCGGTGAACATTTCGCAGCCGGCACTGAGCCGCCGCATCGACAAGCTGGAGGACGCGCTCGGCGTGCGGCTCTTCGAGCGCACCACGCGCAGCGTCACGCTCACCACCGTGGGACGCGTGTTCGCGCCGAGCGCGGAGCAACTGCTCGACGATCTCGACGCCGCGCTGCTCGGCATCCGCGATGTCTCGACGAGCCGCCTCGGTCACGTGACCATCGCGTGCGTGCCGTCGGTCGCCTACTATTTCCTGCCGGGCGTGATCGCGAGCTATCACGCGCGCTATCCGAGAATCCGCGTGAAGCTGCTGGATTCGAGCGCCAACGAGGTGCTCGGCGCAGTGATCAGCGGGGAGGCGGATTTCGGCGTGAGCTTCATGGGCAGCCAGGAGACCGAAGTCGAATTCAAGGTGCTGTTGCAGGAGCGGTTCGTGGCCGCGTGCCGCCGCGATCATCCGCTTGCCCGCAAGAAGCGCGTGTCGTGGAGCGAGCTTTACGAGCACGATTACGTGTCGGTCGACAAGACCTCAGGCAACCGGCTGCTGCTCGACCAGGCGCTCGCGACCGTCGCGCCGCGCAGGCCGAGCGTCTGCGAGACGCGTCATGTCACGACCCTGCTCGGCCTCATCGAAGCCGGACTGGGCGTGGCCGCCGTGCCTTCCATGGCGATGCCCCTGCGCGACCATCCGATTCTGACGAGCGTGCCGCTGGTCGATCCGGTCGTGACGCGGCGCGTGGGCATCGTGAGGCGCAGGGGACGCCCGCTCACGCCGGCCGCCCAGGAGTTCTATCAGACGATCATCGACGCGCAGCGCAGCGGCCGTGCGCGTGAAGCTGCGAAGAAGGCGGCGAAATGAACGCCGGGGGAAAGGGGGCGAGACCCTTCCGGCTGCTCTACGTGCAGGTGCTGCTGGCAATGGGGCTCGGCATGGCCGTCGGACATGTCTGGCCGCACGCCGGCGCGTCGCTCAAACCGCTGAGCGACGCGTTCATCGGGCTGGTGCGCATGATGATCGCGCCAATCGTCTTCTGCACGATCGTGACCGGCATCACCTCGCTTGCGAGCGGGGCGCGGATCGGGCGCACGATCCTGAAGGCGCTCCTGCTGTTCTATGCGCTGACCGGCGTCGCCCTCGTTCTCGGGCTCGCCGCGGCGTTCGCGCTTCATCCGGGCACGGGCCTGCACATCGATCCGCGGCACCTGGACGCGACGATCCTCAGGCAGTATTCCACGCACACGGAGACGCACGGGCTCGTCGATTTCGCGCTGCATGTGATTCCGGAGACGCTCGTCGGCGCGTTCGAGAAGGGCGAGGTGCTGCCGGTGCTGCTGCTCGCGCTGCTGTTCGGGTTCGCGCTGAACGCGAACGCGAGCGCGGGGCGGCGGGTGCAGGAATTGATCGACGCCGTCGCGCACGTGCTCTTTCGCATTCTCGCGATGATCATGCGGCTCGCGCCGCTCGGCGCATTCGGCGCGATGGCCTTCACCGTGGGCCGCTTCGGCATCCGCTCGATCGGCTCGCTCGGCCTGCTCGTGGTGTCGTTCTACCTTGCGTGTCTGCTGTTCGTCACCTGCGTGCTCGGCTCGCTCGCGCGCCTGCACGGCTTCTCGCTCTGGCGCCTGTTGCGCTACCTGCGCGAAGAACTGCTGATCGTGCTCGCGACATCGTCGACCGAACCCGTGCTGCCCCGCCTCATCGTCAAGCTCGAAACGCTCGGCTGCGACAAGGGCATCGTGGGCCTCGTGCTGCCCGCGGGCTACTCGTTCAACCTCGACGGCACCGCGATCTATCTGACGCTCGCCGCCATGTTCATCGCGCAGGCATGCGACGTGCCGCTTTCGGGCACGCAGATCGCGACGATGCTCGCGATCATGCTGATCACATCGAAGGGCGCGGCGGGCGTATCGGGCAGCGGACTCGTCGCACTCGTCGCGACGCTCGCGGTGATGCCCGACCTGCCGCTCGCCGGTGTCGCGCTGCTGGTCGGCATCGACCGGTTCATGTCGGAGGCGCGGGCGTTGACGAGCGTCGTCAGCAACGCCTGCGCGGTGATCTTCGTGTCGATGTGGGAGCGTTCGTGCGACCGCGCGAGGCTGCTCGACGCATTGCGCCTGGGGCCGTCCGCGCGCGAACAGGGCGATCCGTTCGATCAGCCCGCTGATTTACGCAGCTGAATGCCCGATCCGGGGCGCCGGCCGGACCATCGGACCGGCCATGTTCCTTTCAGTGCGTGGTGACGGAATCGAGCCCGGTCGATGTGACTTCGCGCTGCACGGCGGGGGAGGCGAGATAGTCGAGGAGCGCCTTCGCTTCCTTCGGATGCTGCGCGCCCGCCGGGACGCCCGCGGCGAAACGCGTCACCGATTGCAATTCCTCCGGAATCTTGCCGACGTAGGTCGCGCCCTTCACCGGCAGCAGTTCGCTCACCTGCTGGAAGCCCACCTCGTAATCGCCGCTTGCCACGACGGACGCCACGGGAATCTGCGGGATCATCTTCGCCTTCGATTTCACCTGGTCCTCGATGCCGAGTCGCCTGAACAGCTCCCGCTCGATATACACGCCGCTCGCGCTGTCCGAGTACGCGATCGATCGGGCATGCAGCAAGGTTTCCTTGAGTGCCTCCGCGGAGCCGATATCCGGCTTCGGCGCGCCGTCGCGCACGACCATGCCGATGCGCGAATCCGCAAGCTCGACGCGCGAGCCGGGAATGACCTTGCCTTCCTTGATCAGGTCGTCGAGCGCGTAGCCGACCATGATCACCGCGTCGGCGGGTTCGCCGCGCGCGAGCCGGTTGGGAATGGCTTCCGGCGACTTGCCCATCGAGGGCCCGAGCGCCGTATCGAGCGTGTTGCCGGTGGACGCCGCATATCCGGGACCGAGCAGCTTGTAGGCGGCGGTAAAGCCGCCCGAACTCATCACGTGCAGTTCGTCAGCGTGCACGCTGGCCGCGGCGGCCGTGCTCCCGACGAGGGCGGCGGTGCAGAATTTCAGTAGAAGCGATTGCATGGTTTTCATGGTCATGTACGCGACAGTCTGGTGTTTGAAAGAGAGCCGGAGGATTGCCGCGTCAGGCCGTCTGCACGACGACGGGACGGCGCCGGTACAGCGCGAACGTCGCGCCGAGCGCGCACACCGCGGCGAAGCTCATCCAGTAGCCGGGCGCGGCCTTGTCGCCTGTCATGTGGATGAGCGCCGTCGAGATTGCCGGGGTGAATCCGCCGAAGACCGCGGTCGCGAGGCTGTAGGCGAGCGAGAATCCGGCGACGCGCACTTCGACCGGCATCACTTCCGTCAGCGCGACGACCATCGCGCCGTTGTAGATGCCGTACATGAACGAGAGCCAGAGCAGCACGAGCAGCATGTTGACGAAGCTCGGCGCGTGCGCGAGCAGCGAGAGCGCAGGGTAGGCGGTGGCGATCGCGAGGAGCGTCATCGAGAGCAGCAGAGGGCGGCGTCCGATCCGGTCCGACAGCGCTCCACCGATCGGCAGCCAGATGAAGTTCGACACGCCGACGCACAGCGTCACGAGCAGGCTGTCCGCGGTGCTCAGGTGCAGCACGGTCTTGCCGAAGGTCGGCGCGTACACGGTGATCAGGTAGAAGCTCGTCGTGGTCATGGCGACCAGCATCACGCCCGCGATCACGACATTCCAGTTCTGCACGAGCGTGCTGAAGACCTCCTTCATCGTCGGGCGATGCTGCCGCTTCTTGAACTCCTGTGTTTCCTCGAGGTTGCGCCGCAGAATGAAAATGAAAGGAACGATCATGCAGCCGACGAAGAACGGCACGCGCCATCCCCACGCGGCGATGGCGGCCGTGTCGAGCCATTGGTTCAGGCCGAAGCCGAGCGCGGCCGCCACAACGATCGCAACCTGCTGGCTCGCGGACTGCCAGCTCGTGAAGAAGCCCTTTTTGCCGGGCGTCGCCATTTCCGCGAGATAGACGGATACGCCGCCCAGTTCGGCGCCAGCCGAGAAGCCCTGCAGCAGACGGCCGATCAGGACGAGCGCCGGCGCGAGAAGGCCGATCGTCGCGTAGCCCGGCACGAACGCGATCAGGATGGTGCCGCTCGCCATGATCGACAGCGTGACGATCAGGCCCTTGCGGCGGCCGACGTCGTCGATGTAGGCGCCGAGGATGATTGCCCCGAGCGGGCGCATCAGAAAGCCGGCGCCGAAGACGGCGAAGGTCATCATCAGCGAGGCGAATTCGCTGGCCGCCGGGAAAAAGACGGCGGCGATCTGCGTTGCGTAGAAGCCGAACAGGAAGAAGTCGAACTGTTCGAGGAAGTTGCCGGCGGTCACGCGTAAAACGGCGGTGGCCTTCGACTGCCCGCGGGACGGGACGGTTGCGCTGGGTTGCATCGGGATGTCTCCGGAAATTTGTGAATGCGCGTCGGTTCACGCGGATTCTCTTTGCCGGAATACTGGACCGTGCCGTGTGCAACGATAAGTGCAAACTTTGGAAGGATTGATGTGTCGGGGTTATCAATGGGTTTGGGATGGGATTGGTGGATCAGCTTGCGAGGGACTGGCAACCGGACATTTCAATTTAGCTACTGCATGTCGAAAATACGCTAATTGGGATTATGTTAACTATGAGAGACGGTACTTCCCAACGCGATCCGGCAATCGAGGCAGCCCTTCGACATATTGCTTCAACCGGAGGCGAGCCCGCGAATCCAATATCCGCGCTACCTTGCGCATGCCTCGCGCAAGCGCACGCTACTCGCAGTGATCGCGCCTGCCGCAGTTGGCTCCGCAAACAACCGAACGCACAAACCACCTGAGCCGGGACTAGACGCTACCCAAACGATCGGGATCGATCTTGAGCGCTTCTGCCTTTCGAACAAGGTCCGGGAGCGTGCGCGAAGCCATCTTCTTCATCACCTGGCCGCGGTGAATCTTCACGGTGATTTCGCTTAGATTCATCTCGTACGCAATT
>NZ_JFHC01000010.1 GCF_000698595.1 Caballeronia glathei | reverse complement strand
GCATCTGCTGCTCGCCGCCCGAGAGCGCGCCGGCCTTGACGGCATCCCGCTCGCGCAGCGCGGGAAAGAGCCGATGTGCGTCGTCGAGGGTGAAGCGCCGCGCGCGCGGCTTCGCGCCGAGCAGCAGGTTCTCGCGCACGGTGAGCGTCGGGAAGATGTCACGCGCCTCGGGCACGTAGCCGACCCCGAGGCGCGCGATGCGAAACGGCCGCATGCCCGCAAGCGCCACGCCGCGAAAGCTCGCCGTTCCCTGCCAGCGCACGAGACCCATGATCGCCCTGGCAAGCGTCGAGCGCCCCGAGCCGTTGCGCCCGCTCAAGGCCAGCACCTCGCCTTCGTCCATCGCGAGGTTCACGCCGTGCAGCACGTGACTCGCGCCGTACCACGCGTGCAGCGCCTCGATCTCGAGCAGCTTGCTCATGGCAGCGCCTCGTCGCCGAGATAGGCGTCGCGCACTACGCGGTTCGCGCGGATCTGCGCCGGCGTGCCCGTCGCGATCACACGGCCGCGCACGAGCACGGAGATGCGCTCGGCTATGCCGAACACCGCCTCCATGTCGTGCTCGACGATGAGAAGCGTCCGGCCTTCGGTCGTCGAGCGAATCAGCGCAAGGGCGCGCGCGCTCTCCGCGCGGTTCATGCCGGCGGTCGGCTCGTCGAGCAGCAATACCGGTGCGCGGGTGGCGAGCGCGATGCCGAGATCGAGCGCGCGCTGCTCCGCATAGCTCAGGCTCGCGGCCAGTTCGTCGCGGCGCGCCGCGAGGCCGATGGCGTCGAGGATGCGATCGGCCTCGCGGTCGATCGCGCGCGAACGCAGCCAGCGATCGATGCCGCGCGCCGAGGGCGCCCCGAGCACCGCGCAGCGCAGGTTGTCGACGACCGGCAGGCCCGCGAACACGCTCGTCGTCTGGAAGCTGCGCGCGAGGCCGTGCCGGCTGACCCGGTGCGGCGCCATCCCCGAGACGTCGGCGCCGTTGAGCACGACGCGGCCGCTGCTCGCCTGCGTGCGGCCGGAGATCACGTCAAAGAGCGTCGACTTGCCCGCACCGTTCGGGCCGATCAGCGCATGACGCTCGCCGCGCCCGATCGACAGGTCGATGCCGCGCAGAATCTGCGTCGCGCCGAAGCGCTTCGTGATCTGGTGCAGTTCGAGCGCGTGATTCATCGCGTGCTCCGGGCCGTGCGCATCAGGAGCGCGCCGCACGCGGAGCAAAGCAGCGCGGCGAGCCACGGCGTCCACGTGGTGCCGTCGAGCGCGATGCCCGCGATCTGGGCGCGGCCGCCGCCGCTGCTGTCGAACTGCATCGCGTAGGCGAGTTCGGTCACGATCACGATGGCAAGCACCCAGGCGATTGCAGCCAGTGTCCGGAACACGAGGGCCACGGGCGCGCGAGGCGCGCATAGCGTGCGGGCGAGCCCCGCGACGCCATCGGGCGCTGCCACCACGACCCACACGAAGAAGAGCCCCAGATACATCGGCCACGCAGGCGTCACGCTCGCCACCGCGACGCTGAAGAACGTCAGGAGCGCGGCACCCGCGACGGGCCCGAAGAACGACGCCGTGCCGCCGATCACGGTCGCGATCAGCACGCTGCCCGAGCGCGCGAGCCCGACGCCCTCGGCCGATGCAAGCTCCACGTTGATCAGCCCGAGCACGCCCGCGACGCCCGCGAAGAACGCCGCCACGACCGACATCGTGAAGCGCACGCGGCGCGGATCGAAGCCGATCGCCGCGGCGCGCGCGGCGTTGTCGCGCACCGCGTTGGCGAGCCGGGCCGTCGGCGTGCGCGTGAACGCGTACATGGCGGCGCACGCGAGCACGCACCACACGGCGATCAGCGCGTACGCCTCGCGCGCGGGGCCGAACGTCCACGCGAGGAGCGGCGCGCCGCCCGCGCGGTCGATCGGCACGCCGCCCTCGCCGCCGAACCAGCCCGGCACGAGCCACACGCAGGCCGCGACGAGCTCGCCGATGCCGAGCGTGATCATTGCGAAGGTGGTGCCCGCGCGGCGTGTCGAGACGAAGCCGAGAAGCACGCCCGCGAGCGCGCCCGCTGCGCCGCCGATGAGCGGCAACAGCGGCAGCGGCACGCCGTAGCGGTTGAACACGTGCGCCGCGGCGAACGCGGCGAGGCCCGCATAGGCCGCATGCCCGAACGACAGCAGCCCCGTCTGTCCCAGCAGCAGGTTGTAGGAAAGCGCGAAGACGATCATCGTCGCGGTCTGCGCGCAGTAGGCGAAGAGCCAGCTTTGCGACGGCAGGCACGCAGGAAGGCCGAGCGCCGCGACCAGCACGAGCCACGGAGCGAATCGGCTAGGCATCGTCCGCCCGCTCGCCGAAGAGTCCGCGCGGCCTCGCGCTCAGCATCGCGACGAGCAGCAGGTACGGCAGGAGTGGCGCGATCTGCGCCACCGAGAGCGACGCCCACGCGGGCGGCACCTGCGCGCCGGCAAGGGCCGCGATGCTGCCGAGCGACGCCGACGTCCCCACGGCGAACGTCTGCACGCAGCCGATCAGGAGCGAAGCCGCGAGCGCGCCGCCGAGCGAGCCCAGCCCGCCGATCACCACGACGACGAACACGATCGGCCCCATCGCATCGGCCATCGACGGTTCGATCACGAAGAGCGGCGCACCGATCACGCCGGCAAGCGCGGCAAGCGCCGTACCGACTCCGAACACCGTCGTGAAGACGCGCGGCACGTCATGGCCGAGCGTCTCGACGGTCGCCGGATGGGTGAGCGCCGCGCGCACGACGAGCCCCGTCTTCGACACGCGCAGGACCGCGTACAGCGCCGCGAGCATCGCGATCGAGAGCACCATCATGAATGCGCGATAGCGCGCAAAGGCTGCGCCGTAGAGCGTGAAGAGCGGCCCGTCGAGCAGCGCGGGAACCGGTGCGTCGAGCGGCGCGAGGCCCCAGGCGAGCTTCACCGCCTCGCCGATCAGATGGGCCGCGCCGAAGGTGAGCAGGAGTTCCGCGAGCGCGCCGCGCGCATGCACCCGGCGCAAGAGGAGCCGCTCGAAGAGCGCGCCCAGCACGCCGACGAGAAGCGGCGCCGCGATCATCGCGAACCAGAATCCGCCGCGCGCCGCGAGCGCGTAGCCGACGTACGCGCCGAGCATGTAGAAGCTCGCGTGCGCGAAGTTGAGCACGCCGAGCATGCTGAAGATCAGCGTGAGCCCGGCCGACAGCATGAACAGCAGCAGCCCGATGCTCACTCCGTTAAGCAGACTGAGCGCGAACCACTGGACGAACGGCTGCACGCCTATCCGTTCGCGAGCGGCGCGAGGGGCGCAAGCGCGGCGGCGAGCGCATCGGGCAGCGGAACCGGGCGGCGCGTCACGCGATCGACGTAGACGTGCACGAAATGTCCCTGCGCGGACGCCTCTTCGTCGCCCTCGCCGAAGATCGCCACTTCGTAGCGCACGCTCGTCGTGCCGAGTTTCGCCACGCGCAGCCCCGCCTCGATCCGCTGCGGAAACACCACCGGCGCGAAGTAGTTGCATTGCGTCTCGACGACGAGACCGATCGTCGCGCCGCCCTCGAAATCGAGCACGCCGGTGCGCAGCAGGTACTCGTTCACCACCGTGTCGAAGTAGCTGTAGTAGACGACGTTGTTCACATGGCCGTACACGTCGTTATCCGACCAGCGTGTCGTGATTGCGAGGACGTGCGGGAAATCGGCGCGCTTGGCGGGAATCGGCTTGCTCATCGTTTAAAGCGACTCCTCGAGCATGCGCCGGTAGTCCTCGGCGCTCGCTTCGCGCGGATTGGTCTTGTGGCAGTGATCCGCGAGCGCGCCCTTCACCACCTTGTCGAACATGGAAGGCTCCACGCCCATCTGCGAAAGCTGCGTCGGCAGCCCGAGGCGCGCGGTCATGTCGTGCAGCGCTTGCGCGAGATCGGCGTTCTCCGGCAGATTCATCACGCGGCGCATGCGCATGTAGCACCGGTTCGCCACCACGCTCGGCGCCGATGCGTTGAAGCGCAGCACGGCGGGCAGGACCACCGCGTTGAGCGTGCCGTGATGCAGCGACGTGCGCCCGTTCACCGCGAGCCCGCCAAGCGGATGCGACAGCGAATGCACGCAGCCCAGGCCCTTCTGGAACGCCATCGCGCCCTGCATCGACGCGCTCATCATGTTCAGGCGCGCGTCGCGGTCCTGGCCGTCCTGCGTCGCGCGCTCGATGTGCGCCCACGCGCGCTCCAGGCCGTCGAGCGCGATGCCGTCGGCGGGCGGGTTGAACGCGGGCGCGAGGAACGTCTCGATGCAGTGCGCGATCGCGTCCATGCCGGTGGCGGCCGTCAGGCCTGCGGGCAGCCCGAGCGTGAGCGACGGGTCGCAGACAGCCGACTTCGGCAGCAGATGCCACGAGTGAAAGCCGAGCTTGCGGCCGTCGTTCAGAATGATGATCGCGCCGCGCGCCACTTCGCTGCCGGTGCCCGACGTGGTCGGCACGGCGATCAACGGCGCGGCCTTTTCGGTGATCCGGTTGCTGCCGCCTTCGATGGTCGCGTATTCGGTGAGCGTGCCCGGATGCGTGGCCGCGATCGCGACGCCCTTCGCGAGATCGATCGACGAGCCGCCGCCCACGGCGATCAGGCCATCGCAGTGCTCGCTGCGGTACATGTCCGCGGCCTTCAGCACCATCGCTTCGGTCGGGTTCGACGGCGTTTCGTCGAAAACCGGCAACGCGCCGAGCTTCGCGGACTCGAGCACCCGCGCGGCGAGCCCCGCGGCGGCCACGCCCTTGTCGGTGATCACAAGCGGGCGCTTCATGCCCGTGCGCACGCACTCGTGCGAGAGCATGCCGAGCGCGTCGTAGCCGAGATGGATGTGCGTCAGATAGAAGATGAAGGCCATGGCGTGTGAGGGCGAGCGAAGTGGGCGTTCGGGCATGTTAGGAGCCGCGCGCAACGCGTGTCAACCTGCGTCGGCCGGCGTCGACCCGCGTCAGGCCGAACGCGCGAGCGCGCGGCGCGTCTGGCCCGCGCCGGCGGCCGGGCGTGACGGGGCGTGGGCGGTCATGGGCGGTCGTGACCGGTCGTGACCGATGTCGGCTATTGCCCCGGCCGGTCGACGTATTCGTACGGCAGGCCGCGCCGGCGCATCCACTCGGCCACCGCGTGTCCCGTTCCCGCGCGCCACGGTCTGAGGTTCGCGGGCTCGACGAGCCGGTATTCCAGCAGTTCGGGCGAGAGCGTGATGGTCCCGCTCGCCTTCACGTGATACGCGATGATCAGCTCGTTCTTGCGGATGAACTCGTACACGCCGACGAGTTCCGCCGACTGCACGACGAGCGACGTCTCCTCGAACACCTCGCGCGCGATGCCCTCTTCCGGCGTCTCGCCGTTCTCGAGAAAGCCGGTGATGAGCGCGAAGCGCCCTTCCGGCCACGCCGCGTTGCGCGCGAGCAGGACCCGCCCGTCATATTCGACGATCGCCGCGACCACCGGCAGCGGGTTGTCCCAGTGCACGTAGTGCGCCTCGGGGTCGGGGCAGGCGAGCCGCACGCGGCCGCCTTCGTGGTGCGGGTCGGTGCGCTCGACGAGTTCCTTCGCGCAGCGCGGGCAGTATCGGTAGTGGCTCATGGTTTCAGGGGTCATTGACGCGCGCAGAGCGCGCGGATTTCGTCGGTGAACTGCTCGACGGTTTCCTGTTTCGTGTCCCACGCGCACATCAGGCGGCAACCGCCCGAGCCGATGAACTGGTAGAACTTCCAGCCCCGCTCGCGCAGCGCGGCGGCCACGCGCGGCGGCAGTTCTGCGAACACCGCATTGGCCTGCGGCGTGAACAGCACCTTCACCTCGGGAATCGCGGCGAGGCGCCGGGCCATCAGTTGCGCCATCGCGTTGCCGTGGCGCGCGTTGCGCAGCCAGACGTCGTTGTCGAGCAGCCCGAGCCACGGCGCGGAGATGAAGCGCATCTTCGACGCAAGCTGCCCCGCCTGCTTCAGCCGGTATGCGAAGTCGGCGGCGAGCGCCTGGTCGAAGAAGACGACCGCCTCGCCCACCGGCAGGCCGTTCTTCGTGCCGCCGAAGCACAGCACGTCGACGCCCGCGCGCCACGTGATCTCCGACGGATGCACGTCGAGCGCGGCCACGGCGTTCGCGAAGCGCGCGCCGTCCATGTGCACCTTCAGGTGGCGGCGCTTCGCGATCGCCGCGATCGCGCGGATTTCCTCGACGCTGTAGACGGTGCCGACTTCCGTCGACTGCGTAAGCGTCACGACTTTCGGCTTCGGATAGTGGATGTCGGCGCGGCGCGTCACGATGGCTTCGATGGCGTCGGGCGTGAGCTTGCCGTTTTCGCCCGTCGCGGTGAGGAGCTTCGAGCCGCCGGAGAAGAATTCGGGGCCGCCGCATTCGTCCGTTTCGATGTGCGCGAGTTCGTGGCAGATCACCGAGTGATACGACTGGCAAAGCGACGCGAGCGCGAGCGAATTGGCCGCCGTGCCGTTGAAGACGAAGAAGACTTCGCAGTCGGTCTGGAACAGGTCGCGGATGCGGTCGCAGACCTGCTGCGTCCAGGAGTCGTCGCCGTAGGACGGCTCGTGGCCGCTGTTGTTGGCTTCGATCAGCGCGGCGAGCGCTTCGGGACAGATCCCGGCGTAATTGTCTGAGGCAAAGTGTTGCATGCGGTCCAGTGAAGGCAGGGAGGGATGCGGTCCGAAGCGCGAAAACCCACGCTGTAAGGCGCGATCACATCGCGGGAACGGTGCCGGCCATTTTAGCCGTTGGCGGAAAAGCGCGCGGGCCGCCGCCGGGGACCGCGGCGGTGCGGCCGCGCGCCCGTCAGCGGGCCGCGGACACGGGCGCCGAGAGCGCAGGTTCCGCGTCTTGCGCGAGCTCGTGCGGGGGAGTGACGGGGTCCGGGGCGTCGGGCCGCGCCGACGCGTCGGCGAGCAGCAGTTCCCGCAGCGCCTTCAGCGCGGCGGAGCAATGGCCGCGCCGCCAGATCAGCATGGTCTCGATGGGGCCGATCGCCGGGATCGGATGCACGCCCACGCCTTCGCTCGGCGTCTTCGTGAGCAGCGCGCGCGGCATCACGGCGACGCCCGCGCCCGCCGCCACGCACGCGATGATCGCGTTGTAGGAGCCGAGCTCCAGCACGCGCGCGGGCCGCAGGCCGTCGCGCTCGTACCAGCGCTGCGCGTACGCGCGGTACTCGCAGCCGCGCTCGAACGCAACGAGCGTCGAGGGCGCCACGTCGCGCGCGCTGCCGATCGGCCCGTGGCCGCGCGGCGTCAGCATCACGAGTTCCTCGCGATAGACCGCCACGCTGTCGAAGGTGTCCACGGGCGCGACGCGCGGATCCGGCGACCGGGCGACGAGCGCCGCGTCGAGCTCGAAGTCGCGCACGCCGTCGATCAGCTTGCGCGTCACGCCCGTCACGAGTTCGAGCGCCACCTCGGGCCAGCGGTGGTGGTACTGCGCGAGCGCGAGCGGCAGGCGGGTCGCCGCCGTGCTTTCCATCGTGCCGAGGCGCAGACGCCCGCGCGGCTGGTTTTCCGCGACGGCATGGCGTGCCTCGTCGGCGAGCGCGAGCAGGCGCTCGGCATACGGCAGCAGCGTTTCGCCCGCGGGGGTCAGGATGAGGCGGCGGCCTTCGCGCGTGAAGAGCTCGGTGCCGAGCTGTTCCTCGAGCTGCCGGATGCGCGTCGTGACGTTCGACTGCACGCGGTTGAGCTTCGCCGCCGCGCGCGTCACGCCGTTTTCGCGCACGACCGTCCGGAAAATATGGAGCGCCGCGAGATCCATTCAAATCTCTCCTCGTGATGCATTGAATCTCGATTATTCATTTTTCAGGATGCATCGGTCAAGCTAGGATCAGCCGGTGTCTTGTAATTTCCGATGGCATTCTCATGTCCGCTCGAATTCCGCTCTTCTCCTCCGCCCGCCACCCCGCGCGCGATGCCGCGATCGGCTGCGCCGTCGTGCTGGCGGTTGCGCTCGGCGTCGGGCGGTTCGCCTTCACGCCGCTTCTGCCGATGATGCTCGCAAGCGGCGCCATCGATATCCGCCACGGCGGCTGGCTCGCGTCGCTCAACTACGCGGGGTACTTCATCGGCGCCGTGACGTGCGCGGCGATTTCCCACGATCACGCGAAAGTCGTACGCGCCGGGCTCGCCACGACCGTCGTCCTGACTTTCGCGATGGGCCTGACCGACGCCTTCTGGCTCTGGGCCGCCGTGCGGTTCGTCGCGGGCGCGGTGAGCGCGTGGACGTTCGTGTTCGCGTCGCAATGGGGGCTGCGCCGGCTCGGCGAGCTCGGTGCGCATCAGTGGAGCGGCGTGATCTACACGGGGCCGGGCGTCGGGATTGTCGTGACGGGGCTCCTCGCAGCGGCGGCGGGGCCGCTCGGCGCCGCTGCCGCGTGGATCGGCTTCGCCGTGCTTTCTGCGGTGGCGGGCGCGTTCGTCTGGCGGACATTCGCCAACGACCCGTGCGCGAGGCGCTGCGCCGCGCCGAGGGACAGGGAAGCCGCCGCCCGCAGCATCGCCGCGCCGCCCGAGAAGCATCGGGCGCAGGCGCTCTGGCTCGCCGTGCTCTACGGCCTGCCGGGCTTCGGCTACATCATCACGGCGACTTTCCTGCCAGTGATCGCCCGCGCCGCGCTGCCGGGCTCGCCCTGGCCCGATCTCTTCTGGCCCGTTTTCGGCGCGGCGCTGATCCCGGGCGCGCTGATCGCGTCGCAACTACCGCTTGCCTGGGACAACCGCGCGCTGCTCGCCGGCTGCTACCTGCTGCAGGCCGTCGGGATCGCGCTCGGGATCGTCTTTCCGACGACGGCGGGCTTCGCGCTCGGCAGCCTGCTGATCGGCCTGCCGTTCACCGCGATCACCCTGTTCGCGATGCGCGAAGCGCGCCGGCTGCGCGGCGAGCGCGCCGCCGGGCTGATGGGCTACGCGACGGCCGCGTACGGCGTCGGACAGATCGCGGGGCCGCTCGTCGCGGCACCGGTCGCCGCGCACACCGGCTCGTTTTCGATCGCGCTGTGGCTCGCGGTGGCGGCGCTCGTCGCGGGCAGCGCGGGGCTCGCCTGGGTTGCCGCGCGATACCGGATCGGATAGCCGGCGCGGCGCACGAACACGCGCGCGCCGCGGAAAACAAAAAAAGCCTGGTCTGTCGCGACAGACCAGGCTTTTTTTCCTGATTGCTGTGTCAATGCGGGCCGACGCGCTGCGCAGCAGGAAACGTCGGAGGACGCATCAAAGCTGCTGCTGCACCCAGCCCTTGACGCCCGCGAGCGCCGCCGGCAGGTTCGCCGGATCGGTGCCGCCCGCCTGCGCCATGTCGGGCCGGCCGCCGCCCTTGCCGCCCACCTGCTGCGCGACGAAGTTGACGAGTTCGCCCGCCTTCACCTTCTTCGACGCCTCCGCCGTCACGCCCGCGATCAGGCTGACCTTGCCGCCCTCGACGGAAGCCAGCACGATCGCCGCGCTCTTCAACTTGTCCTTGAGCTTGTCGACGGTTTCGCGCAGCGTCTTCACGTCCGCGCCGTCGAGCTGCGCGGCGAGCACCTGCACGCCGCCCACCTCCACCGCCTGCGACACGAGTTCGTCGCCCTGGCTCGACGCGAGCTTCGATTTCAGCGCGCCAAGCTCCTTTTCCAGCGACTTCACGGTTTCCTGAACCTGCGCGATGCGCTGCGTCAATTCCGACGGCTGCGCCTTCAGCACGGCCGCCGCCGCGTTGATGCGCGCGTCGAGTTCCTGCACGTAGCGCACGGCGTTGTCGCCGGTGATCGCCTCGACGCGGCGAATGCCCGCCGCCACGCCGCCTTCCATCACGATCTTGAAGAGGCCGATGTCGCCCGTGCGGCGCACGTGCGTGCCGCCGCAGAGTTCGCGCGAGAAGCCGAGGTCGAGCACGCGCACGGTGTCGCCGTATTTTTCGCCGAAAAGCGCCATCGCGCCGCCCTTCACGGCTTCGTCGTACGGCAACACGCGCACGATGCCTGGCGCGTTCGACAGCACTTCCTCGTTCACGATCGCCTCGACGCGGCGAATCTCGTCGTCCGTCATCGGCGCGTTGTGCGCGAAGTCGAAGCGCGTCTTGTCCGCGTCGACGAGCGAGCCCTTCTGCTGCACGTGGCCGCCCAGCACTTCGCGCAGCGCCTTGTGCATCAGGTGCGTCGCGGAGTGGTTGCGGGCCGTGCGGGCGCGGCGGATCGCGTCGATCTCGGCCTTCACGATGTCGCCGACCTTGAGCGTGCCCTGTTCGAGCGTGCCGTGATGGCCGATCACGTCGGCCTGCACCTTGAGCGTGTCGAGCACCGAGAAGCGCACGCTCGCGTTCGCGAGCACGCCCTGGTCGCCCGCCTGGCCGCCGGATTCGGCGTAGAACGGCGTGTGATCGAGCACGACGACCGCATGCTGGCCGGCCCTCAGCTGATCCACCGACGCCCCTTCCACGTACAGCGCGACGACCTTGGCGTCGTCGAAGATTTCCTTCTCGTAGCCGTGGAAGGTGGTCTTCGCGCCCGAGTATTCGAGGCCCGACGCGATCTTGAACTTGCCCGCCGCGCGCGCCTGATCGCGCTGGCGCGCCATCGCGTCGTCGAACGCGGCTTCGTCGACCGTCATGCCGCGCTCGCGGCACACGTCCGCGGTGAGGTCGAGCGGAAAGCCGTAGGTGTCGTGCAGCTTGAACGCCAGTTCGCCGCTCAGTTGCTTCGTGCCCTGCTTTTCCAGGTCGGCAAGCTCGCCTTCCAGGATCGACATGCCGTGCTCGATGGTCTCGAAAAAGCGCTCTTCTTCCTGGCGCAGCACGTCGGTGACGCGCGCCTGCGCCTGTTGCAGTTCCGGATAGGCCGCGCCCATTTCCTCGACAAGATCGGGGACGAGCTTGTGGAAGAACGCGCCCTTGCGGCCGAGCTTGTAGCCGTGGCGGATCGCGCGGCGCACGATCCGGCGCAGCACGTAGCCGCGGCCTTCGTTGCCCGGGATCACGCCGTCGACGATCAGGAACGAGCACGCGCGGATGTGGTCGGCGATCACTTTCAGCGAGTTGTTCGTGAGGTCCGCCGTGTCCGTTTCGCGCGATGCGGCCCGGATGAGCTTCTGGAACAGGTCGATTTCGTAGTTGCTGTGCACGTGCTGCAGCACGGCCGCGAGCCGCTCGAGGCCCATGCCCGTGTCGACGCACTGCTTGGGCAGCGGCGTCATGTTGCCCTGCGCGTCACGGTTGAACTGCATGAACACGAGGTTCCAGATCTCGATGAAGCGGTCGCCGTCTTCTTCCGGCGATCCGGGCGGGCCGCCCCAGATTTCCGGGCCGTGATCGTAGAACACTTCCGAGCACGGGCCGCACGGGCCGGTGTCGGCCATCTGCCAGAAATTGTCCGAGGCGTAGCGCGCGCCCTTGTTGTCGCCGATGCGGATGATGCGCGCAGCGGGCACGCCGATTTCCTTTTCCCAGATCGCGTAGGCCTCGTCGTCTTCCTTGTAGACGGTGACCGTGAGCTTGTCGGCGGGCAGCATGTAGACCTTCGTCAGCAGCTCCCAGCAGTAGTGGATCGCGTCGCGCTTGAAGTAGTCGCCGAACGAGAAGTTGCCGAGCATCTCGAAAAAGGTGTGGTGACGCGCGGTGTAGCCGACGTTTTCGAGGTCGTTGTGCTTGCCGCCCGCGCGCACGCTGCGCTGCGCGGTGGTCGCGCGCGAGTACGGGCGCGTTTCCGCGCCGAGGAACACGTCCTTGAACTGGACCATGCCCGAGTTGGTGAAGAGCAGTGTCGGGTCGTTGCCCGGCACGAGGCTCGACGAACGGACGATCGTATGGCCCTTCGATTCGAAGAACTTCAGGAATTTCTCGCGGATATCGGCAGCTTTCATGGCGTACTGGGGCGGTCTGCTGTTTTGTGATGCGTCGGATGGGCGGCGAAAGGCGGGGCGCTCGCAGCCCGGTTTTTCGATTCATCCGCGCCTGGACATGCGCGCGGCAAAGTTAGCCTTTGATTATACGGGATCGCCGTCGGATCGCCGCGAGCCGGCCGGGGCGTTGCGGGCGCCGTCCGGCGGGCCTTCGGCGTATCGGGGCCACGCGCCGAAACGCCTCTCACGATGCGAGGCTCGCGCCGCCGGCACGGGAACTGGCCGGCAGGGTATCGGGCGGCCTGGCGCGGATCGGGTACGACACGTCCGGCCGCCCGTTCATCTCGAAAATTGACCCGTCTGCGGAGCCATGAGAAATTGCCGCCGTCCCGGACGGGGCTGCCGTTCCGTCCGCATTCTGCACCCCTTATTCATGTGCAAATGTGTGACACACAAGGCACGGTCCGCTCATGAAAACCGGCTCGCAGACGCGATTCGGACCCGATGCAGATAGCGGCGCCCGCGGCACGCATCGTGATCTTCGCCGCGAGCGCACACCGCGATCCCGCGGACCGCGCCCGGATCAATCGTTATCGCAAGGCCTCGAAGCATGACAATAATCAAATCGAACACGAACAGCCGCATCAATCGCTTCATGATCGCGCTCGCCCTGGGCGCACTGACCCTCGCCGCCTCCGCCCATGCGTGGGAAAACCGCGGGAATGCCGGCAACCGTGACCGGGCCGGCCATGTGCGCGCCGATAGCATCCGTGGCGATCGCAGCCGTGGCGATGATGTGCGCATCGACCGCTCGCGCAACGACATCGACGTCAACCGGAACGTGAACGTCGACGTGCGCGGCCGCGACGACTACCACCCGCTGGCGACGGCTGCCGCCGTCACGGCGACCGTCGCGGTGACGGCCGCCGTCGTCGGGTCCATCGCGCGCTCGCTGCCTGCGGGCTGCGGGCCGGTAATGGTCGACGGCGTCGCCTATCAGCAGTGCGGCAACACGTGGTACCAGCCGCAATACGCCGGCACGGAGACCCAGTACGTGGTCGTGGCAGCGCCCCGCTGACGCGGTCTGACCTCATCGCCCGCCCCGCCCGGACGCTTGCCCCGGCAACCCGTGCAGCGGGCAGTTCCCGCCGCGACGCGCAAGGCGTCGCTTTGGCGGACGCAGCGAATGCCGCAGGGAATGCATTACCATGCTCCGCACGTTGCCCGCCTGCCGGCATCGGTCAATCACGGAGACACGAACCACCCATGGGAGCCTTGAGCCATATCCGCGTGCTGGACCTGACCCGCGTGCTCGCGGGTCCCTGGTGCGCCCAGACCTTCGCCGATTTCGGCGCCGACGTCATCAAGATCGAGCGTCCGGAAACCGGCGACGACACCCGCCACTGGGGCCCGCCCTACCTGAAGACGCCCGCCGGCGAGGACACGCACGAAGCCGCCTACTACCTCGCCGCAAACCGCAACAAGCGCTCGGTGACGGTCGACATCGCGACGCCCGAAGGCCAGCGGATCATCCGCGAACTGGCGGCGCAAAGCGATGTCGTGCTGGAAAACTACAAGGTCGGGCAGTTGAAGAAGTACGGCCTCGACTACGAATCGCTGAAGGCGGTGAAGCCGGATCTCGTCTACTGCTCGGTGACGGGCTTCGGCCAGACCGGCCCCTACGCGCAGCGCGCGGGCTACGACTTCATCATTCAGGGCATCGGCGGCTTCATGAGCATCACCGGCGAGCGCGACGGCCAGCCGGGCGGCGGGCCGCAGAAGGCGGGCGTCGCGATCGCGGACCTGATGACCGGCATGTACGCGACGATCGGCGTGATGGCCGCCCTCGCCCACCGCGACCGCACGGGTGAAGGCCAGTACATCGACATGGCGCTCCTCGACGTGCAGGTCGCGATGCTCGCGAACATGAACACGAATTTCCTCGCGAGCGGCCAGCCGCCGGTGCGCTGGGGCAACGCGCACGCGAACATCGTGCCGTACCAGACGTTCCAGACGAGCGACGGCTGGATCATCGTCGCGGTGGGCAACGACGGGCAGTTCCGCAAGTTCGTCGACGCGGGCGGCCGCCCGGAACTCGCCGACGACCCGCGCTTCGCCACCAATCCGTCGCGCGTGAGGAACCGCGACACGCTCGTGCCGATCCTCGCCGCCATGGTGCGCGAGCGCGGCAAGCACGCGTGGCTCGCGGCCCTCGAGGCGGCGGGCGTGCCGTGCGGGCCGATCAACGATCTGGGGGAAGTGTTCGAAGACCCGCAGGTCGTCGCGCGCGGGATGCAGGTGGAGCTGCCCCATCCGACAGGCGCGAAGGTCAGGCTGGTGGCGAGCCCGATCAGGATGAGCGCGACGCCGCCCGAGGCGCGGCGCCATCCGCCGATGCTCGGCGAGCACACGGACAGCGTGCTGGGCGAGTTGCTCGGCTATGACGAAGCGCGGATCGCGCAGTTGCGGGCGTCGAAGGCGATCTGAAGGGGCCGGGCGGCGTCAGGGAAGGCTTCCCGGCGAAAGAAGAGCCGCGAGGGGCGGCTGCGCGGCGCGCGCGGAGCAGTGGACGTTTATCGTGGCCGCCGGGGACCCTGGCTGCACGCCGCGCTCGGAGCGCGGCGGCGGCAGCATCCGGGCGATATATTCGGCGCCGAGGCCGCGCGCCGCGTCAGCGCGTGCCCGCGCCGATCAGGCCGCCGGCGGCGGCGCCTGCGATCGTACCGACGGGGCCGCCCGTCAGCACGTAGCCGAGTGCGCCGCCCGCTCCCGCACCGATGGCCGCGTGCGTCTGCTGGCGGCTCAGGCCGCTGCAGGCAGCGAGGCTCGCGATGAGGGCGCCGGCGGCGGCGAGCTTGAGCGTCGTGTGTGCGATCTTGTTCATGTCCGGTTTTTCCTTTGCTTGCGTGTTCTGTCAGGCGGTGCCTCGAAGGGCGAGCCAATCATAAGAGCCGCGGTTCGCCCCGAACAACGCGATTTACCTCCCGTTACGCGCGAAACAATCTCGTAGGGGAACAGACGCCCGCGCCTTGCGGCACAGGCGTTTGCCCTCATATAGGTGTCAATCGGCAACAAAAGGCCGGGACCGGCTGTCCCCGCCCGTCCCGTAAGGTAGAATCGGCAGATCAATCCGGTCTTATCGAACGCTTCCGAATGTGTAGGCGCCCTCGTCCGCTCTCTTTTTTCGCATGAACACCGATCGCAACGACGCCCCGGCGGCATCCAATTTCATCCGCAACATCATTGACGAAGACAACCGCAACGGCAAATGGTCGCAGCGGGTGGAGACGCGCTTCCCGCCCGAGCCGAACGGCTATCTGCACATCGGCCATGCGAAGAGCATCTGCGTGAACTTCGGCATCGCCCGCGACTACGGCGGCGTCTGCCATCTGCGCTTTGACGACACCAATCCGGAAAAGGAAAGCGTCGAGTACGTGGAGTCGATCATCGACGCCGTGAAGTGGCTCGGCTACGACTGGAACAAGGACGGCCAGGAGCACCTGTATTTCGCGAGCGACTATTACGACAAGCTCTACGAATTCGCCGAGCTGCTCATCCAGAAGGGCCAGGCGTACGTCGACAGCCAGTCGGCCGAGGAAATCCGCGCGAGCCGCGGCTCGGCCACGGAGTCCGGCAGGAACTCGCCGTACCGCGAGCGCACGCCCGCCGAGAACCTCGAACTCTTTCGACGCATGAAGGCGGGCGAGTTCCAGGAAGGCGAGCACGTGCTGCGCGCGAAGATCGACATGAGCTCGCCGAACTTCAACATGCGCGACCCCGTGATCTACCGCATCCGTTTCGCGCACCACTACCGCACGGGCGACACGTGGTGCATCTACCCGATGTACGACTACACGCATTGCGTGTCGGATGCGCTCGAGAACATCACGCATTCGCTGTGCACGCTGGAGTTCGAGGATCACCGCCCGCTCTACGACTGGTTCCTCGCGCAGCTCGCCGACGACGGCGTGTTCGCGCGGCCGCTTCCGCAGCAGATCGAGTTTTCACGCCTGAACCTCACCTACGCGATCACGAGCAAGAGAAAGCTCTTGCAGCTCGTGCAGGAAAATCACGTCGACGGCTGGGACGACCCGCGCATGCCGACCATCGTCGGCGTGCGCCGGCGCGGCTTCACGCCGGAAAGCATCCGCCTGATGGCGGAGCGCATCGGCGTGACGAAGGTCGACTCGTGGATCGACATGAGCGTGCTGGAAGGCGCGCTGCGCGATGACCTCGACGACAAGGCGCCGCGCGCGATCGCCGTGCTCGACCCGCTCAAGCTCGTCATCGACAACTATCCGGAAGGCACGGCCGAAGACTGCAGCGCACCGGTGCATCCGCATCATCCGGAGCGCGGCACGCGCACGTTCCCGTTCTCGCGCGAACTGTGGATCGAGCGCGAAGACTTCCAGGAAACGCCGCCAAAGGGCTATTTCCGGCTCTTTCCGGGCAACAAGGTACGCCTGAAGTACGGCTTCGTCGTGGAATGCACGGGCGCCGACAAGGACGAGAACGGCAACGTGGTCGCGGTCCACTGCAACTACTTCCCCGACAGCAAGTCCGGCACCGAAGGCGCGAATGGCTACAAGGTGAAGGGCACGATCCACTGGGTCAGCGCGCAGCACGCGTGCCCGGCCGAAGTGCGCCTCTACGACCGGCTCTTCAAGGAACCGCAGCCGGGCGCGGGCGGCGCCGAGTTCCTCGACGCGCTCAATCCGGATTCAAAGCGCGTCGTGAACGCGTACCTCGAACCGAGCGCGCGTGAAGCGTCGGCCGAAGACCGCTTCCAGTTCGAGCGGCACGGCTATTTCGTCGCCGATCGCGTCGATTCGCAGCCGGGCAAGCCGGTGTTCAACCGCATCGTCAGCCTGCGCGACAGCTGGGGCAAACCCGCCTGAACCGGGTGACGAAAGCCGGCAAGCCGCGCGATCACCGGCCGCGGCATCCCCGCTCGATCGACGACGCGTGCGAACTTTCCGGTTCGCACGCGTCTTACCATTCAGAAGCGCCCGAGCGCTACGCCCTGCCGCCACCCGCGAGGACACCATGAAACTGCCGCGCCGTCTTGCGCCGCGCCGTCTCCCGGCAAGCCGATGCGTCTGCTGGATCGCCGCCGCCTGCGTGCTGTCGGGCGCGGCCGCTCATGCTGCGGCGCCGGCGAGCGAGCTCGCCGCGGCCCAGAGCGCCGTCGACCAGATGCCGCCCTCCGCGACGCTGCGCAAGATCGCGGAGAACGGCACCATCGTGCTCGGGGTGCGCGAGTCGTCGGTGCCGTTTTCGTATCTGGACCGCCAGCAGCAGCCGACCGGCTACTCGCACGAGATCGCGCTGAGAGTCGTGGACGAGATCAAGAAGCGCCTCAAGCTGCCCAACCTCGCCGTGAAGAACGTGCTGGTGACATCGGCGAACCGGATCTCGTTCGTCGTCAACAACCAGGTCGATCTGGAATGCGGATCGACGGCGCACATTGCCGAACGCGACGCACTCGTTGCGTTCTCGAACAGCTTCTTTCAGTACGGCATCCGGATGGCGGTCAAGCGCAAGTCCGGCATCAAGGACTACGAGGATCTCGCGGGCAAGACGGTTTCGACGACCGCCGGCACGTCCGACGAGCGCCTCCTGCGCCAGATGTCGCTCGACAAGAAACTCGACCTTCGCATCATCAGCGCGCGCGATCACGCCGAAGGGTTTCAGGCGCTCAAGACCGATCGCGCCGTCGCGTTCGTGATGGACGACCCTCTGCTCTACGGCAAGATCGCGCAGGAGGGCGCCGCGCGGCGCGATTATGGGGTGACAGGTGTGCCGCTCGCGTTCGAGACCTACGGCTGCATGATGCGCAAGGGCGATCCGGTGTTCAAGCGGCTCGTCGACGACGTGATCGCCACCATGCAGCGCTCGGGGGAAGCCGCAAGGCTCTACGACAAGTGGTTCATGCAGCCAATCCCGCCCGACGGCATCAATCTGCAGTTTCCGCTCTCGCCGGAAATGAAGGCGCTGTTCGCGAATCCGAACGACCGCACGCTGGACTAGCTAGTCGAGCGTCTCGTGAAGCTCCGCGAGCGAGAGCGTGGTCTGAAAGAGCCGCGCGAGGCTGCGGCTCGCAAACTTGTCGACGTCGGCGTGGCTGACCCAGCGGTACGCATCCATCTCGGGGATCATCGTGCCGTCGCGATAGCGCGGGAAATACGACTCGCAGACGCAGTTTTCGAGCTGCACCTCGTCTTCGGCGACGCGCACGGCGAAGAGGTGCAGATCCTTGTCGCGGCGATAGAGAAAGCGTCCGAGATCCTTCAGGCGCGACGCCGGCAACACGATTCCCGTCTCCTCGACGAGTTCGCGCAACGCCGCGTCGAGCGGACTTTCGCCGGGATCGGCCTGGCCCTTCGGCACGTCCCAGTGCGAGGTCTCCGTTGCATGGCAGAGCAGCACGTCACCCTGCCCGTTCAGCATGACGACGCCGCACGACACGATTCGCCCGCTCATCGGACGGCTGCCCGGTCGCCGTGCGCAGTGATGTTCGACGCCATCCTTACTGCTTTTGCAGTTGCCACTTGCCGCTGCCCGTCTTGCAGGCGGTCGGCGTCCAGGTCTGCGTCTGCCCCTTGGCGATGGCGACGAGCGTGATCTTGCGGCAGGTCCGGTCGCCATCCTTGACGGTATCCAGCGGCGTGACGGTGCCCTTGATCGGCACCGGGTTGCCCGCGCCCTGATTGCTCCACTCGAGCGACTGGCCGTCCTCCTTCGTTTCGAGCGCCGTGCGCGCCGCGCTGTTGAGCGCCTGCAGGTCGCGCTGCTTCATGTAGGTGAGCGGCGTGTCGTTCAGGAAGCCGAGATTCGCGGCGGATGCGGCCACGCTCGCGGCGATGAGCGCGAAAGCGGCGATCGACTGGGCGGAAACACGGGTGAGCGTGCGCAATTTCAACGGCATGGAACAACCTCCTCGGGTCGGAATTCGATGGTCGCGCGCGGCGTCTCGAAGCGCGGCGCGTCCGGCGGGTCCGACGAGGATAGCATGAGGCGCGACCGCAAAGACGCCGCGCAACCGCGTCATGGCGCAGCGGCCGCCCGGTGCCGAACGCCTTGCCCAGCCTGCCTCGGATGTTTTTGAGACTGTTCCGATGGTCCCGTTATCGGTCGATGCCTAACATCGTGAAGTCCCCGCCACACCGAGCGGCACTCCCTTGGAATCCGATCATGTCCACTCTACTTTCCGCCATCGATACGCCGACCTTCTACTGGGTGCTCGCCATTGTCAGCATCGCGTGTGCGGGCGGGATTCCCGGCGCTGTCCTGCTCGTCGACCGCCTGTTCACGCGGCATCCGCTCTGGAACAGCACGGAAGAAGTGGTGGAATGGCCGCGCGCCGTGGCCTGGGCCGGCATGGCCCTCCTGGTCGGCGCGTTCGTCACGCTCGCGCTGCTCTGCCGGTCGATCGCCGCCTAGTTCGACGCCGCTTTCACCGGCGCCTGGTAGCCGTCGGTGAGCGTATTGAGGAACGCGACGACGTCCTTGATCTCGGCCTCGTCGAGCGCGGGCTTTTCGCCGCGCTTGCGATCGAAAGGCGCCTCCGTGTTCAGGTTGTCCCAGTAGCGCTTCGGCAGGTCGTCGAACTTCTGCACCACCCCCTTCGACACCGGATAGAACTTCTCCGGATTGGTATCCCGCTCGACATAGAAACGCACTACGTCGTCGAGCGAATGGTAAATCCCGTTGTGAAAAAAGGTCTTGCGCAGCGCGACGTTGCGCAGCGACGGCGTGCGGAACAATCCGCAGAATTCGCTTCGCCCCTTCAGGTCGGTCCGCTCCGGGCCGCATGCTCCCAAGTCGTGATAACGCGGGTCCTTGTTGACCGGCAGCGCGCCGTTGCGCGGCACGCCGAGCGCGATCAGCCCGAAGTCGCTGAACTGCGGCGGTGAGCCGTCCTTCGCGCGCTGGCTGATGTGGCAGGCGGCGCAGTTGCCCTTGCTCTCGTCGTTGAAGAGCTGCAGGCCGTGCATCTCGGCGTCGGAGAGCTTCGCCTTGCCCGCGAGATACGCATCGAACTTGCTCGTGTACGGATAAAACTTCTGCGGCACCTGCTCGAACGCTTCGAGCGCGCGCAGCACCGAGGCGAACGCCTTGTCATCGCTGTCGAAGATGTTTGCGCCGAATGCGCGGCGAAAGTCTTCGGCGTAGGCGCCCGCCTTCACCGCCGCCACGACCTTCGCGGGCGTGCTGCCCATCTCGAACGACGACGTGAGCGGAATGCGCGCCTGATCGGCACCGTGATCGACGCGCCCGTCCCAGGTCAGGCCGCCCGTCGGACCGGCATCGACGCTTTCGTCGCCTTCGTCATCGGAGTCGTGGAAATGCTCGGTGAACTGCGGCACCGCCTGCAGGTACTTGAGCGAGGGCACGGCGCGAATTCCGGGCCGGTGCATGTCGCTGCCGCCCAGTTGAACCGACAGCGCGTTCGGCGGCCCGAACGCGTGATCCGGGCTGTGGCACGACGCGCAGGCGAGCTTACCGGAGCCCGACAGCGTCGGGTCGAAGAAGATTTTTTCGCCGACCGATGTCATCTGCCTGACAGCTTCGAAAACCTGCGCACGTGACTGCCCCTGCGGCACGGAAGGGGCCGTCGCGGTGGCCGCAGTGGCCGCGTGCGAATCGCACCCGGCGAGCGCCGCCGCGAATACCGAGCAAGCCAGGGAAAAAGCGATATACGACAGGGACTTGGAAAACATGGGCACGCGAGCGGACGGAAGAAGAAGCCGAAGCGTATGTCGCCAATATGTCCTTTACGTGACATGACACCCGCGCGCGATTCCGGTGTTTCAAATTACGCAATTGAAAGCGCTATTACATCGCCACGTCAAAAGTGCTTGCAATACTTTCGCCGCCGGTGAGGTTCTGTAAGGCGCATCGACGACAGTCAGCGCACCGGCTCCCCAACACGAGAGAGACCCCAATGAACAAGAAACTCGTCTGCGCAGTGCCGCTCGCGGCGCTCACTGCATTCGGACTGTACGCATGCGGTGGCAGCGACAGCAATCACGCGGACATTTCGTCGGTGAAGAACGTCGTCGTGATCTATGCGGAAAACCGCAGCTTCGACAACCTGTACGGCAACTTCCCCGGCGCGAACGGCATGCAGAACGTGACCGCGCAAACGGCGAAGCAGCTCGACCGCGACGGCAGCGTGCTCACCGCTCTGCCGGCGGTGTGGGGCGGCCTGACGGCGAAGGGCGTGACGCCCGCGATCACCGAGGCGATGACGGTGAACATGCCCAACGCACCGTTCGCCATCGACGACCCCGCTGGCTACAACACGTCGCTGTCGGTCACGACGCGCGACCTGTATCACCGCTTCTACGAGAACCAGATGCAGATCGACGGCGGCAAGAACGACAAGTTCGCCGCCTGGGCCGATTCGGGCGGTCTCGTGATGGGGCACTACAACACGAACCCCGACAAGCTGCCGCTCTACAAGATCGCCCAGCAGTTCACGCTTGCCGACAACTTCTTCATGAGCGCGTTCGGCGGCTCGTTCCTGAACCACCAGTGGCTCGTGTGTGCGTGCACGCCGGTCTATCCGAACGCGGACAAGAGCCCGGCGGCAGCCTCGATCTCGGTCGTGAACCCGGACGGCGTGTCGCTCAAGCTCGCGGACAACTCGCCCGCCTCGGCGCTCACCGGCATTCCGAAGTTCGTCAACTCGGGCAACCTCACGCCCGATTTCTTCGCGATCAACACGATGCAGCCGCCGTATCAGCCGAGCGGCAACAAGCCGGCCGCAGGCGGCGATCCGGCGTACGCCGACCCGTCCGTCGCAACGACGCTGCCGCCGCAGACGCAGCAGCATATCGGCGACCTGCTGAACAAGGCGGGCGTGTCGTGGGCGTGGTATAGCGGCTCGTGGGGCGCGGCGCTTGCCGATCCGTCGAACATCAACGGCGCGGTGAACGTGGTGCCGGACTTCCAGACGCACCATCAGCCGTTCAACTACTTCGCCGACCTCGCACCGGGCACGGCGAACCGCGCGCAGCATCTGCTCGACGGCGGCACCAACGGCTCCGAGTTCATCAAGGCGATCGACGCGGGCACGCTGCCGCAAGTGTCCTTCTACAAGCCGCAGGGCAACCTGAACGAGCATGCGGGCTATACCGATGTCGCGTCGGGCGACACCCACATCGCCGATGTGATCGCGCATCTGCAGAAGAGCCCGCAGTGGAAGAACATGGTCGTGATCGTGACGTACGACGAGAACGGCGGGTTCTGGGACCACGTCGCGCCGCCGAAGGGCGACCGCTGGGGTCCGGGCACGCGCATTCCGGCGCTGGTCATTTCGCCGTTCGCGAAGAAGGGGTTCGTCGATCACACGCAATACGACACGACCTCGATCCTGCGCTTCATCACGACGCGCTACTCGCTGCCGAAGCTTCCGGGCCTCGCGGCACGCGATGCGGCGCTGGTCGCGAACGGCGGCAAGCCGATGGGCGACCTGACCAACACCCTCGACTACGCGCAATAAGCTGCATTCGATTGCAGGCGATGCGTGATTAGCTTCTCACGATCGCTTGTTCGACGCGGACCGCAGGCGCAGTTATGGTCGATGGAAGTTCCGACTTCCATCGACCACGAACCCGCCATGAGTACTTTCCGCTTCCTGTTTCTTCGTTTCTTCGCCGCTGCAACGCTCGCCGCGTTCGCGGCGGCCTCCTCCTCCGCTTTCGCCGGCGATACCGGCGCAACGCCCGCCGCACAGATCCGCATCGGCTATCAGAAGGCCGGGCTGCTCGCGGTGCTCAAGGCGCAGGGCACACTCGAACAGAAACTGAAGCCGCTCGGCTATACGGTGTCGTGGTTCGAGTTTCCCGCCGGTCCGCAACTGCTGGAAGCGCTCAATACCGGCAGCATCGATTTCGGCTACACGGGCGCACCGCCCGCCGTGTTCGCACAAGCCGCGGGCGTGAATTTCGTCTATGTCGGCGCGGAGCCGGGCGGCGAAAGCAACGAAGCGGTCTTCGTGAAGGCCGACTCGCCGATCCGCACGCTCGCCGGCCTGAAGGGCAAGCGCGTCGCGCTGCAAAAGGGTTCGAGTTCCAATTTCCTGCTGCTCGAAGCGCTGAAAAAGGCCGGGCTGACGTCCGCCGACATCACGCCTGTCTATCTTCCGCCCGCCGACGCACGCGCCGCCTTCGAGAACGGCGACGTCGATGCATGGATCGTGTGGGACCCGTATTACGCGTCGGCTCAGGCAGCGCTGAAGGTGCGCACGCTCGCCGACTACACGGGACTTCCCAAGCCCTACAACTTCTACGAGGCGACGCGCAGCTTCGCCGAGCGCAATCCCCAGGCGATCCGCGCGGTGATCGGGCAACTGCGTGCGGGCGGCGCATGGGTCACGCAGCATCCGGCCGAGACCGCCGCGCTGCTCGCGCCGAAGGTCGGGCTGGATGCGGCGATCGTCGAGAAATGGGTGCGCCGCGTGCCCTATGCCGCGACCCCGGTGGACGACCGGATCGTCGCGACCCAGCAGGACGTCGCCGACGCGTTCTATCGCGCGAAGCTGATTCCGCGGCAGATCGCCGTGAAGGACAACGTGTGGCGCGACGAAGCCGCCGCGCGCACCGCGTCGGCAAACTGACCGGCCCGACTTGCCCGCCCGCTCACCCGGGCGGGTTGCGCTCGAATGCCGGCTGCTGCGGATCGATGTAGTGCCAGGACTGCGCCGACGCGGTCCAGATGTGGCTCGTCGGCGGATATTTCGAAGGCTCGTCGAGCGAGCCCAGCTTGATCGCGATGGCTTCAGGATGTGCCGTGTTGCCCGCGAAGAGCGGCGTGCCGCACTGCGCGCAGAACGAGCGGAACACGCGCGTGCCCGAGTCGGCGTGCGTCCAGTAGAAGCGGTCCTCGCCCTTCACGCGCCTGAGCGACGCGGAGGGCACCACAAGCGCATCGGCGGGCTCGCCGCCCGAAAGATACTGGCAATCGCGGCAGTGGCAGCGCAGCGCCATCAGCGCCGGGCCGCCGGATTCGTAGCGCACCGCGCCGCACAGACAGCCGCCGGTGATTCTGGTCATCGCCGTGTCTCCTTGTAGGTATCTTTTCTGGTCGCTGGTCGCTTGTCGCTGGTCGCCGCTCACGCGCCGCCGAAAAGCGCGACGAGATCGGTGCCGCCCTTCGCATCCGCCCGCGCGAGCACCCGGTCTTCCAGTTCGGCAAGGTGCTCGCGCATGGCCGCGAGCGCCGCGTCGAGGTCCGCCGCCTCCAGCGCCTCGATGAGCCGGCTGTGCTCGTCGGAGGCGCAGTTCGACCCCTTCGACGGATCGAAAAGCGCCTTGTACAGCTCCGTCTTCGCGACGAGCTGCGCGAAGAACGCCTGCAATTCGGCCGCGCCGGCCAGCTCCACGAGCAGCAGATGAAACTGCCCGGCGAGCCGCACGCAATCCTCGACACTGCCTTCCTTCAGCGCCCGCTCCTCGCTCTTCACGTGCGCGCGCAGGCGGCGCTTCTGCTGCACCGTCAGCGAGCCGCACAGGGCCACGACCACGCCCGCCTCGATCAGCTGGCGCGCCCGGTACACCTCGCGGATGTCGTGCGCGGACGGTGACGGCACGAACGCCCCGCGATTCGCCGCGAGCGTCACTTTTCCCTCGAAGCCGAGCCGCGTCAGCACCTTGCGGATCGTGCCCCGCGTGCAGCCGAACGCGGCCGCGAGGTCGCGCTCGACGAGCTGCGCGCCCGGCGCGAGCTTGCCCTGCAACAACGCGGACGTGATCGCGGCGTGGACGCGTTCGTCTACGGGAGGTTCTTCGAGCGGGGGTTTTGTGCGGGGGGCCATGAACGCGACGCCGTTGCTATAAGCACTATTTGGATGCTCCACATTGTAGCGACTGCGGTAGTCTCTCGCTGATGGTTGACCAAATCATCATAAAATGGTCAACCAAGAACGAGGCTTTGATCATATGAAACCGACTGTCCTGATCACCAATGTGCGTCCGTTCGGCGCGGCGCCGGCCGACGTGCGGATCGTCGACGGCACGATCGCCGCCATCGGAGCGCACCGGCACGCGAGCGCGCCCGGGCCCGGCGAAACGCTGATCGACGGCGAAGGCGCGCTGCTGCTGCCGGGCTTCGTCGAAGGCCACACGCATCTCGACAAGACCACGTGGAGCATGCCCTGGTATCGCAACGAAGTGGGCGCGCGGCTCGTCGATCGCATCGAGAACGAGCGGCGCTGGCGCGCGGCGAGCGGGCACGATGCGGCGCGGGCCTCGCGCGCGCTCGCGCTCGCCTTCCTGCGCGCGGGCACGACACGCCTGCGCACGCACGTCGATATCGATACCGACGCGGGCCTGCGCCATCTCGAAGGCGTCATGGCGACGCGCGACGCACTGAGCGACGTGCTGGACATGCAGATCGTCGCGTTTCCGCAGTCGGGCGTACTCGGGCGGGCGGGCACGCGCGAGCTGCTCGACGCCGCGCTCGCGCTCGGCGCCGACGTGCTCGGCGCGCTCGATCCCGCCGCCATCGACGGTGACCCGGCCGCCTCGCTCGACCTCACGTTCGCGCTCGCGACGAAGCACCAGAAGCCGATCGACATCCACCTGCACGAGCCCGGCGCGCTCGGCGCGTTCACGCTCGGCCTGCTCCTCGATCGTGTGGAGGCAGAGGGCCTGGCGGGCCGCGTCGTCGTGAGCCATGCGTTCTGCCTCGGCGCGCTGCCCGAGCGCGAGCGCGACGCGCTTCTCGAACGGATCGCGCGCGCGGGCGTCGCGCTGCTCACCACGGCGCCGGCCTCGACGCCCGTGCCGCCCTTTCATGCGGCGCGCGCGGCCGGCATCACGCTGTTCAGCGGCAACGACGGCGTACGCGACGCGTGGACGCCCTTCGGCTCGCCGGACATGCTCGAACGCGCGATGCTGATCGCGATGCGCTACGACCTGCGACGCGACGACGATCTCGCCGCCGCCTTCGCGTGCGTGAGCACGGAGGCGGCGCGCGGCTGCGGTTTTGCGGGCTACGGCCTCGTGCCCGGCGCGCGCGCCGACCTGGTGCTCGTCGACGCCGAGACCGTCGCGCATGCGGTCGCTTCACGGCCGCCGCGCCGCCTCGTGATGGCGAACGGCACGATCATCGCAGCGGATTTCGCACGATGAGGGCGCAGCGCTCCGAACTTGCGTGGCTCGCCGTCATCGTCGCCATCGGCCTCAATCTGCGGCCTCTGCTCACCTCGATCAGTCCGCTGACCGGCGTGATTCTCGCGTCGACAGGACTTTCGTTTCAGAATGCGTCGCTCCTCACCGGCCTGCCCGTCGTCGCGATGGGCGTGTGCGCGTTCGGCGCGAGCGCGCTTGCCCGCGTGATCGGCAACGCGCGCGGCGTGGCGCTCGGCCTCGCCGGCATCGTGCTCGCGTGCGCGGCGCGGCTTTTCATCGATTCGGGGAGCGCGCTGATCGCGAGCGCGGCGATGGCGGGCGTCGGCGTCGCCGTGATCCAGGCGCTCTTGCCGGGCGTGATGAAAACGCGCTTCGCGGCGCGCCTGCCGTCCGCGATGGGCCTCTACTCCGCGTCGATCATGGCGGGCGGCGGACTCGGCGCGAGCCTCACGCCGGGCGTCGCGACACTCTTTTCGTGGCGCGCGGGGCTCGCGGTGTGGGCGCTGCCCGCGGCCGCCGCACTCGCCCTGTGGGCGCTCCTGATGCGCGCCGCCGCCGCGCGCAGGGCACCGGCCGCACGGTCCGCCGGCCACACGCCGACACTCTTTCTGAACCGGCGCGCGTGGACGCTCGGCATCTATTTCGGCCTTGTGAACGGCGGGTATACGTGCCTCGTCGCGTGGCTGCCCGCCTACTATCAGCAGCTCGGCCGCAGCGTGACGGCGAGCGGCGCGCTCCTCGCGATCATGACGGTGTTCCAGGCTGCGTCCGCGCTGTTGCTGCCGATGGCGGCCGGATGTTTTCGCGACCGGCGTCCGTGGCTCGCGGCCGGGCTCGTCGCGCAGCTGACCGGCTTCGCCGGGCTGCTCGCGGCGCCCACCGCCGCGCCGCTCGTCGTCGTCGCGCTCCTCGGCGCAGGGCTGGGGGGCGTGTTTTCGCTGACGCTCGTCCTGACGCTCGATCACACCGACGACCCGGCGCTCGCCGCGCGGCTCGTCGCGTTCGTGCAGGGCGTGGGCTTCGTGATCGCCGCGGCGGCGCCGATCGTCGCGGGCATCGTGCGGGATGCGAGCGGCGGCTTCACGGTTTCATGGTCGATGCTCGCCGCGAGCCTCGTCGCGATGATCGGACTGACGGCCGTGTTCGCGCCGCGAGGCTACGAGCAGGCGATGCGAGGCGGTGGGAGCGTGCGGGAGGAAGCGCTGGCGCGAACGCGCCGCGTGTGATGTTTTGGAATATCTCTGGCACGGCAGGAGGGACTCGAACCCCCGCCCCTCGGCTTAGAAGGCCGATGCTCTATCCAGCTGAGCTACTGCCGCGTCGCAAGAGAGCGAGGATTTTACCTCATCGACGGCTCGCGGGCTTCATCACGAAGGCGCGAGCGCGCCGCCATGCATCGTGTGCCCTCAGACCGGCTGCGGATGCAGCATGAACCAGCCGAGGCAGACCGCGCCCGCGAGCACGCAATAGACGCCGAACGAAGCGAGCCGCCCGCGCCCTTCGAAATAGTGCATCAGGAAGCGCACGCTCAGATACGCGGCGATACCCGTGAGCACGCCGCCGAGCAGCGCGTCGGCGAGCTGGCCCGATGCATGAAAGAGTTTCGGCAATTCCAGCACGCCCGCCGCGAAGATGATCGGCGTGCCGAGCAGGAACGAGAACTCGGCGGCCTTCTCCGCCGTGAGCCCCGCGCCCACGCCCGCGATCATCGTGAGGCCGCTGCGCGAAAAGCCGGGAACGAGCGCGCCGATCTGCGCGAGGCCGACCAGGAACGCCTGCCGGAACGTGAGCTTCTCCGGCGCGCGAACCGCACGCGAGCGCTGCAGCCGGTCGCCGAACCACAGCAGCAGGCCGTTCACCATCAGCGCGGCGGCGACGATCCGCAGGTCGTGAAAAATCTGCTCGATGCGTTTTTCGAGCAGCAGGCCCACGATGCCCGTCGGAATCGTGCCGATGATGAGTGCCCACATCATGTGGCCGTGCTCGTTGCGACGCCCGCCGAGCGACGCGAACCAGCCGCCGATCAGCTCGATCCAGCGCTTGCGGAAATACCAGAGCAGCGCGAACGCAGTGCCGAGATGCAACGCGACGAGAAAGGGCAGTAATTGCGGTGCGTGCTTGTCGATGTGCATCCCGATCAGACCGGGGACGAGAAGCGTATGGCCGAGACTGCTGACCGGGAACAGTTCGGTCACGCCCTGGAGCACGCTGAGGAAAACCAGAAACCACAAAGTCACGCGTCGATCCTTTTTCGTTGCGGATTAAGGACGCGTCGTGCGATTCTGGTCAGCCGCTTGATGGGTCATCGGCCCCGGCAAGCGGGCGGGCGAAATGATCAAACGGCGAACACAAGTATGAAGAAATAGCGGAACGGCACGGCGCGCAAGCGGCACCGATTATGCCGATCGTAAATGGCATCGCCAAGCGTTAAAAATGGGCAAAATCAGCCGACAGCGAATCGTCGGAGAAAATAAATATTATCGTAATTATTAGAAAGGCGATCCGAAAGGATCGAGTATCAGCGCATCGTGAAAGGCTGATAATCAGGAGACAAGTTTATAAAGAAATATGGCCGTGCTCGCGCCAAAAAGACCAAACATCGCCAGTCCCATCGTCATCGCGAGATCCATTCTTCACTCCTTGTCCGTCTGGTTTCCAACATTGGCTTCATAAAAACACACGAATGCCCTCGCCCGTCAGTCGCAATTTCCCGCAAAGGGTTTCCCCGTAGGAAAAAGCGAGGCAGAATCTGCGGGTCTGGAACACTGCGTGCAAGTCTGCAAACCCGCGTCCAACGTCCAACGGAGTGCGCCACACCATGTCCTCAGAGCAAGGCATCATCGACCTCGCGCGCGACGGCGCCACGATCTCGCTCGCCCCGCACGCGGGCGGGCGCCTCATGACTTGGCGCGTCGGCGGCGAACAGGTGATTCACTGGCCCGCGTCGCCCGACTGGTCGCAGGCCGCGAAGATCCGCGGCGGCAATCCGCTGCTGTTTCCGTTTCTCGGGCGGCATTTCGTCGACGGCGAGATCGGCAAGTGGCGCGACCCCGACGGCGTGGTCCACACGCTTCCCACGCACGGTTTCGCCCGCAATCTGCCGTTCACGTGCACGAAGGACGCCGACGGCCACGGGCTGCGCATGACGCTCGTGGACAGCGACGCGACCCGCTCCGGCTATCCGTTCGCGTTTCGCTTCGAGGCGGCCTACCGGCTCATCGATGCGAACACGCTCGAAGTCGAACTGACGACGTCGAATCCCGGCGAAGTCGCGCTGCCCTACTACGCGGGCCATCACTTCTACTTTCACCTGCCGCACGAGCAGCGCGCCGCAAGCCGGGTGGAACTGCCGCGCACGGAGCGCCGCCATCAGCTGGAAGACGGATCGATCAGCGAGGCGCAGCCGGGCGCATCGCACTATTCGCTCGCCGATCCCGCGATCGTCGACCGGTTTCATTGCTTCACCCGACCGGCCGATCAGCCGGTGCGGCTCGTCACGCCCGGGCTCGGGCGCGCGGTGAGCTTCGAGCTGCACCAGCCGGATTCGGTGCCCTGGTATGCCATTACCACGTGGACGGAAAGCGATACCTCCGATTTCTACTGCGTCGAGCCCTGGATCGGCCTGCCCGACGCAATCCACAACGGGCGCGGCCTGCGCTGGCTCGCCCCGGGCAAGACGGAAGCCGCGTCGCTGCGCCTTGTCGTGTCGACGCCCGACTGATTTCGCACGCAGCCGCGGGAGCGTCGCCGGGCCACTTTTCGCGCCCGGCTTGCCCGAGACGTTAAAATCGGACGTTTTGGTCTGCCGCGCTCCGTACGCACCGTATGCACGTCGTGCACGTCGCGCGCAGCGGCGCTTCGCGAGGTTCAATGTTGTCAACAAGAATTCGACGGCTCATCTGCGTCTCGATGGCCGCAGTGCTCGCCGCATGCGGCTCGGCTCCGGTCGGGCCGGGTTTCTACCGCGTGGAACGGGGCGATACGGTATCGAAGATCGCGCGGGCGAACCGCACGTCCGTGCAGAACATCACGCGCTGGAACGGTCTGTCGAATGCCGATTCGATCGAGGTCGGCCAGGTGCTGCGGGTCGCGCCGCCCGCGGGCACCGCGACGGCCGCCGCCGCGCCCTCGCGCAGCGCGCCCGCCCCGAGCCGCGATGCCGCTCCCGACACGCCGCCCGCGCGGGCGCCAGCCGTGTCGCTCATCTGGCCGGCAGACGGCAGCGTGATTCGCGGCTTCGACGGCAAGACGTCGAAGGGCATCGACATCGCGAACGTGCCGGGCACGAAGATCGTCGCGGCGGCGGGCGGAACGGTCGTGTACGCGGGCAACGGACTGCGCGGCTACGGCAACATGCTGATCGTGAAGCACGATTCTGAATATCTGACGGCTTATGCGCACAACCGCGCGCTCCTGGTCAAGGAAGGCCAGACCGTCGCGCAGGGGCAGGAAATCGCCGAAATGGGCGATACCGACTCGAATCGCGTGATGCTGCACTTCGAGCTGCGCTATCTCGGGCGCTCGACCGATCCGTCGCGCTACCTTCCGCCGCGCTAGGCTCAATCTGAAGCAACGAGGAAAGATTTGATGAAAATGATGAACGGAGCCGCGGTCATTGCGGCCCTAGCCACTGTCGCCGCGCTCGGCGGCTGCGCCAATACGGCGACGCTCACCTACCTGCCTTCCGGGGAAACCGGGTTCGCCATCAATTGCAGCGGCGGCGACGCGAGCACGAGCTGGGCAGAGTGTTACAAAAAGGCAGGCGAGACGTGCGGGGCGTACGGCTACGACGTGGTGTCGAAGGATGCGGACAGCGGTGCGACGGCGGGGGGCTCGGTGGGCGGCATCTTCGGCGCGAACATCAAGAACCGGTCGATGGTGATCCGCTGCAAGCAATGAGGCAGCGCTGAAGCGAGGGAGCTTCCGGACGGGCGCATTGCCCGCCTCGCCCCGGCCGATGGGGCTCGCCATCGTCCGGACAACGGATCGATATGCGCCGCGAACGCGATGAGCAGCGCGAATGCAAGCGGACAAAGCGCAACGAAAATCCACAGCCAGTTCATGATCGCAGCAAGATCGACGGATCGTCCGATGATACCTGCGCAGCAAAAAATTCGCATGACACACGCAATTTTTGTCAATGCGGAGAAATAATTACGTGCCGGATCGCCGGATTTTCCTGGGGCTCCATCCGGAACGCTGTCGCAATGCGTTACGGTCCGATACAAGCGCATACAACATGGCGCATGGCGGCGCCATAGAATCATTTCAGCCCGTGTTTTCTCTGCGCGAACAGTCCACGCGGGTCAGAAGCCCCGGTGTGCCCGCGTCGGGGCTTCGCCATTTCTGCCTGGGTCATCCGCGCGGCAATCCTGACAAAAAACGCAGCCGTGGCTGCGTTTTTTGCTTGCGGACCCCGCTACGGCGCTAGTGCGGCGCGTGGTCGTGATCGTGCTGGTGGGCAGCCGGATCTTCGGCCGCCTGGCACGCGGGACAGATGCCCTTCAGTTCGATGTCGTCGCCGGCGAGCCGATAGCCGCTCGCCTCGACCTGCATCACGAGGCTCTGGCGCAGCTGCTTTTGCTGCGGCAATTCGGTGACACGCCCGCACCGCTGGCACACGACGAGCACACCATGCTGGCAATGCGTGAGATCGTGGCAAACCGTGAAGGCGTTGATCGACTCGATGCGATGAATCAGGCCGGCCGACAGCAGGAAATCGAGCGCGCGGTAGACCGTGGGCGGCGACGCGTTCGGATGCATCGCGCGCATTTCGTCGAGCAGCGTGTAAGCCTTCGTTGCGCGCCCCGATGCAAGCAGCAGTTCCAGCACCGTGCGGCGAATCGGCGTGAGTTTCTGGCCGCGCTCGCGGCAGTACTGGTCGGCCATCGCGACGGCGGCTTGCAGCGCCTCGGCGGGCGATCCGCCTTGCTGGTCTGCGTGGGCGTGTGAAGCGGTGGAACCGGTGGCGGGCGTGGTCATGCGCCGATTATACGCCGCGCACCGCGCCCGTCATTGCGGCGCGGAGGGCGCGATCAGCATGGAGGGCGGCCGCGTGTCGGTGGGCACGCCCTTGTAGTCCGGCGGATCCTGCGGTGGCGGATGTTTCTGGCTGGACGAATCGGCGCATGCGGCAAGCAAGAGCGAAAGAGCAACGGCAAAAGCGATACGCGGCATAAAGGACCCAAAAGGCGTCGGCGAAAAACACGTCGGCGAACAAAGGCAAAAATCGGCAAGCCGCTAAAAACGACAAAGGGGTTACAAGCCTCGGCTTGTAACCCCTTCTTGTATCGTGGTCGGAGCGAAAGGATTCGAACCTTCGACCCTCTGATCCCAAATCAGATGCGCTACCAGGCTGCGCTACGCTCCGACAAGCCGCAGATTCTAGCGTTTTCCCGACCTGCGTGCAATGAAAAGCGTCGCCGATACTTGATACCCCAACGCTTTCCGACATGGCGTGCTTGCGGCACGCGGGCCGCGTTTCGGTGTCGAAAGAGACGAAAGAGGCGCAAGACACGAACGCGCAATGCAACCAGCGGATAAATCAAGCGACGGAGACAATCGATGAATCTCATTCTATGGCGTCACGCTGAAGCCGAAGACCAGGCCGCGAGCGATCTCGTGCGCCAGCTCACGCCGCGCGGCCGCAAGCAGGCGCAGGCCATGGCGAAATGGCTGCGAAGCCGCATCGACGAGGACGCCGTGTTTCTCGCCAGTCCCGCGACGCGCACGATCCAGACCGCCGAGGCGTTCGGCGACCGGTATCGCGCCGTCGAGTCACTCGCGCCGGGCGGCAGCGCGCAGGCCGTGCTCGAGGCCGCGGGCTGGCCCGACGGGATCGCGCAAACCGTGATCGTGGTCGGCCATCAGCCGACGCTCGGCCGCGTCGCCGCCCTGCTCTTCACGGGGAGCGAAGCGGAGTGGTCGATCAAGAAGGCGGGCGTCTGGTGGTTCCAGCAGCGCCCGCGCGCGGGCGACGGGCAGCTCGTGCTGCGCGCGGTCACGAGCCCCGACCTGCTCTAGGCACCGGACACACTTGCGAGGACCTGCACGGCCAGCGTGTGGCGATTCATGGAAACGTCATCCGCATGCCATGCATTCGTAATGGCCGGTTACTACATTGGCGAGGACCTAGCCACGTCCTATCGAGGAACGCCAATGCAAGATTCGCCGACGCCTGCCTTGCCGTTCGGAGCGCTCGCATCGCCTGCGCCCGACTCGCGCCGCCGACTGCCGCGCGCTGCTGTCGCCGTCACGGGACAGCATCGGCTGCAGGTTGCCTGGGCTCGCTCCGACGACGCCCTTCGCGAGGCCCAACGCCTGCGCTATCGCGTGTTTTCCGAAGAAATGGGCGCGCGTCTCACGGGCCCCGCGGGCCTCGACGTCGACGCCTTCGACGCCTATTGCGACCACCTGCTCGTGCGCGACCTCGACACGCTGAAAGTGGTCGGCACCTATCGCGTGCTGCCGCCGCATCAGGCCGCGCGCATCGGGCGCCTCTATGCGGAAAGCGAATTCGACGTCTCGCGTCTCACGCATCTGCGGCCGAAGCTCGTCGAGGTGGGCCGCACGTGCGTGCATCCCGACTACCGCAACGGCGCGGTGATCATGTCGCTGTGGGGCGGGCTCGCCGCGTACATGATGCAGAACGGCTACGAAACGATGATCGGCTGCGCGAGCGTCGGCATGAGCGACGGCGGACACTTCGCGGCGAACCTCTACGATTCGCTGCGCGCCGATGCGCTGACGGCCCCCGAATACCGCGCGTTTGCCCACACGCCGCTGCCGGTGGATGAACTGCGCACGGGTATCGAAGTGAGCCCGCCGCCGCTCGTGAAGGGCTACTTGCGGCTCGGCGCGAAGATCTGCGGCGCGCCCGCATGGGACCCCGACTTCAACACGGCGGATTTCCTCACGCTCTTTCGCCTGTCGGATATCAACGCGCGCTACGCACGTCACTTCATGGGCGACGCGCGCTGAGCCCTGCGGCGGCGCGTGTATCGAAAAAGGCCCGGCGCCTTCACGGCGCCGGGCCTTTCGTTCTGTGCAGCTAAAGACCAGCGTTACAGAGATGCTGGTATTCGCCGCCTCAAACCCCGGTATAGACCACCCGGTAGCGCCGCCCGATCTTCTCCCATTCAGCCGCTTCCTGAACGAGGCTGTAGTCGGTGAGCGGATTGTTCACGACCCATTCGTTCGGCAGACGCACGTCGAAGCCGCCGCCCGCCTGCTCCACCTCGATCGCCGGCAGGTGCGCATCGGCGCGCCGGCGACACAGGAGCGCCGCGAGGCGCAGGCAGAAAAGCAGCGTCCAGTCGATGTCGCGTGCATGGGCGAGCTTGCCGAGCTTGCCCGCGTGGCCAAGCACGAGCGCCGCGAGCCGCGCCTGATCGGTGCGTGAGAAACCCGGCATGTCGGCGTGGCTCGTGATGTAGGCCGAATGCTTGTGGTACGCGCTGTGCGCGATCGACAGGCCGATCTCGTGCAGCGCCGCCGCCCACGCGAGGAACATGCGGTTTTCCTCGCGGCGTTCGTCGTCGGGTTCGTTGAACTGGTCGTAGAAGCTGATCGCCAGCTCCCCGATGCGCTCGGACTGGGCCGCGTCGACGCCGTAGCGCCGCTTGAAACCTTCCACCGTCACCGTGCGCATGTCCTGATGCTGCGAACGGCCAAGCAGGTCGTAGAGCACGCCGAGCCGCAGCGCGCCGTCGGTCGTGTCGACGTAATCGATGCCGAGCTCCTCGAACACGCCGAGCATGATCGACAGCCCGCCCGCGAGCACCGGCACCCGGTCCGGCTTCAGCGCGACGAGCTTCAGCCGGTTCACGTTCTCCGCCTTGATCAGCGCGCGCTTCAGGCGCTCCAGCCCGCCGCGCGAAATGCCGTGCGTGACGTGCGGATCGTTGAAGCCGTTCGCCTCGACGAGTTCGGCGAGCGCGCGCGCCGTGCCAGAGGACCCGATCGCCTGATCCCAGCCCGTCTCCTTGTACTCGCTGGAGATGATCTGGATTTCGCGCTTGGCGGCGAGTTCGGCCTGGCGCATCGTGTATTCGTCGACGTTGCCCGCCGCGAAGAACTGCCTGCTGTGGCTCACGCAGCCGATGTAGAGGCTTTCCATGTGGATCGGCGTGTAGTGCGCGCCGATGATGAACTCCGTCGAGCCGCCGCCGATGTCCACGACGAGACGCTTGCCCGCGCTCGCCGGCACCGAGTGCGCGGCGCCCGCATAGATGAGCCGCGCTTCCTCGCGGCCCGCGATCACTTCGATCGGAAAGCCGAGCGCGGCCTGCGCCTCGGCGAGAAATTCGTCTGCATTCTTCGCGACGCGCAGCGTATTGGTCGCGACCGCGCGCACGTGGTCCGGGTGAAAATCGCGCAACCGTTCGCCGAAGCGCTTGAGCGCATCCCAGCCGCGCAGTTGCGACGCGCGGTCGAGATATTTGTCGCGGGAGAGGCCGGCTGCAAGCCGCACGGGCTCGCGCAGCGCATCGACCTGATAGATCTGGCTACCAGCCGTCGTTTCCTCGACGCGTCCGACGATGAGCCGGAAGCTGTTCGATCCGAGGTCTACGGCGGCAAGAAGGTGCGGTTGAGTGACCATCGGGTATCCAGAATTCATGGGGGAAAAGAGCGCACAGCGGGAGCGCGCCGCGGCGCCGCACCAATTCTAATCCATGCGCGGCGCCGGGCGCCCCGCTCAAGCGACGCTATTCCCTTTCCGCGTAGAATTTGTGACACTGCGACTGTCACAAAACATTAATCTTACTGTGAGATTATCCGAAGGTTCCGTCGCCCTTTCGACCGACCCTCCATTTCCCCTGCTGATGTCCATACGCCACCCGCTACTCAATCGCGAACTGGGCATTCTTGGTTTCAACGAACGCGTGCTGGCGCAGGCCGCCGACACGTCCGTTCCCCTGCTCGAACGCCTTCGCTTCATCTGCATCACGAGCAGCAATCTCGACGAGTTTTTCGAAGTCCGCATGGCGGGCCTGCAGGAGCAGATGCGCGACAACCCGGGCTCGCTCTCGCCCGACGGCATGTCGCTGCAGCACGTCTACGATCTCGTTGTCGAGCGGGCGCACCGGCTCGTGCGCCAGCAGTACGCGATGCTTCACGACATCGTGCTGCCCGCGCTCGAGAGCGAAGGCATCTATTTTCACGGCGTCGAAGCGTGGAGCGAGCAGCAGACCGCCTGGGCGCGCGAATACTTCTACAACGAACTGCTGCCGGTGCTCACGCCGATCGGGCTCGACCCCGCGCATCCGTTTCCGCGCGTGCTCAACAAGAGCCTGAACTTCGTCGTCGAGCTCGAGGGCAAGGACGCGTTCGGCCGCCAGGCGGTGATGGGCATCGTGCAGGCGCCGCGCGCGCTGCCGCGCCTCGTGCGCATGCCGGAGGCGCTCTCGGGTTATCCGCACGGTTTCGTGCTGCTCAGCTCGCTGATGCAGCACTTCGTCGACGAACTGTTCCCGCACCTGAACGTGCGAAGCTGCAACCAGTTCCGCATCACGCGCAACAGCGAACTGTTCGTCGACGAGGACGAAATCACCAACCTGCGCGTCGCGCTTCAGGGCGAACTGCCGGCGCGGCACCTCGGCAACGCGGTGCGGCTGGAGGTATCGGCCGATACGCCGCCGCACATGATCCGGCGGCTGCTCGACGAAAGCCAGCTGAACGAGCGCGACTGCTATCGCGTGAACGGGCCGGTCAATCTGGTGCGCCTGATGCAGTTGCCCGAGATGGTCGACCGGCCGGATCTCAAGTTCGTCCCGCATATTCCGTCCGTGCCGAAGGAAATCGCGAATGCATCGAATCTTTTCGATGCGATCGATCAGGGCGACATCCTGCTGCACCATCCGTACGAGAGCTTCCAGCCGGTGCTCGAACTGCTGCTGCAGGCGGCGAAGGACCCGCAGGTCGTCGCGATCAAGCAGACCATCTACCGCACCGGCACCGATTCGCCGCTGATGGACGCGCTGATGCAGGCCGCGCGCAACGGCAAGGAAGTGACGGTGGTGGTGGAACTGCTCGCGCGCTTCGACGAGGAGACGAACATCAACTGGGCGGCGCAGCTGGAAGCGGTCGGCGCGCACGTGGTGTACGGGGTGGTGGGCCACAAGTGCCACGCGAAGATGATGCTGATCGTGCGGCGCGTCTCGCAGGACGGCAAGATGATGCTCAAGCGTTACGTGCATCTCGGCACGGGCAACTATCATCCGCGCACGGCGCGTCTTTACACCGACTTCGGCATGATGACCGCCGACCAGGAACTCTGCGAGGACGTGCATCACGTGTTTCAGCAACTGACCGGCATCGGCGGCGAGATCGGGCTGCATCAGATCTGGCAGTCGCCGTTCACGCTGCACCCGAGGCTCATCGACGCGATTCGCGCCGAAGCCGACGAGGCGCGCGCCGGCAGGAAGGCGCGCATCGTCGCGAAGATGAACGCGCTGCTCGAGCCGACCGTGATCAGCGCGCTTTACGAGGCGTCGCAGGCGGGCGTGAAGATCGATCTGATCGTGCGCGGCGTGTGCTCGCTCAAGCCGGGGGTCGAGGATCTGTCGGAGAACATCACGGTGCGCTCGATTGTCGGGCGTTTTCTGGAGCATCACCGGATCTTCTATTTTTACGCGGCGGGCAAGGAGAATGTGTACTTGTCGAGTGCGGACTGGATGGACCGCAACTTCTTTCGCCGCGTGGAAGTCGCGTTTCCGATCAGGGACCGGCGATTGAAGCGCCGCGTGATCGCGGAGGGTTTGTCGGTGTTTCTCGGCGACAACCAGTCGGCGTGGCTCATGCAGAGCGACGGACATTATCGGCGCCGGCGGCCCGGCAGGGCCATGCGCAATGCGCAACTGGGGTTACTGTCGAAATTCTGTGCCTGAGCGGCTGGGCTTTTTTGCTTTGTTCTCTTTTTTTGCTTGGGCGTGGTTTGGTTGGTCGGGGGTCAGTACTTGCCGGAGTTTTGCCGCTGGCGCTCGGGTTTGTGGTTTGCGCCGTTTGATGCGCTTCGGCTTCTGTGAAACTTGCTTTGTTCTTGGTCTATTGGCTTCGCCCCTGTGCGGGGCGGCAGTCACTTTCTTTGCACGCGCATGCCGCTGGCGCTCGGGTTGTGGTTTACGCCGTTTGATGCGCCTCCGCTCCTACGAAACTTGATTTGATATTGGTCTATTAGCTTCGCCCCTGTGCGGGGCGGCGGTGTTAGGACGTGACCACGTTTAAGTTTTTCAGAGTGGCCCGACCGTGGGAGTGTCCCCCTTACATAACAAAGGGACTTGGTACGCGGACCCACTGTGTCATCGCGCCATTAAGCGGAATGGTAAGGCAGTCATTCATCCGCCTCGGCACTGCGTGCCCGGCGTGGGGTTTGTAGCGTGCTAGGCATGCGCCGCAAGATGACGAAAGCGTCACTCGCGGCAAAAAACGAAGCGTTTTGTTGTGACGCACCTCGCGTCGGAGCGAAGCGAGGACGGATGGATGATTGCTTTACCACTCCGTTTAACGGCGGGACGACGCAGTGGGTCCGCGTACCCATCCGCTCGACGTACAGAGGTGGACACTCCCACGGTCGAGCCACTCTTAATGACTCAATTGTGATCACGTCCTAACACCGCTTACCCCATAGCTGCTTTCTTGGTTACTTTCTTTGCAGCAGCAAAGAAAGTAACTGCCGCCCCGCACAGGGGCGAAGCTAATAGACCGATAACAACGCAAGTTTCACAGAAGCCGAAGCGCATCAAACGGTTCAACAAACCCCAACCCCGAGCGCCAGCAGACCCCCCCGTACGGCGAAAGCAAAAAACCAAGCCTATGCAGCGATCGACTTCCGCGCCGCCGTCCGCGACGCAGGAAACCGTACGATGAACGTGCTCCCGCGCCCTTCTTCGCTTTTGACATCGAGTTCGGCATGATGCCGCTGCAACACGTGCTTGACGATCGCAAGGCCCAGCCCGGTGCCGCCGGTGTCCCGCGACCGGCTGCGGTCCACGCGATAAAACCGCTCCGTGAGCCGCGGAATATGCTCCGCCGGAATGCCCAGTCCGCTGTCGCGCACCGAAAACACCGCGCGATCCTGAACGCGATGCCACGCCACGTCGATCGTCCCGCCATCCGGCGTATAGCGGATCGCATTCGTCACAAGATTGGCCAGCGCGCTCACGATCTCCGTCTCGGCGCCCGCCACCGTGAGCGACTCATCGGCGCGAAAAATGATCCGGTGCCTGCCCCCCGAAAGACTGTTCGCGTCGTCCTCGAGATGGCGCATCACCGCGCGCATGTCGAGCAGCCCGTCGCCCGGAGGACGCATGTCGCCCTCCAGATTGGCGAGCGTGAGGAGGTCGCGCACGATGTTCTGCATCCGCGAAGCCTGCTGGTCCATCATCTCCAGATAGCGCGCGCGGTCGGCCTCGTCGAGCGGCAACTCGCGCATCGTCTCGAGAAATCCCGACAGCACCGTGAGCGGCGTCTTCAGTTCGTGCGACACGTTCGCGACGAAGTCGCGCCGCATCGAATCCGTGCGCTCGAGTTCGGTGATGTCCTGCGTGAGAATCAGCTTGCGGTTCTCACCGTACGGAAACACCTGCACCGACAACGTATGCTGCCGGTTCGCCCCCATGCCGCGCATGACGAGCATTTCCTCGTAGTGGTGCGAATTCAGGTAGCGCACGAACTCCGGCTGCCGCACCAGATGCGTGATGTGCTGACGCAGGTCGCGCTTCGCGTCGAGGCCGAAATGCGTCTCCGCAATCGCGTTGCACCACTCGATCTGATCATGGTCGTCGAGCATCGCGACGCCGTTCGGCGACGCCTGGATCGCCTGGATGAAGCGCGAGTGCTGCTGCTCGACCTGGCGCACCTGCGCGTGCCAGCGCTTCGCGAGCTTGTGCAGCCGGTAGTAGATCTCGCCCCAGACGCCGAGCGCGCTCGGCACTTCTCCGTAGACGGGCGCGTCGAGCAGGCGCCACAGGCGCTGCGTGTGGAAGGTGCTGAAAAAACCCTGGACCACGAGCATCACCACCGCGAACACGAGCGCGATGCGCACGCCGAAAATCGCGCCGACGATCGCGCTCAGCGCCGCGAGCAACGCAAGGGACACGAGCGAGCGCGTCCAGATGATGTTCATGTAGGCGAATCGAAGAGTGGAAACGGCCGTGCGTCAGGCGCTCTTGGCCAGCCGGTAGCCGCTGCCGCGCACCGTTTCGATCATAGCATCGCAGCCCGCGGGCTTCAGCGCCGCGCGCAGGCGCTTGATGTGCACGTCGACGGTACGCTCCTCCACGAACACGTGATCGCCCCAGACCTGGTCGAGCAGTTGCGTGCGGCTGTGCACGCGCTCCGGATGCGTCATGAAGAAATGCAGCAGCCGGAATTCGGTCGGGCCGAGGTCGAGCTTGATGTCGCTGCCCGAGTGGCTCGCGGCCACGCGGTGCGTCGCCGGGTCGAGGCGCAGGCCGTTGATCGCAACCACGTCTTCGGTCAGCTGAGGCGCGCGGCGGCGCAGCACCGCCTTGATGCGCGCCATCAGTTCCTTCGGCGAGAACGGCTTCGTGACGTAGTCGTCCGCACCGATTTCGAGGCCGAGCACCTTGTCCTGCTCGTCGCCGCGAGCGGTCAGCATGATGATCGGAATGTGCTTGGTGCGCTCGTTGTTGCGCAGCTCGCGCGCGAATGCGATGCCGGATTTGCCCGGCAGCATCCAGTCGAGCAGCACGAGATCGGGCAGGACGTCGCTGATCAGATTTTGCGCCTGTTCCGCGTTATACGCGCGGATCGGGCAATGTCCCGCGTGTTGCAGATTCACCGAGATCAGTTCGGAGATCGCGGGTTCGTCTTCAATGACGAGGATACTGCTGGGCATCGGCACCTCTGTGACCTTTTTGCTTGGGTGGGAATTAACTGAGCGCTTCGCGCTCGAGCTGGTCGCGCGACACGTGACGCACGTCCGTTCCCTTGACGATGTAGATGATGAATTCGGCGATGTTCTTCGCGTGGTCGCCGATACGCTCGACGGCCTTCGCGATGAACAGATAGTCGAGGCCCGCCGAGATCGTGCGCGGGTCTTCCATCATGTAGGTAACGAGCTTGCGCACGAAGGCGCGGAATTCGTCGTCGATCGCCTTGTCGTCGCGCACGATCTGCGCGGCGGCAACGGTGTCGAGGCGCGCGAACGCGTCGAGCGCCCGGCGCAGGATCGTCACCGCCATCTCGCCCGAAAGCTTGATCTCGGCGATGTTCACCGTGCGGCCCGCGCCGTCCTCGTTGATGCGCTTCACGCGCTTCGCGATCTTCTCGGCTTCGTCGCCGGCGCGCTCGAGGTTCGTGATCGTCTTCGAGATCGCCATCAGCAGGCGCAGGTCGCGCGCGGCCGGCTGGCGGCGCGCGATGATGTTGCTGCACTCTTCGTCGATCTCGACTTCCATCGTGTTCAGCCGCACTTCGGCTGCGATCACCTGGTCGGCGATCCCGATGTCGAACGTGTTGAGCGCCTGCATCGCGTTGATGATCTGCGACTCGACGAGGCCGCCCATTTCCAGCACTTTCGACGACACCGCGTTCAGATCGGCGTCGAACTGGCTTGACAGATGTTTATCGGACATGTGTGCTCCTGTAGTCCCTTTTCTCTTGCCCGCGGCTTAGCCAAACCGGCCCGTGATGTAGTCTTCCGTTTCCTTGCGGGCGGGCTTGATGAAGATCTTTTCGGTGTCGCCAAACTCGATCAGCTCGCCAAGGTACATATAGGCAGTGTAGTCCGAACAGCGTGCGGCCTGCTGCATGTTATGCGTGACGATCACTACCGTGTAGTCGCTCTTCAGCTCGGCGATGAGTTCCTCGATGCGGCCCGTGGAAATCGGGTCGAGCGCGGAGCACGGTTCGTCGAGCAGCAGTACTTCCGGCCGGATGGCGATGCCGCGCGCGATGCACAGGCGCTGCTGCTGTCCGCCCGACAGGCCATAGCCGCTTTGCTGCAGCTTGTCCTTCACTTCGTTCCAGAGCGCGGCCTTGGTGAGCGCCCACTCGACGCGGTCGTCCATCTCCGAGCGCGAGAGCTGCTCGAACATCTTCACGCCGAACGCGATGTTGTCGTAGATCGACATCGGAAACGGCGTCGGCTTCTGGAACACCATGCCGACGCGCGCGCGCAGCAGCGAAATGTCGCGGCGCGTGTCGAGCAGGTTCTCGCCGTCCATCAGGATTTCACCCTCGGCGCGCTGCTCCGGATAGAGCGCGTACATCTTGTTGAAGGTGCGCAGGAGCGTGGACTTGCCGCAGCCCGACGGACCGATGAACGCCGTCACCTTCTTCTCGGGAATACGAAGATTGATGTTCTTCAGCGCGTGGTACTTGCCGTAGAAGAAGTTGAGATCGTTTACCTCGATCTTCGGCTTCATCGAATCGGCGGGCTTCGCGCTGTGCGCGGGCTTGATGCTGCCCGGCAGCGGGCCGCGTTCCGTCGTGCCCGTGCTGGCCTTGTCTTCCACCGTGCGATCGCCCGTGCTTGCATCCAGGCGACTGACACCACTTTCAACCATATTCATGGAATCACTCCACCTTATTTTTTCGAAATGATCGTGCGCGCAAGGATGTTCAGTCCGAGCACGCCGAGCGTAATGAGGAACACGCCGGCCCACGCGAGCGCCTGCCACTGCGGAAACGGGCTCATCGCGAACTTGTAGATCGTGACCGGAAGGTTCGCGACCGGCTGGTTCATGTCCCACGAGAAGAACTGGTTCGAGAGCGCCGTGAAGAGCAGCGGCGCCGTTTCGCCGGCAATGCGCGCCACGGCGAGCAGCACGCCCGTCACGATGCCGCCGACCGACGCCTTCAGCGTGATCGACAGCACCATCTTCCACTTCGGCGTGCCGAGCGCGAACGCGGCTTCGCGCAGCGCGTTGGGCACGAGCTTCAGCATGTTCTCGGTCGTGCGGATCACGATCGGGATCTGCAGGAGCGCGAGCGCGATCACGCCGGCCCAGCCGGAAAAGCGCCCCATCTTCGCCACCACGAGCGCATACACGAACAGGCCGACGACGATCGACGGCGCTGACAGCAGGATGTCGTTGATGAAGCGCGTCACGTTCGCGAGCCAGCCCTTCTGGCCGTATTCCGCAAGGTACACGCCCGCGAGGATGCCGAGCGGCGTGCCGATGAACGTCGCGAGCAAGACGAGCATCAGGCTGCCGACGATCGCGTTGGCAAGACCGCCGCCATCGGTGTTCGGGGGCGGCGTGGACTGCGTGAAGAGATCGATCGACAGGCCGCCGATGCCGAGCTTGAGCGTCGTGAAGAGAATCCACACGAGCCACAGCAGGCCGAACGCCATCGCCGCGAGCGAGAGCGTCAGCGCGAGCGCGTTGGTGCCGCGGCGCCGGCGCTGAAGTTTGATGCGCGTCGCTTCGCTGCGATCGTTTTCGATGAATGCGGGCTGGCTCACTTGGCGCCCTCCCCTTTTTCGAGGCGAAGCAGCATGAGTTTCGACAGGGCCAGCACGAAGAACGTGATCACGAAGAGAATGAGGCCGAGTTCCATCAGCGCGGACGTGTGCAGGCCCGGGCCCGCCTCGGCGAATTCGTTGGCGAGCGCCGACGTGATGCTGTTGCCGGGTGAAAAGAGCGACACATTGTCGAGCAGGTTGGTGTTGCCGATCACGAACGTCACTGCCATCGTCTCGCCGAGTGCGCGGCCGAGGCCAAGCATCACCCCGCCGATCACGCCCGTTCGGGTGTACGGCAGCACGATGCGCCACATCACTTCCCAGGTCGTGCAGCCGATGCCGTATGCCGACTCCTTCAGCAGCACGGGCGTGACCTCGAACACGTCACGCATCACCGCCGCGATGTAGGGAATGATCATGATCGCGAGAATGACGCCCGCGCACAGAATGCCGATGCCGATCGGCGGGCCCTGAAAAAAGCGTCCGATCAGCCAGACGTCGCCGAGCAGCGCGCCGAGCGGCTTTTCAAAATAGGTGGCGAAAATGGGGGCGAAGACGAGCAGGCCCCACATGCCATAGACGATCGACGGAATCGCCGCCAGCAATTCGATCGCGACGCCGAGCGGCCGGCGCAGCCAGGCGGGCGCCAGTTCGGTGAGAAACAGCGCGATGCCGAAACTCACCGGCACGGCGATCAGGAGCGCGATGATCGACGTCGCGATGGTGCCGTAGATCGGCACGAGCGCGCCGAAGCTTTCAGAGGGTGGATCCCACTCCGCGCGCCAGAGGAAGCTCAGGCCGAACTTCTCGATCGTCGGCAGCGAGGCGACAAGCAGCGACACGATGATGCCGCCAAGCAAAAGCAGCGTGACGACGGCCGCAAGCCGCGTCACGCCGCCGAAAACGATGTCGCCGAGACGGCCCGGGGCACGTTGCGTGCCGCTCGCAGGCGGAGTCGACGCTAGATTGATGTCCGACATGGGAACCTTGGGTCAGGCCGCGCGGCACCTGCCGCGCGGCGAAACGTGCAACTGCTGTCCAGTCTTAACAGCTTAGGACAGTTTCAGACATCACTTACTGTGCAACCGGCTTGCCCGACGCGTCCTTGACCTTCGCCTTCCATTGCGTGCGGATTTCGGCAACGACCGATTCCGGCAGCGAGATGTAGTCCAGGTCGTTGGCAGCCTGGCCGCCGTTCTTGAACGCCCAGTCGAAGAACTTCAGCGTTTCGGTGCCTTGCGGCGCCTTTTCCTGCGTTGCGTGCAGCAGAACGAACGTCGCGCCGACGATCGGCCATGCGTTCTTGCCCGACTCGTTCGTCAGGATCTGGTAGAACGACTTCGACCAGTCCGCGCCCGCTGCAGCGGCCTTGAACGTCTCCGTCTTCGGCTCGACCACCGTGCCTGCCGCGTTCTTCAGGTCGACGTAGGTCATCTTGTTCTGCTTGGCGTACGCCCATTCCACGTAGCCGATCGCACCCGGCAGGCGCTGGACGAAGGCGGCGACGCCGTCGTTGCCCTTGCCGCCCGTCCCCGTCGGCCAGTTGACCGTCGAACCTTCACCGACCTTCGACTTCCACTCCGGGTTCACCTTCGACAGGTAGTTCGTCCAGATGAAGCTCGTGCCCGAACCGTCGGCGCGGCGCACCACGGCGATGTCCGTATCCGGCAGCTTGACCTTCGGGTTCAGCGCGGCGATCGCCGGGTCGTTCCACTTCTTGATCTTGCCGAGGTAGATGTCACCGAGCAGTTCGCCCGACAGCGTCACTTCACCGGCCTTCACGCCCGGCACGTTGATCACCGGCACCACGCCGCCGACCACCGTCGGGAACTGGAACAGGCCTTCCTTGGCGAGTTCGTCGTCCTTCAGCGGGGCGTCGGAACCTGCGAAATCAACCGTCTTGGCGATGATCTGCTTGATCCCGCCCGACGAGCCGATGCCCTGGTAGTTGACCTTGCCGCCGCCCGTTTTCTGGTAGGCGTCCGCCCATTTCGTATAGATCGGTGCTGCGAAGGTACTGCCCGCGCCGGTGATATCGGCTGCTTGCGCAGAGATGGCGAACAGGGCGCCAATTACGCCAGCCAGCGCGGTTTGCATCAATTTCATGAGACCTCCAGGTTGTGAGCGGATGACACGACAAGGCGAAGCATAGGCACTGTCTGTGACAGTAATGTGACTCTCCGTGAAGCTCGCGTGTCATTCCTCTTACACTCATGAAAGCAGATGAATTGTCTCCTGAAGGCGAAAAAAAAGCGGGCCGTAGCCCGCTTCCGCCTAATTCGCAAAATGCTTACGAAGTCGCGCTCTTTACCACCTGCGCAATCGTTTCCGCGTGCCGAACCGCGTCCTTTTCGGCGGCCGCCTCGACCATCACCCGAAGCACCGGCTCCGTGCCCGACGCGCGGATCAGCACCCGGCCATTCGGTTCGAGCGAGCGCTCCGCCTGCGCGATCGCGGCTTTGATCGCGTCGCTGCTCTTCCAGTCGGCGCCCGGGCTCATGCGCACGTTGATCAGCTTCTGCGGAAAAAGCTTCACGCCGTCGAGCAGTTGCGCGAGCGACTTGCCGCTGCGCTTCAATGCCGCCAGGACGAGCAGCGCCGAGACGATGCCGTCGCCGGTGGAATGGCGGTCGAGCGACAGAATGTGGCCCGAGCCTTCCGCGCCGAGCTGCCAGCCGTGTTCGCGCAGCTTCTCCAGCACGTAGCGGTCGCCGACCGCCGCGCGCACGAACTTCACGCCCGCCTCCTTCAGCGCGACTTCGACGGCCATGTTGGTCATCAGCGTGCCGACGGCGCCTTCCACCTTGCCGTCGGTGGCGATGCGGTCCTTTACCAGCACGTAGAGCAGTTCGTCGCCGTTGAAAAGACGCCCCGACGAATCGACCACCTGCAGGCGGTCCGCGTCGCCGTCGAGCGCGATGCCGAGATCCGCGCCGTTCTCGCGCACCGCGCGCACGAGCGCGTCGGGCGCGGTGGCGCCGACGCCGTCGTTGATATTGAAGCCGTTCGGCGACACGCCGATCGGGATTACTTCGGCGCCCAGTTCGTGGAACACGTGCGGCCCGACGTCGTACGCGGCGCCGTGCGCGCAATCCAGGACGAGCTTCAGGCCGCGCAAGTCGAAGCTCGCCGGGAACGTGCTCTTGCAGAATTCGATGTAGCGGCCGCCCGCGTCATCCAGCCGTCGCGCCTTGCCGAGCCGCTCCGAGGGCGCGCAGGCAAGCGGTTCATCGAGTTGCGCCTCGATTTCGAGTTCCACGTCGTCCGGCAGCTTGTTGCCGTCGGCGGAGAAGAATTTGATGCCGTTGTCGTCGTAGGGATTGTGCGACGCGCTGATCACGACGCCCGCCGCGAGCCGCAGCGCGCGCGTCAGATAGGCGATGCCGGGCGTGGGCATCGGGCCGGCCAGCATGACGTCGACGCCCGCCGCCGCAAAACCCGATTCCAGCGCGGCTTCGAGCATGTAGCCCGAAACGCGCGTGTCCTTGCCGATCAGCACCGTCGGACGACCCTTGCTTTGCCAGCGGTCGGCGCCCGCGAGCACCTTGCCGGCCGCGTAGCCGAGCCTCAGCACGAAATCCGGCGTGATCGGCGCCTCGCCGACCTTCCCCCGAATACCATCCGTTCCAAAATATCGACGTGCCATTGTTGGGTGACCCTCCCTCGCAGGCGTGAAGGCGCGTGTTGTGTGCCTGCGACTTATTTATAAGGACGGCGCGCGCGCACGCGCCGTGTTCTGCCTGCCGATTCCCGTGGATCGGCGCCCGCTAATGATGCCTGCTAAGCCCGGCGTCTTTTGTTGCCTGCCAAACCTTCAGACCATCGAGCGTGGGCGCGACGTCGTGAACGCGGATGATCACCGCGCCCCGCTCCGCCGCGCACACCGCGGCGGCCACGCCCGCCGCGACGCGCTCACCCGTCTTGCGCCCGGTGACGGCGCCGAGCATCGACTTGCGCGACATCCCCGCGAGCAGCGAAAAGCGCGTCCCGGCCGGCCGCGTGTCGGCAAGACCGGCGAGGAGCGCGTAGTTGTGCGCCTCGGTCTTGCCGAATCCGTAGCCCGGATCGAGGCAGATCCGCTCGCCGGAAATCCCGGCCCGGGTCAGCGCATCGATGCGTTCCTCGAAAAACGCCCGCACCTCGGCGACGACGTCCTGATAAACCGGTTCGCGGAGCTGCATCGTCTGCGGCTCGCCGAGCATGTGCATCACGCACAGGCCGCAATTGCTGTCCTTGACGGCGTCGAGCGCGCCTTCGCGGCGCAGGCCCCAGACGTCGTTGATCATGTCGGCGCCGGCATCGAGCGCGGCGCGCATCACGGCGGGCTTGTAGGTATCGACCGAGAGCGGCACGTTGACCGTGCGCAGCGCCTCGACGATCGGGATCACGCGTTCGAGTTCCTCGTCGAGCGGCACCGGGACCGATCCCGGCCGCGTCGACTCGCCGCCGATGTCGATCATGTCGGCGCCGTCGGCGAGCATCTGCTCGGCGCGCGCCAGGGCGTCGCCGCGCGAAAGATAGCGGCCGCCGTCGGAAAACGAGTCCGGCGTGACGTTCAGGATGCCCATGACGAGTGGCCGCTCGAAGGTCAGCGTGAACCGCCCGCATTGAAGCGGCTGGGGCTGGGCCGTTTGCGAAGTTGATTTGTCCAAGCGATTCGAGAAGAACGAGTTGAAGAATCCGGCTGCCGGAGCGGCCACGAATGAAAAAAAGGGCCGGTGTGCGGAACACACCAGCCCTTGTTCGGATCGAGTGAAACTCAGGCAGGCGCGGTTGCGTTGCCCGGCTTCACTTCCGTGCCGCTGTTGCCGCTCGGCGGCGTATCGCCGGAAGGAGGCGGCAGATTTTTCGGCGGACGCGGCGGGCGGCCCGCCATGATGTCGCTGATCTGGTCGGCGTCGATGGTTTCCCATTCGAGCAGCGCCTTCGTCATGGCCTCGACCTTGTCGCGGTTGTCTTCGAGCAGCTTGCGGGCGAGCCCGTACTGCTCGTCGAGAATCCGGCGGATTTCGGCGTCGACCTTCTGCTGCGTCGCCTCGGACACCGTCTTCGACGCGAGCTTGCCGAACATGCCGTCCTGTTCCGTATCGACGTAGACCATCGTGCCGAGCACATCGGACATGCCGTAGCGCGTCACCATGTCGCGCGCCATCTTGGTCGCGCGCTCGAAGTCGTTGGAAGCACCCGTCGACATCGAATTGAGGAACACTTCTTCCGCCGCGCGGCCGCCGAACAGAATCGCGATTTCCTCGAGCATCTTGTCGCGATACAGATTCACGCGGTCATGCTCGGGCAACTGCCAGGTCACGCCGAGCGCCCAGCCACGCGGCATGATGGTGACCTTGTGCACCGGATCGGCGTGCGGGAGAAGCTTCGCCACCACCGCGTGCCCGGACTCGTGGTACGCCGTGTTGCGCCGCTCTTCCTCGCGCATCACTGCCGACTTGCGCTCCGGACCCATGAAGATCTTGTCCTTCGCGTCCTCGAAATCCTGCATTTCGACGATCCGCTTGCCGCGACGCGCGGCAAAGAGCGCCGCCTCGTTCACGAGGTTCGCGAGATCGGCGCCCGAGAAGCCGGGCGTGCCGCGAGCGATCACCGACGCATCGACGTCGTTCGAAATCGGCACCTTGCGCAGGTGAACCTTCATGATGTGTTCGCGGCCGCGAATATCCGGCAGGCCCACATACACCTGGCGGTCGAAACGGCCCGGGCGCAGCAGCGCCTTGTCGAGCACGTCGGAACGGTTCGTCGCGGCAATCACGATCACGCCGGAATTCGCCTCGAAACCGTCCATTTCGACGAGCATCTGGTTCAGCGTCTGCTCGCGTTCGTCGTTGCCGCCGCCCATGCCGGCGCCGCGATGACGGCCGACCGCGTCGATTTCATCGATAAACACGATGCACGGCGCATGCTTCTTCGCTTGTTCGAACATGTCGCGCACGCGGGCCGCGCCCACGCCGACGAACATTTCGACGAAGTCAGAACCCGAGATGCTGAAGAACGGCACCTTCGCCTCGCCGGCGATCGCCCGCGCAAGCAGCGTCTTGCCGGTACCCGGAGGGCCGACGAGCAGCACGCCGCGCGGAATTCGCCCGCCGAGCTTCTGGAATTTCTGGGGATCGCGCAGGAAGTCGACGAGCTCGGACACCTCTTCCTTCGCCTCGTCGCAGCCCGCGACATCGGTGAAATTGATCGCGTTGTTGTTCTCGTCGATCAGCCGCGCACGCGACTTGCCGAACGAAAACGCCCCGCCTTTGCCGCCCCCCTGCATCTGCCGCATCATGTAGAACCAGAAGCCGATGATCAGGATCGTCGGCCCGAGGTAATACAGCGCAGACACGAGCGCGTTGGGTTCGTCGTCGGCCTTGCCGCTCACCTGGACGCCGTACTTCATCAGGTCGCCCACCATCCAGATGTCGCCTGGCGACACGATCTGGTACTTCTGACCATCTGCCGGAGTGACCGTAAGATTGCGGCCCTGAACGGTGACTGTCTTGACCTTGCCGTTCTTCGCGTCGTCCATGAACTGCGAATAAGACACACCTTCCTGGACGCGGGGCTTATCGAACTGCTTGAACACCGTGAACAGCACCAGTGCGATCACGAGCCACACTGCTGCCTTAGAGAACATATTGTTGTTCAAAGCACCACTCCTCACTCATAGACGGGCGCCTACATACGCCTTGCGGCACCACGAAAGCATTCTAATCCAGTCCGCTAACCCCTGCCATAAGGTTTAACGACGGCGCAAATAGCAGCGGAGGCCGATTTTTTGGCAGATTCGACGAAAATTGGCCGCATTTCGCCAATTCCGTTTGCCCAAGCTCAGGCGGGATGCTTGAGCTGCCTGCCCAAAATAAACGTTTCGGACGATTTGTCACGCGATGCCTTGGGCTTGCGCGGCGCGACGATTTTGAATTGGTGCTTGAATTTCTCGACAATCTGGCTATAGCCGCTGCCGTGAAACACTTTGACTAACAGGGCACCATCCGGTTTCAGATGGTTCTGTGAGAACTCCAGCGCAAGATCGCATAAATGCTCGATTCGCGCCGCATCCGCACTCGCCACACCGGACAAGTTGGGGGCCATGTCGGAGATTACAAGGTCCACCTGACGCTCGCCGACGATTTCATCGAGCTGCTCCAGCACGGCGTCCTCGCGGAAGTCGCCCTGGATGAACGTGACGTCGGCGATCGGCTCCATCGGCAGGATGTCGAGCGCGATGATCGTTCCGTCGATGCCGCCCACGCGCTCTGCGTCGCGCTTCGAGCCCCGCGCGAGCTTGTTGCGCGCGTACTGGCTCCAGCTTCCGGGCGTCGAGCCGAGATCGACGATCACCTGCCCCGGGCGAATCAGCTTGTCCTGCTCGTCGATCTCCTTGAGCTTGTAGGCGGCCCGCGCCCGGTAGCCCTCGCGCTGCGCGAGCTTCACGTACGGATCGTTGATGTGGTCGTGCAGCCACGAATGGTTGAAGCGGTTTTTTGCCATTAAGAATGAACTCTTGCTGCGTAATCTTGCTGCATTAAGCAAGGCTTTTAGCGGATAATACGCGACTTATTCGGCCGGCCGCCGCATCGCGCGACCACGGCCGGCATCGGTGGAGATCGGTGAATCAGGGCTTTCCTGGCGTGCCTCCCGCGGCGGCGCGCTATTGTGAACTACGATGAACTGCGGTGAACCGCGCTGCTTCGCGCTCTCGCCCCGCCGTGGAAAGCTGCACGGCCGGACATCGGCCGCGTTGTACCGCCTGCCCTGCCGTTTTTACAGGCTCTTCGAGCTTCCGGCGCGCCCCGCGCTATGCGCAGCGTGCCGCCTTCACCCATTTTTGCGCTTCAGTACCTCTCATTTTAGTCGAGTCAGTCACTTCTCATGCCAGCTCTCAAACTCTCTCCCGCCCAACGCGCCGACCTGCGCTCCCAGGCCCATGCGCTCAAGCCCGTCGTGCTCGTCGGCGCTGAAGGGCTGACCGAAGCGGTGCTCGCTGAAATCGAAGTCCACCTCGGCGCGCATCAGCTCATCAAGATCCGCGTGTTCGGCGACGACCGCGACGCGCGCGTCGCGATCTACGACGAAATCTGCGATCGCCTCAACGCGGGCCCTGTTCAGCATATCGGCAAGCTGCTCGTGATCTGGAGGCCGGAAGACACGGCGCCCGTCCGCAGCGCCGGCGCGAACGCCCGCCGTACCGCCATTCCAAGCGTCCGCGAAGCAGCGGAGCAGCCAGCGAAGGGGCGCGCGCCACGAATCGTGAAGGCCGTGAAGATCACGCGCGACGCACCCGTCGTGCGCAAGCCCAAGAAGCAAAAGCTGCTCGTGCGCGGCAACGAGCGCGTCACGGCGGGCGGCAACGTCAAGCGCGCGAAGAAGCGTCAGGCGAGCGCCAAGCGGCAGCATCAGACATCGAAGTAAGCAGTGATCCGGGCGGAGCCCGGAACGCGGCGACGCCCGTCGCATTAGGCGGGCGCCGTTCTTTTATAGGCAAATGAGCGGCAAACGAGACGCAGGCGAGCCGCAACCGAGCGGCGGGATTTATCGGCGGACGCGGCGGGCCGCCACGGCGGCGGACTGACCCCGCGCCACGACCGGCCCGGATGCGAAGTGTCCCGGCAGACGCCAGACGAGCAGAAGGCCCAGCACGCTTTCGAGCAGGTAGAACGCGCTCGACACCCCGTGCAGCACGCCGAAGCGCTTCGCGTAGACCGAATTCGCGAGATCCGTCCCCGCCTCCTGCGCGGCGATGCGCAGCGAGTTCATGAACGGCTGCAGGCCGAAATAGCCGATCAGCACACACAGCAGCATGACTGCGACAATCCACCGCACCCGTTTGTAGTCGACGAAACCGCCGCGCACCATCCGATTGCCGATCAGCAGCAATATCAGCGCGCACACGACGCCGAGCATGCCTTCGACACGGAACAGCTGCGCCGCGACCGACCCGGCCGTCGTGCGGTCGAGCATCGAAAAGAGGACGGGCGCGACGACATAGCCAAGCGTCAGCAGGCTGCCGACCCACACCATTGTCACGATCCGGAAGATCCGATGCGCCATCAGACGTATCGAACGGCGATGATTTCGTACTCGCGGGCACCGCTCGGCGCCTGGACCGCCGCGACGTCGCCTTCCGACTTGCTGATCAGCGCCCGCGCGATCGGCGAGCTGATCGACACGAGGCCGTGATCGATGTCGGCTTCGTCGTCGCCGACGATCTGGTAGGTCACCGTGCCGCCCGATTCCAGGTCCTCGAGCTCGACCGTCGCGCCGAACACCACGCGCCCCTCCGCTTCGACGGTCGTCGGATCGATGACCTGCGCCGCGGCCAGCTTCGATTCGAGCTCGGCGATACGGCCTTCGATGAAGCCCTGCTTTTCCTTCGCCGCGTCGTATTCGGCGTTTTCCGACAGGTCGCCCTGAGCGCGCGCTTCCGCAATCGAATTAACGACCGCCGGGCGCTCGACCGATTTCAGGCGTTGTAATTCCGCGCGCAGAAGCTCTGCGCCGCGCTTCGTCAATGGAACTGTGCTCATAAACAACTCGGGGAACAAAAAACAGCCGTAAAAAAATTACCGCGGTTAAGTGCATCTCCCGGTAAGAAAGGAGACGCCGCTTAACCGCGGCCCTTGATGCTAAGACGGATAATCGAAGCCTTAGTTTAGGCGAGCATGCAGACCTTGTAAATCATAGACTTCCAGGTCCTTCAGGTACCTGAGACCTTCGACCGCGGCCCGCGCGCCCGACATGGTCGTGTAGTACGTGACCTTGTTGGCCTGCGCGCTCATGCGGATCGAGCGGGAATCGGCGATTGCGGCGCGCGTTTCGTCAACAGTCGTGAATACGAGCGCGATCTCGCCGTTCTTGATCATGTCGACGATGTGCGGGCGGCCGTCCTTCACCTTGTTCACCACCCTGACCGGCACGCCCGCCGCCTCGATGGCCGCCGCCGTGCCCTTGGTCGCGACGATCGGGTAGCCGAGTTCGTGCAGCATGTGCGCGACTTCGACCGCCTTCGGCTTGTCGGCGTCCATCACGGTGAGCAGCACCGTGCCGGACTCCGGCAGACGCGAGCCCGCCGCGAGCTGCGACTTGAAGAGCGCCTCGCCAAACGTGCGGCCGACGCCCATCACCTCGCCGGTCGAGCGCATTTCGGGCCCGAGCACCGGGTCGACGGCCGGGAATTTCACGAACGGGAACACCGCTTCCTTGACGCTGAAATACGGCGGAATCACTTCCTTCGTCACGCCCTGCTGCACGAGCTTCTGGCCGACCATCGCGCGCGCGGCGATCTTGGCGAGCGGCAGGCCCGTCGCCTTCGACACGTACGGCACCGTGCGCGACGCGCGCGGGTTCACTTCCAGCACGTAGATGACATCCTTCTTCGTGCCGTCGTTCTGCGGCACCTGCTGGATCGCGAACTGCACGTTCATCAGGCCGATCACATTGAGCGCGCGCGCCATCGCGCCCGTCTGGCGCTTCAGTTCGTCGACGGTTTCCTGCGACAGCGAATAAGGCGGCAGCGAGCAGGCCGAGTCGCCGGAGTGCACGCCCGCCTGTTCGATGTGCTCCATTACGCCACCGATGAACACCGACTCGCCGTCGGAGATGCAGTCGACGTCGCATTCGATCGCGTCGTTCAGGAACCGGTCGAGCAGCACCGGCGAGTCGTTGGATACCTTCACGGCCTCGCGCATGTAGCGCTCGAGATCGCGCGGCTCGTGGACGATTTCCATCGCCCGCCCGCCCAGCACGTACGACGGGCGCACGACGAGCGGATAGCCGATTTCCTCGGCGAGCTTGAGCGCCTCGTCTTCGGCGCGCGCCGTGCGGTTCGGCGGCTGGCGCAGGTTCAGGTCCTGCAGGAGCTTCTGGAAGCGCTCGCGGTCTTCCGCGGCGTCGATCATGTCCGGCGACGTGCCGATGATCGGCACCCCGTTCGCTTCCAGATCGAGCGCGAGCTTGAGCGGCGTCTGGCCGCCGTACTGCACGATCACGCCGACCGGCTTTTCGAGATCGACGATTTCAAGCACGTCTTCGAGCGTCAGCGACTCGAAGTACAGGCGGTCGGAGGTGTCGTAGTCGGTGGAAACCGTTTCCGGGTTGCAGTTGACCATGATGGTTTCATAGCCGTCCTCGCGCATCGCGAGCGCCGCGTGCACGCAGCAGTAGTCGAACTCGATGCCCTGCCCGATCCGGTTCGGCCCGCCGCCGAGCACCATGATCTTCTTCCTGTCCGTGGGGTTCGCCTCGCACTCGTCCTCGTAGGTCGAGTACATATAGGCGGTTTTCGTCGCGAATTCGGCCGCGCACGTGTCGACGCGTTTGTAGACCGGGCGCACCTTCAGTTCGTGGCGACGTTTGCGCACCGCCGTCTGATCCGAGCCCGTCAACTTCGCGAGACGACGGTCCGAAAACCCGCTCTGCTTCAGATACAGCAGTTCTTCACGCGAGAGGCTCTCGAGCGTGCGGCCGGAAAGCGCCTTTTCCTTGAGAATGATCTGCTCGATCTGAGCGAGGAACCACGGATCGATCGAGGTTTCCTCGAAGATTTCCTGCGGCGTCAGGCCGAGACGGAACGCGTCGCCGAGGAACCAGATGCGGTCCGGGCCCGGCTCGCCGATCTCGCGGATCGCTTCGTCACGGCTCGTGGTCTTCTCGTCCAGGCCGTCGACGCCGACTTCCAGCCCGCGCAGCGCTTTCTGAAACGATTCCTGGAACGTGCGGCCGATCGCCATCACTTCGCCGACCGACTTCATCTGCGTGGTCAGGCGCGAATCCGCCTCGCGGAACTTCTCGAACGCGAAACGCGGAATCTTGGTGACGACGTAGTCGATGGTCGGCTCGAACGACGCCGGCGTCTGACCGCCGGTGATCTCGTTTTTCAGTTCGTCGAGCGTGTAGCCCACGGCCAGCTTCGCGGCGACCTTCGCGATCGGGAAGCCGGTCGCCTTCGACGCCAGCGCCGACGAGCGCGACACGCGCGGATTCATCTCGATCACGACCATGCGGCCGTCCTTCGGGTTGATCGCGAACTGCACGTTCGAGCCGCCCGTGTCCACGCCGATCTCGCGCAGCACCGCGAGCGACGCGTTGCGCAGGATCTGGTACTCCTTGTCGGTGAGCGTCTGCGCCGGGGCGACGGTGATCGAGTCGCCGGTGTGCACGCCCATCGGGTCGAGGTTCTCGATCGAGCACACGATGATGCAGTTGTCCCTGGTGTCGCGGACCACTTCCATCTCGTATTCTTTCCAACCGAGCAACGACTCTTCGATCAGCAGTTCGCGCGTCGGCGAAAGATCGAGCCCGCGACGGCAGATTTCCTCGAATTCTTCCTTGTTGTACGCGATGCCGCCGCCCGAGCCGCCGAGCGTGAACGACGGGCGGATCACGGTCGGGTAGCCGCCGCTGCCGGTTTGCGCGGCGATCTCGGCCTGCACCTGCAACGCTTCTTCCATCGAATGCGCGATGCCCGACTTGGCCGAGCCGAGCCCGATCTTCGTCATCGCTTCCTTGAACTTCTGGCGGTCTTCCGCCTTGTCGATCGCTGCCGGCGACGCGCCGATCAGCTCGACCTTGTACTTCTCCAGCACGCCGTGATGGAAAAGATCGAGCGCGCAATTGAGCGCGGTCTGGCCGCCCATCGTCGGCAGGATCGCGTCCGGGCGCTCCTTCGCGATGATGCGCTCGACCACTTCCCACGAAATCGGCTCGATGTAGGTCACGTCCGCCGTGTTCGGGTCGGTCATGATCGTCGCGGGGTTGCTGTTGACGAGAATGACCTTGTAGCCCTCTTCGCGCAGCGCCTTGCACGCCTGCGCGCCCGAATAGTCGAACTCGCACGCCTGGCCGATGATGATCGGTCCCGCGCCGATGATGAGGATGCTCTTGATGTCTGTCCGCTTCGGCATAACTGCTCTCGGTAATGTATTGCTGTGTTCTGTTCTGGTGCTCTTGCGTGCTGCGTGGCGCTTATGCCGCGACCTTCTGCGCTTCCATCAGCTTGACGAAGCGGTCGAACAGATACGCAATGTCGTTCGGTCCCGGCGACGCTTCCGGATGGCCCTGGAAGCAGAACGCGGGCTTGTCGGTGAGCGCGAAGCCCTGCAGCGTGCCGTCGAAGAGCGAGACATGCGTGACCTTCGCGTTCGCGGGCAGCGTGGAAGCGTCGACGGCGAAGCCGTGGTTCTGCGACGTGATCACGACGCGCCCGTCGTCGAGATCCTTCACCGGATGGTTCGCGCCGTGGTGCCCGGTCTTCATCTTCACCGTCTTCGCGCCGAGGGCGAGGCCCATGATCTGATGGCCGAGGCAGATGCCGAACGTCGGAATGCCGCGCTCGATGAATTCGCGCGTGGCGGCAATCGCGTAATCGCACGGCTCCGGGTCGCCGGGGCCGTTCGACAGGAAGATGCCGTCCGGGTTGAGCGCGAGCGCATCGGCGGCCGTGGCCTCTGCCGGCAGCACGGTGACCTGGCAGCCGCGCTCCGCGAGCATGCGCAGAATGTTGTGCTTCACGCCGTAGTCGAACGCGACCACGCGATGCTTCGGCGCTTCCTGTTTGCCGTAGCCCTCGCCGAGACGCCATTCGCTCTGCGTCCAGTCGTATCTTTCCTTCGTCGACACGACTTTCGCGAGGTCCATGCCCGCGAGGCCGGGGAACGAGCGCGCGAGCTCGAGCGCTTTCGCTTCATCGGCGGAGCCGGCGAGGATGCAGCCGTTTTGCGCGCCCTTGTCGCGCAGGATGCGGGTGAGCTTGCGGGTATCGATACCCGCGATCGCGACGACGCCCTGCGCCTTCAGATAGTCGGAGAGCGACTGCTCGGAGCGGAAATTCGAGGCAAGTACCGGCAGATCACGGATGATCAGGCCGGCGGCATGGACTTTGGTGGCTTCGACATCCTCGGCATTCACGCCGACATTGCCGATATGCGGATAGGTGAGCGTGACGATCTGGCGCGCGTAGCTCGGATCGGTCAGGATTTCCTGATACCCGGTGATCGCGGTATTGAACACCACTTCGCCGATCGTCGAACCGGAGGCGCCGATCGAATGACCACGAAAGACCGTGCCGTCGGCGAGTGCGAGAAGTGCTGGGGAAAATGACGGCAACACGGGAGGCTCCTTGGGGAACACCCTGTTGCCGACCTGTCTCTCCGACTTCTGGGGGTTGCGCGCAGCCTGTTTGATGGCGCACGCAGACCCGCATCGCGTGAATCGCAGTCGGGGCGCAGGGCTCGCGGCGGTTGCTGGCGCGCTCGCCCGCTCGGATGGCGGACAGTCGGCACAGGGGGCTCGGCGGCATGCGGCGCGTGCTACGGAACGCGGCGGATGAACGGTGTGTGGGAGGTAGGCGCTAGGGTGCGGGTTGATATGCTCAAACCTTCGAATTATAGCGTGAAACCACCCTTTCTGCCAAATTTGAGACGCTTGTGATGCAAGACGCGTTCCAGGAAGGTGCCTGGAACGCGTCTGGACGCCGGGCGCCGGGCGCCGGGCGCCGCCGCCCGAGTCGCAAGCTATTACGAGACGGCGCGCTCGGTCTTGTGCAGCACGCGGCTCGGCAGGACGTACCAGATCGCGCTCGCGATCTGCAGCGCGATCAGCACGCCCCACACCCGCAGGTGCGCCGCCGCCGGGTAATGCCCGCCTTCGGTCGGCCAGAGGGACAGAACCGCGCCGATCCCTACCTGGAACCCGAAGATCAGCACGAAGATGACGAGCGTGAGCGTCGTGTTGGTGCGGCCGATCATGTGCGACGGAAAATACTCGGCCATGATCGCGTAGCTCAGGATGCCGGTGCCGCCGAAAATCCCGTAGGCGGCCAGGAGCACCGCCGGGGGCAACGGCGCGCGCACGAGCATCAGCACCTGGACGACCACGTAAAGCGCCATGCCGATGCCGCAGAACGCGTACACGGACACCCCCTTGCGCTCCAGGCTGCGCGCCGCCGCGCCGAAGCCGATGCAGCCGAGCATCATCGCAAAGCCGAGCAGCGACACGAGCGCCGCGGAGTGGCTCGCCGAGAGCCCCATCACGTCGAGCAGATACGGGCGGATCCAGAGCGACTGCATCGCGTAGAAAACGCCCTGCGTCACGACCGAAAACGACGCGATCTTCCAGAACGCCGGGCTTTTCAGGATGTGCCAGGTGCCCTTGAACTGCGTGACGATGTCGGCCTGATGGCGGGCCTCGCGCTTGTCGGGGGCGAACAGAAGGATCGCGAGCGCGACGACCAGCGTGAACAGCACGAGCCCCGCGCAGACGGCGCGCCAGCTCGTGAATGCGAGCAGCGAGGCGAGCGGTGAGCCGACGACCACGCCGCCCAGCCCGCCCATCGCCATCGTCAAGCCGTTGACGAGCGGCAGGCGCGCCACCGGAAAGTGCTGCGCCGACGCCTTGAACGCCGCGCTCAGGCACACGGAAACGCCCACGCCGATCAGGAGGCGCCCGGCCATCATGCCGGCGAGCCCATGCGACGCGCCGAACACCCCGATGCCGAGCGCGGCGAAAACGAGCATGCCAGCCGTCACGCGGCGCGGCCCGAAGTGGTCGAGCAGCACGCCAACCGGGATTTGTGCGAGCGCGAAGCCGATGAAATAGAGCGAGGTCAGGAGGCCGAGGTCGGCCGCGGACAGGCCGAGTTCGTGCGTAATGAGGGGGGCGAAGCCGAGATTGACGCCCCGGAACACATACGAGACGAAATATCCGGCGGCGAACAGGAAAAAGACACGCAGGCGAGCCGAGGACGTCATTCGATGCAGCCGCTTTTTGACTTTAAAGCAGGAGTTTAACTGCTGCACCAAAATGGAAACGCCGTCACCTTGGTGACGGCGTGGGATAAGGCTCGTGGCGGGCTGGCTCCGCGCGCCGCGCGGCTTATTTGCCGGCTTATTTGCCAGCTTTCGTCGACTTCCTGGACGTGCCGGTCGTCGCTTTCGAGGTTTTCACGACGGCCGGCTTTGCCGGCTTCGAATCGTCGCCCTTGCTCGACACGCGGGTGACCTTGCCGGCGGATTTCGCAGACGATTTCCCGCCAGCCGAAGACTTTGACTCCGGCACGCGCGTGCCGATCCTCGTCACGCGGCCAGTGGAGCGGCTCGACGCCGACACGGTTTCCAGGCGCACCGGACCCGGTTCCGCCGGAACCGCACGGCCCACGGGCACGTGCAGCACGATCACCTGCCCCGGCATGATCGTGTCGCGGCGCGTGCGGTTCCACGCCCTCACCTGCCCGACCGAGACGTTGTAACGGTCGGCGAAGGTCGCGACGGACTGCTGGCGGCGCACACGGATCAGCATCTTGCGGGTGTCGGGCACGTCCGGCTCGACGGCGAGCACGGCGCTTTCGGCCACGTCGGCGCTGATGTCCTCGTCATCGTCGTCGTTGCGCGGGACGACGATCGTCGAGCCCGGCTTCAGGCGCATGCCCGCGGGAATGCGGTTGACCGACATCAGCGTGTCGGCATCGACACCGATCTTCTCCGCGATCGCCGCCGGCCGCGAGCGCTCGGTCACGGTGTACGTCGTCCAGGACGACAGCGCGCCCGTGTACGACTTCAGGTTGCGCTGAAAGGCGGTGGCGTTGTCGAAGGGCAGCAGGATCTGCGGATTCGTCGCGCCGAGAATGACCGGCTTCGAGAACGACGGATTCAGCGAGCGGAATTCATCGACCGACATGCCGGCGAGCTTCGAGGCCATCGTGACGTCGATGTCGCGCGAGGTCGTGACCGTGACGAAATACGGGTGATTCGGGATTTCGGGAAGCGTGAGGCCATACATCTGCGGATTCGCGACGATGTTCTTCACCGCCTGCAGCTTCGGCACGTAGTTGCGCGTCTCGTTCGGCATGCGCAGGCTCTGGTAGTCGGTGGGCAGCCCCGCCGCCTCGTTGCGCGCGATCGCGCGCTGCACGTTGCCCTCGCCCCAGTTGTACGCGGCGAGCGCGAGATGCCAGTCGCCGAACATGTCGTGCAGGCGCGTGAGGTAGTCGAGGGCCGCGCTCGTCGACGCCAGCACGTCGCGCCGCTCGTCCTGCCACATGTTCTGCTTCAGGTTGTAGTCGCGGCCCGTGCCCGGCACGAACTGCCACATGCCGGCCGCCTTCGCCACCGACAGCGCCTGCGGATTGAACGCCGATTCGATGAACGGCAGGAGCGCGAGCTCGGTCGGCATGTGCCGCGCCTCCAGCTCCTCGACGATGTGATACAGATACTTCTGCGAGCGGCCCGTCATGCGCTCGACGTAGTCCGGGCGCTGCGCGTACCAGCTCACCTGCATGTCGACGAGGTCGCTCTGCAGGTCGGGAATCTGGAACCCGCGGCGAATGCGGCCCCAGAGATCGGCGTCGCCGCCCGAGAGCGAATCGACGGACGTCTTGTCGACGTTGATCGTTTCCTTGGCGGCGGCGGTGCGGCGGATCGTGTCGGCTACTGCTTGCTGCTTCGAAGCGGATGGGAGTGATGAAAGGGAATTTGGCGCTGTCGGTCCCTGGCTGGCACAGGCTGCTAGCGTAAGGACGAGTAGCGCGCTAAGAATCTGTCGCATGAACGTCTCGGATTCCAAAAATTAAGCTTGGAAATTTGGAGCCGATGGTACGGAAGCGCATCGTGGTCGTCAATAAAAAAGAGGGAAAACCAAGCAAAATCCGACGACTGGCGACGTTTCCAATGTTTCGGATGAAGTTAGCCACAACTTCGTGCGGGTTAGCGAAACTTGTCCTTCCAGCCGCGCATCAGCCGGAACGCATCGAGCCGGTCGGACACCGGGTGATTGAAATGCGCGGCGAGCGTGCTCTGAATGGCGGCGTCGCCGACACGCAGGAACGGATTGACCGCCTTCTCGTGGCCGATCGTCGTGGGCAGCGTCGGCTTGCCGGCCTCGCGCAGCGCCTGCGCGTCTTCCTGCCACTGTGCGAGCGCGCCGTTCGCCGGCTCGCAGGCACGCGCGAAGCGAATGTTCGAGAGCGTATATTCGTGCGCGCAGTGGACTTGCGTGGTGTCGGGAAGTGCGGCGAGCGCGTCGAGCGATGCCAGCATCTGCTGCGCCGTGCCTTCGAACAGCCGCCCGCAACCGCTCGCGAAGAGCGTGTCGCCGCAGAACAGATGCGGTGTGCCGCCGGAATCGGCTGCCTGAAAGTACGCGATGTGGCCCGCGGTGTGCCCGGGAACGTCGATCACCGACACCTCGAGCGCCGGGCTTTCGATGCGCACCCGGTCGCCCTCCTTCAGGCGCGCGCTCAGATGGTCGATTCGCTCGCCGGCCGGGCCGTAGACGGGAATGCCGCCATCGTCCGAACGGCCGGCAAGCAGTTCCTCGACACCGCCGACGTGGTCGTGATGATGGTGCGTGAGTAAAATAGCGGTCAACCGCCAGCCGCGTTTCGCGAGATACGCCTCAACCGGCCCGGCGTCACCCGGATCGACGACGACTGCGTCGCGACCGTCCGACACGAGCCAGATGTAGTTGTCCTCGAACGCCGGAACCGGCACGTATTCAAGTGTTTTCATAGCGAGTTCTTCAAGGCGGCAATTCGAACATGTCTGACCGATCGATTATAGACTGGCCCGCCTGGACAGGCTCTGCGCCCGGACGCTACGTGCTCGACTGGGAACAGGCGCAACTCGATCGCGTGGTTTCCGACATTTTCGGCTACCACGCGCTGCAGCTCGGCATGCCGCAGCTCGACGCCCTGCGCGAAAACCGCATGACCGGCCGTGCGCTCGTGCTCGACGCCGCGAGCGGCGCGAGCGCGCCGTACACATACCCGGCGGGCGCCGCCGCGGCGAATGCGCGGCCGGGCGTCGCGTCGCTGCCGTCGGCGAATCGCGGCGTGCATGCGCCGGAGGGACGCAGCACGGTCTGGTGCGACCTGCTCGACCTGCCGTTCGAGGCCCAGAGCGTCGATCTGCTCGTGCTGCCGCACACGCTGGAATTCACGGGCGATCCGCACCGCCTGCTGCGCGAGGCCGAACGCGTGCTGATGCCGGAAGGCCAGCTGATCATCCTCGGCTTCAATTCGCTCAGCCTCTGGGGCGCGCGGCAGTCGCTCGGCAACGTCGCCGGACGGCCGTTCGTGCCGGCCGCGCATGAAATGATCGCGTTCACGCGCATCAAGGACTGGATCAAGCTGCTCGGCTTCGACCTTGAACGCGGGCGCTTCGGCTGCTATCGTCCGCCGCTCGTCACCGACAAGTGGCTCCAGCGCTATCAGTTCATGGAAGCCGCCGGCGATCGCTGGTGGCCCATCTTCGGCGCGGCCTACATGATCACGGCGATCAAGCGCGTGCGCGGCATGCGCCTGATCGGCCCGCGCAAGCTGAAGAAACCCGCACTCGCGCCGGGGCTCGCCCCGGTCGCGGCCCCGCACACACGCAACGAGCATTGATGACTTCAGACTCCTCAAAGGTAATTGACATCTACACCGACGGCGCCTGCAAGGGCAACCCGGGCCCCGGCGGCTGGGGCGCCCTCCTTCGCTTCGGCTCGCAGGAAAAGGAAATCTTCGGCGGGGAAGCCGCCACCACCAACAACCGCATGGAACTGATGGCCGTGATCGCCGCGCTCGAGGCGCTCAAGCGGCCGTGCCACGCCGTGATCCACACCGATTCGCAATACGTGCAGAAAGGCATCAGCGAATGGATCCATGGCTGGAAAAAGAAGGGCTGGATGACGGCCGCGAAAACGCCGGTCAAGAACGCCGACCTCTGGAAGCGGCTCGACGCGCTCGTCGGGCAGCACCAGATCGAATGGCGCTGGGTCAAGGGCCACGCAGGTCATCCTGAAAACGAACGCGCCGATGCGCTCGCCAACCGCGGCGTGACATCGCTCGCCGACAGCTAATCAGCCAACCGAACCAAGCCAATGCGCCAACTCGTACTCGATACCGAAACCACCGGCCTCAATGCCCGCACGGGCGACCGCATCATCGAAATCGGCTGCGTCGAGCTGATCAACCGACGGCTCACCGGCAACAACCTGCACTTCTACATCAATCCGGGACGCGACAGCGACCCGGGCGCGCTCGCGGTCCACGGCCTCACCACGGAATTCCTGAGCGACAAGCCCAGGTTCGCCGAGATCGCGGCCGAACTGCGCCACTTTCTCGCGGACGCGGAACTGATCATCCACAACGCGCCGTTCGACATCGGCTTTCTCGACGTCGAATTCGGGCTGCTCGGCCTGCCGAAGATGGCCGACGTGTGCGGCGGCGTGATCGACACGCTCGTGCAGGCGAAGCAGATGTTCCCGGGCAAACGCAATTCGCTCGATGCGCTCTGCGACCGCTTCGGCATCAGCAATGCGCACCGTACGCTGCACGGCGCGCTGCTCGACTCGGAGTTGCTCGCGGAGGTGTATCTCGCGATGACGCGCGGCCAGGAGAGCCTCGTCATCGACATGCTCGGGGATGTGCCCGCGGCCGGTGCGGCGCTCTCGCCGCGCATCGCGCTAGACGGACTGGATCTGCGGGTGATCGTGGCGAGCGCCGACGAACTCACCGCCCACGATGCCGTGCTCAGCGACCTCGACCGTGCCGTCAAAGGCACGAGCGTATGGCGCACGGAACCGGCCGTGGTGGAAAATGCCGAGGCGGCCGCCTAGATTCGTGCATTGCTTTAAAGAATCGCTAGACGAACGCGGATAGCTCTGACATAATCTCGTTTCTTCGGGTGGTTAGCTCAGCGGTAGAGCACTGCCTTCACACGGCAGGGGTCACTGGTTCGATCCCAGTACTACCCACCACGATAGAGGAAGGTGCTCCGGTTTTCAGGGCACCTTCCGGAAAACCCCGGCCCCGAAAGGCACCGGGGTTTTTTATTGTTCGCGTGCGCCCTACCCCGCCCAGATCCCCCGCGCCATCCCGCTCGCGGCAATCACCATCACGATCACGAGCCCGGCTTCGAGGTCGCTCATCCACGCAAAGCGCCTCGCGCGCCCGAGATCGACCGCGCCGCCCTGGCGCGCGGCCACGCGCCAGCGGATGAGCGCCATCATCGGGGAAATCTCGATCACGAGGATCAGCACGAGCGCCGTCATCTTGAGGTGAAAGAGCGGCTCGTGCAGATAGTAGGCGCCGCCCTTCTCGAAGCCGCCGAAGGCGCGCATCGCGCCGGTGACGAGCAGGATCAGCGCGGTCACGCCCCAGACGCCGTCGGCACGGAACACGTCGCGCAGTCCGGCGGCGTTCGCGTGCAGCGAATTCGACGGATCGAGCCGCCGCAGCGCACGGGCCCGCGAAAGCACCGACGCCAGCGCGAATCCGAATGCAAGCAGATGAATGGCGGCCAGCAACCAGCGGATCAGCATGCTCCCTCCCTCTCTTGACGGAAAGACGTGAAGAAACTGACGTTCGTGTTGCGCGCGTGGCGAAGCGAATGGCAATCGCGTTCAGGCGTTCAGGCGGCCCCGGCGAGACGGGTCACGCGCGCGGGCCGCGGGCTCCGCTCAGCCGAAGCTCAAACCTGCCGCAAGGTGGCGTCGAGCGCGCGGGCGGCGTTGCGGTCGCCCTCGCTCGCGAGCGGTGCGCGAAACACCGTCGTGCGGTTGTGCCCCGCCGCCGCCGGCGAGTCCCACAGCAACTCCACCTTCGGCCGCCGCGAGAAGCCCCCGAGCCGCCTGCGCCGCGGCGCGGACGAGGGCGCCGGCGCAGGCGCCACGCTGGGTGCCCCCGGGGGCGTGTCGGCGGCAGGTTCGGCCTGCGGCCACTTCACCGACAACTCGCGGGCATCGTACTGCCCGACCTTGCGGCTCTCGGCCCAGACGACGGCGGTGCGCGTCATCGGATCCAGCGAAATGGCATAACGGCCGATCGCGAAACGCCGCGCGGCGACATTCGTGCGCCACAGCGCGCGCGGGCGGCAGATCCACATCACGACGGCGTACAGCGCGGGCGCGACGGCGAGCCATCCGTTGGTCTCGGCAAGCGCGTGCACGACGCGCCGCCAGCCGGCCTGCCATGTGAAGGCCCCCACGGAAAACACCGCGAATCCGAACGTCAGGAGCGCGAGCAGGCGCAGCGCCTGACGCAGCCATTGCGGCAACGGATGCAGCGGACGCTCGGCGCGCGCGCGCGCGCCCGGCAGGAACACAAGAAGGAATATCAGGACGAGATTGATGCAGGCCCACGGCGAGGACGTCATCGCGCGCAGCGACGACAGGTAGCCCATCTGCGACATCGAAAAGAGCCAGCGCGCGACAAGCACGAGTCCGATCGCCCGCAGCGCGAAAACTGTGCCGGCGCCCGGGGCCGGGCTCGCGCTGGTTTGCTTCGTTCTCGCCAAAAGTCAGCTCCTCTGCACGGTTGATGCGCGGCGCGCGCCACGAAGGGCCGCAACGGACCACGGTCCGCCCCGCTTTGCGCGGAGCCCGGACATTATAGGGAGATTGCGCGGGGCGCCATGGATTTCGTGCCCGCGCGCAGGCTTTCGAACTGAAAGCGTGTGCGCATGACAACGCCCCGGGCGCCGTGAGGCGCGCGGGGCGTTGTCGTTCAGGCGGATTTCCGCGACGCTCCGGCGTGAGACCTGGACCGTGCAGCAGCCTTAGCCGGCGTTGACTTCGCGCAGCACCGTGCGGCGCTTCTGGCGCAGCAGCTCTTCATACGACTGCACGTAGCGGTCGGCCATGACCTTCGACGAGAAGCGCGTCTCGAAGGCGCGGCGCACTTTCGCGCGCGACAGAGTGTCGAGGCGCTTCACGGCGGCGATCGCGCTCAGTTCGTCTTCGACGACGAAGCCCGACACGCCGTTTTCGATCACTTCCGGCACCGAGCCGCGGTTGAACGCGATCACCGGCGTGCCGCAGGCCATTGCCTCGATCATGACGAGGCCGAAGGGCTCCGGCCAGTCGATCGGGAACAAGAGCGCGTGCGCGTTGCCGAGGAATTCGGTCTTCTGCTGCTCGTTGATCTCACCGATGTACTCGACGTGCGGCAGCGAGAAAAGCGGCTTGATCTGCTCTTCGTAGTAGGCGCGGTCGGCCTTGTCGAGCTTCGCAGCGATCTTGATCTTCATGCCGGCGGCTTCCGCGATGCGGATTGCGCGGTCGACGCGCTTTTCCGGCGAAATGCGGCCGAGAAACGCGAGATAACCCGGCTCGACGTTCGGAATCGGCTTCAGCAGGTTTTCCGGCAGGCCGTGATAGACCGTCGAAAGCCAGTTCGCCTGCGGCAGCGGCTGGCGCTGGTTGTCCGAGATCGAGACGACCGGCACGTCGCTGAACGTGTTGAAGATCGGCTGCAGTTCGGGCAGGTCGAGACGGCCGTGGAGCGTCGTCAGGAACGGCACCGGCTGGCGCGCGAACAGCGAAAACGGGTAGTAGTCGATGTGGAAATGCAGCACGTCGAATTCGTCGGCGCGGCGGCGGACTTCTTCGAGCAGCAGCATGTGCGGCGCCATCGTGTCGCGGATGGTCGGGTCGAGGCGCAGCGCCTGCGGCCAGAACGCTTCGAGCTTGGCCGACGTTTGCGAATCACCGCTCGCGAAGAGCGTGACGTCATGTCCGGCATCGACCAGGGCTTCAGTCAGATAGGACACCACGCGTTCGGTGCCGCCGTAGAGCTTCGGCGGAACTGCCTCGTGGAGGGGCGCGATTTGAGCGATTCGCATATCGGAGACTCCTAGTAAAAATTCAGGCTAAGGTGCTGCTTGTTGTGTCGGAAGCATCGGAAGCGAATCGCTCGGCTCGGGCGAATAGCCTGCCGCTCAGGTGTTGCCCGGGACGGCGTGCTGCTCGAGTGAAAAAGCGTGGGTTCGCTGATCACAGGTTTTTCGCGCGGATGGCTGACTAGAGCAATTCCGGTTCCATCTCTAAATTCGCCACGCACCTGCGGTAAACGCGTAAGTGGCGGACGGGTTGACCGGAACCTACAAAAACCTGTCAAAAATCCTAAGGGGAAACCCGACGCGGATTATGGACGTTTTTACACGAATGACGCGTACCCATTTCAACTTATTTACCTTGTTACAAAGGGGAAACACTTTGCAAACCCCTGTTTATTAAGGCTGTTCTACATTGTAGGGCGTATGTTCGCGCTCTCCGTGGCCATCCGCCAAAGGGTCGATTATCGCCCGTACTCACGGCTCCCCGCAGGATCCGGCTGGCCCGCGATATGCTCCGCCCTGCAATCGAAGCGGGGCAACGCGCTCCCGGCAGGCCGTGCAAGCGGGCCGCGCCGGTCCCGTCAAGGCTCCTGAAGCGGGCGCCGAAGTGGCAGGGCGACGTGAAAATGCGTCGCCGCAACATGGCGCGCATTGCTTACAATGCGCCGCGCCCGAGCACCAGAGCGCGTCCGAAGCCGAACGCGCAGCATGCGGAAAAGCCGTCCGACAGGCGATTTGCCTTCTTTGGCCGGCCACTTTACTGGCTACAATTCAGCCATGGACCCGCACGCTGAGACACACGACGGCGCTGCGTCGCTTTTTCGAGACGTCAGCGGCACCGAATCAGGCGCAACACAAGCTCAACCGCCCTACGACCAAAAACCACCAATTGGACCAACTCACCGTCTCCCAGCGTAACGCGCACAACGCCAAGCTAGCGAGCTACGCGCATCGCCCGCTCGCGTTTCTGCTCCGTTACATCCGCCGCCACCCGATCGCCCACGCCACCGTGCTCACCAGCGTGTTCGCCGCGGTCGGATGCGCGCTCGCCTCGCAGTACGCGATCAAGCACCTGATCGACGTGCTCGGCCAGGGCCGCGGACACCCGGGCGCCCTGTGGGGCGCGTTCATGATCCTCGTCGGGCTGATCGCCGCCGACAACCTGCTGTGGCGGGTCGGCGGCTGGGTCGGCGCGCATGCGTTCGTCACCGTGACGGGCGACCTGCGCCGCGACCTGTTCCAGTACCTGAGCGGCCACTCGCCGACCTATTTCTCCGAAAAGCAGCCCGGCATGCTGGCGAGCCGGATCACGGCGACCTCGAACGCGATCTACACGTCCGAGAACGTGATGGCCTGGAACGTCCTGCCGCCGTGCATCGCGGTGCTGGGCGCGATCGTGATGATCGTGACCGTCAACCCGCTGATGGCGGGCGGCCTGATGGTCGCCTCGGCGATCCTCTCGTTCATCCTGTACCGGCTCGCGAAGCGCGGGTCCGCCCGGCACCACAATTTCGCGTCGAAGGCGGCGTCCGTCGACGGCGAACTCGTCGACGTGATCGGCAACATGGCGCTCGTGCGCGCGTTCGGCATGACGTTTCGCGAGCAGAAACGCTTCGGCTCGACCGTGAAGGCCGAGATGGTCGCACGCCAGCAAAGCCTGCTCTATCTGGAAAAGCTGCGGCTCTTTCACGCGGTCGTGACCGCGATCCTGTCGGCGGGCCTGCTCGGCTGGGCGCTGTGGCTCTGGTCGCAGGGCCGCGCGACTTCCGGGGACATCGTGCTCGTCAGCTCGCTCGGCTTCACGATCCTGCACGGCACGCGCGACCTGGCGGTGGCGCTCGTCGACGTGACGCAGCACGTCGCGCGCCTCTCGGAAGCGGTGCAGACACTGCTCGAGCCGCACGGCATGCCCGACCGCTCGGACGCGACGGAACTCGTGCCGCAGGGCGGGCGCGTCGATTTCGAAGGCGTGACGTTCGCGTATCCTCGCCGCCGGCCGATTCTCGACAACTTCCACCTGCACATCGAGCCGGGCCAGCGCGTCGGGCTGATCGGCAAGTCGGGGGCGGGCAAGTCGACCGTGCTCGCGCTGCTGCAACGCTTCTACGAGCCGCAGGGCGGCAGCATCAGGGTGGACGGGCAGGACATTTCGTCGATCACTCAGGACAGCCTGCGCCAGTCGATTGCGCTCGTGCCGCAGGACATCTCGCTCTTTCACCGCACGGTGTACGAGAACATCGCGTACGGACGCCCCGACGCGAGCCGCGAGGAAGTGTTCGCGGCGGCCCGCGAGGCGCGCTGCACCGATTTCATCGAGGCGATGCCGGAAGGATTCGACACGATCGTCGGAGATCGCGGCGTCAAGCTCTCGGGCGGACAGCGCCAGCGGATCGCGATTGCGCGGGCCATCCTGAAAAACGCGCCGATCCTGCTGCTCGACGAAGCGACCTCCGCGCTCGACAGCGCCTCCGAGGAAGCGATCCAGCAGGCGCTCGACCGGCTGATGGTGGGCCGCACGGTGATCGCGATTGCGCACCGGCTCTCGACGCTGCAGAATTTCGACCGGATCATCGTGATGAGCTCGGGCAAGGTGATTGACGACGGCACGCCCCAGGAGTTGCGCGACCGTCCGGGCCTCTACCGCGAGCTGCTCGCCAAGCAGCATGGAAAGCTGCCGTCGCTCGCGGTGTCCACGCAGTAGACAGCGCGATCCCGTCTTACGGGGCGGCAGTATCGCGCCCCTTCACCCGTCTTCGCACCGCCCTTGGATTGCGTCAGGCCGCCTTCAGGTCGCGCATGAAGTTGTCGCGCCACACCGACACGTTGTTCTCCCGCAGCGAAGCAAACATCTCCCGGTAGCGCGCCTGCCGCTCGCCGAGCGGCATCGCGAGCGCGGTGGCGAGCGCGTCGGCCATGCCGTCGATATCGAGCGGATTCACGATCAACGCTCCGCCCAGCTCACGCGCCGCCCCGGCGAACTGCGAGAGCACGAGCACGCCGGGATCGTCGGGGTCCTGCGCCGACACGTATTCCTTCGCCACGAGGTTCATTCCGTCGCGCAGCGGCGTGACGAACCCGACGTGCGCCTCGCGAAACAGCGCGGCGAGCACCGGGCGCTCGTACTGGCGGTGGATATAGCGAATCGGCGTCCAGTCGAGTTCCGCGTAGCGCCCGTTGATGCGCCCCGACTCGGCTTCCAGTTGCAGGCGGATGTCGCGGTAGGCGTCCATGTCGGCGCGCGTCGGCGGCGCGATCTGCAGGAACGACACGTTGTTGCGCTGCTGCGGCTGATGCTCGATGAGCCGCTCGAACGCGCGGAACCGCTCGACGAGCCCCTTCGAATAATCGAGCCGGTCCACGCTCATCACGAGCTTGCGCTCGTGCAGCGTCGCCTTGACGATCTTCACGTCGCGGCCGCTCTCGCCGTCTTTCGCGAGCGCGGCGATCTCGTCGGGATAGACGCCGATCGGATAGGCCGCGGCCTTCAGCGTCTTGCCGAACGCGCGGACGTCGTACGGCTTCGCCGCGTGACGCGTGAGCGTGCCGCCCGCCTCCGTCTCGACGTACTCGCAGAACGCGTGCAGGTCGGGCGCTGTCTGGAAGCCGAGCAGGTCGAATGAACAGAGCGCCTCGACAAGCTCGCGATGGCGCGGCACGGAAAGCAGAATCTGCGACGCCGGAAACGGAATGTGGAGGAAAAAACCAATCCGGTTCGCGACGCCGGTCTCGCGCAGCGCCTGCGCGAACGGAATCAGGTGATAGTCGTGGACCCAGATGACGTCGTCGGGCTTCAGAAGCGGCGCGAGCTGCCCGGCGAGCCAGCGGTTCACGCGGCAATAGCCGTCGAACTCGTGGCGGTCGAACTGAATCAGGTCCGGCCGGTAGTGAAACGCGGGCCAGAGCGTCGCGTTCGAAAAGCCGCGGTAGTACTGGTCGTAGTCGCGGCGCACGAGGCCGATGGTCGCGAACGTGACCGGCCCCCGTTCTTCGAGCCTGATCCCCGCCGGCGGCGCCGACAGCACGTCACCGCTCCAGCCGAACCACATGCCGCCGGTTTCCTTCAGTGCGTCGTAGACGCCGACCGCGAGGCCGCCCGCCGCCGGCCCGCCTTCGGAAATGGGCGCGACGCGATTCGAGACAATGATCAGACGACTCACGCCCGCGCCCCCGCCGTGCCCGCAATGACCTGCAGCCAGTCGAGGAACGCACCGACCGAGTCGACGCGCGCATGCGCGAGCGTGTCGCCCGCGCCCACCTTGATCGACATCCCGCCGACCTCGTTGACGACCGCGAAGCCCTTTTCGTCCGTCAGATCGTCGCCGACGAACACCGGCGTGCGGCCCGTGAACGGCGGCTCGCCCAGGAACGCGCGCACGGCGCGGCCCTTGTCGACGTCCTTCGGCTTGATTTCATAGACCATCTTGCCGGGCTGCAGCACGTAGGCGTCGGCGTACTCCTTCACGAGCCGCTCGGTCGCGGCACGCGCCGTCGGCTCGCGGTCGGGCGCGTTGCGAAAGTGCAGCGCGAGCGCCGCGCCCTTGATCTCGAGCAGCATGCCCGGATTGGCGTTCACCACGCGCTCGAGCGCATGCTCCATGCGCAGCAGCCGCTCGTCGTTGAAGCCGACGCGCTGCACGTCGCCATTCGAATCGCGCCGCTCGGCGCCGTGCAGGCCCGCGACGGGCAGATCGGGCATGCCGAGAAACGCATCGATGCTGTCGATGCCGCGCCCCGATACCACCGCCACCGCGCCGTTGGTCGCGCGCCGCAGCGACGCCAGGATGTCCGGCACGGTGCGCGGCACGACGATGCCGTCGGGCGTCGGGGCGAGTTCGACGAGCGTGCCGTCGAAATCGAAGAAAAAAGCCGTCTCGGCAAGAAACAGGGAACCAGGAAGGGTTTGCATCGAATATTTGCCTTTCAGCCGGAATTTGACCGGAAAAGTTTGCGCATATTACCGCGCATCGCCGCTCTTGCCGGAAAAGCGCGCCCGCGGGGCGCCGATCCGATCCGCGGTGCGAAGTCAACGGGCCGCGGCAGGCCGCAGCTTGCGATCACGCTTCGCTGCCCTTACAGCCTTATGCGGCGGGCCTGCGACAAAACGTCCCGATACCGGGATGATGCGCCGTCAAGACGGCAAAGGGGCCTATTTTGGGATAAAGTCGCCAGCCGGTGCAGCCCTGCTGCCCCGCATTCAATCGAGTTCGAAATGCCCTCTTTGTTCCAGCTTCGGCGCAAGGGCGCCCCCCTTGCCGCCGCGCTTTCGCTCTGCGCGCTCGTCGCCGGATGTTCGCGGCCCGCCGAGCCGTGGCGGCTGACCGATGTCAGCGGCCACCTGCCCGACCTGGATTTCTCGCTTGTCGACGACAGCGGCAAGGCCGTCGACGGCCGCTCGTTCGAAGGCCGCGCGACGCTCGTCTACTTCGGCTATACGCACTGCCCGGACGTCTGTCCCGAAACGATGGCGCGGCTGATGCAGGTTCTCCAGCAGGTCGGCGCCGACGCGAACCGCGTGCAGATCGTCTTCATCACCGTCGATCCGGCGCGCGACACACCCGCCGCGCTGCAGACCTACGTGCGCGCGTTCGACTCGAAGCACGCGGTGGGCCTCACGGGGACGGATGGCGAGATCGAATCGCTTGCGAAGCGCTATCGCGTGGCTTACCAGATGGAAAAGCGCGACCCGCGAGGCGACTACGAAGTCACGCACAGCTCGGCCGTCTACCTCTTCGATGCGCAGGGCCATGCGCGCCTGCTCGCCACCGACCGCGATTCCATCGACGCGATCGCCCACGACCTGCGGCGCGTAATCGATACGTCGAAATCATGATGCAGCCGATACTCTACTGGCTCGATCCCTGGGAACCGTCGCCGACGGTCGTCGTCGCCGTGCTGATCGCGGCCATCCTGTTCGCGCGGGGCGCGCGCCACGCGCGGGTGTCGCTCGCGCGGCGCATCGCGTTCTGGTTCGGCCTCGCCGCCATCTACATCGCGCTGCATACGCGGCTCGACTACTTCTTCGAGCACGAGTTCTTCATGCACCGGCTGCAGCATCTCGTGCTGCATCACCTCGGGCCGTTCTGCATCGTGCTCTCCTACCCCGGCGCCGCGTTGCGCGCGGGCATTCCGTTCCGCTGGCGGCAGCGATGGCTGCGCCCCGCGATGAACACGCGCAGCGCGCGCTTCGTGCTCGACGTGCTGTTCCATCCGGTGGTGGCGGTCGCGCTTTTCGTCGGGCTGATCTATTTCTGGCTGCTCTCGCCGATCCACTTCAAGGCGATGCTCGACTACCGGCTGTACCGCGCGATGAACTGGAGCATGGTGATCGACGGCCTCATGTTCTGGTGGCTCGTGCTCGACTCCCGGCCCGCTCCGCCGGCGCGTCTCGCACCGGGGCGGCGCATTCTCGTGGTAATCGCCGCGATTCCGCCGCAGATCCTGCTCGGCGCATACATCTTCTTCACGCCGCACGAGCTGTATCCGATCTACTCGATCTGCGGGCGCGCGTTCACGTGGATCAGCCCGATGCGCGATCAGCAGATCGGCGGGCTGCTGCTGTGGATTCCGGGGTCGATGATGAGCGTGATCGGCGCGCTGGTCGCGCTGAGGCACTGGCTGCGCTTGTCGGCCCGGTCGCGATTGCGCGGCGAGCGCAAGGTGGCCGCCGCGCCGGTGACCGCGTTGCGGTCGTCCGGAAACGGCGGAGGAACGACTCAGGGACGACCCATCCAGACGTGCGCGATGCCGTCTTCGTCGTGCACCTCGGAGATGGCGTCGAAACCGAACGCGCCATAGAACTTCTGCAGGTGCGCCTGCGCGTGCAGCCGGACGGGCTGCTGCGGCCACTGCTTCACGATGTGTTCGAGCGCGCGCTCGAGCATCGCGTTGCCGAGCTTCAGGCCGCGAAAGCCCGCCGTCGTGAGCACGCGGCCGATGCGGATATCGGTTTCCGATTCGTCCGGGTGGCCCGGCAGCAGCACGCGCAGATAGCCCGCCAGCACCGGGCGCTGCTCGCCTTCGCCATAGGCGAAGAGATGCCATGCATCGAGGTCGAGCCCGTCGACGTCGCCATACACGCAGTTCTGCTCGACGACGAACACCGCGCTGCGCGCGGCCAGCATGTCGTAGACCTCGGTGGCGGAGAGTGCCTGGAACGCCTTCCAGCGCCAGTCGAGTCGGGAGAGTTGTTCAGTCATGGTCGATCGCCCGCGGCGCGAGCCTGAAACCGCCCGGCCAGTGAAGAATTCGCAATTATGCCGCGCGCCCGAACGACGCAATACGGCCCCGCACAAAGAAAAAAGCCCTGACGAGTCAGGGCTTTTTTACTGGAGGCGCGAACCGGAGTCGAACCGGTCTAAACGGCTTTGCAGGCCGCTGCATAACCGCTTTGCTATCGCGCCGTAAGCGGTGTTGGTGTCGACCAGACTTCATGACATCCGGCCAGTCCACCAAACAAAAAGGGAAGCTCGGCTTCCCCTTTGATTGGAGCGGGAGACGAGTCTCGAACTCGCGACCTCAACCTTGGCAAGGTTGCGCTCTACCAACTGAGCTACTCCCGCATTGTCCTGCGATGTTACTGACTTGCTTGCCCCTGCTGCGCCATACACCAGGAACTTCAAAACCTGGAGCGGGAGACGAGTCTCGAACTCGCGACCTCAACCTTGGCAAGGTTGCGCTCTACCAACTGAGCTACTCCCGCACTGCTGTTCGTCTTGCTTCGCGTTTGCTGCTTAGCGCTTGACACTATGCGCTTGACCGCTCTGCGCTGTTTTGTTTAGCGCTCGCTCGACAGAAACGAGATTATGTAGAAGCCCAAGATGCGTGTCAATAGTTTTGTATGCGCCCTTTCTCGCTTCAGCGCAATTTATAGCATCCCGCCGCGCTCGCGAATCTGCGGCCATGCGAGCTTCATGTAGTACAGCATCGACCAGACGGTCAGGAACGCCGCGACATAGATGAGCCACAGGCCCCAGACGCGCGTATCGACGACGAACTGCGTGCCTGCAATCTTCAGCGGCCCATAGAAGAGCAGCATCGGAATGGCGACCATCTGGCACACGGTCTTGAACTTGCCGAGCGAATTCACGGCCACGCTCTTCGATGCCCCGATCTGCGCCATCCATTCGCGCAGCGCCGAAATCGTGATCTCGCGCCCGACGATGATGAGCGCGATCACCGCGTTCAGCCGCATCAGCTGCACGAGGACGAGCAGCGCGGCGGTGACCATCAGCTTGTCGGCGACGGGGTCGAGGAACGCGCCGAACGCCGATGTCTGATTGAGCTTGCGGGCGAGAAAACCATCGAACCAGTCGGTCAGCGCGGCGAGCACGAAGATGACCATCGCGAGCAGATTGCGGTGCTCGGGGCTCATCATCACGTCCGGCAGATAGAAAACGCCCACGACGAGCGGAATCAGCACGATTCGCAGCCACGTCAGGAAAATCGGTAGGTTGAACGGCATGGGCGGACGTGATCAACGTGTAAGGGAGGTGCCATTGTGCCGCGTCGACCCACATGTCACAAGGCGAGGTGCCTTGCCCACGCGGGGCCGGCGGCCCGTCGCTGCTCGGTGCGGATCAGTGCAGTTGCCGGTAAATCTGTTCGGCGAGCGCGAGCGAAATGCCTTCGACGCTCGCCAGATCCTCGACGCTCGCCGCCTGCACGCCGCGCAGCCCCCCGAAGCGCGAAAGGAGCCGCTGCCTGCGTTTCGCGCCGACGCCTTCGAGTTCCTCGAGCCGCGACGTCTGGCGCGTCTTCGCGCGTTTCGCGCGCATGCCGGTGATCGCGAAGCGGTGCGCCTCGTCGCGGATCTGCGCGACGAGCATCAGCGCCGCGCTTTCCTTGCCGAGTTCGAGCGGCCCGCGGCCGTCGGCGAAGATGAGCGTTTCCAGGCCGACCTTGCGCCCTTCGCCCTTCGCGACACCGACCAGCATGCCGCGATCGAGGCCCAGTTCCGCGAACACCTGGCGCGCGATCTCGACCTGGCCCTTGCCGCCGTCGATCAGCACGATGTTCGGCAGCAGGCCGCCCGCCGCGACGGGCTCTGCCGCATCGGTCGTGACGTCGGCATCGGCGGCGGACGCCGCGGCTGAGGATTGCAGCGCCGTGGCTTCGTCGGCGGCGTTGGCGGCGGCCTGCGCGAGCATCTTCTCGTAGCGGCGCGTGAGGACCTGGCGCATCGCGGCGTAGTCGTCGCCGGGCGTGATGCCGGTGATGTTGTAGCGCCGGTACTCGCCCGACTGCATCTTGTGATGGTGATACACGACGCACGACGCCTGCGTCGCCTCGCCCATCGTGTGGCTGATGTCGAAGCATTCGATGCGCAACTGCGCGAGATCGTCCATTTCCAGGCCGAGCGTTTCCGCAAGCGTGCGCGTGCGCGCCTGCTGCGAGCCCTGCTCGGAGAGCAGGCGCGCGAGCGCAAGCTTCGCGTTCTGTTCGGCCATCGAGAGCCACACGCGCTTTTGCCCCTGCGGCTGGCGCAGCACGGTGACCTTGTGCCCGGCCTGCTCGATCAAAAGATCGACGAGTTCGCGGCTCGACGGCGCGTGGCTCACGACCAGCACCGGCGGCACGCGGTTGCCGATGTAATGCTGCGCGATGAACGCCTCCAGCACCTCGGATTCGAGCGTGCCTTCGCGGGCAGCGGGTTCCTGCACGATTTCCTGAGCAGCTTCCTGCGCGCCGTCGTCGTCGCCGATAGCGGAAGACACTTCGACCACGTTCGTCTCTTCGAGCTGCCGGGCCGTCTCTTCGACGCCGACCTCCTCGACCACGATCTCCCCCACCGTTTCGATCAGCTCGCCTTCCTCGTCCTCGTCGCCACCGTCGCCGAGCGATATCGCCGCCTCGACGTGCGTCGGGAAATACGCCTTGTCCCCGAGATGCCGGCCGCCGCGCACCATCGCCAGATTCACGCACACCTTGCCGCCCAGCGCGACGACCGCGAGGATGTCGACGTCGTTGTCGCCGCCCACCTCGATAGCCTGCTGATGCAGCACGGTCGAAAGCGAACTCATCTGGTTGCGCACCGCCGCGGCCTGCTCGAACTTGAGCTCGGCGGCGAACGCATGCATTTTCTGCTCGAGCTCCCGCATCACTTCGCCCTGCCGGCCGAGCAGAAAGCGCGAGGCGTTCGCGACATCGCGCGCGTAATCCTCCTCGCTGACGAGCCCGACGCACGGCGCCGTGCAGCGCCCGATCTGATGCAGCAGGCACGGCCGCGTGCGGTTCGCGAACACCGAATCCTCGCAGGTGCGCAGCTGAAACACGCGCTGCAGGATCTGGATGCTCTCGCGCACCGCCCAGGCGCTCGGAAACGGGCCGAAGTACTGGTTCTTCTTGTCGACGGCGCCGCGGTAATACGCCATGCGCGGAAACTGATGGCCGGTCAGCTTCAGATAGGGATAGGACTTGTCGTCGCGAAACAGGATGTTGTAGCGCGGCGTCAGGGCCTTGATCAGATTATTCTCAAGCAACAGCGCTTCAGCCTCGGAACGCGTAACCGTCGTCTCAATCTTGCGGATGCGCGTGACCATCATCGCGATGCGCGGCGAATGCAGCGTCTTCGTGAAGTAGCTCGACACGCGCTTTTTCAGGTTGCGCGCCTTGCCGACGTACAGCACGTTGCCGTCGGCATCGTAGTAGCGGTACACGCCGGGCAGATGCGGCAACTGCGCGAGAGTCCCTTTCGGGTCGAAAACGTTGGTGTCTGTCATGCAGCGGATCAATGCGTAAAGTGCGGCACGGCGCCTGGCTGCGGGGCCTGCGGTCCGGCTCGCTGCGGGCTCGCTGCCGGCCGTGTCGTGAGGCTTGCTGTGAAGCAATCGGCGCTGTCTGTCGGGTAGCCCGACTTTCTTGCGAAAGCCGGGCCCCCCGAGAACCGTACGTGCGAGTTTCCCCGCATACGGCTCAAATCTACAAACAAAGTTCTGTCTACGACAGAACCGGCTTAGTTACAACCAGCTTACCAGCGTGCACTTGCTGATGGCAGTGCGGGTGGAGCAGCACCCGGTTGGATAAAGCGTCGGTACCTCCATGCATCCGATATTCCAGATGATGGTCGTGCCAGCCCGATTCGTCCGTTAGGGCACAGCCACAATGCGCGCATAGCCCGCCTTGTGACATATACAGCGTCGCCCACTGCTTTCGGTAGCGCATTTGTTCCCACATGCGCCCCTGCCGCAGGGTCTCGCCATATTGCTCCCATGTCGGATCAAAAGGATTGAACTCGCCCTTGATCCTCGTGTGCCGTTTGATAGCCATACCACTAAGCTGGTATAGCTCATTCAGCCCCCAACTGCCGTCTTCGCGTACCGTACGAACCGCAAACACCCAGTGCCGGGCACCGATAGAGTGAAAGTACTTCTGTTTCACCCACACAGCGCTCTTTTGCGGGTGCCTCCGCTTCGACCACCGCCAGAGCTTCCGAAAAATCAGATGCTCCATGCGGCTGTACGTCTGCTTGGCCGAGACCGGACGGTGGTACTGCGCCCATCCGCGCAACATCGGGTTCAGCAGTTGGATTAGATCCCCCTGCTTTACCGTTTTGTTGCCGCTGATCGTTTCCGCCACCTTGCGATAAAACGCTTGCGCGTTTTTCTTGCTCGGCTTGATGAGCAATTTTCCCGAGTACTTCCGGAAATTCCACCCAAGGAAATCGAAGCCTTCATCAATGTGGGTGATGCGCGTTTTCGCCTCAGACAGTTGCAGGCCCCGAACCGCAAGGAACGCTTCCACCCAAGGCCTGACCACGCTTTCCAGTATCTCTTTCGAGTCACCGGTAATCACGAAGTCATCCGCGTATCGCACCACATTGACCTTCAACTTCTTAGCTTTGACGATCCCGAATTTCGCACCGAGGTGCGCAACCAGTTCACGCTCCAGCCCGTTCAGCGTCACATTCGCCAGCGTCGGGGAGATGATCCCTCCCTGCGGCGTACCGGCCTCAGTCGCCTGTAGCTGACCCTTGTAAATCAGGCCAGCCTTCAACCACTTCCGGAGGATCTCCCTGTCCATGGGGACATGGTTTTCCAGCCAGTCGTGGTTGATGTGGTCGAAGCAGCCTTTGATATCCGCTTCCAGTACCCATCGGGACGAATCCTTCCGGGACGTGCAAGCGCGTACCTGACCCATAGCATCAGCTGTCGAGCGGTTTATCCTGAACCCATATGAATTCGGGTCGCTCGTCGATTCCGACACTGGCTCCAGAGCCAGCAGATACAGCGCCTGCATCGCCCTGTCCCGCATGGTCGGGATGCCCAGAGGGCGCTCCTTTCCATTGGCTTTGGGGATAAAAACTCTCCGTAATGGCAGAGGCTTGTATCCGCGCCGCTTCAACCTGCCGATAGCTTCCCACCGGCTTTCAGGCGAATCCCACAGTTCGCGATCGACTCCAGCCGTTCGCGCCCCCTGATTCTGCGTAACACGTCGTACCGCATACAGCTTCGCGGATAACGTGCGAGTCAGCATCCGTTGCAGGGCTTTCACCCTGCGCCAGTCACTTTCCCGCGTCGCCTTCGCAATTCGAATCTGCATCCCTCGCACGTTCCGTTCAACCCGGCGCCAATCTACGGCGTTCCAGTTGTCCGGCGCGTGGGAAAGCGCAGACCCGGTCTTTCGACCAGATACTTTCATGCTGCTCTCCTACTTGGAAGAAGTCCCCAGGCAGAAGGCGCATCTCCCCCAGAGGGGCAGACACACCCCTCTGGGGAACAACAGACACCTCAATAGGAGCGCATGCGCCCCTATCTCGGACAAACACCTCAGTACGAGCGCATGCGCGCGTACCTAACCAAGTTACAGAGGGTAGTCAGCCGCCTTGCGACGGTAGACCAGACGGAAGTCTGCCCGCTTTCGCGTGGAGTAATGTCTCAACCCCTATCCGGGCCATTACAGCCCGACATTCGCTTTTTCCGTCCTCCCACACCTGCACAATCAACAGCGTCCCTTACGGTTCGCCTGCCAGCCAAAAGACAGCTGGCAACCATACAGGCTTACCACGTTCCCGGCATGTCACACGACTGACGTAGGTTCTGCCTATCCCCCGGTGGCTTGACAACGACGTAGCCCAAATTCTAAGTGGACTAACCAGCCACGTACCTTTTGGTTAGAGCCCGATGTTCAAGCAGCTTTGGCTCCTCACTGGTAACGAGGTTTATCAGCAGTTCACATACGTTAACCCTATCAGCCAGCCTAGCTCCTCGACCCCTTTGCTGCTAGGAGTGTCCAGACCAATCCCTCGCGGGAAGGGCCTGCCCGAAACATCCGGAGGCTACATTGTCAGAAGAGCTTCACACCCCACCGTTGCCAGTGACGCATGTCTTCTTAGGCTACTGCTGGTCGTACAGCAGGTTCACTATCCTCGCCGTACAACTGACGAGGCCAAACAATGACACACCGAGCTTTCGCTCGTATCGGTTCGCGAAACCATTGCCGCGGACGGCGCAGGAATTACATACATCACTCCACCCTGTCGGCGGAGGTGAAGCCGCTGACGGGGCGGAACCTGACGGTAATCAGGTCAATGCAATGCGAGCTCTCGGAGAATGTGCTCTACCGAGACTCGTATGAACGAGACCCGGCCAACCTCTACCGGCTCTCGCTTCGCTAAAAGAGATACCCCGCTTCTGAGCAGTTGCGTCGAGGGACTCACGCCCCTTCCCGATGCTCCACGTGATATCTTCGCGACCGGTTAGGCTCATACAGACGCCTCCTTTGTCGCTAGTCGATGCCCCTTACGTTGGGGCTACCCGGACACGAGCGTGCGTGTCGCACTAGAATCGCCAGTTTAGATCATTACGCGGCCGTCCCGCCGCCCGAGCCGCGCGCCATGACCCCAGACCACGCTCCGACGGACACCGCCTGCGACATTTTCTGCGCGGTCATCGACAATTTCGGCGACATCGGCGTGTGCTGGCGGCTCGCGCGCCAGCTCGCGAGCGAGCACGGCTGGCAGGTGCGCATTTTCGTCGACGACTTGAGAGCCTTTCACGCGCTCTGCGCCGACGTCGATCCCGCGCTCGCGCGGCAGGAGGCGGCGGGCGTCGTGATCGAGCACTGGCACGAGCCCGCGCATGCCGGACAGACGCTGCAGATCGCCGATGTCGTGATCGAGGCATTCGCCTGCGAGCTGCCGCCCGTCTATGTCGCGGCAATGGCGCAGCGCGGGCGCAAGCCGGTGTGGATCAATCTCGACTATCTGAGCGCCGAGGACTGGGTCGCCGATTTCCACTTGCGGCCCTCGCCCCATCCGCACCATCCGCTCAGCAAGACATTCTTCTTCCCGGGGCTCGGCGCGGGCACGGGCGGCGTGCTCAAGGAGCGCACGCTGGATGCCGAGCAGCTCGCCTTCGATCGCGACGCCTGGTGGCGCGAGCACGTCGGCCGGAGCGTGCCGCCGAAGGAAAGCACTGTCGTTTCGATGTTCGCCTACGAGAATCCGGCGATCGACGGACTGCTCGCGCAATGGCGCGACGCGCGTTCGCCCGTCGTGCTGCTCGTGCCGGAAGGACGCATCTCCGGGGCGCTTGCCCGGTTCTTCGGCCTGCCGCACTTCGGGGCGGGGTCGGCGGCCGAGCGCGGATCGCTTTGCGCGCACGCGCTCGGCTTCGTCGAGCAGCCGCGTTTCGACGCGCTCCTCTGGGCCGCCGACGTCAATTTCGTACGCGGCGAGGATTCGTTCGTGCGCGCACAGTGGGCGAAGAAGCCGTTCGTCTGGCATATCTATCCGCAGGCCGACGACGCGCACCTGCCGAAGCTCGACGCCGCCCTCGCCCACTACGCGAGCGGCCTGCCGCACGCGGCGCGCGATGCCGTCTCGCGCTTCTGGCACACGTGGAACGGGGCCGGATCGCCGGACTGGGAGGATTTCTGGCGACATCGCCCGGCGCTGGAACGGCGCGCGTCGAAATGGGCGTCGGAACTGGCGAGCGTCGGGGATCTGGCCGGAAATCTGGCCGAATTCGCAAAAAGTCAGCTAAAATAAGCGGTTATCCAACGGCTTACGTAGCGTCGATTGGGTTCGACACCGGGTTTGACCCAGAGTTTTACAACGTTTGACCCAACGTTGACTCAACGTTTTACGGAGCCCGTCTTTTTCGCCGACTCTGCCGGCTTCAGCGGGGATCGGAAGGATTCCACGACGCGCGGCATCGCTCAGTCGACACGCCGCGAGCCGTCGAGCAACATCGAAGCGCTCAGCTCATTTATCTGGACAGGACAGTTTTTTATTATGAAGACCGCACAAGAACTCCGCGTTGGCAACGTCGTGATGATCGGCAGCGATGCCATGGTCGTGCAGAAGGCCGAGTACAACAAGTCGGGCCGCAACTCGGCAGTCGTGAAGATGAAGTTCCGCAACCTGCTGTCGGCGGCGAACATGGAAGCGGTCTACAAGGCCGACGACAAGTTCGATGTCGTCCTGCTCGACCGCAAGGAAGTGACCTATTCGTACTTCGCCGATCCGATGTACGTGTTCATGGACGCCGACTACAACCAGTACGAAGTCGAAGCCGACATGATGGGCGACGCGCTCCATTACCTCGAAGACGGCATGCCGTGCGAAGTCGTGTTCTACAACGAAAAGGCAATTTCGGTCGAACTGCCGACCACGCTGGTCCGCGAAATCATCTACACGGAACCGGCGGTGAAGGGCGACACGTCGTCGGGCAAGGTGCTGAAGAACGCGAAGATCAACACCGGCCTCGAACTGCAGGTGCCGCTCTTCTGCAACATCGGCGACAAGATCGAAATCGACACGCGTACCAACGAGTACCGCAGCCGCGCGTAAGCGAAGCGAGACGCGTGCTGGCGGCAGGTGTCAGTCGCAGGCTGCACGCCGTGCTCGCGGTTGGCAATCCATCCCGCTGCCGCCACCGCGGCGGCAACGAAAAAGCGCCCGTACGGGCGCTTTTTCTTTTGCGTGAAGTTTTTGGGCGGTTCAGGCAAACTTTACCGGTTCGCATCTCGAAAACGACACAATTCACGTGGCGAGAGCGCTGCCCTGCGACCTGATGAGGCGCGTTCACGACACGTTGAAGACGCTTCGAGGGCAATAAGAAGTCTGGCACGAATTCTGCTCGAAAGACTTGATCTTCACTCGACGTCGAACCGTGCCAAACACCCACCCTAACCATCACGCCGTCGCGATCCGGTTCCTGATCGCCGCCCTGCTCGCCGCGCCCGCATTCGCGTTCATCGCCGGATGCTCGTCGACGGCCACGAGCGAATCGGCGGGCGAGTACACGACCGATACCGCGACCACCGCACGCGTGAAGACCGCGTTGCTCGCCGATCCGGGCCTGAAGTCGCTGGCGGTGAGCGTCGAGACCTATCGCGGGGCCGTGCAGTTGTCCGGCTTCGTGAACTCGGAAGTACAGATTCAGAAGGCTGTCGCCGTGACGCGCGGCGTGTCGGGGGTGCAATCCGTGAACAACGATTTGCACGTGAAACCACAGTAGCGAAGGACGAAGCGCAGGACGCAGGAGACCGAAGCGCGCCGCTCGCACGAACCAGACCGGGTGCGGACGATGCGGCCGGCAACGACGCGCCCGACCCACCGGCTCGCCCGCCAAGTTCAGCGGACCCGGTTTCGAGCGAATTACAGACCACCTTGATACGTTGTGTCCGCCATGCCACACGCCCTGATTGTCGAAGACGATCCCAATAGCCTCTCCGGCCTGTCCGCGATCCTGTCGGCGGATGGTTTCTCCGTCGATACCGCGACCACCCTTGCCGAAGCCCGCGCGGCCCTCACCCGCTTCATCCCCGACGTCGTGCTGGTCGACCTGAACCTGCCGGACGGCAGCGGCCTCGACCTGCTGCCGAGCCTGCCGGCGCAGCCGCCGGACGGCGCGCTTCCGGTGATCGTGATGACGGGCAACGCGACGGTCGAAAGCGCGATCGAAGGCCTGCGCCACGGGATCTGGGACTATTTGCTGAAACCAGTCAACATTCCGCGTCTGCGCAGCCTGCTCGCGCGCATACCGCGGCCCTACGAACTGACGGAAGAAGTGCAGGCGCTGCGCTCGACGTTGCGCGACCTCGGGCATTTCGGCGCGATGCTCGGCAGGAGCGGCGCGATCCAGCATGTGTACGACCTGATCGAACACACCGCGCCGACCGAAGCCGCCGTGCTGATCTGCGGCGAGCCGGGCACCGGCAAGAAGGTGGCGGCGCGCACGCTGCACGACCTGAGCCGCCGCCGCAAGGGTCCGTTCATCTACTTCGATTGCATGGCGGCGCGCGAGCCGGGCCAGCGCTCGATGGAAAGCGTGCTGTTCGGCCACGAGCGCGGCGCTTTCGCCGGCGCGGAGAACCGCGAGCCGGGTCTGCTCGAGCAGGCGGGCGGCGGCACGCTCTTTCTCGACCAGATCGACGCCCTGCCGAGCGAACAGCAGGACGCGCTGCTGCGCGCGCTCGATTCGCAGACGTTCATGCGCGTCGGCGGCAGCAACCGGATCATGACCGATTTTCGCCTCATCGCCGCGACGCGCACGCCGGTGAAGGAAGCCGTCACCGACGGCGCCCTGCGCGAAGACCTCTTCCTGCGGCTGAACGCGTCGTCGATCGCGCTGCCGCCGCTGCGCGAGCGCGGCGAGGACATCGCGCTGTTCGCCGAATATTTCGTCGACGAGCTGAATCGCGAGAACCATATCGCCGGGGTGACGAGCGGGTCACCGAAGCGCATCAGCCCGGCGTTCATCCGCGAGTGCCTCGCGAACGAGTGGCCAGGCAACGTGCGCGAATTGCGCGAGCGCGTGCGGCGGGCGTATCACGCGTCGGGCGACGTGATCGAGACGCTGCACGTCGACGAGCAAGGCGGCCCCGGCGGTCGCGGACTGAACGGCACGAGCGTGCAGGTGACGGTCGGGACGGCGCTCGCGGATGTCGAGGACATGCTGATCCGCGCGACGCTGGAAGCGGTGGGCGGCACGCGGCACCGGGCAGCGACGCTTCTCGGCATCAGCCCGAAGACGCTCTATAACAAGCTGCAGCGCATGAAACTCGAATCGTAGGATCGCAGGCGCAGCGCTTCGCGCAACGAAAAACGCCACGGCAGCGATGCCGTGGCGTTTTTCATTTTTTTCGTTGCCGCTCCAACCCGCTCAGATCCGCTCAGCCAAGCGCGCTCGCGATCAGCGCCTTCGCCTGCTGATAGTCCACCTGCTCCTGCAGCTTGTCCCAGTGCGGCGCCTTGCCGCGCGGCCGCATTTTCTTCAGGCGATTGAGCGACGCCTTCGACGGCGTGACGCGCAATTGATCGAGCACCTTTTCCGCTTCCTCCGGCTGGTTGCAGATGAGCACCATGTCGCAGCCGGCCGTCAGCGCCGCGGTGGCCGCCTCGGTCAGCGTGCCGCCGGCGCGCGCCGCTTCCATCGAGAGGTCGTCGCTGAAGATCGCGCCGTTGAATCCGAGCCGCCCGCGCAGCACGTCCTGCAGCCACGTGCGCGAGAACCCGGCGGGTTTGTCGTCGACTTGCGTGTAGATCACGTGTGCCGGAATCACCGACGCGAGCGACATCCCCAGCCAGTCGTACGGCTTCGCATCGGCGGCGAGGATGTCATCGAGCGGACGGTCGTCGGTCGGCAGGGCGACGTGCGAATCCGCGGCGGCGAAGCCGTGCCCCGGAAAATGCTTGCCGCAATTGGCCATGCCCGCGAGCGCGAGGCCGTGGTTCATGCTCTTGGCAAGCAGCGTGACGACGCGCGGATCGCCGTGCAGCGCGCGGTCGCCGATCACCTTCGACTGGCCGTAATCCAGGTCCAGCACGGGCGTGAAGCTCATGTCGATACCGCACGCACGCAGTTCGGCGGCGAGCACGTAGCCGAACGCGGTCGCGGTCTTGGTCGCGAGCAGCACGTCGCGGTCCCACAGCGCGCCGAGCCTGCCCGGCGCGGGCAGTACGGTGAAACCGTCGGTGCGAAAGCGCTGCACGCGGCCGCCTTCGTGATCGACGGCGATCAGGATGTCCTCGCGCACCTCGCGAATCGCGTCGGTGAGCGCCACGAGCTGCGCGCGATCCGTGAAGTGGCGGGCGAACAGGATGATGCCGCCTGTCATCGTGTGCTCGATGCGGCGGATATCGGCGGCGGTCAGCGTCGTGCCGACCACGTCGAGCATGACGGGTCCGGGAGTGCGTTTCATTGGGTCCAGGGAAGAGATGTCAGGAAGGGTCCGCGATTTCCGCGATGACGAACGACACCGCGTAGTCGCGCTCGTCGGTGATGGTGACTCTGGCCGTGATGCCGCGCGCCGCGAGCCATTCGGCCAGCTCGCCGGACGCCACGACCATGGGCTTGCCGCTCGGTTCGTTGAGCGTCTGGAGCGCGCGCCAGGTCATCGGCCAGTGCATGCCGAGGCCGATCGCCTTGGAAAACGCTTCCTTCGCGGAAAAACGCGTGGCGAGGAACGCGAGGCCGCGCACTTCCGAGCGCGCGCGCCGCGCGTGATAGATGCGCAGCTCGTCGGCGCCCAGCACCTTTTCGGCGAAGCGCCCTTTCGTGCGTTCCATGACCGCCGCGACGCGGCTCACCTGGACGAGGTCCGTGCCGATTCCGTAGATCGCCATCGTGCGCGCCTTCTCAGCGCACCGCCGCGAGACGCGACGCGACCATGATCGCCTTCATCTCGCGCACCGCGTTCTCCCAGCCGGCGAAGATGGCATGCGCGACGATCGCGTGGCCGATGTTCAGCTCGACGATGCCTTCGAGCGCCGCCATCGGCTGCACGTTCGTGTAATGCAGGCCGTGCCCCGCGTTCACCTTGAGCCCGAGCGCGTTGCCGATATCGACGCTTTGCGCGATGCGCTCGAATTCACGCTTCTGAGCGGCTTCGCCGTCGGCTTCGGCGTAGCTGCCCGTATGCAGTTCGATGACCGGCGCGCCGGCCTCGTGCGCGGCGCGGATCTGGGTTTCGTCGGCGTCGATGAAGAGCGAGACGCGTGCGCCCGCGTCGCGCAACTGCGCGCAGGCGGCCTTGACGGCCTCGAACTGGCCGGCGACATCCAGCCCGCCCTCGGTCGTCAGCTCCTGGCGCTTTTCCGGCACGAGGCAGACGTCGTGCGGCTTGACCTCGCACGCGATGTCGAGCATTTCCTGCGTGATCGCGCACTCCAGGTTCATGCGTGTTTTCAGGATGGGCCGCAGCGCGCGCACATCGGCGTCGACGATATGGCGGCGGTCCTCGCGCAAATGCAGCGTGATCGCGTCCGCGCCCGCCTCTTCGGCCATGAGGGCGGCGCGCACCGGGTCCGGATAGCGGGCGCCGCGCACGTTGCGCAGCGTGGCGACGTGATCGATGTTCACGCCGAGATCGATCACGTTCGACGTTGACGAGAGAAAGAAGCTCATAGATTTTGCAGGTCGATCAGGATCTGACGGGTGGCGAGCGGCGTACCGCCCAGATAGACGTTGAGCAGGAAGCGCATCAGCGTCTTGCTTTGCGCCGCCGTCTGCGGGCGGCTGTAATCGTCCTCTTCCATGTCGAGGAGCGTCTGGCCGGCGATCACCGGCCATTGCGACGGCAGTTCCTCCGACGCTACGCGCACGCCGCGCTCGGGATCGAACACGTATCGCCGGTCAGCCACGACCGGCTGGCGCGTGACAGTGCGGTTCAGCGCCATCGCGTAGCCGGTCTCGCGCAGCAGCACGCGCTCGAACGAACGCAGCACCTGCACGGGAGGCTCGTCGTGGGCGAGACGCGAGAGCGTCAGGACATAGTGATTGAAAAGCGCGGGATGCGCGTCTTCGCGTGCGCAGAACTTGACCAGCAATTCGTTCACGTAGAAGCCGCAAAGGAGCGCGTCGCCCGCGAGCGGCAGCATGCCGCCAACCCATTCGGCCGTCGTCAGGGTGCGCACCTCGCCCTTGCCGGTCCACGAAAGCCCGAGCGGCTGGAACGTCTGCAGCACGCCGCGCAGCGCGGAGTGCGGGCGTTTCGCGCCCTTCGCGACGAGCGCGACGCGCCCGTAGTCGCGCGAGAACACGTCGATGACGAGACTCGTCTCGCGATACGGATAGCTGTGCAGCACGAACGCGGGCTGCTCCGCGATGCGGAAATCGGACCGGGGCGCGGCGCGCGGCCGTTTCGCGGCGGGCGGCGCCTCGCCGGTGCCCGATGCGCGGCGCTTTTTCGCGGCCGGCTTCGGCGCGGCTTCGAAGTCGTCGTCGAGCCGCTCGCCCGCGCCGGCGTCGGACGCGCCGGTCATCCAGGCGTCGTGCATGCCTTCGTTCGTGCCTTCGTTCGTTTCCTCATTCGTAGCCATAGGCACGCAGTCCCGCCTCGTTGTCGGCCCAGCCGCTCTTCACCTTGACAAAGGTTTCGAGATAGATCGGGCCGTCGAAGAGCTTCTCCATGTCGAGGCGCGCCTCGGTGCTGATCTGCTTCAGCTTCGCGCCCTTCTGCCCGATGATCATCGCCTTGTGCGTATCGCGATCAACCAGGATCGTCGCGAAAATGCGGCGCAGGCGCCCTTCGGTCTCGAACTTCTCGATGAGCACCGTGCTCGTGTACGGCAATTCGTCACCGGTCCAGCGGAACACCTTCTCGCGCAGGATCTCGGCGGCCAGAAAGCGCTCGCTGCGATCGGTCAGGTCGTCCTCGCCGTAGATCGGCTCGCCTTCCGGCAAATAGGGCTTCACGGTGTTCATCAGGCGCTTGATGTCGTCGGGATTCTTCGCCGACATCGGCACGATTTCCTTGAAGTCGGCAAGCGCGCTCACCTTCTGCATGAAGGGAAAGAGCGTGTCCTTGTCGCTCACGTGATCGAGCTTGTTCGCGATGAGGAGCGTGGGTGTGCCGCCGGGGATCAGGTCGAGCACCTTCTGGTCGTCCGGGCCGAAGCGGCCGGCTTCGATCACGAAGAGGATGGCGTCGACGGACGTGAGCGTCGAGGTCACGGCGCGGTTCAGCGACCGGTTCAACGCGCCGCTGTGCTTGGTTTGAAACCCGGGCGTATCGACGAAAATGTATTGCGCGTCGTCGAGCGTGTGGATGCCGGTGATGCGGTGGCGCGTGGTCTGCGCCTTGCGCGACGTGATGCTGACTTTCTGGCCGACGAGCGCGTTCATCAGCGTCGATTTGCCGACATTGGGCCTGCCGACGATCGCGACCATGCCGCAGCGAAAACCAGTGGGAGTGGAAGCGTTCATAAGTGTGGGCGGCAACGGATTCATGAGGCGCGCTTGCGCGCCGGGGCTCGGGATGGCGTCAGCGGCCTGCATCGGCGGCACGCGCGACCTGGACTTCGTGGCTGACGTCGTTCTTGTCGTCGTGCTTCAGCGCGTCGGCGGACTGGGGTGCGTCGGCGTCGGGCGCCCTGTCGGCGGACGGAGCGTCGGGGTCGCCGGCCTTCTCCACCCGCTCCGCGCGTTCTGCCTTCTCCGCCTTCTCTGCTTTTTCGACCTTTTCCACCTTTTCCGGCCGGTCGCTGCGGTGGATCACATGCCGCTCGGGCTTCTCGGACGCGGCATACGCTCCCGCCGACGGCTCCACGTGCGCGGCACGAATAACCGCGAGCGGCGTAGCAGCCGGCCGCTCGCCGGGCGGCGCATCCGACGCCCGCAGGCGGTCGCGCTCCTTGCGATCGGGCGAGCGCAGATCGAGCGCCGTCTGTACGCCGGTCACGCCCGGCACGACTTCCGGCTCGACATGCTTGGCCGAGCGCGCGCCCTTGCGCTTGGGCTTCACGGCGAGCGCGGGCGCGGCGGCCATCACTTCGTCGAGCGCCTTCTTCGCGGCTGCCTGCTCGGCGGCGCGGCGGCTCGCACCGGAGCCGGACACCTTCACGTCGAGCTTGGGCACCGTGCATTCGACTTCGAATTGCTGATTGTGCGCGGCCCCGTGCGTTGCGACGACGGTATAGGTCGGCAGCGCGATCTTGTGGCCCTGCAGATATTCCTGAAGCAGCGTTTTCGCGTCCTTGCCGATCGTGCGCGGATCGATGTGATCGAGAATCGGCGTGTAGAGACGCTTGATGACCGTATGAGCGGATTCGAACCCGCCGTCCAGGAAGATCGCGCCGAAGATGGCTTCGAGCGTATCGGCGAGAATCGACGGCCGGCGAAAGCCCCCGCTGCGCAGCTCGCCCTCGCCCAGCCGGAGCGCCTCCGACACATTGAGGGCCTGAGCGATCTCATACAGCGACTGCTGTTTGACGAGGTTGGCGCGGACGCGGGAAAGATCGCCTTCGTCGAGTTTTCCGAATCGTTGGAACAAAAGCGCAGCCACCACGCAATTAAGAACGGAATCGCCAAGAAATTCGAGCCGTTCGTTGTGCGTGGCACTATGACTGCGGTGGGTCATCGCCTGGCGCAGCAATTCCGCATTGCGAAATTCGTACCGCAGCCGGCTTTCCAACGGAGATGAGGGCATGGACAGAGTATAACGCGGGCGCCGGACCGGGCGAACCGGGCCGGAAAGCGGGGAAAACGCGTGCCGAAGCGGTGTTAGCCGCGCTTCTTTACGCTGTTTCGGAGCAATGTGATCGAAGGAATGCGCCGTGCGTGACACGGCGCATTCGCGCGGTCGTGGCGAGCATCGCGCCCGTTAATGGAACGAACCGATGCGCTTCAGGTTGCTGAAGTTCATCCAGATGAAGAACGCGCGGCCGACGATGTTCTGATCGGGGACGAAGCCCCAGTAGCGGCTGTCGGCGCTGTTGTCGCGGTTGTCGCCCATCATGAAGTAGTGCCCCGGGGGCACCTTGCACGTCACGCCCTGCGCGTTGTAGTTGCAGTTGTCGCGATACGGAAAGTCGTCCGCGCCGACGACGAACGGCGGCACCTGCGGGTTGTTCAGGATCGCGTTCTTGCGGCCGTCGAGGTCTTCGACGAACTGCTTCGCGTAGCCGATGCGCTCGTCGTCGAAGTAATCCGGCAGCGGCGTTTCGGGCACCGGCTTGCCGTTGATCGTGAGCTTCTTGTCCTCGTAAGCGACGGTGTCGCCCGGCAGGCCGATCACGCGCTTGATGTAGTCGACCGACTCGTCCTTCGGGTAGCGGAACACCACCACGTCGCCGCGCGAGAGCGGCTTGCCGTCTGTCACCTTGGTGTTGACGATCGGCAGGCGCAGGCCGTATTCGTATTTGTTGACGAGGATGAAGTCGCCCACGAGCAGGGTCGGCACCATCGAGCCGGACGGAATCTTGAACGGCTCCACGACGAACGAGCGCACGACGAACACCGCGAGAATCACCGGAAAGAAGCTTGCCGTGTACTCGAGCCACCACGGCTGGCGCAGCTTCTCGTCGCGCAGGCGCGCGCGTGTCTGTGGCGCGTTCTCGTCGGCGAAACGCTCGCCGACGCGCGTCTGCTGCCGGTCGAATTCCGCGACCGCGGCGTCCGCGGCGCGGCGCCGCCCGGGCATGAACACCAGCTTGTCGAGCACCCATGCCACACCCGTCACGAGGACGAGAATCAAAAGAATCAACGCAAAATTCATCAATCGGTTCCGGTTGTTATCGTTCTTTGCCTGGCGCTGGCGTCAATCACGCAGCGCCTAGTCGTCGACGCGCAGGATCGCGAGGAAAGCCTCTTGCGGAATCTCGACTGAACCGACCTGCTTCATCCGCTTCTTGCCTGCCTTCTGCTTTTCGAGGAGCTTCTTCTTGCGCGAGATGTCGCCGCCATAGCACTTGGCGAGCACGTTCTTGCGCAGCGCCTTGATGTTCTCGCGCGCGATGATGTTCGCGCCGATGGTCGCCTGGATCGCCACGTCGTACATCTGGCGCGGAATCAGCTCGCGCATCTTCGACGCCACTTCGCGCCCGCGATGCTGGCTTTGCGACCGGTGCACGATCACCGACAGCGCATCCACCTTGTCGCCGTTGATCAGCATGTCGACCTTGACGACGTCGGCGGCGCGGTACTCCTTGAACTCGTAGTCCATCGACGCATAGCCGCGCGACGTGGACTTCAGGCGGTCGAAGAAGTCGAGCACGATTTCCGCCATCGGAATTTCGTAGGTGAGCTGCACCTGGCGCCCGTGATACTGCATGTTGGTCTGCTGGCCGCGCTTGTTCGTGCAGAGCGTGATGACCGAGCCCACGTACTCCTGCGGCATGTACAGGTTCACGGTGACGATCGGCTCGCGCACTTCCTCGATCTTCGGCGGCTCCGGCATCTTCGCCGGGTTTTCGACCTGGATTACCGTGCCGTCGCGCTGCACGACCTCGTAGACGACCGTGGGCGCGGTCGTGATGAGATCCATGTCGAATTCGCGCTCGAGCCGCTCCTGCACGATTTCCATGTGCAAGAGGCCGAGAAAGCCGCAGCGAAAGCCGAAGCCGAGCGCCTGCGAGACTTCCGGCTCGTATTGCAGCGACGCGTCGTTCAGCTTGAGCTTTTCGAGCGATTCGCGCAGCGCGTCGTACTGGTTCGCCTCGACCGGATAGAGCCCCGCGAACACCTGCGGCTTCACTTCCTTGAAGCCCGGCAGCGGCTCGGATGCGGGGCGGGTCGCCACCGTGACCGTGTCGCCGACCTTCGCCGCCTGCAATTCCTTGATGCCCGCGATGATGAAGCCCACCTGCCCCGCCGACAGCGACGCGAGGTTCGTCGCCTTCGGCGCGAACACGCCGAGGTGCTCGACCGGGTACTGCGCGCCGGTCGCCATCATCTTGATCTTGTCCTTCGGGCGCAGCGTGCCGTTCTTGATGCGCACGAGCATCACGACGCCCACGTAGTTGTCGAACCACGAGTCGATGATGAGCGCCTGCAGCGGCGCTTCCGGGTCGCCCTTGGGCGGCGGCACCTTCGCGATCAGCGCTTCGAGCACGTCCTCGACGCCCTGGCCGGTTTTCGCGCTGCAATGCGTGGCGTCGGTGGCGTCGATGCCGATGACGTCCTCGATTTCCTCGATTGCCTTTTCCGGATTGGCGGCCGGCAGGTCGATCTTGTTGAGCACCGGCACGACCTCGACGCCGAGTTCGATCGCGGTGTAGCAGTTGGCGACGGTCTGCGCCTCGACGCCCTGGCTCGCATCGACGACGAGGAGCGCGCCTTCGCACGCCGAGAGCGAGCGGCTCACCTCGTACGAAAAGTCGACGTGGCCCGGGGTATCGATGAGATTGAGGTTGTAGACCTGGCCGTCGCGGGCCTTGTAGGTGAGCGCAGCTGTCTGCGCCTTGATCGTGATGCCACGCTCGCGCTCGAGGTCCATCGAATCGAGAACCTGCGCTTCCATTTCACGGTCGGACAAGCCGCCGCACAACTGGATGATGCGATCGGCCAGCGTCGATTTGCCGTGGTCGATGTGCGCAATGATCGAAAAGTTACGAATATGATTCATTCAGTGCCGATCAAGCGAAAAAGGCGCGCCCTGACTCATCGCGGAGCACGCCTTGAAAATAGGGGAAAACTTCAGCATTTTAGCCGAAACGGGGTTCGGCCGGCGTTTTTTGAGGGATGCGGCGCGTCCGGGCGCCCAGGCGAAGCGTCGCGGCACGCCCATTTCAGGATGACGTGGCACGCGCGTTCAGCGCCGCGCGCACGCGTGGGGCGTCGAGATGGTAGTGGCACAACTCGACCCCATCCAGCACCAGCACCGGCACGCGTTCGTCGTAGCGCGCAACGAGCGCCGGATCGGCGTCGCTGTCGATGTCGATCCATTCGATGCCCACGCCGAACTCGGCCGCGATCGGCTCGAGTCCGGCGCGCAGGTCGTCGCAGAGATGGCACCACGCGCGCCCGTAGAGCTTGAGCGGCGCAGAAGCCATCAGGCGCGCTTACTTCTGCACCGGCGCGCGCGGGCGCAACGGCACGAACTGCGTGTTGTCGCCGCGCCGCACCAGCACGGCGACCATCTTGCTCGGATCGGCGTTTTGCGCGACGGCTTCAAACTGCTTCGCGCTTGTAATGTCCGTGTCGCCGATGCGCAGAATGATGTCGCCCTTCTGGAACCCCGCGCGCGCCGCCGGCCCTTCCACCGCGTCGACGAGCACGCCGCCCGTCAGCTTGAGCGCCTTCTTCTGGTCGGCGGGGATGTCGCTCACGGCCATGCCGAGCGAATTGCTCGCGCGCTCCTTCGGCGCCGGCGTCTTGCGCTGCTCGGCCCGCGCCACCTTGTCCGGCTGCATTTCGGCAATGGTGATCGGCAGATCGCGCGTCTGACCCTTGCGCCACACGGTCACGGTCGCCTTCGAGCCCGGTTTGCTGTCGCCGACCATGCGCGGCAGGTCCGTCGCGGTTTCGACGTTGTGTCCGTTGAATTTCAGGATGATGTCGCCCGGCTGAACGCCCGCCTTGTCGGCTGGCCCGCCCGCTTCCACGCTGGAGACGAGCGCGCCCTGCGCCTTCGGCAGGCCGAGCGAATCGGCTACGTCCTTCGTCACCTCCCCGATCGCCACCGCGATCCGGCCCCGCACGACCTTGCCGACCGTCTTCAACTGGTCCGCGACGCGCATCGCCTCGTCGATCGGAATCGCGAACGAGATGCCCATGAACCCGCCGGTGCGGCTGTAGATCTGCGAATTGATGCCGATCACCTCGCCCGCCATGTTGATGAGCGGCCCGCCGGAATTGCCCGGGTTCACCGCGACGTCGGTCTGGATGAACGGCAGGTAGTCGCCCGTATCGCGCCCCTTCGCGCTCACGATGCCGGCCGTGACCGTATTGTCGAGGCCGAACGGCGAGCCGATCGCGAGCACCCATTCGCCGACGCGCACCTTGTTCGAGTCGCCAATCGTGATGGCCGGCAGGTTCGATGCGTTGATTTTCACGACCGCGACGTCCGTGCGCTCGTCGACGCCGACGAGACGCGCCTTGAACTCGCGCTTGTCGGTGAGGGTGACGTAAATGGTGTCGGCGTCGTCGACGACGTGCGCGTTCGTCATCACGTAGCCGTCCGTCGACAGGATGAAGCCTGAGCCGACGCCGCTGCTTTGCTCGGAGTTGTCCTGGCTGTCGTCGGGAGGCGCGCCGCGCCCGCCGCCGCCCTTGCCGCCGTCGCCACCACCACCACCACCGCCGCCGCCACCGCCGCGGGGCACGCCCGGCTGGTTGGGCATCGGAATGCCGAAGAAACGACGGAAGAACTCGGACATGTCGCCGTCGTCGAGGCCCGGCGGGAGTCCGCGCAGGTCGCTGCTCGTGCCGACGCGCGAAGTTGTCCGGATATTGACGACCGACGGTCCGACCTTGTCGACGAGCGTCGTGAAGTCAGGCAAGTTCACTGTCGGCGTCACCGCCGCTGCCGTGTTCGAGAGAAACGGCAGGCACACGGCGAGCGCCGCGGCCGCGAAGAACCTGCGCAGCGAGGAATTGCTCATATATGAGGGCCGAGGGATTACTTGGAAGGCTTGTATTCTATGGTAGAAGCAAATTGCTGCAAGGTGGCCTGCGGCACTTCCCCAAGCAAAGTAATCCAGAAATCCCCGCGCCGCTTCACGAGCACGTGCGTTGCGCCGTTGCTGCCCGCCCCTTCCTTGCGGCTGTTTTTTTCCACCGGCTCGACGAAAACCGAGATGGCGGCGAGTCCGTCCGAGAAAACAGCCTGATCGACGGGGATCGGCGGCTGACCCTCTTCACGCGACGCCATCGGACGCCGCAACTCGCGTATTTTCCTGAAGCCGGGGATATTCGGCGTGAGCTGCCAGCCCTGCGCCTCCATGTCCACCGGCTGGACCGGCGGACGCACGATCGTCCAGCCCGCCGTGTTGCGGATGCCGTTCGCGATTGGCGCCTTGTCCACGCCGCCGCCGATGCGCACCTGCGAGAACGAAAGCTGTTCGAGCACCTGGCCGTCCGGATCGAGCGTCTGGGCGCGCAGCAGGAGACCGGTTTTCGAATCGGCCCAGAGCTTGTAGGCGAATCGATAGGAATCTTTCGGATCGAGTTCCAGCACCTGGGCGTCGAGGCCCGCGACGCGGTCGCTGCCGAGCAGCTTGGGCTCGTACACCGACAGCACCTGCTCGCCGCTCGTGGCGAGCAGCGCCGGAAACGAATCCTTGTTTTGCCGCTTTTCGACGACGCAGAGATGCCGTTCGGGCACGAACGTGTACATGTCGTCGTCGTGGCGGAGCATCTTGCGCGGCTTGCCGTCGAGGCTTTCGAGCGACTCGTACTCCCCGTCGCCGCGCGTGGCCGCATGCGTGATGCGCGACGACTGGACCGTTGCGCCGCGCTGGTAGACGAACGTGCCCTCGTAATTCTGCTGCTGAGCCGCCTCGTGTATGCGGTTGAGCATCTCGGCGGCGGCCCGCCGCGTGGCGACCGGGTCGTCGCCCTGGGCAAAAACACCTGATGCGGCGGATATCAACGCGGCCGCACAGAACATCAATGCCGGCAGCCGCCCCCAGTACGTCGTTTTATTCAACCGCACACGTTGCATCAGATTATTGGCCTTGCGAAGTGGCGGCGGCGCGAATCAGGGGCATCGAGCCGGGCACGACGGGCTGCTGCGAGAACTGTTGATGTGCTTCGAGATATTGATCGAGACTCGCGTCGCGGATGATGTTGGCCTCGACCGCCACGGGACGCGCGGTCGCCGCCGGAATCGACGCCATCGCCACGCGCTGCACCGAGTCGGCCGGAGCGATGCTCGCGACCTGCGTGCCAGACCGGCTGTCGACGCCCTGCAACTGCGGCACGACGATCCACGTGAGCGTGGCAGCGGCCGCGGCAACCGCGAACGCCGGGACCACGCGCCGGCGCAGCATGCCGGAACGCGCCTTCGCGGCGAGCGCCGGCAGCGCAGCGGGCGCGAGCACGTGTGCTTCCGCTTCGAAACGCTGCGAGAAGGCCGCCATGAAGGCGCTGCTCGCGGCGGGACTGACCGCCAGATCGTCGGAGCGCAGCGCGTCGCCGATCAGGTGGTAATCGGACCACGCGGCGCGGTCCTGATTCTTCAATTCCGCCAGAAACTGACTGATGTTCCCAAGCTCGTCGAGCGATTCCCCGTCAACGAACGCCGACATACGCTCGCCATGCGAGCCCGCTTGCGATTGCATCGAGACCGACCCCATGATGCTCCCCATCTTTTGACCACACCCCGTAGTGACACCACCTAACCCAGATATTGCGCCCCTGTCCCGCGCAACCTCGCTGCCTACCAGCGCTTGCCTTCGGGAGTGTCCAACAACGGACGCAATTTTGCCGCAATGGCTTCGCGAGCACGGAAAATTCTTGATCTGACGGTGCCGATCGGGCAACCCATCATTTCAGCAATTTCCTCGTAGCTCAATCCTTCAATTTCACGAAGAGTTATGGCGGTGCGCAGCTCTTCCGGTAAAACCGCCATCGCAGCATTGACCGTCTGTGCGATCTGCTTGCTCATCAACATCGACTCAGGCGTGTTGATATCCCTTAGTTGGTCCGCGTCGGAGAAAGTTTCCGCTTCTTCGGCGTCAGCTTCGGTAGAAGTTGGAGCGCGGCGGCCCTGCGTCGCAAGGTAATTCTTCGCCGTGTTCACGGCGATACGGTACAGCCAGGTGTAAAACGCCGATTCGCCGCGAAACTGCGGCAACGCGCGGTAGGCCTTGATGAAGGCGTCCTGTGCGACATCCTCGACCTCGGCGGGGTCCCGCACGAGGCGCGAGATCAGTCGAATGATCTTGCGGTGGTATTTGGCGACCAGTAGCTCGAACGCTGCCTTATCGCCCTTCTGCACGCGTTCGACCAGCACTTGGTCGATTTCTTTTTCGCTCACCTGGGAAATCCGTTAACTTTTGGGGTGCTTCGCGGAGGGCTATTGTAGCGTTACCGGCGACGCACCACCGCAGGCGCTCATGAGCCGTTACAGTCGTTACAGGTACGCCCGCGCGCCCCGGCGGGCCCGCACCGCGAGTTCGCGGAAGGTGTCGCGCCCGACGGCGTCGGCGGCGACGAGGAAGGAGACCGAGCGCGCGCCGCTCGAAAGCAGGGTCAGGGCAAGGAGCCGGTCGCTCCACTGCGCGCACCCGGTGATCCGCCGATATTGCGCGACCCCCGCCCTGTCCCAGGTGGTCAGCCCGTCCGGTCCAAGCCGGAATGCGACCGGCTGGCGCCGTTCCCACGCCCGCGCAAACAGGCCGAGCGCGGCAAGACACGTGAACGCGGCGACACAGGCGTGAAACTGGCCCGCGCGGGCCGCCACGCACTGAAACACCGACACCACCGCGACGGCGATGAAGCCGACCATCGCGCCGCGCACCAGCCGCGAGGCGCGCAGCACGTGCCGCCGGGGTGAACCGCCAGGGGTTTCGTCGAAATCGACATGCGCGCCCGGCAACGCCTTTCCCCGTCGATGCCGAACGCGCCGGCGCTCAGTGACGCTTGAAGACGAGCGTGCCGTTCGTGCCGCCGAAGCCGAACGAGTTCTTCAGCGCCACGTCGATCTTCATCTCGCGTGCGGTGTTCGCGCAGTAGTCCAGGTCGCATTGCGGGTCCTGGTTGAAGATGTTGATGGTCGGCGGCGACACCTGATGGTAGATCGCGAGCACCGTGAACACCGATTCCAGGCCGCCCGCGCCACCGAGCAGGTGCCCCGTCATCGACTTGGTCGAGTTCACCACGACCTTCTTCGCGTGATCGCCCAGCGCGCGCTTGATGCCCGTGGTCTCCGCGATGTCGCCAAGCGGCGTGGACGTGCCGTGCGCGTTCACATACTGCACTTCGTCCGGATTGACCTTCGCGTTCTTCATCGCGTTGATCATGCTGCGGCGGCCGCCGTCGCCGTCTTCGGGCGGCGCGGTCATGTGGTACGCGTCGCCGCTCATGCCGTAGCCCGTCACTTCCGCGTAGATCTTCGCGCCGCGCGCCTTCGCGTGCTCGTACTCCTCGAGCACCATCACGCCCGCGCCTTCGCCGAGCACGAAGCCGTCGCGATCCGTGTCCCACGGACGGCTTGCCGTCGCGGGGTCGTCGTTGCGCTGCGAGAGCGCGCGCGCCGCCGCGAAGCCGCCGATGCCGAGCGGCGACACCGTCGATTCCGCGCCGCCCGCGATCATCACGTCGGCATCGCCGTATTCGATCAGGCGCGACGCTTCACCGATGCAGTGCAGCCCCGTCGTGCATGCCGTGACGAGCGCGAGATTCGGGCCCTTGAGGCCAAAACGGATCGACAGATGGCCGGAGATCATGTTGATGATCGACGCCGGCACGAAGAACGGCGAGATCCGGCGCGGGCCGCGATTGAGCAACTCCGTTTGCGTGACTTCGATCATCGGCAGCCCGCCGATGCCCGAGCCCACGACCACGCCCACGCGCTCCGAGTTTTCGTCGGTGATTTCAAGGCCGCTGTCCTGCATGGCCTGCACGCCCGCCGCGATTCCGTAATGGATGAAGGTATCCATATGGCGCGCTTCCTTGCCGGGCATGTAGTCCTCGACATTGAAGCCCTTCACCTCGCCCGCGAAGCGGGTCGAGAAGTTCGTTGCGTCGAACTTCGTGATATCGGCGATGCCGGACTTGCCCGCCACCAGATTGGCCCAACCGTCGGCAACGGTATTGCCGACAGGCGAAATCAGCCCAAGGCCTGTAACAACAACACGACGACGGCTCACGGTAACCCCTTATCCATAAATGACAAAAAGCAAAAGCCACAGAGGCCACAGGAAACTGCCCTGCTAGCCCTGTGGCTGTTAAATCGGTCTCGGTCGCGACAGAGCGTCAAGCTCGAGTGCCATGCGCTGCTGACGCCGGGCCTTACGCCTTGACGTTTGCGCGGGCGTAGTCGATGGCCTGCTGCACAGTCGTGATCTTCTCGGCTTCTTCATCCGGAATTTCCATGCCGAATTCGTCTTCCAGTGCCATCACCAGTTCGACGGTGTCGAGCGAGTCAGCGCCCAGATCGTTCACGAACGAAGCCTCGTTCTTGATTTCGGCTTCGGCGACGCCCAGTTGTTCGGCGACGATCTTCTTCACGCGCTGTTCGATATTGTCCATGCAGCCCTCCGAGGGAAAATAAGTTCAAAAATACGAGTGCGCGCATTTTATCAGGTTTGCACCCGCAAAAAGCGGCGCTTCAGTTTCCTGTCCTGCACCCGTGACGCCCGCACTGACGCACGTCACGCGCCTTACATCGACTTTGCCTCATACGGCGCAAGTCGGCGCCTTTCCAGCGCCTTTTTCAGCACATCCGCACGTGCGTGGCCCGAACCCAAGCATTTTGCGTTCCGCCCGCGGCGCGGATATTAAACGAAATGCCTATTACATGTACATGCCGCCGTTCACGTGCAGCGTCGTCCCGGTGATGTAGCCCGCGAACGGCGATGCAAGGAAAGCCACAGCATGCGCGATATCTTCCGGGCTGCCCAGTCGGCCGAGTGGTATCTGTGCGGTAAGCGCCGTACGCTGCTCTTCGGGCAGCACGCGCGTCATGTCGGTATCGATGAAGCCCGGCGCGATGCAGTTCACGGTGATCCCGCGGCTGCCGATCTCGCGGGCGAGCGCGCGCGTCATGCCCGCGACGCCGGCCTTGGCGGCCGCGTAGTTCGCCTGCCCCGGATTGCCCGACGAGCCGACCACCGACGTGATGTTGATGATCCGTCCGCCGCGCGCCTTCATCATCGGGCGCAGCACGGCGCGCGAGAGGCGGAAGACGGCGCGCAGGTTGGTGTCGATGACCGCGTCGAATTCGTCGTCCTTCATGCGCATCGCGAGCTGGTCCTTCGTGATGCCCGCGTTGTTCACCAGCACGCTCAGGCCGCCGAATTCCTTGACGGTGGCGTCGATGAAGGCGTCGGCCGCGGCCGCGTCGTTCACGTTCAGCACCGCGCCGCGACCCTTCACGCCCGCCTGCTCGAACGCTTCGGTGATGCTTGCCGCGCCGCTTTCGCTCGTCGCCGTGCCGATGACGGTCGCCCCCTGGCGCGCGAGTTCCAGCGCGATGGCCCGGCCGATGCCGCGCGACGCGCCCGTGACGATTGCTACCTGCTTGTCCAAGTTCATGTCGTTGTCCCTGTTCTTCTTCGGTTTAACCGGCGATCAGCTTGCGGGTTTCCTCGAGCGATGCCGGATCGAAGATCGAGGCGCCCGCGAGCGAGCCGTCGATGCGCTTCGTCAGGCCGGCGAGCACCTTGCCCGGGCCGCATTCCACGACGTGCGTCACGCCCTCGCGCGCCATCGCCTGCACGCACTCGACCCAGCGCACCGGGCCCGCGGCCTGGCGCACGAGCGCGTCCTTGATCGCGGCGGGCTCGGAGACGATCGCCACGTCGACGTTATTGATCAGGGGAATCTGCGGCACCTTCACGTCGACGCTCGCCAGATAGTCGCGCAGCTTGTCCGAGGCCGGCTTGAGCAGCGACGAGTGAAACGGCGCCGACACCGGCAGCGGCAGCGCGCGTTTCGCGCCCTTCGCCTTCGCGATCTCGCACGCCTTCTCGACGCCGGCCTTCGCCCCCGCGATCACGACCTGGGACGGCGCATTGAAATTGACCGCCTCCACGACACCCGCCGCCGACGCTTCCTCGCAGACCGCGCGCACGGCGTCGTCGTCGAGGCCGAGGATCGCCGCCATGCCGCCCTCGCCGACCGGCACCGCGCTTTGCATCGCCTGCGCGCGAAAGCGCACGAGCGGAACGGCGTCGGAGAACGCGAGCGCGCCGGCCGCCACCAGCGCCGTGTACTCGCCGAGGCTGTGCCCCGCGACGATCGCCGGCTTCAGACCGGTTTCCTGCTCCCACACGCGATAGATCGCGTAGGCCGCCGTCAGCATCACGGGCTGCGTGTTGGTCGTGAGGTTGAGTTCTTCCGCCGGGCCCTCGGCAGTCAGCCGGGCCAGATCCTGGCCGAGCGCGTCGGAGGCCTGCTGGACGGTCTCGCGCACCACGGCGTGATCGGCGAACGCGTTGAGCATGCCAATCGACTGCGAACCCTGTCCGGGAAAAACGAACGCGAATTTCATATCGTCCTCGATAGATTTGGTTGGCTGGCGTGAGCGGCGCGGCGCCTCCTGGGCGCCCGGCCTTCACGTCCGGCTCGAACGGCCGGCTCTCGCCCGGCGCGCGCCATTTCCGGCCGGCGCATGCTGGCCACGATGCGCGGCGGCGTCGGGGACGCGGCCGCGCGCCGGACGCTCAGTAGCGAATGACCGATGCGCCCCACGTGAAGCCGCCGCCGACGCCTTCGATCAGAACGTTCTGGCCGCGCTGGATGCGGCCGTCGCGCACGGCGACGTCGAACGCGAGCGGAATCGACGCCGCCGACGTGTTGCCGTGTTCGCCGACCGTCACGACCATGCGCTCCTGCGGCAGACGCAGCTTGCGGCAGGTGCTCTGCATGATGCGGATGTTGGCCTGATGGGGAATGAGCCAGTCGATGTCTTCGGGGGTGAGCTTCGCCTTGTCGAGCGCTTCGACGGCGACCTTTTCCAGCACGTTGACGGCGAGCTTGAAGACCGCCTGGCCGTCCATGTGCAGGAACGCGCTGCCGGCGATCGCGCCGCGGTTCACGTTGCCCGGCGTGCACAGGATGTCCGAATAGCTGCCGTCGGCGTGGAGCGCGCTCGCGAGCACGCCCGGTTCTTCGGACGCCTGCAGGATGACGGCGCCCGCGCCGTCGCCGAACAGCACGCAGGTGGTGCGGTCGTTGAAGTCGAGAATGCGCGAGAAGGTTTCCGCGCCGATCACGAGCGCCGTGCGGTTCGCGCCGCTGCGGATGAACGCGTCGGCGGTCGCGACGCCGTACGCGAAGCCCGAGCAGACGGCCTGGACATCGAAGGCGGCGCCGTTGTTCTTGATGCCGAGCTTGTTCTGCAGGAGGCAGGCGGTGCTCGGAAACACGAAGTCGGGCGTGGACGTGGCGACAATGATCAGATCGATCGACTGCGGATCGATGCCCGCCGCTTCGATCGCATTCTGCGACGCGATGAGCGCGAGATCGCTCGTGGTCTGATCGGGAGAAGCGAAATGCCGCGCATGAATGCCCGTGCGCGCCACGATCCATTCGTCGCTCGTCTCGACGCCCTGCTTCGCGAGACGGTCTGCCAGATCCTGATTCGTGACGCGGTCCGGCGGCAGGTAGCTGCCCGTGCCGAGCACGCGGGAGTAAAGGTTGGATTGAGCCATTATGCCTTCGAGGGTAGCGCTGCGCCGGGCTCGCCCGGCGAATTCGGCTGACTTGCGGCGGTACCGTCTTGCGCCGGTCCCGCCGCGCTTTTCTCCACGGCGCTGCTGTTCGCCTGACCGGCGTCGAGCGCGGCCTGTTGCATGGGCGCGGCGTTCTCCTCCATCGCGCGCACGAGGCGTTCCAGCACGCCATTTTTGACGGCATCATACCCGCGTTTGATGGCCCACTCAAACCCGAACGCTTCCGCGGAACCGTGGCTCTTGATGACGAGGCCGCGCAGTCCGAGCAGCGCGGCGCCGTTGTACTGGGCCGGGTCGACGCGCCGCTTGAAACGTTTGAGCACGGGCATCGCGACGAGCGCCATCAGCTTCGTGGCGAACGAGCGGCCGAACTCTTCCTTGATCATGTCGGTCAGCATTTTCGCGAGACCTTCGGAGGTCTTCAGCGCGACATTGCCCACGAAACCGTCGCAGACGACGACATCGGTCGTTCCTTTATAGATGTCGTTGCCTTCCACGTTGCCGTAGAAGTTGAGCGTGCTCGCGCGCAGCAGCTCGCCCGCGCGCTTGATGGTCTCGTTGCCCTTGATGACCTCTTCGCCGATGTTGAGCAGGCCGATGGTCGGACGCTCGCGGCCCTCGATCGCCGACACGAGCGCATGGCCCATCTCGGCGAACTGCAGCAGATGCTGCGGCTCGCAGTCGACGTTCGCGCCGAGGTCGAGCACCGTGGTGTAGCCGCGCTGGCTCGGCATGGCGAAGGCGATCGCCGGCCGTTCGATGCCGGCGAGCGTCTTGAGAACGTAGCGGGAAACGGCCATCAGCGCGCCGGTGTTACCGGCGGAAATGCAGGTCTGGGCCTCGCCTTCCTTGACGAGGTTCAGCGCGACGCGCATCGAGGAATCTTTTTTCTTGCGCAGCGCGACTTCGACCGGATCGTCCATCGCGACGACTTCGGTGGCGGGCACGACGGTGAGGCGCGGCTCGTCGGCGGCCTTGTACTTCTTCAGCTGAGCGCGAATCGCGGGTTCGATGCCGACGAGCATCAGATGCGCGTCCGGGTGGGAACGCACGAAACTGACGGCAGCGGGAACCGTCACGGCCGGGCCGTGGTCGCCTCCCATGCAGTCGATGGTGATCTTTACAGTCATGGAGTGCGACGAATTTCAGGCACAAAAAAGCGGCAGTGAAATGCCGCCTTCTTGTCGTACCGGGAAAATGTCAAGCGCGAGCGACCGCAAATCAAAACGGTGACGCGAGACGCAGCGAAGCGTCGTACGCTCAGTCGTTCTTCGTCTTGACGACTTTCTTGCCACGGTAGTAGCCGTTCGGGCTCACATGGTGACGCAGATGCACCTCACCCGTGCTCGGCTCAACGGCCAGCGGCGCGGCGTTGAGAGAGTCGTGCGAACGGTGCATGCCGCGCTTCGACGGCGACTTCTTGTTTTGCTGAACTGCCATGATAACTCCAGAAAAATTTTGCGGATTCTAACACAGCTCGACACGCTCGCGCCCCATGGCCGAAAGGCCAGTCGGGACGCGCGAGGCGCATCGCGCTACCTGTCTTAATGCTTCTTGTCGCCGGGACCGCCCTGCTTGAGCTTTTCGAGCGCGGCAAACGGGTTCGGCCTCGCGGGCTCGTCACCCGCCGATGCGCCTTCGCCACCGTTTTGCAGACCCTCGTCGGGCTCGCCCTCCGCGCCTTCGACGCCCGACACCAGGCTCTCGTGCACTTCGGGACACACGTCGTGCTTGGGCACGAGCGGCAAGGACAACAACAACTCCTCTTCGATCAAGTCGACGAGATCGAACTGACGCGAGCCCACGATCACCTCGACTTCATCGTCGTCGAGCGGATATTCGTCTGCTTCTTCTTCCGTCGCCACGATGCGATAGGTCGCATCGACATCCAGATGCTGCGAATACGGCGAAAGACACCGCTGACACTCGATCCAGACCGAACCATGCACCGCGAGCCGCAGATAAGGCTGCGGCGCCTCGATGCCGTTGTCCTGCAATTCGGGCTGGGTCGACCCTTCGGCTTGCCAGGTGAACACGGTATCGCGATCTGGCGCATCCGACGGGACTTCGTTTAACATGCGCGGCAGTTGCGAGACCCGCACGCCGCCAGCGGCTTGCCGCCCGCTCTGCGCGAATTCGAAGATGTCGAGCGCGCGCAGATCGGCGGGGCTCGCAGGTTTGCCAGGATTTTGGGTCATGTGCGCTCCTGCATGTGCCGCGTCATGTCGCGCGGTGTCGGTTAGGCCGGGGGTTACTCCGGGATGTGCCAGTATGCACCGCGCTCCTCGTTCCGGCTGGTGTGGTTTGCCCGGATCTTTCGTCACCCCGCCGGCCATCCAACCCTTTTTTACATCCGTTTTGCCGCGCCGCCTTCATTCAGGCCTACGCGAAAGACCTGCGAATTCATCTGCAAACCACACCGCGGCATAACGATGAAAAGCCCAAAATCATATCGGCTTTGTCTTTTCGAGTCAAACACTTAAGGGATGGCTCGCAGCGCGACCGTTCCCGTCCACTTTTCCACCGCTCATCAGTCGATTCCATTCATGTCCGACGCTCCAAACCCGCCGCCGCGCCTCGTTCTCGCGTCCAGTTCGCGCTATCGCCGTGAACTGCTCGAGCGCCTTCGCGTGCCCTTTGACGTGATCGTGCCCGATATCGACGAAACGCCGCTCGAGAACGAAGCCCCCGAGACCACGGCGATCCGGCTGTCGGTTGCGAAGGCGCGCGCGGCCGCGGGCCAAGCGAGGGGCGCGCTCGTGATCGGCTCCGACCAGGTGGCGACCTTCGACGGCCGGCAGATCGGCAAGCCCGGCACGCATGAGAAGGCCGTCGCGCAACTGCGGGCGATGCGCGGCCGCAGCGTCGCGTTTCACAGCGCGCTGTGCCTCTTCGACAGCCGCACGGGGCACGTCCAGTCGGCGGATATCGTGACGCACGTGCAGTTTCGCGACCTGTCCGACGCCGAAATCGAAGCGTATCTGCGCGCCGAAACACCGTACGACGTGGCCGGAAGCGCCAAGTCGGAGGGGCTGGGCATTGCGCTCCTCGACGCAATCGACTCGCGCGACCCGACCGCGCTCGTCGGCCTGCCGCTCATCGAACTGTCGCGGATGCTGCGCGCGGCGGGCTTTCCGTTGCTGGGGGCGGCATGAGCGGTGTCCTCTACCTGATTCCGAACACGCTCGGCGAGGGCGACGCCGACGCCCTCGCGCAGGTCCTGCCCGAACCGGTGCGCGCGCAGGCCGCGGCGCTCACCTACTACATCGGCGAAAACGCCAAGACGACCCGAGCGTTCCTGAAAAAGGTCGGCACCGAGCGCCCGATTCAGGAAATCGAGGTGCGCGAACTGAACGTCAACACGCCGCCCGGCGAGGTCGAGAAACTGCTCGCGCCGATTCTCGGCGGCACGGATGCCGGGCTCGTCTCGGAAGCGGGCTGCCCCGCCGTGGCCGATCCGGGCGCGCTCCTCGTGCGGCGCGCGCACGAGCGGGGCGTGAAGGTCGTGCCGTTCGTCGGCCCCAGTTCGATCCTGCTCGCGCTGATGGCATCGGGCATGAACGGACAGAGCTTCGCGTTCAACGGCTATCTGCCCGTCGACGCGGCCGAGCGCGCGAAGCGGCTGCGCGAACTCGAACAGCTCTCGCGCAAGGCCAGTCAGACGCAGATTTTCATCGAGACGCCGTACCGCAATCGCGCGCTTCTCGACACGCTCATCGCGACCTGCGCGCCGTCGACGCTCGTTTGCGTCGCCGTCGACCTGACGCTGCCGGCGGAGACGATCGTCACGCGCACCGTCGCCGACTGGAAAAAGAAGCCGGCGCCCGATCTGCACAAGCGCCCGGCGATATTCCTGCTCCTCGGGGCCTGAACGCCTCAAAAAGCAAAACGCCACGAAAGCGGGTTTCGTGGCGTTTTTCCAGCTACCTCGGGATTATCCACCAGGCGCGAAAATTCACCGCAACTGCATTTTTCCGCCGAACGTCAGCGCATGCACGGCGGCATCGCCCACTGCCGCGCCGAATCTGCGCACCACGCGCTCGCCGATGCTCTCCTTTTGCGTGTAATCCACGATCTCCGGCTGCTTGATCACTTCACGCGCCACGTAGTCGGCGTCGCCGAAACCGTCGGCGAGACCCAGCTGCACGCTCTTCTCGCCCGTCCAGAACATGCCGGAGAAAAGCTCGGGATCGTCCTTCAGACGCTTGCCGCGCCCTTCCTTGACCGCGCCGATGAACTGCGCATGGATCTGGTCGAGCATGTCCTGCGCGTGCGCGGTCATCTCCGGCGTTTCGGGCGAAAACGGATCGAACGCGCCCTTGTTCGCGCCCGACGTGTGCATGCGGCGCTGCACGCCCAGCTTTTCCATGAGCCCGGTGAAGCCGAAGCCGTCCATCAGCACGCCGATCGAGCCGACGATGCTCGCCTTGTCGACATAGATCTTGTCGGCCGCCGCCGCGACGTAGTAGCCGCCCGACGCGCACATGTCGTCGACGACCACGTAGAGCGGCTTCGAAGGATATTTGGCCTTCAGCCGGCGCATCTCGCGGTTGATGATGCCCGCCTGCACCGGCGAGCCGCCCGGGCTATTGATACGAAGAATCACGCCGGCCGTGCCGTCGTCCTCGAACGCGCTTTGCAGCGCCGAATTGACGTTGTCGGCGCTCGCGTCGCTGTTCGCGGCGATTTCGCCTTCGAGTTCGATCAGCGCCGTGTGGCGCGCGGCTTTCGAGACCTTCTCGCCGGAGAAATCGAACACGCCCCACACGAGCAGAAGCAGCACGCCCAGGAAGACGAAGCGGAAGAAGATTTTCCAGCGCCGCGCGGCGCGCTGTTCGTTGATGGCCGCGAGCGCGATGCGCTCGAGCGCCGCGCGCTCCCAGTTTTCGCCGGCCTGCGGCGGGGAGCGTCTGGAATCGGAGGGATCGGGCGGAAATGGATCGGACATGCGTAGTCTGCTTTCTGCTTGGGTCGAAACGGTGGATAGGGAGTGCTCAGGCGGGGCGCAGGTCTACGTCGGGGAGCCAGAAGACGGCGCGGCCCTCGGGCGTGTCGCGCTCCTCGACCTTCACCGGCCGCAAACGCGCGCCGCGGCATGGTCCGCCGACGCATTTGCCGGTGTCGGGTTCGTAGATCGCGCCATGGGTCGCGCACATCAAGTATAGGCCCGAGCTCTCGAAGAACTGGCCCTCCAGCCAGTCGAGCTCCATCGCCACGTGAGCGCAGCGGTTGAGGTAGCCGTACGGCTTGCCGTCATAGCGCACGAAAAACACGACCGACGCGCCGCCCCGCTCGAGCGCGTCGCGGCGAATCCCCAGGCCGCCGTCGACGAGCTCGTCCGCCGCGCAGACGCGCACCGCTTCGTTCGCCGCCTCGTTCGATTCTGCGCTCATGCGTTCTCCCGCAGCCAGTGCGCGAGCGACGCGACGCTGTCGGCACAGAACTTCGGTTCCAGCGCGGCGAGCGAGTTCGCCGGATGCGCGCCATAGCCCACGCCGATGCCCGCCGCGCCCGCGTTGATCGCCATTTGCAGATCGTGCGTCGTGTCGCCGATCATCACCGTGCGGCCGAGGTCCTGGCCGAGTTCGCGCGTGAGTTCGTGCAGCATCGCCGGATGCGGCTTCGAGAACGTCTCGTCGGCGCAGCGCGTGCCGTCGAAGAGGCTCGTGAGGCGCGACTGGTCGAGCGCGCGGTTCAGCCCGACGCGGCTCTTGCCCGTCGCGACGCCGAGCAGATAGCCTTCGTCGCGCAGTTCCTCCAGCAGATCGCGCACGCCCCCGAAGAGCTCCGTGTGTGCGTCCTTGACCAGATAGTGAAACCGGTACCGCTCGGCGAGACGCGGGTAATCGGCGGGATCGAGCGTCGGCGCCGCGATCTGCAGCGCGTCGCGCAGGCCGAGGCCGATCACGTAGCTCGCCGATTCGTCGGCGGGCACCGGCAGACCCAGGTCGCGGCAGGCCGCCTGGATGCTGCGCGTGATGTGCGCGGTGGAATCCATCAGGGTGCCGTCCCAGTCGAAGACGATCAGGTCGAATTGCTGCCGCGCCATTTATTGTGTGTCTCCGGAAAGCTGCTTGAGTTGGTCGATGAAGCGCCGGCATTCCGGCGGCAGCGGCGCGTCCAGCTGGAGCGCCTCGCCCGTCGCCGGGTGGGTGATCTTGAGTCGATACGCGTGCAGGAACATGCGTTTGAGCGAGGGTTTCGCGTTCGGGCGGGCCAGGTCCTTGTTGAGCGCGAAGTCGCCGTATTTGGCGTCCCCCGCGATCGGCAGGCCAAGGCTCGCCATGTGGACCCGGATCTGGTGCGTGCGCCCGGTTTTCAGTTCTGCCTCGACCCAGGCATAGTCCGGCCAGCTCTCGATCAGGTTGAACACCGTGTGCGACGGCAGCCCGTCCTCCTGGATGCGCACGCGGCGCTCGCCGTCGCCCGCCACGTACTTGTGCAGCGGCGCCTTCACGATGCGCCGGCTGCCCCAGTCGCTCGCCCATTCGCCGTGGCCGACGGCGAAATAGCGCTTGTCGACGCGATTTTCACGAATCTGCTCGTGCAGATGCACGAGCGCCGAGCGCTTCTTCGCGAGCATCAGCACGCCGGACGTCTCGCGGTCGAGCCGATGCACCAGTTCGAGAAACTTCGCGTGCGGCCGCGCGTTGCGCAACTGCTCGATGACGCCGAACGCGACGCCGCTTCCGCCATGCACCGCGACGCCGGACGGTTTGTCTATGACGATCAGGTGTTCGTCCTCGAACAGGATCGGGAATTCGGCGGCCGGCGCGTTCGACGACACGGGCGCCTCGTCGGCCTGCGCGGTGCGGATCGGCGGCACGCGCACGAGGTCGCCCAGCGCGAGCCGATACGCGGCGTCGATGCGGCCCTTGTTGACGCGCACTTCACCGCTTCGCAGGATGCGGTAAATATGACTCTTCGGCACGCCCTTGCAGACGCGCAGCAGGAAATTATCGATGCGCTGCCCCGCCGCGCTCTCGTCGACCTCGATCATCGAGACCTGCTCGCTTGCGACCTTTTTATGGGATGTTTTGCCTAACTCATTCATTCTGAATATAATTTGCGAGCAGTCTGAAAAAGCCAAAAATCTGGCCGTGATTCATCAGACTGTACAGGTGCAAGCGATAAACCATCATTTTACTTGCGCCCGGGTCGGTTGCTCACCCGGAAAATCGAGCAGCAAGTTGCACGCACGGCGATATCACACGGCAAGGACGGTGCCCACAGGCGCGTTCGGCCGGGTCGATCGCTGATCGGTAACGGATTTTTGGTAAAAAAGAATTTTATCGGTGAGATGCGATGGCATCCGGTTCAAAAAACCGGGCGTCTTCCGGATCCGGCTCGGGTATCAAGCGGTATCGGGCGGAAAGGGAAATCGAAGCTCGCCGATTGCGAACAAATGCGAACGGGCATCGCTGCGGCGCTGGAATGTGCGAAGCGTGATGAACGTTGCAATGAGGCGAGACACCCAAGGCAGGTTGCCGGCAGCTTCGACGCCCACGACCTGTCAACGCGGCCTGGCCGCAGCTTCGACGTCGTCGGTCACTGATTATTCGCGCCGGTTTGCGCGGACCGCCTCTCGAAGCCGCATCAGGAGGTAACGGCTCTCTCTCGCAGCGCTGCCGGCTCATCGCGTCGTCATGGACGCCGGGCCACAAGGCCGTGCCGCCTGAGCCGCGAGCCGCGTTGTTTCACGGCGTGTCGTGCCGTTTTCGCATGTGCCCAGGGCTTGGCCGCCGCGGCGCGTTTTCGCGTCATGCCGCGCAGTCGGCTTCAAGTCTCACTTCAGGCAATTCTCCCCGCCAGAACTCCCGCTCCCGCGTGCTTTGTGACAACACAATAAGCGTGGCGCGCCCACCCTCCCGCTTTCGCCCGACCGACGGTCGCGCGAACTCGCCAGACGAGGGACGGCAGAGCCGCTCTGGAGCCGTTCAATGAAACGCATGCTGTTTAATGCGACGCAGCAGGAAGAATTGCGCGTCGCCATCGTCGATGGGCAAAAACTCATCGACATCGACATCGAAACCGCCGGGCGCGAACAGCGCAAAGGCAATATCTACAAGGGAGTCGTCACCCGCATCGAGCCCTCGCTCGAAGCCTGCTTCGTCAACTACGGCGAGGACCGCCACGGGTTCCTGCCGTTCAAGGAAGTCGCCCGCCAGTATTTCCGCGACGGCGTCGACATGCGCTCCGCCCGCATCCAGGACGCGCTGCGCGAAGGCCAGGAACTCATCGTCCAGGTCGAAAAGGAAGAGCGCGGCAACAAGGGCGCGGCGCTCACCACCTTCATCTCGCTCGCCGGACGCTACCTCGTCCTGATGCCGAACAACCCGCGCGGCGGCGGCGTGTCGCGCCGGATCGAAGGCGACGAGCGGCAGGAACTGCGCGAAACGATGGCGCAGCTCGAACTGCCCGACGGCATGAGCATCATCGCGCGCACGGCGGGCATCGGCCGCTCCGCCGAAGAGCTGCAGTGGGACCTGAACTACCTGATGCAGCTGTGGCGCGCGATCGAAGCGGCGTCGCAGAGCGGCGTCGCCGGCACGCCGATGCTGATCTACCTCGAATCGAGCCTCGTCATCCGCGCGATTCGCGACTACTTCCAGCCGGATATCGGCGAAATCCTCATCGACACGACCGAAATCCATGACCAGGCGCGCGCCTTCATGGACATCGTGATGCCCGACAACCTCTCGAAGGTGAAGCGCTATCACGACGACGTGCCGCTTTTCTCGCGCTTCCAGATCGAGCACCAGATCGAAACCGCGTACTCGCGCACGGTGCCGCTGCCCTCGGGCGGCGCGATCGTGATCGACCACACGGAGGCGCTCGTCGCCATCGACGTGAACTCGGCCCGTTCGACCAAGGGCGCGGACATCGAGGAAACGGCGACCCGCACGAACCTCGAAGCCGCCGACGAAGTCGCGCGCCAGTTGCGCCTGCGCGACCTGGGCGGGCTGATCGTGATCGACTTCATCGACATGGAGTCGGCGAAAAGCCAGCGCGAAGTCGAGCAGCGCCTGAAGGATGCGCTCAAGCATGACCGTGCGCGCGTGCAGATGGGCAAGATCTCGCGCTTCGGGCTGATGGAGCTGTCGCGCCAGCGGCTGCGCCCGGCGCTCTCCGAAGGCAGCCACGTGACGTGCCCGCGCTGCAACGGTACGGGCCACATCCGCGACACCGAATCGTCCGCGCTGCAAGTGCTGCGGATCATTCAGGAAGAAGCGATGAAGGAGAACACCGCGGCGATCCACTGCCAGGTGCCGGTCGAGGTGACCGCCTTCCTGCTGAACGAAAAGCGCTCTGAAATCAACAAGATCGAGTCGCGCTTCAAGGTCAATGTCGTGCTGATTCCGAACAAGCACCTCGAGACGCCGCACTACAAGCTCGAGCGCCTGCGTCACGACGACGCACGCCTCGACGAACCGCGCGCCTCGTGGAAGATGGCCGTGGAAGCGGCGAGCGAGCTGGAATCGGAGACGGGCTACAGCAAGCGCACCGAGGAAGTGAAGCCGAAGCAGGAAGCGGCGGTCAAGGGCATCACGCCCGAGAAGCCGGCGCCGAGCGCGCCGGTGAAGCCGGTTCAGGCCGAAGTTCCCGCGGCGGCGCCTGTCGCCGTGACGCCGGCGAGCGGCGGCTTCATCGGCTGGCTGAAGAATCTGTTCGGCATGCAGCCGGTCGCCAAGCCGGCGCCGGCACCCGTCGTCGAGACGCCCGCGCCGGCACGGCCGCAGCGCGAGAGCCGCGACCGCACGGAGCGTGGCGAGCGCGCAGGCGGCGATCGCAACCGCAATCGCCGCGGCGGCGCCGCGGTGCGGGACGGCGCCCCGGCGGGCGCCAACGGCGCCAGCGGGACCAACGGTGCGGGCGGCCGTCAGGGCGGGCGCCGCGAAGAGCGTGAACCGCGCGAACCGCGTGAGGGCCGCGAGGCACGCGCGGGCCGCGAGGCTCGCGAGCCGCGTGAATCCCGCGAGCCGCGCGAGGCACGCGAAACCCGCGAACCGCGTGAAGCACGCGAGCCGCGTGAGAGCCGGGAACGCGGCGTCGAGCGCGTGGAACGTGGCGAGCGTCCGGAAGCGGGAGAGCGCCAGGAGCGTCGCGATCGGCCGGAACGCGTCGAGCGCGGTGAGCGCCCGGAACGAGGCGAGCGCCGCAAGCCCCAGCCGGAAGCCGCCGTCGAGGCGCTGACGCAAGGCGAAACGGTCGCGTCGGAGATTGCCGAAGCCGCTCAGGTCAAGGCAGAAGCGCAGCAGGAAGGCATCGATGCGCTGCAGGGCGATCAGGCGGCCGTCGCGCGTGAAGGCGAAGAACGCCGTCGCCGTCGCCGCGGCCGTCGCGGTGGCCGTCGCGAGCGCGACGAGGAAGGCGTCACCGTGAATCACGCCGCCGACCTCGCCGAAGCCGAAGGCGCAACGGACAGCATGTCCGCGCAAGCCGGCGTCTTTGCTGCCGAATCTGCCGCCGAGGCGTCGGAGGAAGCCAGCGAGCGCCGCGAAACGCGGCATGTCGAGCCGGCGCAGGACGTGGTCGCACCGGTTGCGGTGGCAGCCATCAGCGTGACGGAACTTCGCGAAGAAGCCGCGCAGACCGTGGAGGAAGCACGAGCCGAAGCAGCGCCGCAGGAAGCCGCACAGGCACGCGCTCAGGAAGCCGCTGCACCGACGCCGGATCTGTTCGCCAAGCCGCAGGCGCCTCAGCCGGTCGAAAATCCGTTCGGCCCGACGCCGAAGGTCGCTGAAACGAAGCCGGCCGATCCGTTCGCACAGGCGCCGGAAGTTGCCAAGGCACCCGAAGCGGTCGATGTACCGGTTGCGCCGGTTGCAGAAGCGCCGGTTGCGCCGGTTGCCGAAGCGCCGGTGGCTCCCGTTGCCGAAGCGCCGGTTGCGGAACCCGTCGAGGCTGTGAAGGCAGCGCAACCCGTCGAAGCAGCGAAGCCGGCCGAAGCCGTTTCCGCCGTTCCCGCCGAGCCGCTGAAGGCGGCGCCCGTCGCCGCGGTGCCGGAGTCGCAGGCGGTCGCGGCAGTGGTCGAGACCGTGGCCGCGCCGGAACCGGTCGTGACGCAGACGGCCGCTGCGGCCGAACCGGAGCCGGTGAAGACGTTCGAAACCGTGGCGACGGCGGCCCCGGCCCCCGTCCAGTCGACCGTTCTGAAGGAAGAGGCGCTCAAGCCGATGCTGGAAACGGCCGGCCTCGTCTGGGTCAACACCGACGCCGACAAGCTGCGCGCAGCAAGCACCGCCGCGGCGCAGGCGGAAACGCCGAAGCGTGTCCCGCGCGAACGCAAGCCGCTGCCGCCGCTCGACTCCGCGCCGATGCAGCAGGTCGAAACGGGCAAGAACGCTCACTGAGCGCCGCAGTCGCCGCTTCGCATCGAGCGGCATGGATCGCCGACGCCGGATTCCCGGTGCCGGCGATCCGATAAAAAGAGCGCCACCGACGAAAGTCGCGTGGCGTTTTTTTTCCTCGCCGAAGCGCGCGGCCCATGGCGTCGAAGGGTCTCGCTGTCTTGCGCCCCGTCATCCGTTAAAATGAATCAGTTGCCTTACAAAGCGTAGTGCGAACCCGCAGAGCCGCCATGTCCCGACGCATCATCCCTGTTGCCGATGTCAGCGCGATCCCGGATTTCTCCGGCGTCGCCGCGGTGCCGTCCGGGCTGCTTACCGACACGCTGGCGCGCCCCCTGCGCGACCTGCGCATTTCCGTGACGGATCGCTGCAACTTCCGTTGCGTTTACTGCATGCCGCGCGAAGTCTTCGACAAGGACTATCACTTCCTGCCGCACAGCGCGCTGCTGTCGTTCGAGGAAATCGAGCGGCTCGCGCGGATCTTCGTCGAACATGGCGTCGAGAAAATCCGGCTCACGGGCGGCGAGCCGCTGCTGCGCAAGAACATCGAATTCCTGATCGAGCGGCTCGCGCTGTTGCGCACGCCCGAGGGCCGTCCGCTCGACATCACGCTCACGACCAACGGCTCCATCCTCGCGCGCAAGGCCCGCTCGCTGAAAGACGCGGGTTTGTCGCGCGTGACGGTGAGCCTCGATGCGCTCGACGACACGCTCTTTCGCCGCATGAACGACGCCGATTTCGCGGTCGCCGACGTGCTCGAAGGCATCGATGCCGCGCAGGCCGCCGGGCTCGCACCGCTGAAGGTCAACATGGTCGTCAAGCGCGGCACGAACGACGCCGAAATTCTCCCGATGGCCCGCCATTTCAAGGGCACGGGCACCGTGCTGCGGTTCATCGAGTACATGGACGTCGGCGCGTCGAACGGCTGGAACATGAGCGAGGTGCTGCCGTCGGCCGAGGTGGTCGCGCGCATTTCCGGGGAATTTCCGCTCGTGCCGCTCGAGGCGCACAGCGCGGCCGAAACCGCCCAGCGCTGGGGCTATCGCGACGGCGGCGGCGAGATCGGCGTGATTTCGAGCGTCACGCGCGCGTTCTGCGGCACCTGCACGCGCGCGCGGCTTTCAACGGAAGGCAAGCTGTACCTGTGTCTTTTCGCGACTTCGGGGCACGACCTGCGCGGCCTGATCCGCAACGGCGCAAGTGACGAAACGCTCGCCACCGCCATCGCGCGCATCTGGGAAAAACGCGGCGACCGCTACTCGCAACTGCGCGGCAGCGGCGCGCTCGCTCCGTCCGATCCCGACGCGCGCCGCGTCGAAATGTCCTACATCGGCGGCTGACGTGGTGCTCGTACTCGCCACCGCACCGGCCATCGCGCGTCAAGACATTACCGGTGTCGTGCTCGCGGGCGGACGCGGCTCCCGCATGGGCGGCATCGACAAGGGCATGCAGCCGCTCAACGGCGAACCGCTCGCGCTGCACGCGCTCAGGCGGCTCGCGCCACAGGTCGGCGCGACGCTCATCAGCGCGAACCGCACCATCGAAATCTATGCGCAGATCGGCAAGCCGTTCGGCGCCAAGGTGATTTCCGATACGTTCCCCGATTTTCCCGGCCCGCTCGCCGGCATCGCGTCGGCGTTGCGAGCGGCGCAAACCGAGTTCGTGCTGACCGTTCCGTGCGATGCGCCGTACGTCGACGAGCATCTTGCGCAAAAACTCGCGCACGCCCTTCAGGCGGCGCATGCGGACATCGCGACTGTCGCGGTTGTCGACGCCGCCGGCGAGCGCGAGCTGCATCCCGTGTTCGCGCTCTTGCGCGCCTCGCTCGCTGATGACCTGGAAGCCAGTCTGCGCGCAGGCGAGCGCAAGGTGCGCGCGTGGTACGCGCGCCACAAGGCGGTGGAAGTGCCGTTCGCCGATGAGCACGCGTTTTACAATGTCAACGATTTGCAGCAGCTAGCCGAACTGGAGCGCCCCGTCAGCCGTTAGCCGCTGCTACCGAGCGACATGGAGCCACATCGCGCGCCTTCTCCTTTTCACCCGTCCGCACTCGGCGCATCCGGCGTCGCGAGACATCTGATTCATCCGTCCGAGCTCAGTCGCGACCCGTCCTGATTCATGACCACGCCCAAGCAATTTTCCAGTTGCGTCGCCCACTACGATCCGAACGCGCTGCCCGTGAGCGCGGCGCAGGAGATCGTGCGCCAGTGGGCCGTGCCGCGCGGCCGGAACGATTCGGACGACGCTTGCCTCGAACGCGTGAGCCTCTTCGATGCGCTCGACCGCGTGCTGGCCGAAGACGTCGTCTCGCCGATCGACGTGCCGCTTCACGACAATTCCGCGATGGACGGCTACGCGTTCGCGAGCGCATCGATCGGTACGCGCGACGGCGCGAGCGAGCTGACCTTGAGCGTCGCGGGCACGGCGCTCGCGGGGCAGCCGTTCCCGGGCACGCCGCTCGCCACGCAATGCGTGCGCATCATGACGGGCGCGCTGATTCCGCCCGGCTGCGACACCGTCGTGCCGCAGGAACTCGTCACGCGCGAGGGCGACGCCATCCGCTTCGACGCGCGCACGCTCGAGCCCGGCGCGAACCGCCGGCTGGCGGGCGAAGACCTGGCGTGCGGCGAGCCGGCGTTGCGCGCGGGGCGGATCGTGCGCGCATCCGACCTGGGCCTGCTCGCATCGCTCGGCATCGCGCAGGTCGCGGTGCGCCGGCGTCTGCGCGTCGCGTTCTTTTCGACGGGCGACGAACTGCGCTCCGTCGGCGAAACGCTGACGCCCGGCAGCGTGTACGACAGCAACCGCTACACGCTCTATGCGATGCTGCGTCGCCTCAACGTCGAGCCGGTCGATCTGGGTATCGTGCGCGACGACCGCGCCTCGCTCGAAAAGGCGCTGCGCGCGGCGACCGAGCAGGCCGACGTGGTGATCAGCTCGGGCGGCGTGTCGGTGGGCGATGCGGATTTCACGCGCGAGCTGATGAATTCGCTTGGCGACGTCGCGTTCTGGAAGATCGCGATGCGTCCTGGCCGGCCGCTCGCCTTCGGCCGGCTCTGGTCGGGTCCGCGCCCGGGCGACGGCGAATCGGCGCTCTTCTTTGGCCTTCCCGGCAATCCTGTCGCGGTCATGGCAACCTTCTACTTCATCGTGCGCGAAGCGCTGCTCGCGATGTCGGGCGCCGCGCGGCACGCGCTGCCGGTCATCGGGGCCGTGAGCACGCAGCCCATCAGGAAGCGCGCGGGCCGCACCGAATTTCAGCGCGGCATCGCGAGCCTCGACGCGAACGGCCGCTGGAGCGTCGTCACGACCGGCCCGCAGGGCTCAGGCGTGCTGAGTTCCATGAGCGAGGCGAACTGCTTCATCGTGCTCACCCACGAGACCGGCGATATCGACGCGGGCGACACCGTAGACATCGTGCCCTTCGACGGGCTGATCTGAACCACGCGGCACGAGCCGCACAGCGCGACGCGCAGCCGGACGCGAAGGCGCGCAACGAAACGATCCGATACATCGACACACGGGGACTTACCTTCAATGAAAAAGCAGATTTCCTCCATTGCACCCGGGCAGACGGCGAAAGCGCTGATTCTCGTGTACCTGACCTTCAGCGTGCCGATCGTGCTGCTCGGCGTGCTGGTCGCGTTTTTCCGCTTCGGCTCGGTGGAACTGAGCACGGTGACGAGCGCGCTCCTGCTCAACGCGATTCTCGGGTTCATCCTGCTGTGGATCGCGTGCCACGCGTACAACTGGGTCGCGTCGCGCTTCGGCGGCATCGAGATCGTACTTTCCGACGCGCCGGAGGAAGCGTGATGAGCACGCTGATCCGCGCCGCCGCCCCCGCCGACGTCAGCGCGATCTACGCGCTGATGATGGAGCTCGCCGAGTTCGAGAAGCTCACGCATCTGTTCATCGCGACTGAGGAAGGCGTGCGCGACGCGCTGTTCGGCCATCGCCCCGCCGCCGAGGCGCTCGTCGCAGAGGAAAGCGGGCAGATCGTCGGCTATGCGCTCTTCTTTCACAACTTCTCGACGTTTCTCGGCAAGCGCGGCCTTTATCTGGAAGACCTGTACGTGCGCCCGAGCCTGCGCGGCACCGGCCTCGGCACCAGGATGCTGCGCACGCTCGCGGCGCTCGCCGTCGAGCGCAAATGCGGCCGCTTCGAGTGGTCGGTGCTCGACTGGAACCAGCCGGCCATCGATTTCTACGAAAAAATGGGCGCGACCGTGCTGCCCGACTGGCGCATCGTGCGCATCACGGGCGACTCGCTCGAGACGCTCGCCCGGCCGCAATAGCCGTCAGGGTCGGTTTTTGGGTCGGCGTGCGGCTGCGATCGGGTTACGGCTCGTCGGGATCGTCCGCCGGCCCGGCCGCCCCGCCGAGCAGACCCGCCGCCTGCTCGCCGGGCAACGCTTCCACGTCGCGCAGCTTCTTGCTCATCTGACGCGTGCGCGTTTCGGCCGCTTCGATCGAGCGCGTCACGGTTTCGAGCTGCTTCTTCGTGTTGGCGAGCACGTCGCCGAATTTCCGGAACTCCGTTTTCACCGCGCCGAGCACCTGCCACACCTCGCTCGACCGCTGTTCGATCGCAAGCGTCCTGAAGCCCATCTGCAGGCTGTTGAGCAAGGCGGTGAGCGTGGTCGGGCCCGCCACGCTCACGCGATACTCGCGCTGCAGCAGATCGGTCAGGCCCGGCCGGCGCAGGATCTCCGCGTAGAGACCTTCGGTCGGCAGGAAGAGCAGCGCGAAATCAGTGGTGTGCGGCGGCGCGACGTACTTCTCCGCGATCGCCTTCGCCTCCGCGCGCACGCGCCCTTCCAGCGCCCGCGACGCCTCTTCCACCGCGACCGCGTCCGCGCGCTCCTGCGCGTCGATCAGGCGTTCGTAATCCTCGCGCGGAAACTTCGCGTCGATCGGCAGCCACACCGGCGTCGCGATGCTGCCGACGGTTCCCGGCGCATCGTGGCGCCCCGGCAGCCTGATCGCGAACTCGACGCGCTCGTTGCTTTTCGGGATCGTCGCGACATTCTTCGCGTACTGGTCGGGTGTGAGCAGCTGTTCGAGCAGTGACTCCAGCTGCACCTCGCCCCAGGTGCCGCGCGTCTTGACGTTGGTCAGCACCTTCTTCAGGTCGCCGACACCCGCCGCGAGCGTCTGCATCTCGCCCAGGCCGCGATGCACCTGTTCGAGCCGATCCGACACCAGCTTGAACGATTCGCCAAGGCGCTGTTCGAGCGTCGCGTGCAGCTTTTCGTCGACGGTCCGGCGCATCTCCTCGAGCTTCGCCGCGTTGTTCGCCTCGATGTCCTTGAGCCGCGCTTCGAGCGTCGCGCGCACTTCGACGAGGCGCCGGTCGTTCGATTCGGCCAGTTGCGCGAGCTGCTGCGTGAGCGTGTCGCCGAAGCGCTTGAGGGCGTTGCCTTGCTCGTCGCGCGCGTGCTGGCTTTGCAGCGCGTTGCTTTCGGTGAGCTTGGCGAGCTGCTGCGAGAACGATTCCAGTTGCGCGTTCTGCACCGTCGCCATGCTCGCGAGCTGCGCCGCGAGCGTCTGCTGGAACTGCGCGAAGCCGCTGCTCGCTTCGGCGCGCGAGGCCCGCGCCGTCTCCGTGATATCGCTGCGCAGTCCGCGTTCGAGCCGCTCCTGCGCACGCGCATGCGCCTCGCCCATGTCGTTGATGCGGTCGGTCAGCGCGGCGAACTCCTCTTCGATCGCGCCGCCCGCGTCGCGCCGCAAGAGTACGAAGAGCGCGACGAGTGCAACCACGAGCGCGATCGCGAGCAGCGCGACCGCGGCGGGCAACAGCATCGTCATTTACGCAGGACGTCGGGATTGACCGGATTCGGCGGGTTGCCCGCGCGCGGACCTTCGCCGAGGCCCGCGATCAGGTTGTCGGCGGCGAGATTCGCCATCGCGCGGCGCGTGGCCTCGCTGGCGCTTGCGATGTGCGGCGTGAGCACGACGTTCGTGAGCGTCAGGAAGTCGCGGTTGAAATTCGGCTCGCCTTCGAACACGTCGAGGCCCGCGGCCGCGATCTGCCCGCGGCGCAAGGCGTCGATGAGCGCCGCATCGTCGACGATCCCGCCGCGCGCGATATTGGTCAGCGTGGCGCTCGGCTTCATCAGCGCGAGTTCGGCCGCGCCGATAGTGTGGTGGCTGTCGCGGCTGTACGGCAGCACGAGCACGACGTGATCGGCGCGCCTGAGCAGATCCTCCTTCGACGCGTATTCGGCGTTCAGCTCCGCCTCGATCCCGGGCGCCACGCGCGAGCGGTTGTGATAGACCACCCGCATGTTGAAGCCGCGCGCGCGGCGCGCGAGCGCCTGGCCGATGCGCCCCATGCCGATCACGCCGAGCGTCGAGCCGTGGATATCCGAGCCGGTGAACGCGTTGTACGACCACTCCTTCCACTTCCCGGCGCGCAGGAAATGCTCCGACTCCGTGATCCGGCGCGCGGTCGCCATCATCAGCGCCCAGCCGAAGTCCGCCGTGGTTTCGTTCAGCACGTCGGGCGTGTTGGTGGCGAGCACGTTGTGCGCGTTGAACGCCTGCATGTCGAAGTTGTTGTAGCCGACCGCCATGTTGGCCACCACCTTCAGCTTCGGCGCCCCTTCGATCGCCTTCGCGCCGACCGGGTCGCCCGCGATGAAGGCGCCGTCCTTGTCGGCGAGACGCCGCGCGATCTCGTCGGCGGGAAGGGCTTCACCGTCGTGTGCGTCGACTTCGAAATACTGTTTCAGCCGCTCGATCACGTCCGGGAAGACCGGGCGCGAGACAAAAACCTTCTTCATCGAATGCTCCTAGAAAAATAGCCAGCCGGTGATCACGAAGATCGGCAGGAGAACGACGCTCGACCAGGCGAGATACCCGAAAAAGCTCGGCATGCGGATGCCGCGCGATTCGGCGATCGCCTTCACCATGAAGTTCGGCGCATTGCCGATATAGGTGTTCGCGCCCATGAACACGGCGCCCGCGGAGATCGCGGCGAGCGTCGATGCGCCCGTCGTCATCAGCGCCTGCGCGTCGCCGCCCGCGAGGTTGAAAAACACGAGATAGGTCGGCGCGTTGTCGAGAAACGACGACAGCAGCCCCGTCGCCCAGAAATAGGCGATGTCGACCGGCTTGCCGCTCGTGTCGGTGACGAGATGCACGACGCCCGCGAACGCGCCCGCCTGGCCCGCGCGCAGGATCGTGATGACCGGGACGATGGTGATGAAGATCGCGGCGAAAAGCTTCGCGACTTCCTCCATCGGCGCCCAGTTGAACGCGTTGCCCGCGCGCGCGCTTTTCGGCGTGAGGGCGAGCGAGGCGAGCGTGACGAGCGCGAGCAGCACGTCGCGCACGGCGTTCTGCAGCGCGACATGCGTGCCGAACACGTCGAACTCCACGCCCGGCTTCCAGATGCCGCTCATCAGCACGAGCACGATCACCGCCCCGAGCAGGACGAAGTTGATCTTGCCGTCGATGCCGAGCGGAGGCGAATCGGGCGTCGGGTCGAGAAAGCGGCTGCGCGACTCGTCCTTCGTGCGGAAATAGTAGCTGTCGAGCGCGTAGAACAGGACGAGCAGCACGCCGCAGATGAAAAGCATCGGCAGTGCGAGATGGACCGTCGTCCAGAAGAAGCTGACGCCGTTCAGGAAGCCGAGGAAAAGCGGCGGATCGCCGAGCGGCGACAGCGACCCGCCCGCGTTCGCCACGAGGAAGATGAAGAACACGACCACATGCACGACGTGCTTGCGGTTGTCGTTGGCGCGCAGAAGCGGCCGGATCAGCAGCATCGCGGCGCCCGTCGTGCCCATGATGCTCGCGAGCACGGTGCCGAGCGCGAGCAGCCCGGTGTTGAGCGCCGGCGAGCCGTGCAGATTGCCGCGCACGCAGATGCCGCCCGCCACCACGTAGAGCGCCGTAAGCAGGATGATGAACGGGATGTACTCTTCGAGCATCGCGTGCACGAACGCGCCGAAGGCCGTGCCCGCGCCGAAGCGGATGGCGAACGGCACGAGAAACACGATGGCCCACGCCGCCGAGACCTTGCCGAAATGGTGGTGCCAGAACGCCGGTGCGACGAGCGGAAACACGGCGATCGACAGCAGAATGCCGACGAACGGAACGCTCCACCAGGCCGAGAGCGTGGCGCCGTCGAGCGTCGCCGCCGACGCGGCGAACGGCAGCGCGGCAAGCATGCCGCCGATAGCAAGACGGCGCATCACGTCACGCCCCGCGCACGATGATCACATGCACCCGGTACGGCCCATGTGCGCCGAGCACGATGGTCTGTTCGATGTCGCCGGTACGCGACGGCCCCGACACGAAGTTGACCGCGCGCGGCAGTTCGCCCCGCTCGGCGCGCATCAGCGCGAAAGCGTCCTCGTGCGCCGCGACGATGCGCGACGCCGGCACGATCGCGATGTGCGTCTGCGGCAGCAGCGCGCCGGAGGCAGGCGTGTCCGGTCCCGACAGCAAGACGAGGGAACCGGTTTCGGCTGTCGCGCAAAAACATCCGGTGATGCCGACGAGATCGGCGTCGAAGGGCTTGCGAAACGCCACGCCGATGCCCGCCTCTGCCCACGGAAGGCCGGCAAGCGCCGGCCAGGCGACGGCATCGGTGCCGAGATCGAGCGACTGGAGATAGCGCGCGGTTTCGCCGGGGGCGTCGGTCAGAGACTCGACTTCGGCGAGCGTCGTGGAAAGGCGCTCGGCTTCGAGGCTGAAGCGCGCGACCAGTTCGGCCATGCCCGACGGCAGTTCGGGCCGCGGGCCCGCGGGATGGCGCGCGAGATAGTCGTCGACTGCCGCGCGTTCGGCGCCGCCCGGCGCCGCGGGCCGGCCCTGCGCGCTGCGAATCCGCGCCAGAATGTTCCGGCGGGCAGCCGATGTATCCATGTTCATGTCCTCGTTGGCCTTCGTCGATATCGACACGATTATAGCGAGCGGTCCCTGCACGCGGCCCTCGGCCGGTCGGCCAGCGAAGCGCTCCCGGAGAACGGCGCCCTGAACGCCGCTTTTGCCGGTCAGAGCTCGTCTGCCGGCTGCTCTATGCCGAACACCTGCCGCAGATACGCGAGATACGCCCTGTCGTCGCACATGTTCTTGCCGGGCGAGTCGGAGAGCTTGGCGACCGGCTGGCCGTTGCACCGGACCATCTTGATGACGATTTGCAGCGGCTGGTAGCCGAGGTCGTTGGTGAGGTTCGTGCCGACGCCGAACGCGAGTTGGCAGCGTCCGCGAAAGCGTTCATACAGTTGCAGGACCTTCGGGATATCCAGCGCATCCGAGAACACGAGCACCTTGGTGCGCGGGTCGCACCGGTTCTGCTCGTAGTGCTTGATGAGGCGCTCGCCCCAGTCGAACGGATCGCCGGAATCGTGACGCGCGCCGTCGAAGAGCTTGCAGAAATACATGTCGAAGTCGCGCAGGAACGCCTTCATGCCGTAGACGTCGGACAGCGCGATACCGAGGTCGCCGCGATACTCCTTCGCCCACATTTCGAAGCCGAAGGTCTGCGAATCGCGCAGGCGCGGCCCGAGCGCCTGGCACGCCTGCAGGTACTCGTGCGCCATCGTGCCGAGCGGACGCAGGCCGTGCTTCATCGCGTAGAGCACGTTGCTCGTGCCGGCGAACTGCTCGCCCAGGCCTTCCTTCAGCGTGAGCGCGACCTCCTCGTGCCACTGCTTCGAAAAGCGCCGGCGCGTGCCGTAGTCGGCGATCTTGCAGTCGGAGAACTCGGGCGGCACGGCGAGCAGCTGGATCTTCTCGCGCAGCCGCTCGCGGCCGATCTCGTAATCCGGGTTCTGCTGCGTGTTGCGGAAATACACCTCGTTGACGATCGCGAGCACGGGGATCTCGAAAAGGATCGTATGCAGCCACGGCCCGACGATCTCGATATCGATCTCGCCGTTGTTCTTCGGCGACGGCGCGATCGTGATGGACTTTTCGCTCAGGTGAAAGAGCGCGAGGAAATCGATGAAGTCGCTCTTGATGAAGCGCATGCGCCGCAGATAGTCGAGCTCCTCTTCCGTGAAGCGCAGATTGCAGAGCTGGCGGACCTCGTCACGGATCTCGTCGATGTACGGCACGAGATCGACCTGCGGCGTGCGGCACCTGAAGCGGTATTCGACATGCGCGGCGGGAAAGTGATGCAGGACCACCTGCATCATCGTGAACTTGTAGAGATCGGTATCGAGCAGCGAATTGATGATCATGGTTCCAACCGGGACATCGATGAAAAGAGCCGGGGCATCCGACGGGACCCGCGCCATATGGCCCCTTCTGCCTCATGTTACCCGAATGCAGGCACCGTCACGGGGCACTCCGCGGCAACCCGCAACCAAATAAACAAATCACGAAACGATCTAAAGCCCCGTGCGCGGGGCTCGCGCTGAAATTTACCGGTACGCTACAATATCGGTCTTTGGCGCGCGAAATGTGTCCGGCCCACGTAGCCGCACCGGCAAGCCGAGCGCGAGCCCGAGCGCCCCCACGAATTCCGCATGCAGGAGCCTGAATGACTCACGTTGTGACCGAAAGCTGCATCAAGTGCCGCTATACCGATTGCGTCGACGTGTGCCCGGTGGATTGCTTCCGTGAAGGTCCCAACTTTCTCGCGATCGATCCGGACGAGTGCATCGACTGCGCCGTGTGCGTGGCCGAGTGCCCGGTAAATGCGATCTACGCCGAAGAAGACGTTCCGGGCGACCAGCAGCACTTCACCGAACTGAACGCCGAACTGGCGCGCAACTGGCCGAGTATCACGAAGACGAAGGCGCCCTTGCCCGAGGCGGACGAATTCAAGGACGTGAAGGACAAGCTCAATCTGCTCGAGCGTTGATCGGCCATTGAGCGTGTTTGCATCCCGTGTTTGCATCCCTTACGCGCGTTGAAAAAAGTTGTTTTGAGATGAACGCCGGGTGTTGACAGAGTAAGTAACGCCCCATATAATTTCATTTCTCTGCTGCAGATGTTCCCCGATAGCTCAGTCGGTAGAGCGCCGGACTGTTAATCCGTAGGTCCCTGGTTCGAGCCCAGGTCGGGGAGCCAAAAGTTTCGAAGCAAAAAGCCCAATCGCGAGATTGGGCTTTTTGCTTTTCAGCGTCAGCATTTTATTCAGCACAGCGATTCCCGTTACTGAAACCCTGTCCCTTGGTTCAAGCAGACTTCGCGCATCCGTTCGTATAATTTTCCGAACATCAGACGTCGCTACCAACGGGCGAATAATGCGTTGGGTCGTCTTGATGCTATTCGTGGGCTGCGCTGTTCACACGCATTGGCGTGGCGACGTTCGTCACGGGTTTTTCAGACAGCTTTCCGATCATTCGACATTTATGTCGCCGCTGAACGGCTTTGTCTATCTGTTGTCTCGTGTGCCGTCCACGCCCTTTCTTCACCCGTCCTTATTTCCCGAACTCGCGCCCATCAAGGAGCAATGGGAAATTATCAGACGGGAATCCGTTGAACTTCGCGAAGCCAGTAAAATCCGGGCAGCCGGCCGATATAATGATATCGGATTCAATTCGTTTTTCCGCAATGGCTGGCGGCGCTTCCATTTGAAGTGGTACGACAATCCGCATCCGTCTGCGGCAACGCTATGTCCCGACACGCTCGCCATTCTGGAAAAAATCCCCACGGTAAAAGCCGCCATGTTCGCAATGCCGCCGCCGGGCGGAACACTCGGTTTGCATCGCGATCCGTATTCGGCCTCTTTGCGCTATCACCTCGGACTCGTCACGCCAAATCACGACGACTTCGCGATTATCGTGGATGGCGAACATTATTCATGACGCGACGGCGAAGAAGTGATATTCGACGAAACCTATCTTCATTGGGCCGCGAACAAGACGGATCAGGATCGCATTATTCTCTTTTGCGATATCGAAAGACCGATGAAATACCGGTCGTCTCAGGCAATCAACCGGATAATCGGCAGATTTCTGATGCGCGCGGCGGCGTCGCCGAATGAAATCGGCGACCGCACCGGCGGACTGAATCGCGCATTCAGGTATCTCTATTCAATACGGCTCGTCGGCAAACGGCTGAAGGCGTGGAACCGGACCGCTTATTACATCGTGAAGTGGGTGCTATTCGGGTCGATTGCCGTCGCGCTTTTCTGGCGTTACTGATCGCCCCGCGGCATCCAGACCACGGTCAGCGAACGCACGCCCTGCGCACCGCGAATCAGCACACCTTCGATATCAGCGGTGGCGGACGGCCCGGTCACGAGCACTGCATAGCGGGCCGCCTGGAAATCGGGCCTCCGATAGACCTCCTGCAGGCCGTCGACGAGTTGCGCCGGATCGAGCAGCACCACCAGATGCTGCACCAGATAGCCGATCGAATTGACGACATATTCGGCTTCGCTAAACCAGACCGAGCCCGTTTCAGCGACGCCGAATCGCGCGCGCACCACGCCGACGTCGACGTCGTGCATCGACACGGGCGGCGTGTCCGGCGCGATCGGCCGGTTGCCGTCGATGCCCGCCACCGCCGACGCCACCACGGCATCCGGCCCGAAGCGCCCGCAGATCAGCGCGCGCACGTCGTCGAGGGAATTCGCGTCGACGCAGGTGCCGCCCATCAGTGCCAGCGCGGCGGTGAAGCGCTCACGCCTGTCGCCCTCGGGCACCGGAAACAGCGGGACTTCGGGGCGTGGCCGCGGCGCGGGCTGCGCCGCGCGGATCTTCGCCAGAAAGGCGTCGCGAGTCGTCATTTGGGTCGCTTCCGGTTTTTCCTGTACCACTCGTGGAAGGTTTCTGCGGGCGCGTCGGGCAGATCGCGCTGACGGCCCCAGATGTTGAGCGGGTTGTAGAGCACGAAGTTAGGCAAGCGCTTGAGCGCGCCGCCGAGCGACGCCACGGTCGCGCGATAGAGCGTCGGGCTCGCGAGCAGCCGCCCCGCCATTTTCAGCACTTCCTTCTTGACGAAGGGCACTTCGTGGCGCTCCGCAATCACCTCGCGCCACTTGTAGATCTGCTCGTGGATGTTCACGCGCACGGGGCAGACGCTCGTGCAGCTGCCGTTCATCGTCGAGGCGAACGGCAGGCTGCTGTAGCGCTTGAGATCGAAGGTCGGGTTGATGATCGCGCCGATCGGCCCGGAATAGGTGCCGCCATACGACAGCCCGCCGCTTCTCCGGTACACGGGGCACGTATTCATGCACGCGCCGCAGCGGATGCACTTGAGCGAGTACCAGAAGTCGTCCATCGCGAGCCGCTCGGAGCGGCCGTGATCGACGAGGATGTAATGCATCTCCGTGCCCGGCCGCGGCGCGCGAAAATGCGACGTGTACTGCGTGATCGGCGAGCCGAGCGCGCTCCGGGAGAGCATCCGCACGAACACGCCGAGGTCGGCAATCCCCGGAATCAGCTTCTCGATGCCGATCGACGCGATGTGCAGCGGCGGCACGTTCGCCGAGAGGTCGGCGTTGCCCTCGTTCGTGCAGACGACGACCGTCCCCGTCTCCGCCACCGCGAAGTTGCAGCCGGTCATGCCCGCCGTGTTCTCGCGCACGAAGTACGGCCGCGTGTGCATGCGCTGGCTTTCGGCGAGATAGTGGATGTCGCTGTTGGCGGGATCGGTGCCGATCGTGCGGCCGAAGAGCTCGGCCACGTCCGCGCGCAGCTTGTGCACGGCGGGCACGACCATGTGGCTCGGGTCCTGGTGGTCGAGCTGCTGGATGCGCTCGCCGAGATCGGTTTCCATGACCGTGATGCCGCGCGGCTCCAGATACTCGCGCATCTTGCATTCGTCGGTAAGCATCGACTTGCTCTTCACGAGCGTCGTCATGCCGCGCCCGCTCATCAGCTCGTGGACGATCGCGTTGTGCTCCTCGGCGTTCTCCGCGAAATGCACGACCACGCCGTTCTTCTCGGCCTGCGTCACGAACTGCTCGACATAGTCGGCGAGATGCGAAAGCGTGTGCTCCTTGATCCCCGACGCGAGATCGCGCAGCGTCTCCCACTCCGCGATGCCGTGCGCCTGCGCATCCCGCTTGGTCCGCAGGTCCCACAGGCGCCTGTCGTGAAACGCGACGTGGTCCGTCTTCTGCAGGAACGCGCCTGCCGCCTTCGCGTGATCGATCCGGACGGTCTTGGTCATCCGCGTGCTCCGTTGAGGACCTGCGCGATGTGGATGAAGCGCGCGTCGAGCTTCATGCGCTCGGCGCAGCCCTGCTGGTGCATGAGGCACGACATGTCCCCGGAGACGATGTACTGCGCACCCGCGCCGACGTGATCGCGCACCTTGTCCTGCCCCATCCTCACCGACACCGCTTCCTCGGTCACGGAAAAGGTGCCGCCGAAGCCGCAGCATTCGTCGGGGCGCTCGGGCGTGACGAATTCGATGCCCTTCACGCGCTCGAGCAACGCGCGCGGCTTGGAAAACGGCGTCCCGGCGATCTCGGAGGCCGACGCCTCGCGCAGATGCCGCAGCGCGCTGCAACTGTTGTGCAGCCCCACGCGATGCGGAAACTCGGCCCACGGGAAGTCGCGGACCTTCAGCACGTCGTGCAGGAATTCGGTCAGGTCGAACGCGTTCGCCCGCACCTTGCGCACGTCGGCGCTCTGGTCGATTGCGCTCAGATGATCGCGCACATGGTTGATGCAACTCGCCGACGGGCCCACCACGCAGTCGTAGTCGGCGAAGTTGCGCACGAACACGCGCTCGGCGCCGGCCGCTTCCTTCTGCGCGCCGCTGTTGGCCATCGGCTGGCCGCAGCACGTCTGCTCCTCGGGATAATCGACCTCGACGCCCAGCCGTTCGAGCAGTTCGAGCGTGGCGATGCCGACTTCGGGATAGAAGGCATCGATGAAACACGGAACGAATAGGGCAACTTTCATGGAGTGGGAACTCGCTTTCTACGCCGCGCCGGGGATTTGGTCAGCTTGGTCTGACCAAGACTTTAAGGTTTGTCTCTTTTCGTGTCAAACTAGGGCAATCCGCCGGATTCCCTTCTATATCGCCACGAAATGACTGACCGATGACCTTTCAGCCCGTCCATTCGTACTCGCGCGTGCGTCTGTCCGACGTCGTCTCCGGACAGATCAGGTCGCTCATTTCCAGCGGCACGCTTCTGCCCGGCCAGCGGTTGCCCGCGGAACGCGAGCTGGCCGAGCAGTTGAACGTGTCGCGCCCGTCGCTTCGCGAGGCGCTGATCCGGCTCGAGTCCGACGGCTTCATCCGGGCGGTCGCGCGCGGCGGGTTCGTCGTGTCGGATGTGACCGCGCCGCTCGTCTCCGTTCCGCTCGCCACGCTGCTGGAACACCATCCGGGCGCGAGCGCCGATGTGCTCGAACTGCGCCACGGGCTCGAGACGCTTTCGACCGCCTACGCCGCCGAGCGCGCCACCGATGCCGATCTCGAACGCATCGCCGCCGCCTTCGACGCGCTGCAGGCGGCCGCCGCCGAACCCAAGCGCACGCGCATCGCGGAAAAGGACGCGGCGTTTCATCTGGCGATCGCCGACGCCACGCACAACGTCGCCCTCGCGCACGTGATGCACGGGCTGCACGAACTGGTGCGCGAGTCGATGCTCACGTCGCACCGTCTGGTCGATTACGACGACGAAGTCGAAGCGAACCTGCTCGCGCAGCATCAGGCGATCTTCGACGCGATCACCGCGCGCGATCCGGCGCGCGCACGAGAGGCCTCCGGCGCGCATCTCGACTACGTGCAGACGCTTTACCGCGGCGCGCCGCTGAAAAAAGCCGATCGCGTCTGACGAATGAAAGGGTCTGACGCATCGCGCGGCGTGCTGCAAGCATTCAGCAAGCTCGACATAGGACGCCGCCTACACCCGATTCGGACGGCCTCGTCTATCTGCAAGACTCCTCTGCCTCGATACTGGAATCGTCGGAAACCAGAATATGAATGGAGGAAACAAAAATGCCTTATCTGCTCGGCTGGCTCCTTGGCGTACCGGTGGTCGTCCTGGTTATCCTGTATCTGATTTTTCATTGAAACAGCCGCGAGAAGCGGCAAAAAGCGCGGTATCGTCAAAGGCGTCGTTACAATACGGCGCCTTTTTCTTTTTCCGAAGGATTCCGATGAAACGCGCTCTTTTCGCCGCCTCCGTGCTCGGTGTGCTCTGGGCGCCGCTCGCGCGCGCCGAGGAGATCGCGAGCGTCAACACCAATTTCCGCTTCACGGGCTCGGACCGCGTGAGCGTCGAAGCCTACGACGATCCGCTCGTGACGGGCGTCACGTGCTACGTGTCGCGGGCGCGCACGGGCGGCGTGAAGGGCACGCTCGGCATCGCCGAGGATCCGACGGAAGCGTCGATCGCGTGCCGCCAGGTCGGGCCGATCAAGATCGCCGAGCCGCTCAAGCAGAAGCAGGACGTGTTCACCGACCGCATGTCGCTCATTTTCAAGACGCTGCACGTGGTGCGGGTCGTCGATGCCAAGCGCAACACGCTCGTCTATCTGACCTACAGCGACCGGATCGCCACCGGCAGCGCGAAGAACAGCGTGACGGCCGTGCCGATGCCCGAAGGCACGACGATCCCGCTGAAATGACGGCACGCCCGGTCACGTCGCGTTTGCAGGCAGCCGCTGAAAAGCGCGCGGCGTGTAAGATCATTGGCTGACCCTGGAAGAACCGCCGCCATGACCGCCCACCGATTCAGCGATTCCGCGCGCTACTGGCGCTCGCCGCTCGCGCCCGGCGCGGACATGCTCACCGCCGAATATCACGATCACTCGTTCACGCCGCACTGGCACGACGCCTACACGGTGCCCGTGATCGAGGCGGGCGCGGAATGCTACGACTACCAGGGCTCGCACTACGTGGCCGAGGCCGGCTCGGTGCCCGTCATCAACCCCGGCGAGCTGCATACGGGCGCGCGGGCGGTCGACGCGGGCTGGCGCTATCGCGTGTTCTATCTGCCGGTGGAGTTCGTGCAGCAGCTTGCCGGCGAGATTTCCGCACGCAGCGAGCCGCTGCCGTGGTTCCCGACCGACATCATCCGCGACGGCGACCTCGCCCGCCGGCTCGCGCTCGCGCACCGGGCGCTCGAAGCCGGCGCCGACCCGCTCGCCGCCGAAACCGCGCTGCTCGACGCGCTGTCCACGCTGCTCGCGCGGCACGCGGGCGCGCGCCCCGCCGTCGCGAAGCTCACGAGCGATGCGGTGCGCGTCGAGGCAATGAAAGCGCGTCTCACCGACGATCTCACCGCGCCCGTCACGCTGGCGCAACTCGCCGCGAGCGTCGGGTTGTCGGCGTTTCACGCCGCGCGGCTCTTCACGCGCGGCACCGGGCTCGCGCCGCACGCGTGGCGCAACCAGATGCGGCTCGCGCGCGCGCTCGGCGCGTTGCGCGCGGGGGTATCGGTGACGGAGGTCGCGGCCGCGAGCGGCTTCACCGACCAGAGCCATTTCACGCGGCATTTCAGGCGCGCGTACGGCGTGCCGCCGGGACGCTGGCGCTAGGCGCGTTCCAGATTTCCGGCCGGACGCGAGATACCGCAAGAACGTACAAGCGCCCGCGGCCCGTGCGCCCTATCCTCGCTAGCCTAGGAGGAAATCTTGAAAGCATCGTCTGGCAACACTCTCAGCGAATTCGCCGCCGGCGCCCGCGACACGATCCCGATGATGGTCGGCGCGGCGCCCTTCGGCGTCATTTTCGGCACGCTCGTGACCGCGAGCCCGCTCAACCTGTGGCATGGCCAGCTGATGTCGCTCGCCGTCTTCGCGGGCTCGGCCCAGTTCATCGCGGTCGGGCTGATCGCCGGCCACGCGAGCTTCGCCGTCATCTGGGCGACGACGTTCATCGTCAACCTGCGCCACATCCTCTATTCCGCGACGCTCGGGCCCTACGTCGCGCATCTGCCCGCGCGCTGGCGCTGGACGCTCGGCGCGCTGATGACCGACGAGGTGTTCGCCGTCGTCTACGCGCACTACCAGAAGCGCCCCGCCGGTCAGACCGGGCCGTACTATTTCCTGGGCTCCGGCGTCGCGATGTACCTGAACTGGCAGCTCTGGACGCTTGCCGGCCTGCTCTTCGGCGCCGCGTTTCCCGGCTTGCAGTCGCTCGGGCTCGACTTCGCGATGGTCGCCACGTTCATCGCGATCGTCGTGCCGCAACTGGTCGCCATGCGGTTCGTGGCCGCGTCGCTGGCGGCGGGCGTGCTCTCGTTCGCCTGGCAGGGCTGGCCATACAAGCTCGGGCTGCTGGCGGCGGTGCTCGCGGGCGTCGCGGTCGGCATGATTCTGACGATGATCGAAACCCGCCCCCGCACCCAGGAGCGCCCGCAATGAACGCACTGACCCAGACGCTTTCCGCGAACTACGTGTTCCTGATCCTCGGCATGGCGCTCGTGACCTATGCGATTCGCGCCGCCGTGTTCGTGCTGGGCGAGAGGCTGGCGTTCCCGCCGCTCGTGCGAACCGCGCTCTCCTTCGTGCCGGTGACGGTCCTCACGGCGATCATCGTGCCGATGACCGTCTCGCCCCACGGCGGCGGCGCCGAGCTGACGTGGCGCAATTCGCAGCTCGTGGCGGCGGTGGTCGCGGTGGCGGTCTGCATCGCGACGCGCCGGCCGCTCCTGACGATCGCGGTGTCGCTGGCGGTATTTTTCTTCTGGCAACTGGTCGTCGTCGCCTAGCGGCGGATGAAAACCCTCTCGAAAACCCTCAAGTTCCCGGCGAACGCGCCGTTATAAGAGACGAATGGCCTCCGCCCGCGGGGCGGCGCCGACTGTACTCCCGCCATCAGCTTCGCTCTGAGCGCGGAACCGGGAACCATCATGCGTCAAATCACCCTTTCGCTTCGCGACGAGACGATTGCTTCGCTGCATCGTGACTTCGAGGCGTTCGTTCGTCTTTCGCTCAAGATCGATCCGCAATTCGTCACGCCGTCTTTCGAGGACTTCCTCCGCGCGAAACTCCTGGACAACCCCACGCCGCTCACCGAGCAGGCCGTCCAGCGCATGCTGCAGCACGGCCAGTACGCCTGGGCAAAGCGCGCGCTCGACAAGGAATTTCCGGATGTCGTCGAAATCCTGATCCGTCAGGCGGCCGAACACGGCTTCAGTTTCGCGATCCGCTCCGACTGGACGGCCGAGGACCTGGTCAAGGCGTCGCGTGCGTGGGCGACGGCGATCGTCACCGAGGCGAAGGGCGACATGTCCCAGATCGACGTGCTCGCCTCGCAGATCAAGTCCGCGGCCATGGATATCACCGAGGTCGAGGAGAGGATGCAGACGCCCGCCTGGCGGCTGGCCGACTCGCTGCGTCAGCGCGTCTACGAGACGAAGATCGCCGTGGAACACAGCGTGGGGTCGAATGCGCGCGAAAAGCTGGGCGAATTGCGGTGCCTGCTGCGGCTCGGCATTTTCCACGGCTCGATTCAGAAGCAGGAGGCGCAGCAGGTGCTGGAATACCTGCGCTCGGTGAGGCCCGAGCTTTTTGTCGAAGAGCCCTACGACGGCTTCACGCGATTCGCCGGATGGCTGCGCAGCATCTTCGTGCCGCCGCCGAAGGCGCCGAAGACGTCGCGCGCGCCGCGGTGAGGGGTTTGGCCGCGCCGCAAGCAGACGGCGACGCGATTGCCGCCGGGGTTCAGGACAAGTCGGGCTCCGGCACGCCATTACGTCGTCGAGCCTGACTGGGCGCGGGCAACCGCGCCTGCACGCTCCTGCACGCGTCTGCAACCGGAGGGGAGCAAGCCCTACTCCCACATCCCCTTGAGCCGCGCCGCGATATCGATCTTCGCCCGCGCGGCCGCCGCCAGCCCCGCCGCGGTGGGGGCCGCGGCCACCGGCACCGGCGGCCAGGCGCACGCCTCGAACGCGTCCATCAGCTGAGCCGGAATGAACCGCGTGCGCGACGCCCACACGTGCCTGTCGCCCAGATGCGTCTGGTTGTGCACGTAGAACCGCTGCGGCGTAACGATGTGCAGGTCCTCCTTCGCCCGCGTCATCGCGACATACAGCAGCCGCCGCTCCTCGTCGATCTCCTCGTCGCTGCCCGTGCCGAGGTCGGACGGAATGCACCCGTCGACGCCATTGAGCACGAACACGTTGCGCCACTCCTGGCCCTTCGCCGAATGAATCGTGGAAAGAATCAGATAGTCCTCGTCGATCAGCGGCACGCCGGACTCGTCGCTCGTCGCGTCGGGCGGATCGAGCGTGAGCTCGGTGAGAAAGCGCTCGCGCGTCGGATACGTGGACGCGATGCTCTCCATCTGCAGCACGTCGCCGTGGCGGATGGCGGCATCTTCGTGATTGCGCTCCAGATGCGGCTCGTACCAGCGCCGGATCATCTCGAATTCGGCGGGCCAGCCGGTCTCGCGCCCGCAGACCTTCGCCATCAGCGCGACGAACCGGGGCCAGTCCTCGCTCGCCCGCGCGGGCGCGGCGAAGGCCGCGAGCGCCTGCGGCGCATCGCCCGTCGAGCCGCCCTGCTCCGCCACCCTGTCCAGCACGCGCCCCGCGATGGCGGGCCCGATGCCCGGCAGCAGCTGCACGACCCGAAACCCGGCCACGCGGTCACGCGGATTCTCCGCCCAGCGCAGCACGGCGAGCACGTCCTTCACGTGCACCGAATCCAGAAACTTCAGCCCGCCGAACTTCACGAACGGGATATTGCGGCGCGTGAGCTCGATCTCGAGCGCCGCGCTGTGATGCGCGGCGCGAAACAGCACGGCCTGCGACTTGAGCGTCATGCCGGCCTCGCGCGCTTCCAACACCTTCTCGACGACATAGCGCGCCTGATCGGCCTCGTCGGCCACTGAAACGATGCGCGGCTTCTGCGCCGACGCCTTGTCCGTCCACAGGTTCTTCGTGTAGCGCTCGGACGCGAGCCCGATCACCGCATTCGATGCCTCGAGAATCGGCTGCGTCGAGCGGTAGTTGCGCTCGAGCGTCACGCATTTCGCGGGCGGATCGAAGTGATTCGGGAAATCGAGGATGTTGCGCACGGTCGCGCCGCGAAACGAATAGATGGACTGCGCATCGTCGCCGACGACGGTCAGGCCGCGCCCGTCCGGTTTCATCGAGAGAAGGATGGACGCCTGGAGCTTGTTGGTGTCCTGATACTCGTCGACGAGCACGTGATCGAAGCGGCTCGACAGATCGGCCGCGACGGACGGCTCGGCGGCAAGGTGCGACCAGTAGAGCAGCAGGTCGTCGTAGTCGAGCACGCTTTGCAACTGCTTGGCGTTCACGTACGCGGCGAAGAGCCGGCGCAGGTCGGGCTCCCATTCGCGGCACCACGGATACGCCTGATCGAGCACGGTGGCGAGTGTCGCGCCCGTGTTCACCACGCGCGAATAGATCGCGAAACACGTCGATTTGGCGGGAAAGCGCTTCTCCTTCGCCGACAGCCCGAGTTCATGCCGCACGAGATTCATGAGATCGGCGGAATCTTCACGGTCGTTGATGGTGAACGACGGCGACAGCCCGACGAGATCCGCGTAATCACGCAGAAGGCGCGCGCCGACGCTGTGAAACGTGCCGGACCACGTGAGCCCCTGCGCGATCGCGCTTCTGCTGCCGAGCGCGTTGATGGCGATGCGCGACACGCGCCGTGTCATCTCGACCGCGGCGCGGCGGGAAAACGTCAGGAGCAGGATGCGGTGCGGATCGGCGCCCTTCACCAGCAGATGCGCGACCCGGTGCGCGAGCGTATTGGTCTTGCCGGAACCCGCACCCGCGATCACGAGCAGGGGCCCGGCGGCAGCGCCCGCTTCCTGCGTGCCGAATTCGACGGCTTCGCGCTGCGCGTCGTTGAGTTTCGCGAGGTACGCGGCAACCTGGGTCGCGACGGAATCGGCGGTGGGAGTCGGGTCGGTGAGCGTGAGCACGGGGATGGGCCGGGGCGAGGAGCGTCGTTCGTGGGTCGAAGTGACGCACACTGTATATCCATACAACCCGCGCACGCAAGTGCATGTCACGTCACGCTTTTGGCCCTAAAACATCTCTCCGGGAACGAAAAAGCCCGGTCTTCGACAGACCGGGCTCCGGAGAAGCAACAGCGCCTGCCTACTGCGCCTTTTTCGCGTTTTTCAGATTCGCATCGGCGGCGGCTTCGTTCGCTTCCGATTGCGCTTCCGTCTTCTTCTTGTCGGCCTTCGCCTGCGCGACGGCCGCGTCCTTGTCGGCTTCGGCCTGCTTCTTGGCCGCCTTCTTGTCGGCGTGCGTCATCGGCGTGTCGGCGCTGGTCTGGGCAAACGACGCCGTCGCCGCCGTGGCGAACACGCCGGCCATGAGTGCGGCGCACAGCTTTTTCGTCTTCGTGCTCATCGGAACCTCCCTCTGATTCGATACGGCACGGCCGCCGGGCTGCGGCCGTCATGTCTCGCTACGCTTCAGTGCCTGAGGCTCAGTGCTGCAGGCCCGTGTCCTTCGGCGTGCGCGGTTCGGCCGCGTTCAGCTCGGCCGTGGCGGCGGCCTTGTCTGCCTTGCGGTTGATCTTCGCGTTGCGCACCTGTTCCTTGTATTGCGTCTTCGCGTCCTTGTTGGCTGCGCGCAGCTCCTCCTTCGACGCCTTCTTCGACGCGCGATACTCCGCGTTTGCCTGCGCATTCGCGTTGCGCTTCTGGACGAGCGGATCATTCGACGCCGGCGCGACGAGTTCCTGCGGCGCCGGCCGTTCCGGCTGCACGCCCGGCACGCCCGGGGCGGCCTGCATCTGCGTCGACATCTGGGCGGAGACGTCCGCGCCTGGGGCCGTCGGCTGCGCGGGCTGCGTCTGCGCGAAAGCGGTTGTCGTGATGGCGGCAAAGGCCGTGCCAAGCAGCAGATTTCGAACGTGAGTCATGAGCTGTTCCTCTCTTGTATGTTCCGCCGGGTTAGGCGCGCTGAACGCCTCGCGCCTGCCCGGCTTTTTCGATTGATCAAACGACCGGAACTGCAACGGTCATTCATACTGACCCGGCCCGCGGCGATCGGGTTCGTCGAAAACAGTCATTGTTACCGACCGTTTCACTTGGCTACATTTGCCTTTCCCGGCCGCATTTCCCGCCGCGGGGCCTGCCGAGCTTTCAGCACGCTGCGTGCCCGCGCTGGTTTATCATTGGCGTCCTTTCACGCTCCGGGCGCCGCCCACCATGCCGCCACTCGAATTCACACTCACGGGCGAGTTCATCGAACTGCACAACCTGCTCAAGCTGATGGGTCTCGCCGACAGCGGCGGTTCCGCGAAAGCGCGCGTCGCGATGGGCGACGTGAAGGTCGACGGCAAGGTCGAACTGCGCAAGACGTGCAAGATCCGCGCGGGCCAGTCGGTGTCGCTCGACGGCTCGACGATCCGGGTCCGCAAAGCCGTTTGAGCACGGCGTGCGCGCGCCTGTCGCCCGTCTGCAATTCCGGCCATTCGAGCGCTCCCATCGACATGTCGACGCTCAAGCAATAAGCTAGTCAGTCTTTCGTTCCGTTTTCACGAGCGCGAACGGGCGGGCGGTGCATGACCGGCGACGGCTCCTCGCCCCGCCCGCTGCCGTTTGCGCGCCCGGCGGCGCACCGTGCGCGGCCGTCTTTCCATTGATCCGACATGCAACCCGGCTTCACCCGCGCGGCTAGCCCGCCGCCCACGCTCTCCCGCCATGCCGTCGATACCGCGCGGCTCGCCGCGCCGCTCGCGATCGCGCAGCTGTCGCAGATGGCGATGGGCGTCACCGACACGATCCTGCTCGGCTCGCTCGGCCCCGACGCGCTCGCGGCCGGCGGCCTCGGGGCGAACCTGTTCTTCGTCGTCGTCACGCTGCTGCAGGGCGTGCTGACGTCGGTGAGCGTCTCGGTGTCGCATGCGCGCGGCGCGAACGCGGAGCACCGCGTGCCGCATATCTACTGGACGGGGCTCCTGCTCTCGGTGCTGCTCTCGGTCCCCGCGTTCGTGCTGCTGAGCTACGCCGAACCGATCCTGCTCGCGTTCAACGAGCCCGCGACGCTCGCGAAGAACGTCGGCGAATATTGCGCGGTGCTGCGCTGGGGCACGCCCGGCAGCCTGATCGGCATCGGCATGATGCGCGCGTTCCTGCCCGCGATCGGCGCGGCGCGGCGGCTCCTGTGGGTATCGATCGGCGGGGTGTTCATCAACGGCTTCCTGAACTACGGGCTCATTCACGGCGCCTACGGCCTGCCGAAGTACGGCTTTCTGGGCTCGGCGGCGGCCACCACGATCACGGTCTGGCTCACCGCGTTCGCGCTCGTCGCGTTTCTGCACCTGCGCCCGCGTTACCGGCATTTCGTCGTCGCGGCGCGGCCCCGTCTGCCGCTGATGGGCGAGCTCTTCGGCATCGGCTGGCCGGTGGCGATCACCTACGGCGTCGAGTCGACGCTCTTTCTCGCGACCGGCATGATGGTCGGCCTGCTCGGCGAAGCGCCGCTCGCCGCGCACCAGATCGCGCTCAACGTGGCCTCCGTCGCGTTCATGGTGCCGCTCGCGATCGGCCAGGCGGCCAACGTGCGCGTCGGCTACTGGATCGGCGCGGGCGTGCCGGTCGCCGCGCGACACGCAGGGTTCGTCGCGATCGCGCTGGGCGTCGCGTTCATGATGCTCTCCGGGCTCGTGCTGATCGTGGCGCCGCATGCGATCGTCGGCCTCTATCTGCACCTGGACGATCCCGCCAACGCGCAGACCATCGCGCTCGCGACCTCGCTGCTGGGCGTGGCGGCCGTGTTCCAGATCGTCGACGGCATGCAGACGGTCGGCTCCGGGTGCCTGCGCGGCCTGAAGGACACGCGCGTGCCGATGCTCGCCGCCGCGTTCGGCTACTGGGGCATCGGCTTTCCGACGGGCTACGTGCTCGCGTTCCACTTCGAGGCGGGCACCAAGGGGCTGTGGTGGGGGCTCGCCGCGGGCCTCGCGAGCGTCGCAGCGCTGATGACATTGCGGTTCCACCGGATGAGCGCGCGCATCGTAGAACGCGGGATCGAGGCGGACGAGGCTGCACCCGCGGGCGCGCGCAACACGCCGCACCATCACGCGTGACGGCATGAGCGTCCTACCCGCGCGCCAATAAGCAAAGCAGACATCGTTGGTTGGAGCGGCGCGCGGCGGTTGCTACGATCATGGCGTCTCCTTGAGACTCCAGTGACAGGGGTTGAGCCCGCTTCCGAAGCGGGCTTTTTTTCGTCCGTACGCCTGGCGCTGCCGTCCGGCAGCCCATCAGCAATCCGCCTGCATCCCGCCGTCCACCGTCCGTTTTCCGCTTTTCCCCTCGAATTCCAATAGAATATTTCCGTGATGGCGCTTTGCGCGCACGATCCTTGCTACATCGCGGGACTTGCGCGGCGCCTTGCGCACCTTCGAGCTTCACGCACGCCATGCTTCGAGCCAGGCCAACCAGAGGACCCGACGTGTCGGAACGCAGGCAACCTTCAGCAGCAGCACCGGCAACACACGCGGCAGAGCGTGATTTCGCACGGTTCACCCGACGTCTCGATCGCTACCGCAAGCTGGGGGCGACGGTTGCCGCCGCGCTCATGCTCGCCGCCTGCGCGAGCCGCCCGCCCGCGAGTTCGTTCGAGCGCCCCGTCTCCCACGCGCTGCCCGCGACGGCGGAAACGCCGCTCTACACGGCCCTCGCCCCGCTCGAGGCCGCGCACCCGGACCAGTCGGCGGTGCGCCTCCTGCCGAGCGGCACCGATGCCCTTCAGGCCCGCATCGCGCTCGCCCGCGCGGCGACCAAAACGCTCGACATGCAGTACTACATCGCCGAGGAGGACAACACCGGCAAGCTGCTGCTCGGCGCCGCGCTCTATGCGGCGGATCGCGGCGTGCGGGTGCGCATGCTGGTCGACGACCTGAATTTCAAGGACATCGACCGCATCATGGCGGCGCTCAATTCCCACGACAAGATCGAGATCCGCGTCTTCAACCCGTTCGGCAGCGCGCAAGAGAGCTTCGCGAAGCGCACGCAGAACCTCTTCACGAAGATCGGCCAGTTCACGCGCCGGATGCACAACAAGTCGATGATTGCGGACAATCAGATCGCGATCGTCGGCGGGCGCAATCTCGGCGACGAATACTTCAGCGCGAGCGCGACGCTGCAGTTCCGCGACCTCGACGTGTTCGCCGCCGGTCCGGTCACGCACCGGATTTCGGACAGCTTCGACGACTACTGGAACAGCTCGCTCGCGTATCCGCTGCGCGCGCTGAACAAGCAGAAGTTCGATCCCGCCGACCTCGACACGACCCGCGACGATCTGCGCGCGCACTGGCGCAAGAACGCCGATCCGCTCAACGCGAAACCGCTGAACAAGACGCCGCTCGCGCAGCAGATCGCGCAAGGCGAAATGGGGCTCGTGTGGGCGCGCACGGAATTCGAGGCGGATTCGCCGTCGAAGATCGAGCATCCGAGCGACGACTACAAGAGCCCGCCGATGGAGCGGCTGGGCGAACTCATCAAGGACGCCCACAGCGAATTCCAGATCCTGTCGCCCTATTTCGTGCCGCACGATGTCGGCGTGAAGGCGCTCGCCGCGCTCACCGGCCGCGGCGTGCGCGTCGCGGTGCTGACCAATTCGCTTGCCGCAACCGACGCCGTCGCCGTGCAGGCGGGCTACGCGCCGTATCGCGTGCCGCTCCTGAAAAACGGGGTCGAACTGTACGAATTCAAGCCGATCCAGGCCGAAGGAGAGGGACGGCCGCGCGCCGGGCTGTTCGGCTCGGAGTCGCGTGCGAGCCTCCATGCGAAGGCGTACGTCATCGATCGGAGTATTCTCGTGATCGGCTCGATGAATCTCGATCCGCGCTCGGCGCTTCTGAACACCGAGCTCGCGCTCGTAATCTACAGCAAGCCGGTTGCCGGGGAAGCCGCCAGCCTCTTCGATCATGGCATCCGGCCGCAGGCGAGCTACCGGGTCGAACTGGCGTCGCAGGAAGTGCTCGCGCAACTGCGCTCGACCGGTTCGCCGCTGTCGCCGCTCGTCTGGACGACGGAGGAGAACGGCGGCATTGTCACGTACAACTTCGATCCGCAAGCGGGCCTCTACCGGAACGCGCTGACGGGTCTTTTCACGTTGCTGCCCGTCGACGAGCAGCTTTGAAGGAGCGTTGAAGCCATGACAGACGATGTGAAGGGCGATGTGCGGATGGAAAAGGACACGTTCGGCGAGATCGCCGTGCCGAACGCGAAGCTGTGGGGTGCACAGACGCAGCGCTCCCTGCAGAATTTCAAGATTTCCAGCGAGAAGCAGTCGCCGGAACTGATCACGGCGCTCGCCGTCGTGAAGCGCGCGGCCGCCGAGGTGAACCTGGAGCTGAAGGTGCTCGACGCCACGAAGGCGCGCGCGATCATCCAGGCCGCCGACGAGATCATCGACGGCAAGCATCCGGACGAATTCCCGCTCGCCGTCTGGCAGACGGGCTCCGGCACGCAGACCAACATGAACCTGAACGAGGTGATCGCCAACCGCGCGAGCGAGCTGATGGGCGGCAAGCGCGGCGAGGAGCGCCTCGTGCACCCGAACGACGACGTGAACCGCGGGCAGTCGTCGAACGACGTGTTCCCGACCGCGATGCACATCGCCGCGGCATACGGAATCGTCAAGCACCTCGTGCCGTCGCTGCGGACCCTGCGCGATACCCTGGACAAGAAGTCGAAGGCGTTCGACGGCATCGTGAAGATCGGCCGCACGCACCTGCAGGACGCGACGCCGCTCACGCTCGGACAGGAATTTTCGGGCTATGTCGCGCAGCTCGACCAGGGCGTGCGCCACGCCGAGGCGGCGCTGCCGCACCTGTACCAGTTGGCGCTCGGCGGTACGGCGGTCGGCACGGGGCTCAATGCGCATCCGGAATTCGCGGTGAAAGTGGCGGCCGCGATCGGCAAGCTCACCGGCCTGCCCTTCGAAACCGCGCCGAACAAGTTCGAAGTGATGGCCGCCGCCGATGCGCTCGTCGCCGCGCACGGCGCGCTGAAAACCGTCGCGGCCAGCATGATGAAGATCGCCAACGACATCCGCTGGCTGGCAAGCGGCCCGCGCTGCGGCCTCGGTGAACTGTCGATTCCGGAAAACGAGCCGGGCAGCTCGATCATGCCGGGCAAGGTCAATCCGACCCAGTCGGAAGCCGTCACGATGCTCTGCTGCCAGGTCTTCGGCAACGACGTCGCGGTGAATTTCGGCGGCGCGAGCGGCAACTTCGAGCTGAACGTGTTCCGTCCGATGATCGCGCACAACGTCTTGCAGTCGATCCGGCTGCTGGCCGACGGCGCGCAGAGCTTCAACGACAACTGCGCGGTCGGCATCGAGCCGAACGAGAAGCGTATCGATAGCCTGCTGAACGAATCGCTGATGCTGGTGACGGCGCTCAATCCGCATATCGGCTACGACAAGGCCGCAAAGATCGCGAAGAAGGCGCACAAGGAAGGCACGACGCTGAAGGCTTCGGCGCTTGCGCTCGGCTTCGTGACCGAGCAGCAGTTCGACGAATGGGTGAAGCCCGCGGAGATGGTGGGCAAGCGCTAGAAGCAAAAAGCGCAGCGGCGTGCGCGCCGCTGCGCTCCGGTCGACTCAGGAACGCTTCGCCGGCCAGAAGTCGTTCGTATCGCACAGCGCGATCAGCGCGTCGCCCGAATTGGCGATGATCTTCCTGAGCGCATCGGGGATCTGCTCGCGCGGCGTCGGCTCGGAACCGATGTTCAGGTTGAGCCCCGAATTGGCGAGCGATCGCTCCACGTGCGCGACGAGTTCGTCGATCTCGCCCGTGATCGCGCGCTTCGCATCGCGCTTGCTCCTGAGCGGCGCGATCAGCAACTGGTCGAGCAGTCCCACCGGCACGCCGCCGGCAAACCGCGGCGACGCGAGCGCGTCCCACTTGTCGCCGCGTTCCGCGCGATCCAGCAGCACGCTGTTCAGGCGATCGGACGCGGCGCGCGGCTGGACGTCGCCGTAACGGATGTGCGTCTCGCCGACCGCAAGCGAAAGACGCACGATCTGCATGATCCCGTCGATTCCGTGCACTGCCAGTTCCGGCGCATCCAAGAGCCGGTCGAGCGTCATTTCCGAGCGGCGCAGCATGTCGAAGAACGGCTTGTGCGCGGCTTCGTTGCGCGTCACCGTCGCATGTTCGAGCTTGATCGCCGGCTGGTATTCGGCCTTCGGATTGGCCCACAGATGCACGTGCTTCGCGTGCTCGCGCAGGCGCACGTCGTTCAACGCCACCTTGCCGCGCACGAAAATGTCCGACCGGAACGAGCGGTTGCAGAAATAATCGCGGACCTCTTCGGCGAAAAGCGGATCGGTGATCGAGTTCATCACTTCGTTCTGCTCGTTCGTGAGCCACGCCACCGGCGACATGAACACATAGCGCGCGCTGCCGGCGAACACGAGCTTGGCGTCGGAGAGTTCCTTCGCGATGTCCGTGAAGTGGAACGGCGTCCACTGCTCGTGCATGTACTCGTGCACGAGATAGCGCGGATCGGCGCTCGCGAACGAATTGACGCGGGCGGCCGCATCCGGGTTGCGCAGGAAATGCTGCGCACCGTGCTCGACGAGTTGCTGCGCGAACGCGGCGGCACCCGCCCAGTTCTCGCCGCGATTTTTCGCGTGCGTGGTGAGCAGGCGCTGCAGCGGCTGCACCTGGGCGCACGCGGCCATCGCGTTGTAGCTGATCTGCACCACGCCGCCGGGTTTCAGATAGCGCGCGAGAAAGCGCACGATCTGCGCACGCGTTTCATCGGACACCCACGAGACGATGCCGTGCATCGTCACGAAATCGAACATCGGCAGGTCGGCTTCGCCGTCGGCCAGCTGGCCGAAGCTGTTTTCGAGCAGCGTGAGGTTGGAAAGCTTCGCGTCGTCGCGAATGGACGACGCCGCGACCACGTGCACCGGATTGAAGTCGCATGCGTAGAACTCGCCTTCCGGGTGCGTCGCCGCGAGGATCAGCGAAGTCAGCCCCTGGCCGAAGCCGAGCTCGCAGTACGTGAACTTGCCGTCGGCGGGCGGCGCGATGCGCTGCATCACGAGCGCGGCCTTCAGCCACGTCGGGCTCTGTTCCTGGTAAAAGCCGGTGGTGTATGCAACCGAATTGTTGTAGCCCGCAGCCCAGCTCATGCTCTCTCCTTCATCGATATTCAAGTGGCGTCTGCCGCGCCGTCCGGCCAGTGGCCGAACCCGCGCGAACGACGGCCACTATGCCCGTCGAGCGTTCGTCGATGAATGAGAGGCGTCTTATTTTTGCGACGGCATTGAGCGAAACAATGCGTTTTTTGTTTGGAAACTGAACGTTCCTGCGCGTTTCAGACCTTGCCGGCCGCAACTTCTTCCGGCTTCAGTTCGACGATGGCGTCGAGCGCGTCCTTTACGTCCATCGCGTATTTGGCGAGGCGCTTCTGCTCGTCGGTGACGGGCACGAACGCCGGCACCGGCACCGGCTGCCCCTTTTCGTCGACGGCGACGAACACGACTAGGCAATCGGTCGTCTGCTGGAGATCGCCGCCCTTCGGATCGCCCGCGTGAACCGAGATGTGCAGGTGCATGCTGGTGCGGCCCGTCGCGACCACACGCGCGCGCAGCTCGACCAGATTGCCGACCAGGATCGGCCGCCTGAAGCGGATGTTGCCGACGCTCACCGTCACGCAATAGCGGCCCGACCACATCGCCGCGCACGCGTAGCCGGTTTCGTCGATCCACTTCATGAGCGCGCCGCCGTGCACCTTGCCGCCGAAGTTCACCGAGGTCGGTTCGGCGAGAAAGCGGAACGTCGTTTCGGAGCGTTCCTGGGTAGCGGGGGGCGTATTGGAAGAGGCGATCGGCGTGTTCATGGATGGCTCGCGGACCGGGCGCGGCCCGGCGGTTGGAAAGCGGATGAAAGCTGCGGAAAGCAGAATTATAGAAGCGGCAAAAAGACCCGCGTCACGCGACGCGCGCCGCCGCAACGCTTAGCGCGGGTGCCGTTACTTGCGCACCGTGATGCCCTCGTCGATCGTGCCGTACATCGTGATTCCGCTCGTGCCGCCGGAAGACGACGACGATGACGAACCCGCCATGCCCGTGCATCCCGCTGCGAGCACGAGGAGACCGAGGGCGGCCGCCAGAATGATCTTGACCATGCGTTTCTTCCTTGCAACAAACCGGATGTCGAATCGCCCATTCTAGCGCGGCGGCGCGGGCATGCCCGGCGCGTACATCGACTATTCGGCCGATGGTGAAACATCGGATGCGCGGAACGTCTAAAGTGGATCGTATCGACACGACCCGATTCCGAGGAAACACCATGACGGCACCTCACGACGCGTCAGACGCCCGCGCACGCCATTTTCCGGGGCTGTCGCGCATCGGCGCCCTGCTCGCGGACCCCGGCCGCGCCGCGATGCTCTGGTCGCTGATGGACGGCACTGCCCGCCCGGCCGGTGAACTGACGATGATCGCCGGATTGTCGCCGTCGGCGGCGAGTGGCCATCTGGCGCGGCTGACCGAGGGCGGCCTGCTCGCGCTGGAGGTGAGCGGCCGCCACCGCTATTACCGCATCGCGACGCCCGACGTCGCCGCGGCGATCGAGGCGCTCGCGAACCTGGCGCATGCGAGCGCCCCGCTGCGCTCGCCGGAGCGCGCGCCGAGCGCGGTGCCGCTCGACATGCGCTATGCCCGCACCTGCTACGACCATCTGGCGGGAGAACTGGCCGTGCGGATCTTCGATCGCATGCTGGGGCGCAACTGGCTTTCGGCCGGGCCGCGGCAGGAAGAGGGTCCGGCCGCGCTCGACGCCACGCCCGAAGGCGCGGAGGCGTTCGCCCTGCTGGGCATCGACCTGAAGGCGCAGCGCGCGCGGCGGCGGCGCTTCGCGTGCACCTGCATCGACTGGAGCGAGCGGCGCGCGCATCTGGGCGGCGCGCTCGGCGCCGCGTTTCTCGATGCCTGCGCGTCGCACGGATGGATCGAAAACACGGCGAAGCGCCGCGTCCTGCGGGTCACGCCCGCCGGTCACAGTCACTTCGAGCGCTTCCTGTCGGACCGGTAGCCGACGGTGGGCCGATTCACGCTCGCGCCCCCTAAAAAAAAAGCGCGCGGCCCGGGCCGCGCGCTT
>NZ_JFHC01000009.1 GCF_000698595.1 Caballeronia glathei | reverse complement strand
GCACAAGCGCATCAAACGGTGCAAACACAACACGCCCCCCCGTCCAAGCGCCAGCGGCCTCCCTGTGCCGATCGACCGCGAACGTATCAAATTTCATGGAAGTGCTGGCGCATCAAACGGTGTGCCCCCACCCGCGCCAGCCCCCTCGTTCATCACACTCCAGCATGATCCTTCTGCCGCAACGACTGCGGCAACCCGTACATCAGAATGAGCGCACAGATCACGCTCATGCAGCCGATCGCATAGAGTGCAGGCGTCGTGCTGCCGGTCATGTCGCGAATGCGCCCGACCATGACCGGGCTCACGATCCCGCCCAGTTGCCCGAGCGTGTTGATGAGCGCAATACCCCCCGCCGCACCGGCGCCGGTGAGCAGCTTGGGCGGCAGCGCCCAGAAGGCAGGAATCGCCGCGATCACGCCCGCGCCCATCACGCCGAGCGCCACGATCAACAGCGTCGTCTGCTTGTCGAACACGCCCGCCGCGAAGAAGCCCACCGCAGCCATCAGCAGCAAGCCGCATACGAACTTGCGACGCTCGCCCGACGTATCCGACATCCGCCCCACCACGACCATGCAGATCGCGCCGCAGATATACGGCACCGCCGTAAGCAGCCCGATGACCGTGGGATTGTTCGTGCCCGCCGTGCGGATCAGGTGCGGCGCCCAGAAGTTGAGCCCATACGAGGCAATCTGGATCAGAAAATAGATCAGTCCCAGCGTGAGGAATCCGGGCGTCTTGATCGCGCCGAGCAGCGAATGCCCGCCGGGCGCCGGCTTGCTCTGGCCCGCGATCTGGCTCTTCAGATAGATCTTTTCCGACGTCGTCAGCCAGCCCGCATCGTCGACGCGATCCTTCAGCACCTTCAGCACCAGAATGCCGAGCAGCACGCACGGCAGGCCGCCGAGCAGGAACAGCCAGTGCCAGCCCGCCATGCCGAGCGCGCCGTCCAGGTGCCCGAGCACGAGCCCCGAAAGCGGCGCGCCAACCAGACCCGAGAACGCCGACGCAAGAAAGAGCAGTGACGTGATGCGTCCGCGATAGCTCGCCGGGAACCACAACGTCAGGTAATACAACACGCCGGGTGCGAAACCCGCTTCCATCGCGCCGATGATGAAGCGCAGCCCGTAGAACTGCCACTCGGTCGAAACGAAGACCATCGCCGTGGTGGCAAGGCCCCACGAAATCATGATCCGCGCGATCCAGCGGCGCGCGCCGACCTTGTAGAGCATCAGGTTGCTGGGCACTTCGAAGAGCACGTAGCCGATCACGAAGAGGCTCGCGCCGAGGCCGTAGGCGGTGTCGGAGAAGCCCAGATCGCTCTGTAGCTGGAACTTCGCGAAGCTGATGTTGATGCGGTCGAAGAACGCGAACAGATAGCACAGCATGATGAGCGGCATCAGCCGCCATGCCACCTTGCGGATGATGTCCGCCGCGTTCTCATTCTTGTTCGATTGGCTCGGTGCCGATACTGCGCCCAGATCACTCATGATCGTCTCCACGCCGGACTGGCCTGAGCCGTCCGGTCGAATCTGTTGTTGAGGGTTCAAGTGAAATCAGATGGTGCGTACATACGCGGGAACGGGATGCAGGTCGCAGTTGCGGCCCGCCTTGGCCACCTGCCCCGGCACGTCGTGGCCGACGAGTGCGGGCAGCGTGCGCGACAGCTCGATCAGCTTCAGCAAATCGATCCCGGTCGGGATGCTCAACTCCTCGCACATCGCGACGAGATCTTCCGTGCAGATGTTGCCGGACGCGCCCGGCGCGAACGGACAGCCGCCGAGGCCGCCAAGCGACGCGTCGAAACGGCGCGCGCCTGCTTCGTAGGCCGCGAGCACGTTGGCGAGCCCGAGGCCGCGCGTATTGTGAAAGTGCAGCGTGAGCGCCTCGGCGGGGATGCGCCCGAGCACGCGCTCGACGATCCGCGCGACCTGACGCGGATTCGCCATGCCCGTGGTGTCGGCGAGCGTGATGCCCTGCATGCCCATCTCGCGGTAGGTGTCGACGATCGACGCCACGCGGTCCTCGTCGATGCGGCCTTCGAACGGACAGCCGAACGCCGTGGCGACGGTCGCGTTGAGCGACGCCCCCGAGCCGGCGACGAGGCGCACGATGTCGCCGAAGCCCGCGAGTGATTGCTCGCAGCTCATGCGCATGTTCGCGCGGTTGTGCGTCTCGCTCGCGGACATCACGAGATTGAGTTCGTCGGCGTGGGCGGCGAGCGCGCGCTCCGCGCCCTTCACGTTCGGAATCAGCGCGACGTAGATCACGCCGGGACGCCGCCCGATGCGGTGGAACACTTCGTCGCCGTCGCGCAGCGCGGGGATCGCCTTCGGCGACACGAACGAGCCCGCTTCGATGCGCGTGAAGCCGCACGCCGACAGGTTGTCGATCAGCGCGATCTTGTCGTCGGTCTCGACCCACTTCTGTTCGATCTGCAAGCCGTCGCGCGGCGCCACTTCCTGAACGACCAGCCGTTGAGAGTAATCGCGGATCATTGCACGGCTCCTTCGGCGCGCAGGCGCGCCACGTCGCTCGCATCGAAGCCGAGCGAGGCCAGCACGGAACCCGTGTGCTCGCCAAGGGCCGGACCCTGCCAGTTGACTTCGCCCGGGGTGTCGGAGAGCTTGGGCACGATGCCCGGCATCTTCACCGACGCGCCGCCCGGCAGGCTCGCGTCGAGCAACATCTCGCGCGCCTGATAGTGCGGGTCCGCGACGATGTCCGCGACCGAATAGATGCGTCCGGCCGGCACTTCCTCGCGTTCGAGCGTGGCGAGCACGTCCTCGGTGGAGTGGTGCGAGGTCCACGCGGTGATCGCCTCGTCGAGCATCGCGCTTTGCAGCGCGCGGCCGTCGTTGTGGGCGAGCGCGGGATCGTCGGCGAGATCGGGGCGGCCGATCACCTGCATGAGGCGCCTGTAGATCGGGTCGCTGTTGCCCGCGATCACCACGAAGCCGCCGTCCTCGGTGCGGTACGTGTTCGACGGCGCGATGCCCGGCAGCGCGCCGCCGCTTCTTTCGCGCACGTGGCCGAGCAGGTCGTATTCCGGCACGAGGCTTTCCATCAGGTTGAAAACGCTTTCGACGAGCGAGACGTCCACCACCTGGCCCTCGCCCTGCCCCGTCTTCACGCGCAGCAGCGACATCAGCGCGCCGATCACGCCATGCAGCGACGCGAGCGAATCGCCGAGGCTCACGCCCACGCGCGCCGGGGCGCCGTCCACGTCGCCCGTCGTGTAGCGGATGCCGCCCATCGCCTCGCCGATCGCGCCGAAGCCCGGGCGGTCGCGGTACGGGCCCGACTGGCCGTATCCGGAGATGCGGACCATCGTGAGCCTGGGGTTGATTTCGTGCAGCACGTCCCAGCCGATGCCGAGCTTCTCGAGCGCGCCGGGTCGCAGGTTTTCGATGACGATGTCCGCGTCCTTCGCGAGCCGCTTGACGATCTCGATGCCGTCGGCCGACTTGAGGTTCACGCACACCGACTTCTTGTTGCGCGACTGCAGATACCACCAGAGCGAAGTGCCCTCGTGCAGCTTTCGCCATTTGCGAAGGGGATCGCCGCCGTTGGGGGTTTCGATCTTGATGACTTCGGCGCCGAATTCCGCCAGCATTCTGGCTGCGAAAGGTGCCGCGATGAGGGTTCCGATCTCGACGACCCGAATGCCCTTAAGAGGTCCGCTCATGATGCCTGTCTCCCGATTTTGTGTTGCATGGGAGTAGCTTAGGAGCGGCGCCGGGCGCGAGTCCAACCGCATTTCGGCAAGGACCGTTCGCCGATCGAGAACGTTCGGCTCAGGCGGTGCCGTCGGCACGAGCCGAGAGCGCTTCCACCGTTCGCAGATGATCGAAGAGAAGGCGGCTCACCGGCGAAAGCGCCGCGGCATCGCGGACCACGATGATCAGGCTGCGCTCGGCCCAGTCCTCGTCGAGCGCGACCGCCGCCAGGCCGAGCGGACGGCCCATCGCGCTGTAGACGTCGTACGGCAGCACGCCCACGCCCATGCCCGCCTGCACCATGCGGCACACGGCATCGAAGCCCGGCACGTGGATGCGCAGCCGCAGCGGCTTGCCCGCCTGGCGCGCGGCCAGATGCGTGCGCATGTTGATCGAGCTCGCCGAATGCAGGCCGACGTGGTCGCTGTCGAGCGTTTCCGCAAACGCGATGCTTTCGCGCTTCGCGAGCGGATGATCGTCGCGCATCACGATCACGAGACGGTCGTGGCGATAGTGCGTCGCCTGAAGTCCGCGCGTGTCCGCGTCGCCCGAGCAGATGCCCAGGTCGGCGAGGCTGTCCGCCACCGCCTCGATGATGCCGCCGCTCGGCCGCTCCTCCAGGTCGATCTTGATCTGGTCGTGCACCGAGAGAAACGCGCGCAGGTCCTCCGGCAGGAACTCGACGATTGCGGACAGATTGGCCATCATCCGCACGTAGCCGCGCACGCCGGTCGCGTGCTCGGCAAGCTCGATGCCGATGTTCTCGATGTCGCGCAGCACGCGCCGCGCGTGATGCAGCAGCGTTTCGCCGGCAGGCGTCAGGTCCATGCCGCGCGCCCGGCGCTCGAACAGCACCGCGCCGACCGCCTGTTCGAGTTCGAGCAGGCGCTTGCTCGCGGCCGATACCGCGATCGCCTCGCGCTCGGCCGCGCGCGTGAGCGTGCCCTCCTCGAAGATCGCGAGAAAGAGTTGCAGGGTCGTGAGGTCGAGCCGCCTCAGCAGATTCTTCAATGCCATGGGAATGAGGCGCGCGGCGCACGGACGATCGCCGGTACGGCGCGCAGGATTAGCGGGTTTCGGGACAAGTCAGGCGCCATTGTGACGCGAGATCGGAAAAGCTGCCTTGGCAGGCCCGGCTGCATGCGATCCGCCCCCAGTCATGCCGCGCCGCCTCGTCGCCGGCGTCTTGCTTTCGTCTGGCTTTCGTCTGGCGGCACCCGCGCCCGTCGGTCATACTGTCGGGCAGCTTTTGGTCCGGCATGCCGCGCGAGGCCTGCCATGAGGCGCAAAAGACGGCGGGAAAAACAGCGATAGTGGCGCCCGAGCGCACACAAAACCCGGAGACAACGATGCCGCGGCCCCTGCTGCGCACTGCCATCGCAACGGTTCTGGTCATCGCGGCGCTCGCCGTCACGGCGGCGGCCCGCGCCGACGAGCCGAAGCGGATACTCGCATTCGGCGACGCCCTCACCTGGGGCCGCAAGCCCGCGACGCACGGCGCACCCGCGCGCCTGCCCGCGTCCGCGCGATGGCCCGCCGCGATGCAGGCGGCGCTCGGCCGCGACTACGTCGTGATCGACGACGGCCTGAACGGCCGCACGACCGACCTGCCGGACCGGTCGAACCCGCCGGCAAACCTGTCGACCAGCACGTCGGCGAATCCTTCGGCGAACTCGCCAGCGCAAGGTGCCGCGCTCGACGGCAGCGCGGCGCTGCCCGGCGTCCTCGCGCGCGCCCAGCCGCTCGACGTGGTCGTGATCATGCTCGGCGGCAGCGAGCTGACGGCGCAGGGCGGCCGAACGCCCGCGCGGATCGCGGAGGGCATGGACAAGCTCGTGCAGATCGTGAAGGACATGCACGGCGGCATCAGCACACTCGACCCGGGCCCGAAGGTGCTCGTCGTGGCGCCGCCGCCGGTCGCCGTCGACGCGGCCGCCGATCCCGCTCGCGCGGACACCGCCGGCAAGTGGGCGCAGCTCGCGAAAGCGTACGCGGCCGTCGCACAGAAGCAGCACGTGGAATTTCTCGACGCCGCCATGGTCGTGCGCATCGACGGCGTCGATGGCGCGCATCTCACTGCCGCATCGCAACAGAAGCTCGGCCGCGCGATCGCGGAAAAAGTCCGCGCGATGACGAAGTGACAGCCGCGAGCCGGCAAGACCACGGCGCCCCCGCCAAAAGCCCAAGGACCGAACGATGAAAACAGACTGGGACCTGATCCGCGAGATGATGAACACCGCGATCGACGCCTGCGAGCAGATCGAAGCGATGGGCTATGCCGAACGGCACCGCGGCATCGCCGTCGAGGTCGGCGGCCAGGCGGTGAGCGTGCAGGATTTCATCGTCAGCGCGTGGACGTTTCCCGAGAACATCCGCTACCGGATCATCCGCGAGCGCCACGACAGTCACGCGGATCTGCCCTATGTTCCGGAGGCGAGCCGCATCATGAACGCGATGGCCCGGGCGTGCGGCGAACTGATCGGCGGCGCGCACGCACGGCCCGCCGACGCCGCGATCCGCGAGATGCTCCAGTGGTATCGCGCGCATGCGGTGCCGCATCTGCGGCAGGCAATCGCGAGCGACGCGGCCGAACCCGCGCCCTGATATGTCCTGACGCGCCCTGATGGGGAGGGACGCGCCGCATCGCAGCATTGCCGCATGCTCCGGCCCGCAGACGGCGTCAGGAAACGCTCAGGGCGCGGACGCTGCCGTGCCCTGAGCGGCCTTCGACGCATCCACCTTGCGCTGGGCTTCCTGGATGTTCTGCGGATAGTTGATCTGGTTGCCGGCGGGCTGATAGCCCTGCTTCTCGAGTGCCTTCAACTCGGCATTGTTCCGCTCGCGCGCGGCCTTGCGCTCCGCCTTGCGGATCTCCTTCGGCGTGGACGCGGCGACGTCCGGTGCGGTTTGCGCCATCGCGACCGGGCTCCACGCGAGCGCAATGCCAATCGACGCGGCAACGGCTGCCGAAACGACGCGAATTCGACTCATGACGAATCTCCTGGAAAGAGCGCGGCTGTTTCCTTTCGCCGATCGCGCCCGCGGTGGCGCCCGTTCGCGCCTGCGAGCCGCGCCCGATGCACGGGCGTATCGGCCCGGCCAGTCTTCGCTTCTTTATGGAGCCGGTAAGTGAAGATAGCGCGCTTTGCGTTTTTGCGTTTTTGTGTTTTTGCGCGTTTGCCCTTTCGCAGGTTCGGCCGGGGCGTTCCGGCCACTCCGCCCTCAGCCGGCGCGTCGCGAGAATCCGCCTTTCAGATGCAGCGCGAGGAACGCGAACGTCGCGAGCTTGCTCACGCATTCGACGCCCGAAAGCACCGCGAGCCACGGCGATCGCCTGAATTCGAGCGGAATCTCGGGGGCCATCGCGAGCACGCTCATCAGGCAGACGAAGAGCAGCAGATAGCTCGCGACGCGCCGCCCCTGCAGCATGAACGCGACGATCACGAAAAGCAGCGTCTTCGATGCGAGCACGGCCGCGATCTCCTCGCCGCGGCTGTTCGCGTCGATTTCCCAGGGCACTTCGAGCAGCGACCACGCCACCACGAAGCATGCCGAAGCGTCCGCGTATCGTCCCATGCGCCGCGGGTCGCGGGGCGGCACGAGCAGTTCGCGGGGCGCAGAGAATGGGCCGGGCGCGTTCACCGGCGGGTCGTCATCGGGCGAGATCGGGTTCATCGCCGTACGCCATATGCCGCCCGCGCGACGTGTGACGCGCACGCGCCGGAAACCGGCGCACCAATCGCGATCGTTCTTTCCATATGCGCTCCCCGTTTCGGAACCAGAGTAGGTGACCAAAAAAGCGGCCTCCACGGGGCGTTGCGCGCCCGCCGCAGACATGTCCTGCAAAGACGCCGAAACGCGAGACGGCGAACCGCGCGGCCTCAGCCGCGGCGCGGATGTGCAAGGAAGAAGCGCATCATTTCGGCGCTGGCGTCGGGTCCGGCAGGATCGGTGTACGTTCCGTTCGCGCTGCCGCCCGCCCACGCGTGCGGCGCGCCGTGAATCGTCCAGAGTTCCGCATCGACGCCGCCCTCCGACTTCAGCCGCCGCACGGTGCACGCACGGCCGCTGGCTGCGCGGTTTTCCGTCGACGCATCCAGCCCGAATCCGCGCACCAGTTCCATCGCGTTCGACGGATGCACGGTCGTGTCGGCGTCGCCGTGAAACACGATGATCGGACGCTTCGGAGTATCGGGCGGCGTCGTGCCCGCGGCGCCGTGCCGGCCCTTCGCGCCCTTGCGCCTGCCGCCGCGCATCGCCGCGAGCGCCGATGGCAGATCGTGCGCACAGCCACGCGGCAGCCCGGAATGCACGCAGGCGGCCGCATAGAGGTCCGGGTACTCGCGAACCATGACGTCCGCCATCGCGCCGCCCGCCGACAGGCCGGCGACATACACGCGCGCCGGGTCCACGCGGTGGCTCGCCATCACGTCGCGCGTGATGCCCGCGATCAGCGACGGCTCGCCCGTCTGCGCGTGCTGGTCGCCGGGCCTGAACCAGTTCCAGCACTTCGACGGATTGGCCCGCTGCGGCTGGATCGGATACGCGACGATACAGCCGTGCCGCTCGGCGAGCGCGTTCATCCGCGTGCCGGCGGCGAAGTCGTCGGCGTCCTGGGTGCAGCCGTGCAGCATTACGACAAGCGGCAGCGGTTCGTCGCGGTAGCCCGCCGGCACATAGAGCCGATAGTCGCGCGCGCCCGCCGCGTTCGCATAGGCGTGGGTGCTGACATGCCCGCGATCCTCGACTTCGACGTCGGCGGTGGTCGCGGCGGGAGCGCGCGCGAAGGTCTGCCCGAAAGTCTGCTTCAGCCTGTCCTTGAGCGTCGGCTCGAAGCCAGCGGAGCGGGTCGAGGGCTCGCCGTTTACTTCGCGTTTCCCGGGTACTTCATGCGCGTCGCGCTCCGCCCGCGGCGCCTCGGCCGATTCACCGCGCAGCGCGCGCTGGATCGCCTCGGTCGCCTCCGCCGGGCCGTGGGTGCGCAAGAGCGACATGACCTTGTGCATCGAGTTGAGGAAGCCTTCGTTCAGTTTCATTTCGTTTTCCGTTGTCGGTTGTGTGTTGCCGCCGGTGCGGCACCGCCTAGCTGATGCGGCCGGCCAGCGCGGCCTTGACCGCCGGCGATGCGTGAAACGCGCCCAGCACGACGACCGACTCGATCGTCGCGAGCGCAAGCTCGGCGGAGACATCGGCGGCGATGCTGGCGAGGCCGAGCACGTGGATATTGAGACGCTCGTTAGCCGCGAGCGCCGCTTCCAGGTCGCGTCTGGAAAAGTGCTGCAAGCCCAGAACGAGCGCGCGCCGCGTTACCGTTTCGCTCACGACCTGCGCGTGAATCGCCAGCTGGTTGCGGATCGCCGTGCGGATCAGGTCCGTGCGGTTGGAGTAAAAGCCCTCTTCGACGAGCAGGTCGATCTGACCGAGGTCGACGGGGCCGAGATTGATCGTGATTTTTTCGCTTTCACCGCCCTTCGGGCGCGGCGCTTCGACAGGTTGATTCGTCATTTCACCATCCAATTACCATCCAATGGGATGTTTATAGGCTGGTGAGCGCAATGAGTCAACGCAAAAATTGAGGGCCACTTCAGGCAGAAACCTGAGGCCGGGTGGTGAGCGTCTTCGGGAGGGGAAGGAAAGCTGGACGGGTCGCCGGGCGGCGGCGTCGCAGATTCAATCGCTGCGATCCCGAGCGGGCTGAGCCCGTTCAGGACGTGTCATTCGGTGCGTTGCGCCGGCAGCGTCAGCGGTTTGCGCCGCTGCCGCCGGTCAGGGATCGGCGAGTGTGAGGCCAGTTGTGAGGCTAGTTGTAGCCGCGCACGACGCGGCCGTTCTGGCCGTCGTCCGATGTCTCGCTCGCGAATCGGCCGAAGACTTCGGCCACGTATTCCGGTCGCTCGCAGACCTGGCTCGACGAGTGTGAAATCGGTGCGTAATCGTCGCCGTGGGTTTCGGCGTCTTCCAGCCACGTCACGACGGTCGCATGCGTGATGGTGTCCATTTGTCACTCCTTGTGGAAGTAAACGGAGGCTTGCTCCTCAACTTACAGAGTGCGCGCTTCGGATCGAGTCCGCCCTAGTGGATTTCATCGATGGACGACGCGCAAACGTCAGCTTTATTCACGATCGTCGCTCCGGATGTGAAAAACCGTTCGGCAAACCGCATTCCAGCCCGGATATTGAAAGGAAACCGTAAAAAATGCTCGGATCGTGCCGGGCATTTGTTTCTCGCCAAAATTCTCCGCACGCGCGGCGCGGCCGAGTGTCGCTCTCACACCACGTTTTTCTCGACGATCGGACGATTTTCGAGCACGCGCTCCCAGCCGAGCGGCGACAGATCGAGCGTCGTGTACCGGCCGTGCAGGATCAGTTCGCTCACGCCGCGCCCCGTCGCCGGGCCCTGCTGGAGTCCGTGGCCGCTGAAGCCGTTCGCGAAGACGCAATTGTCCACGTCAGGGTGATGGCCGATGATCGCGTTCTGGTCGAACACGTTGTACTCGTAGTAGCCGGACCAGCAGTTCTCCACGCGCAGCGCCTCGAACTCCGGCACGCGGTGCGCGAGCGTCGGCCAGATGACGTCGTCGAAGAGCGCGTGATCGACCTCGTCGAGCGGAAGATCGTCCGGGTCGTTGTCCGCCGCCGGCGACGTGCCGCAGATATAGGTGCGGCCTTCCGGGCGGAAGTAGACGCCGGTCGGGTCGATGAGAAGCGGGCAGCGCGCGAGCTTCGCGGGCGTGGACACGTTGAAGATGCTGCGGCGCCGCGCGTAGACCGGAATGTCGATGCCGAGCATCCGCGCGAGCGCGCGCGACCACGCGCCCGCCGCGTTCACGAGCATGTCGCAGGCGTGGCGCTCGCCGTCGGAGGCGACGACGTGCGTGACCTTGCGGCCGTCGCGTTCGAGCGCGACCGCGTCGGCGGCCACGTAGCGAGCGCCGAGCGACTGCGCCTTCTTGCGCAGCGCCTGCACGAGCCCGTAGCCGTCGAACCAGCCTTCGCCGCTTTCGCCGAAGGCGCCGGCCGCGAGATCCGCCGTGTTCAGCCACGGGAAGCGCTGCTGCAACTGCGCGGCGTCGAGCAGGCTGATGTCGGCGCCAAGGCGCGTCTGAAGCGCATGGTTCTCGCGCAGCGTCGCCTCGCCCGCCGCGGTGGCGAGAAAGAGATAGCCGCCCTCGTGCAGATCGATCGACGGTGCGTCGCCGCCCACTTCGAGGCGCGCGCCGATCGAGCGCAGAAAGTCGATGCCGAAGAGCGACATCGCGACCGACAGCGGCGTGGAAAACTGCTGCCGGATCGACGCCGCCGACAGCGCCGACGACGAGCGCGCGTACGTCGGATCGCGTTCGATCACCGTGACCTGCACGGCGGGGTCCGACGCGCGCAGAAAATAAGCCACCGAGCTGCCGATGACACCGCCACCCACGATCACCACCTTCGAAGCCACGCCGCAGTCTCCGCAAATAGATCCGAACGCACGCCAACGGACGGCCGGGGCGGCCCGGAAATGCTCCGGGAATGGCCGCACCGCCGGAAAAGCGCCTAGCCGATCGAGAAGTCGATGCCCTGCGCGAGCGGCAGCGCCGACGAATAGTTGACCGTGTTGGTCGCGCGGCGCATGTAGCCCTTCCACGCGTCCGAGCCGGATTCGCGGCCGCCGCCCGTTTCCTTCTCGCCGCCGAACGCGCCGCCGATTTCCGCGCCGCTCGGCCCGATGTTCACGTTCGCGATGCCGCAATCGCTGCCCGACGCCGACAGGAAGCGCTCGGCTTCGCGCAGGTCGGTCGTGAACGCGCACGACGACAGCCCGTGCGAAGCGGCGTTGTTCGCCGCGATGGCTTCGTCGAAGTCGCTGTAGCGCAGCACGTAGAGGATCGGCGCGAAGGTTTCGGTGAGCACGACGGCCGTCTGCGAGGGCATTTCGACGAGCGCCGGGCGCACGTAGTAGCCCTTTTCGCATCCCTTCACGTCGACGCGCTCTCCGCCGAACACCTTGCCGCCCTCGCTCTTCGCCTGCTCGAGCGCCCGCTGCATGCGCGCGAACGCATCGCCGTCGATCAGCGGCCCCATCAGCACGCCCTTTTCCAGCGGGTTGCCGATCGGCACCTTCGCGTAGAAGTCTTTCAGGCGCGCGACGGTGTCGTCGTAGATGCTTTCGTGCACGAAAAGCCGCCGCAGCGACGTGCAGCGCTGGCCCGCCGTGCCGACCGCGGAAAACAGGATGCCGCGCAGCGCGAGTTCGGGATCGGCGCTCTTCGACACGATTCCCGCGTTGTTGCCGCCGAGTTCGAGAATCGAGCGTCCGAAGCGGCGCGCGACTTCCACGCCGACCGCCCGGCCCATCGCGGTGCTGCCCGTCGCGCTCACGATGTCCGAGCGCGGGTCCGCGACGAGCTGCGCGCCCACCTCGCGTGCGCCGACGACGAGCGAGGCGAGGCCAGCAGGGGCGTCGCCGAACTCGGCGAGCGCGTCCTGCATGATCCGGTCGACGGCGAGCGCCGTGAGGGGCGTCTTCTCGGACGGCTTCCAGATCACGGCGTTGCCGCACACGAGCGCGAGCGCGGCATTCCACGACCAGACCGCGACGGGAAAGTTGAACGCCGAGATGACCGTGCAGACGCCCGCCGGATGCCACGTTTCCGCCATCCTGTGGCCGGGGCGCTCCGATGCGATCGTGAGGCCGTACAGCTGGCGCGACAGGCCGACCGCGAAGTCGCAGATGTCGATCATTTCCTGCACTTCGCCCAGGCCTTCTTGAAGAATCTTGCCCGCTTCGAGCGAGACCAGGCGGCCGAGCGCCGCCTTCTTCTCGCGCAGCCGGTTGCCGAGCAGGCGCACCAGTTCGCCACGGCGCGGCGCCGGGACGTTGCGCCACGCCGCATAGGCGATGCGGGCCTGTGCGAGCGCCGCATCGACCTGCGCCGCGGTGTGGCTCTTCACGCGGCCGATGACTTCGCCCGTGATCGGCGAAGTGGCGGCGATGTCGCCGTCGTCCGCGAGCTTCGCGATGCCCAGTTCGGAGAGGATCGAATTAGCGTCCACAATGGCTCCTTTATTTCCGATACGAAACTTGAGTAGGTTCGGAAACTATACACGCGGGGATTTTCTGCGGCAATCGGGATTGTTTCCGAGCTTCATTCTCTTTGACAGACAAGGGTTTCTCCTGAAACGAACCGGTCCTGTCAGGACGCGTTCGCCGCATGCGCGATGGTATTATCGGAAACATTACGCCACTGCCCGCATGCCTTCAGACGACATGGCCAGCCACCCCATCATCCCCTCCGCCGAGCCGTCGACGGCCGCGCTCGGGCGCCGGATCAAGGCCGCGCGCGTCGCGAACGACCTGACGCTGGAAACCGCGAGCCGCCTGTGCGGCGTGTCGCGCTCCGCGCTCTCGAAGATCGAGAACGGCCTGATGTCGCCCACCTTCGACGTGCTCCAGAAGATCGTTCGCGGACTCAGCATCGATCTGGGTGAACTGTTCGGCTCGTCGGCGAAGCCGAGCGCGAGCGGGCGCCGCGCGCTCACGCGGCGCGACGAGGGCCAGCGCCACGCGTACCGAGGGTATCAGATGGAACTGCTCGCCACCGACCTCGCGCACAAGGCGATGCTGCCGTTTCGCATCCGCATTTCCGCGCACACGCTCGACGCCTTCGACGACTGGGGCCGCCACGAGGGCGAAGAATTCCTGTACGTGCTGAGCGGCAGCGTGTGCCTGTATTCGGAGCTTTATGCGCCCACCCACCTGAACGCCGGCGACAGCCTCTATTTCGACAGCCGCACGGGCCACGCCGCCGTGTCGACGAGCGAGGAAGACGCAGAAGTGCTGTGGATGGCGACGGGCGGCGACGTGCCGCCCGTCGGGCAATGAGGCCGCGCGTCTCGTCGGTAGTCAGTGTCCGGTCGCGTCCCTGCGTCCCTGCGCGTTGAGCGGAAAGCTCGATTGATGCCGGCCGGGATCGTGCCGGGCATGTGGAAATCCCAATACGGATGGTCGATGTGCGGTTCCCGGCCGGGGCCGTCCGGCAGGATGCGGTTTGCCGCGATCGAGCCCATGATGAAGTCGCCGCCGGGAAAGCGCCGCATCGCATCGACGATCGCGCGCTGTTCCGCCGTCTGGAATCAACTCGCGCGCTTGCGCGGTTTGCGTGGCGCTTCCGCCTTTTCCGCTTGCGGCGCGGGCGTCGTCGCCGTCTGCGGCTGCGGCAGGCCGCGCTTGAAGTACGGCGAACTCAGCGTCGCGGCGCCCATGTCGGAGGCCGCTTCGAGGAGCGCGGGCGCCAGTTCCGTCAGGCGGGCTTCGGGCAGCCGGCTGGTCGGCCCGGCGAGACTCACGACCCCGACCACGACCCCGGTGACCGGATGGTGAATGGGCGCCGCCATCGACGTCATGCCCGCCTCGTAGGTTTCGCTCGCGATGCCGTAGCCGCGCTTGCGCGCGTCGTGCAGGTCCTGCAGGAACTGCTGGATCGTCTTCGGCGCCTTCGGTCCGCCCTGCCCCGGCTTGCCGAGGCCGCCCTGCCGCGAGACGAGTTCGAGCGCCTCCTCGTCGGAAAGCGAGGAGAGCCACGCCTGACCGCTCGCCGTGCAGTGCAGCGGCGGCTGGCTGCCCATGTCGGGGTCATAGCGCAGCCCCGACTTCGCGCCCTGCGCCTTGCCGACGAACGTGATGTGATCGCCCTCCACGACCCCGAGCCGCGCCAGTTCCCCCGACGCCGCCGCGAGCCGGTCGAGCACCGGCTGCGACACGTCGAGCACGCCGCCCGTCGAGAGGTAGATGAGCGCGAGCGACACGAGCTTGAGCGCGAGCATGTACTCGCCGTGGTCTTCGTCCTGGCGGACATAGCCCTCGTCGATCAGCATCGCGAGCAGCCGGTGCGTTCCGCTGCGCGGGATGTCGAGCGTATCGGCGATGGCGGCGAGCTGCATGCGCCCGCCGTTCTTGGCCAGCAACTCGATGATCGATAGCGCCCGCTCCAGATTTCCTGCCATCACTCGTCCCTTTTGATTACCGGTTCTCGATGAGAACACGATTCCAGCGCGGAACTCAACTGGATTCGAGTGGAACGGGCACTTTTTCTTTATGACGGGCGGTGACTGGCCACGACAAGCAGCGATGCGCGGCGGACGGCGTCGTGCCTGCGCCGAAGCGGCTCGGGGCACGAGCAGGTCGCCCGCGCGCAGCGCCTTCGCATTGGCGACGATCGCCCGGGTGTCGCGCGGCCAGTTCGTGCGAAACGTCGCGCAGTTCGAAGGTCACGGGCGCGGCCGCGCCGGGCGTCGTGTACAGGTGCGCGACGGCTTCCCGGTCGCAATGCAGATCGATCACGAGATCGGCGTCGGCACGCGAGCCGCATTCCTTCGAGACGTGCGGCGAGTGCCCGCGAGCGCGCCGCCTCGCAAAAAAGCCGGGCATGGCAGCGCAAAGTGACTGCCGCCGCGCCGCCATCCCGGCCTTTCAAGGCACCACGGAAAGGAACAGGAACGTGGCGAAGATCACGAGATGCACGACGCCCTGCAGCACCGTCGAGCGCCCGGTGCCGAGCGTGATGACGCTCACGATGAGCGTCAGCGAGAGCATCACGGTTTCCTTCATGTCGAGGCCGAGCGAGATCGGCTGGCCGATGACGAGCGAGACGACCGCGACCGTCGGAATCGTGAGGCCGATGCTCGCGAGCGCCGAGCCGAGCGCGAGGTTCAGGCTCGTCTGCAGGCGGTTCAGGCGCGCCGCGCGCAACGCGGCGAGGCCCTCGGGCAGCAGCACGAGCGCCGCGATCACCACGCCGACCACCGCCTCCGGCGCCCCGGCGCGCGCGACGCCCGCCTCGACCGCCGGCGACAGGAGCTTCGCCAGGCCGACCACGGCCACGAGCGACAGCAGCAGCAGGCCGAGCGCGGTCCAGGCGTGCGCGGCGGTCGGCGGCGGCGCGTGCACTTCCTCGTTCGCGATGGCGTCGGGGTCGCGCGCGGGCACGAACGGCAGGAAATAGTCGCGGTGCCGGATCGTCTGGACAAACACGAACACCACGTACAGCACGAGCGAGATCACGCCGACGAACACCAGTTGCGACGTCGAGAGCACGGGCCCGGCGACCGTGCTCGTGAAATTCGGCAGCACGAGCGTGAGCACCGAGAGCGCGCAGAGAATCGCGAGCGAGGCGGCCGCGCCCTGCAACTGGAAGTCCTGCACGTGATGGCGCCAGCCGCCCGTCAGAAGGCAGATCCCGACAATGCCGTTGCACACGATCATGATCGCGGCGAACACGGTGTCGCGCGGCAGCGCCGCCTTTTCCGGACCGCCGGAGAGCATCACCGAGACGATCAGCGCCACTTCGATCACCGTCACCGCGACCGCGAGCACGAGCGTGCCGAACGGCTCCCCGACGCGATGCGCGACCACCTCAGCGTGATGCACGGCGGCGAACACGGCGCCGGCGAGCGAGATCGCCGACAGCGTGAGCAACACGTTGTTCGGCATGGCGATCGTGATGCCGAACACCACGACGGCGACGATCGGCATGAATACGGTCCAGTCCATCTTGAATTTCATCGGCGCTCCGGGGCGTGGTGGTTGTTATGGATGTGGCGGTCGGACGCGAGGCGGATCGGCGGACGCCGCTCGAAGCGCGCGGCACCCCGGGGCATCATAACGAAAAGCACGCGCGCACTGCGGGTTGTGTGCGCGCATGTGATCGAGCCAGCGGCCGTCCGCCCGGACGACAGCCGTGCCGTCATGCCTCTGTCACGCGTCTGCGGCGGAAAGCCGCCGCGCGATCCCGCGCTCGCGGAACTGCGCGATCAGATAGTCGATGAACACGCGCGTCTTCGCCGGCAGCAGCTTCTGGCTCGCGAAATAGAGCGAGATCGGCCCCGCGTCCGCGTACCAGCCGGGCACGAGGCGCGTGAGCGCGCCCTCACGCAGATGCGCCGCCGCGTGCGGCATCGCCACGAGCGCGACGCCCATGCCCAGCAGCGCGCACCGGCAAACCGCCTCCGGATCGTTGACGATCATCCGCGCCCTGAGTTCCACGTGGGCCTCGGCGCCGGCCGCGTTGCGCATCGGGCGGGTCCGCACGCGCCCGCTTGGGACCGAGCGCATCACGATGCCGTCGAAGGCGGCCAGTTCGCCGGGAGACGACGGCAGCGTGCGCCCCTCCAGATACGCGGGCGACGCCACCGCGACGAGATGCGCCGGCGCGAGTTCGCGCGCCACCACGCCGGGCGCGAGATCGATGCCACCGCCGATCGCCACGTCGATGCCCTCCGCGATCAGGTCCACCTGCCGGTTCTCGAACTGCCATTCGGGCGTGACCGCGGGATAGCGCGCGAGGAAGGCGGGCATCAGCGGAAGGACGTACTCCAGGCCGAACGCAAGCTGCATGCTGATCCTCAGCACGCCGGCGGGCTCGCCGTCGCGGGTCGCCATGCCGGCGATGGCGGCGCGGATCGTCTCCAGCCCGCCGCTCACCGTATGGAGGAAGCGCTCGCCGGACTCGGTCAGCGTGAGGCGGCGCGTGCTGCGCTGAAAAAGCCGCACGCCGAGGCTCGATTCGAGCGCGGCCACGTTCTTGCTCACGGCCGCGGGCGTCAGGCCGAGACGCCGCGCCGCTTCCGAGAAGCTCCCCGCCTCCGCGCTCCTCACAAACGATTCGAGTCCGCTCAGCGTTTCCATGTTTTTTCTTCAACCTTTGGTTGAATCTTATTCACCGGATTACAGTCTACCCGACGGGTAATCGACGGGCCATAGTTCGGGCACACCAACGAACCGGAGCAGCACCATGTCGATTCTCACTCCCCATCGCCCGCTCGCGGGCAAGGTCGCCCTCGTCACGGGCGGCTCGCGCAGCATCGGCGCGGCCATCGCGCGGCGTCTCGCGAAAGACGGCGCCGTGGTCGCGCTGACGTTCAGCGCATCGCCCGGGCAGGCCGGCGAAATCGTGCGCGGCATCGAAGCGGACGGCGGCCGCGCAATCGCGATCGCGGCGGACGCCGGCAACCCGGCCGCCGTGCGCGCGGCGGTGGCCGAGACGCGCGAGACCTTCGGCCGCCTCGACATTCTCGTGAACAATGCGGGCGTCGCGATCGTCAAGCCGCTCGGCGAATTCACGCTCGACGACTTCGAGCGCATCGTCGACGTCAATGTGAAGGGCCTTTTCGTCGCGACGCAGGAAGCCACGCGCCACATGGGCGACGGCGGCCGCGTGATCAACATCGGCAGCATCAACAGCGAGTACGTGCCGTTTGCCGGCGGCGGCCTGTACGTGATGACGAAGGCGGCCGTCGCGGGGCTCACGCAGGCGCTCGCCCGCGACCTGGGCCCGCGCGGCATCACGATCAACAACGTCATGCCCGGCCCGACCGACACCGACATGAACCCCGCGTCGAGCGAATTCGCCCGCGAGGCGCGCGGCTACATCGCGTTGCAGCGCTACGCGCACGCCGACGAGATCGCCGACACCGTCGCTTATCTGGCAAGCCCGGGCGCGAGCTTCGTGACCGGGGCGAACATCGCCGTCGACGGCGGCTATTCGGCCTGAACCCCCACCCATGCGAAGGAACACGGTCATGACAATCGGAATCATCGGCGCGGGCGCGATCGGCTCGGCATTCGCCCGCGCGCTGGCGAACAGGGGCATCGAAGCGACGATCGCCAACAGCCGCGGGCCTCAGTCGCTTGCGCCGCTCGTCGCCGAACTCGGCCCGCACATCAGGGCGGCATCCGTGGACGAAGCCGCATCGGCGGACATGGTGCTGGTGGCGGTCAACTGGTCGAAGCTGCCGGCCGCGCTCGGCGGGTTGAAAGCGTGGAACGGGCGCATCCTGATCGACGCGAACAATCCGCTCGAAGCGCCTGCGTTCGAGGCGATCGACCTCGGCGGGCGCGCGTCGAGTGCGGTGGTCGCCGACATGGCGCCGGGCGCGCGTGTCGTCAAGGCGTTCAACCATCTGAGGCCCGGGCTGATCTCGGGCGACCCGCAGGCGCAAGGCGGACGCCGCGTGCTGTTCTATTCCGGCGACGACGTCGCGGCGAAAGCGGACGTGGCGGAACTGATCGGCAAGCTCGGATTCTTCGCCATCGATCTCGGCGCGATCGACGGCGGCGGGCGCCTCGCGCAATTCCCGGGCGGCACGCTCCCGGCGCTGGATCTCGTCAGGTTCGGCTGACACGCTGTTGCATCGCAACAGCGTGTCTCCGGGCGCGTTTGCCGTCATGCCGGGCCATTTGGTGCAGGCATAACCCGATGCGGCATGACCCATTGCGGCATGACCCGATGCGGCCCCGATGCGCGGGCGCGCCTTGCCGGGCCGCCCGCGCATTGGCCGGATGCGTCACGGACCTTCAGGTGACGCGCCGAACGCCAGACAGCGTCAGTCGCCTGCGTTCTCGCGGAAATAGAGCCGCCGCGGCAGGCCCCACAGGATCAGCACCGCGCCGAGGAGGCACGCCACCGCGATCGCGTACAGGCCGGGCGTCGCGCTGCCCGTCATGGTCTTGACCTTGCCGACCATGTACGGGCTGATGATCCCGCCGAACTGCCCGACCGAGTTGATGAGCGCAATGCCGCTTGCCGCCGCGATGCCGGAGAGAAAGCGCGTCGGCAGGATCCAGAAGAGGCCGAGCGACGTGATGATGCCCGTCGCGGCGATCGTGAGGCCGAGCACGAGCATGACCGTGTTGCCCGGAAAGAACCCGCACAGCACATAGCCGACCGCCCCCGCGAGCGCGCACGCGCCCAGATGCCAGCGGCGCTCGCCGGTGCGGTCCGAGTGCCGGCCGATCAGGATCATGCCGATGCCCGCCACCGCGTAGGGCAGCATCGAGATCAGGCCGATCGCGAAGGTATCGGTCGTGCCGGCCGTCTTCACGAGTTGCGGCATCCAGAAGACGAGCCCGTAGATGCCCATCGCGAGGAACAGGTAGATCACGGCCATGACGAGCGTGACCGGCTCCCTGAACGCCGCCTTGAGCGAATGCACTTCCCCGACTTTCGGATCGCGCGAAAGCTGCTCGGCGAGCGCGCGCTTTTCGGCGGCGTCGAGCCATTTTGCGTCCTCGATCCGGTCGTCGACGATCGCGAGCACCACGAGCCCGAGCACGACCGACGGAATGCCTTCGAGCAGGAACAGCCACTGCCAGCCGGCCATGCCGTTCAGGCCGTCGCAGAACTTCATGATCGCGCCCGAAAGCGGGCTGCCGATGATGCCGCACAGCGCAATCGACGCCATGAAGAACGAATTGATGCGCCCGCGCCGCGACGACGGGAACCATTTCGTGAAGAAATAGAGCGCGCCGGGAACGAAGCCGGCTTCGAGCGCGCCGATCAGAAAGCGCAGCAGGTAGAACCACGTTTCGCTCTGCACGAACATCATCGCCGCCGACGCGATGCCCCACGTGATCATGATCCGCGCGATCCAGCGTTTCGCGCCGACGCGGTGCAGGATGATGTTGCTCGGCACCTCGAACAGGAAATACCCGACGAAGAACACGCTCGCGCCGAAGCCGTAGACGGCGTCGCTGAAACCCAGCTCGCTCTGCATCTGCAGCTTCGCGAAGCTGATGTTGATGCGGTCCAGGTACGAGAACACGAAGCAGGCCACGAAAAGCGGCACGAAACGCCAGAACACCTTGCGGTACAGGGTGGCGTCGTCGTGCGAGGCGGCCGCCTGCGGGGCGGTCGATGTGAACGTATCCACGGTTGTCTCCTTTATGGTTTTTTGTGTGCGGCGCGCCGGGATCACCCCGGCCTCACCCCGGGGTCAATACGTGGCACGGCCTCCGGACAGGTCGAACACGGCGCCCGTCGTGAACGAGTTCTCCTCGGAGGCGAGCCACGCGACCATCGACGCGATCTCCTTCACGTCGACGAAGCGTCCGCGCGGGATCTTCGAAAGCATGTAGTCGATGTGCTGCTGCGCCATCTGGTCGAAGATCTTCGTGCGGGCGGCGGCCGGGGTGATCGCGTTGACGGCGATGTCGAGCGTCGCCGTCTCCTTGCCGAGGCTCTTCGTCAGCGCGATCAGGCCCGCCTTCGCCGCGCTGTACGCCGAGGCGTTCGGATTGCCTTCCTTGCCCGCGATCGACGCGATGTTCACGATGCGCCCGTAGCCGCGCGCGATCATCGTCTTCACGACGGCCTGATTGACGTGGAACGCGGCGTTCAGGTCGACGTCGATCACGCGCGACCATTCGTCGGCGGAATAGTCCGCAAGCGGAGCGTTCGCGCCCGCGATGCCCGCGCTGTGCACGAGCGCGTCGATGGCGCCAAGGCGCGCGACGGTCGTGTCGGCGGCCTGCCGGACCGCGTCGCGATCCGTGATGTCGACGGTGAGCGTCTCTACGTCGCCGAATTGCGCGAGCGTGTCCTTCGCGGCGCGGAGCGCGGCCTGGTCCTGGTCCCAGAGCGCGACGCGCGCGCCGCCCTGAAGCAGGCGCTCCGCCACCGCGTAGCCGATGCCCTGCGCCCCGCCCGTCACCACGGCGCTGCGCTTCGTGAAGTCGTACCGGTTCATGTGTTCCTTGCTCCTGTTTTGCGTCTGTCGTGCACCACGCCCGCCGTCAGACGGTGCGCTGGCGCTGCTCGCCGAGTCCTTCGATGCCGAGGCGCATCGTCTGCCCGGCGCGCAGATAGACGGGCTCGGGCTTCTGCCCCATGCCGACGCCCGGCGGCGTGCCGGTCGAAATCACGTCGCCGGGCTGCAGGCTCATGAACCGGCTCAGGTAGGAGACGATCTCCGCCACCTTGAAAATCATCGTGCTGGTGTTGCCGTTCTGATAACGCTTGCCGTCCACTTCCAGCCACAGGGCGAGGCGGTGCGGATCGGGCACCTCGTCGGCGGTGACGAGCCAGGGGCCGATCGGGCCGAACGTGTCGCAGCCCTTGCCCTTGTCCCACGTGCCGCCGCGCTCGATCTGGTACTCGCGCTCGGAGACGTCGTTGATCACGCAGTACCCGGCGACATGGCCGAGCGCGTCGGCTTCGTCGATATACGCGCCGCCCTTGCCGATCACGACGCCCAGTTCCACTTCCCAGTCCGTCTTCTGCGAGCCGCGGGGGATGCGCACGTCGTCGTTCGGCCCGACCACCGCCGAAAGCCACTTGTTGAACACCACCGGCTCGGCCGGTACCGGCAGGCCCGACTCGGCCGCGTGATCGGCGTAATTCAGCCCGATGCAGATGAACTTGCCGATGCGGCCCACGCACGGACCGATGCGCTCGGCGGCGGAGACGGCGGGCAGCGTCGCCGGGTCGATGCCGCGCAGGCGCTCGAGCCCCTCGGGCAGCAGCGCGGTACCGGCGATGTCGTCGATCACGCCGGACAGGTCGCGAATGGTATGGGTGTTGTCGAGCAGGCCGGGCATCTCGTTGCCCGGCGCGCCGTAGCGCAGCAGTTTCATCAACGTCTCCTTCGTCGGCATCGCGGCGTCGCGATGCGGTTTTCGTAAAGCGCAACATACGTCTGACCCACAATGTAGGGAATGCACGGCACTTTGAATAATGAAAGCTGCTGCCTGCCCGATAACTTTCCGTTATCTTCGTGTTCTCCCTTATCTCACCATCCGCCTCCCTGCAATCCATGCTGCCGAACGTCGATTCGATTGCCGCCCGCCTGCGGCTCAAGCAACTCCGCCTTCTGATCGCGCTCGATGACCACGGGTCGCTGCACCGCGCCGCCGACGAAATGTCGCTCACGCAGCCGGGCGCCACCAAGGCGCTGCGCGAGATCGAATCGACGTTCGGCGAGACGCTCTTCGTGCGCTCGGCGCAGGGCATCCGCCCGAACGAGCTCGGGCGCTGCGTGATCCGCTACGCGCGGCTCATCCACATGGACGTCGCGCACCTGCGCGAGGAAATGGCGGGCATCCTGCAGGGGTCGGGCGGGCGGCTCGCGGTCGGCGCGATCATGGGCGCGGTGTCGGGCGTGCTCGTCGATGCGCTCACCCGGCTGCGCGCGAAGCAGCCGGCGCTGACCGTCGAAGTGGTGGAAGACACGAGCGCGCGCCTGCTGGCGCTCCTCGACCAGGGGCGACTCGATCTGGCCATCTGCCGCGCGAGCGTCGCGCGGCAGCCCGAGCATTACGACTATCTGGAACTGCGCGACGAGCCGCTCGCGATCGTCGCGGGCATGGCGCACGCGCTGATCGATGCGCCCGAGGTCACGCTCGCCGACCTCGCGCTCTCCCGCTGGATCGTGTATCCGAGCATCATGCCGCTCAGGGGCCTCTTCGAGCGCGAGTTCAAGGAAGCGGGCCTGCCGCTGCCGCTGCATCCGGTGGAGACGGCGTCCACGATCACGACCGTGCTGCTGCTGCAACGCGACCCGACGCTCGTTTCGCTGATGCCGCTCGACATGGCCGCGTTCCTCACCCGGCACGGGCTCGCGAAGCGCCTCGCGATTGCCGTGCGATCGCGCACCGAGCCCTACGGCATCGTCACGCGGCGCGGGGCGGCGCTTTCGGCGGCGACGAAGCTGATGATCGACGAACTGACGCAATGAGAACGGCAACAAAAAAGCGCGGCCGTGATGGCCGCGCCCTGGTTCATTGCCCGCCGGTTACGCGTCAAAGGCGTTTCAGGACACGAGTTCCGCGTTCAGCGTGATCTTCGCATTCCCGGCGAAGAGCTTCGACACCGGGCAGCCTTCCTTCGCCGCCGCGGCCGCCTTGTCGAACGCCGCCTTGTCGGCGCCCGGGATCTTTGCCTTCAGGTCGAGCTGGCAGGCGGTGATCGTGAAGCCGTCGCCGTCCTTTTCGAGCGTGACCGTCGACTTCGTTTCGAGGCTTTCGGCCTTCATGCCCGCCTGTTCCAGCTGAAGCGACAGCGCCATCGTGAAGCACCCCGCGTGCGCCGCGCCGATCAGTTCTTCCGGGTTCGTGCCCGGGCCGCTCTCGAAACGCGCGGCGAATCCGTAAGGCGCGTCCTTGAGCACGCCGGTCTGCGTCGAGATGAAACCCTTGCCGTCCTTGATGCCGCCGCTCCATTTTGCCGATGCTGTCTTTTGCACGAGTGTTCTCCAGAAATGTGAGGGTGGAATTGCCACGACCCGCCGACCCGCGATGCGCTGGGGTGCGCTGCAAGGCGGCGCCTGAATCCGGGCGCGGCACGCTTCGGCACGACCCGCGCCGCGCGCGCGATCCGCAAGAACGGAGCACGCGCGATGCCCGACCGGCCAACGGCCCTGTTTTCCCGCGACGACGAACCGCGGCCGGCGCCCTCTTCATCCTAACGGAAAAGCGGCGGGCGGCGCTGTCATTCCGCCGTCACGCCGCGCGGCCGGGCCAGGCGGCGTTCCAGCACGGGCGCACGGAGGCGTCGCGCCTGTCACGCCAATCGCGTTAACATAGCGGCTTTCGTTCACCTGGCGGCCGCCCATGCCGCGCGCCGTTCGTCCCAGAGGCTTCCATGGCAACCACGCCTTCCCTTTACGTCGATGTCTGGTCCGACTTTGTGTGCCCGTTCTGCTACCTGCAGATGCCGGTGCTCGACCAGCTTCGCAACGCCTACGGCGACGCGGTCGAGATCCGCTGGCATGCGTTCGAACTGCGTCCCGAACCCACGCCGCTGCCCGATCCGGACAGCGAGGCGCTGCACGACTCCTGGGAAAAGTCCATCTATCCGCTCGCGAACGACCGCGGCCTGACGATGCGCATGCCGCCCGTCCAGCCGCGCAGCCGCAAGGCGTTCGAGACCGCGCTCTTCGCCCGCGAGACGAACCGCTACGACCTCGTGCACCGCGCGATCTTCAAGGCGTATTTCGAGGACGGCCTCGATATCGGCGACGCGGACGCACTGCTCGACATCGCCGCGACCTGCGGCATCGATCCGGAGTTGCTGGAGGAGTCGCTGGCGGAAGGCGAATTCACCGATCTCGTGATCGAGGACGAAGAGTTCGCGAAGAAGATCGGCGTGACGGGCGTGCCGTTCGCCGTGCTCTCGCGCGACGGCGCGCCGGGCGAGGAACCGCCGCCGCCCATCGCGCTGCGCGGCGCGGCGCCCGTGCAGCACTTCGAGGCGGCCGTCGAGCGGCTGTTCCCGGACGGCTTCCCCGGCTGAAGAAGCACCGGGCGCCGCCTAGCTGCGCTCGGCCATGAACGACTTGAGCGCGATGCGCTGCGTCGGTTCGAGCGACTCGAACTCGAGCCCGTACGCCGCGTTCTGATGCGTGGCGTCGGGCGCGTGGACGTGGCGCACGATGGCGTGCGTGTCGATATGGACGTCGATGTCGTCGGTATTGAAGTGAAACGACAGGCGCAGCCGGTCGCCGGCGCGCGCCGCGGGCGTCACCACCGCGAGCGACATGCCGTACGGGCTGATGTCGCACACCCGGCCCACCTGGCCGAGCGGCTCGGCGTCGCTTTCGGCTGAAAAGCGCGCCGCGAGCCGCGTGGGCATGCGCGCGAACTTGCGCGCCCGCAGGCGCCGGATCGCGCCCGGCTCTGACAGCACGACGTAGTTGAACGGCTCGCGGCAGATCGCGTCGACGGTGCAGGCGAAGCGGAACACGCCGCGCCCCGACAACGCGACCAGATCGACCTGCTCGCCGCGCACGAGTTCGAGCGGCTCGGCGCCCGACATCACGGGCTGCGTGACGAACAGCGCCCGCTCGGCGTTGCGCCGCGCGGACGAAAAGCCGATCACCCGGCTCGCGTACATCGTCGATCCGGTGCCGCCCGTGCCGCGCAGGCCGACCCGCCCGCCGATCGCAAGCCCGATGTCGTCGAACGTCACCGCGGCCGGCTCGCCGCGGCGGGCGTCGTCCTCGCCTTCCGTCCCGGCCCGCGCCTGCGCCTCGGCACGCCGGTGCGGCTCGAAATGCTTGAAGAGGAAGTCGCGCGCTTCATCACCGGCCACGATGGTTCCCGCGTCGAACAGCAGCGCGCCGTCCTCGCCGACGATCGGCCAGGCGAGCGGCGTGCTCAACGGCACGTCGCCGGGGATGAGGCGCACGAGAGCCGGTCTGGGCGGCGCGGCGAGGGGATCTGCGGTCATTGTTTGGACGATTAAGTAACAATTTTCCGCAATCGTCGTGTGTTCCGTTTTTTACGTCAAGCCCCGGCGGCAAAAATTACGTGTTTCCGAAACCTCAACCCGCCTTTGCAATCGGCAGGCCGGCCGGCGCGGCGGCGCTCCGTTTTGCGGCGGCCGCGTGCGCATCGGGCAAATACGCGCGGCCCGCGCCGAAGATCTTCTCGCGCAGCGTGCCCGGCGCGTATCCGGTCTTGTAGGCGCCGCGCGCCTGAAGCTCCGGCACGACCAGATCGACGAAATCGCGATAGCACTCCGGCGTCACGGTGCGCGCGAGGTTGAAGCCGTCGATGCCGGTGTCCTCGACCCACGACACGAGCTCGTCCGCGACCTGCGACGCGCTGCCGACGAGCGTCGGATAGCGCCCGCCGAGCTGCAGCTCCTGGCTCAGGATGTCCGCGACGGTGCGCTCGCGCCCTGCCGCCGTGAGGTTCTTCATGACCGACTGGATCGCGTTGTTCTTCACGTAGCGGATCGGCTCGTTCGGCGCATAGCGCGAAAAGTCGATGCCGCTCGAACTCGCGTAGTGGGCAAGTCCCGCCTCGGGGCTCGCGTAACGCACGTAATCGTCGTATTTTTCGCGGGCTTCCCGTTCGGTCGGCGCCGTGACGATCGACATGCCCATGAAGAAGCGGATGTCGTCGCGCCGGCGTCCCTCGCGCTCGAGCGCGTCGCGCACGCCGGACACCAGCTTTCTCAGCGATCCGCGCTCCTGCTGCGACACGAACACGCACTCCGCATGACGCGCGGCGAACGCCTGCCCGCGCCCCGACGAACCCGCCTGGAACAGCACCGGCGTGCGTTGCGGCGACGGCTCCGACAGGTGGTAGCCCTCGACGTCGTAGTACTTGCCGTGATGCGCGATCCGCTTCACTTTCGCCGGATCGGCATAGACGCGCGCCGCGCGGTCGGCCCGTACCGCGCCCTCCTCCCAGCTCCCTTCCCAGAGCGCGTAGGCGACATCGAGAAACTCCTCCGCGCGATCGTAGCGCTCGTCGTGCTCGATCTGCCCGGCGAGGCCCATCGCCTTCGCCGCGCTCTCCAGATACCCGGTCACGATGTTCCAGCCGATGCGGCCGTTGCTCAGGTGATCGAGCGTGGAGAAGCGCCGCGCAAGCAGGTACGGCTCCTCGTAGGTCAGATTGACGGTCACGCCGAAGCCGAGGTGGCGCGTGGCCGCGGCCATCGCGGAGACGGTGAGCAGCGGATCGTTGACCGGAAGCTGGATCGATTCCCTCAGCGGCAGATCGACGGATTGCTGATAGACGTCGTACACGCCGACGATATCCGCGAGAAACAGGCCGTCGAACAGTCCGCGCTCGAGCAGTTGCGCGAGTTCGGTCCAGTAGGCGATGTCCTTGTATCGCGTCGACTGGTCGCGCGGATGCGTCCACAGACCGTGATTGATATGGCCGACGCAATTCATGTTGAACGCGTTCAGCAGGATGTGTTTGGGCATGTCGATGAAGTCGCGAGCGGAAGAATCGTCAAGCCTAACGATGCGTCCGCCGGCGCGGAACCGACCATTTCTGCTTTGCTTATGAGCGCGGTTCGGGCGTGAACGCACGCGATGCACATGAGCCCGCGAGGGCGCGCTGCCAAAGACACCGCGCCGCCTGGCAGCGGCGCAGTGTTATGCGCATAAGGTTTCGGGGCGCGCCGTTGTCAGTGCGAGCCGGCGCCCACCGCTTCGCGTGACGTCGCGGGAGCGTTTCCGTCCAGCACGCTTTCGATGGCGGCCAGCACCTGCGGCACATCGGGCGGCGCGCCGCCGTCGCCGACCGAGGTCGAGCGTCCCGGCTCCTCGATGCCGAAATGTTCGCGCGAGGTCGCGGCGAACAGCATCACGGTGCGGCGCTTGAGCGCGTGGGCGAGATGCACGAGGCCGGTGTCGGTGCCGACCACGAGTTCCGACGCCTGAATCCAGTGCGCGCATTCGGTGACGGTCAGCTTCGGCAGAACGATCGCGTCCGGCACGAGCGCGGCAATGTCCTCTGCCTCGCCGCGCTCGCCGTCCGTTCCCCACGGCAGCGCGATCCGGTAGCCGCGCGCGATCAGCCAGCGCGCGACTTCCGCCCAGCGGTCCTTCGGCCACTTCTTCACGTCGGCGGATGTCGCGTGGAACAGCATCGCGAGCGGCGCGCCCTGCGGGATGTCGAGGTTTTTCGCGACGGGCGGCAGAAGGACGTTGTGATCCGGAATGTCCTCGAATTCGTAGCCGAGCGCGTCGGCCACGCTCACGCGCATGCCGCGCCACGCGTCGGTATGGGGGCGCGGGCCGAAGCGCGCGTTATAGGCGAAGGCCGCGCCGCGCTCGCCGAGGTCCTTGTTGCGGTAGCCGTAGCGGCGGCGCCCGCGCGCGAGAAACGCGATGATCGCGCTCTTGTAGACGCCGTGGATATCGAGGATCACGTCGTACTTTTCCGCGCGCAATTCGCCGATCGACGCGGCGATCTCCTTCAGGTCCTTCCAGCTGCGCGCCTTCTTGAACTTGCGCAACGGCGCGCTCAGCACGCGCGCGACGCCGGGGTTCCAGCGGATGATGTCGGCGAAGGCGGCGTCGGCGGCCCAGTCGATCTGCGCGGACGGGAACGCCCGCCGCAGGTCGGCGACGACGGGCAACGTCTCGACGATATCGCCGAGGGACGTCACTTTGACAATCAGGATTCGCTTCATGGGCGTGCGGTGAAAGCTTTCGTTCGTTGGCACGCACCGCGAGAGGTGGCGACGCCGGGGCCGCGAGGCTGTCTGCGGCGGGCAGCGCGCTTTCGGCGTGTGGGGCGGCTCGAAAGACAAGAATTTTATGAATTCACAATCGATCGCGTGTCAGCATTTGTAAATGCGCATCACGTGATCTCAGAATTATCCGATTAAAAACCGGCTTTCTCCACTCTTTCTCCCGGTTCGGGCGAACAAAAATGCTCAGCGGCGGATGCAACGATCGCGTGTTTGCGGCCTTTTTTGCCGCAAACGGCCCCTTTCGCCGCCGATCAGCGCGCTTGACCTCTCATAGCGACGAAACCGAGAACGTGTCGCACTGGCTGATGTCGCCGCTCGCGAGGCCCCGGCGCAGCCAGCGCTGCCGCTGCTCGCTCGTGCCGTGCGTGAACGCTTCCGGCACCACGCGGCCCTGCGTTTGCTTCTGAAGACGATCGTCGCCGATCGCGCCCGCCGCGTTCAGCCCTTCCTCGAAATCGCCCGGCTCGATCAGCTTCGCGTTGTTGCGCTGGGCGGTGGCGGCCCACACGCCGGCGAAACAGTCGGCCTGCAATTCCACCCGCACCGACAGTTCGTTCGCCCGTTCGCGCGACATGCGCGAGCGGGCGCTGTCGACCTTCGACGAAATCCCGAGCACGTTCTGCACGTGATGACCGACCTCGTGCGCGATCACGTAGGCCTGCGCGAAGTCGCCGCCCGCGCCGAACCGCTCGCGCAGTTCGCGGTAGAACGACAGGTCGATGTAGACGTTGCGGTCGGCGGGGCAGTAGAAAGGCCCCATCGCCGCCTGCCCCATGCCGCAGGCGGTCTGCGTGCCGCCGGTGAAGAGCACGAGCTTGGGCGCCGGATAGTCCTGCTCGAACTGCGTGCGGAAGATCTGCTGCCACGTCCGCTCCGTGTTGCCGAGCACACGCCGCACGAACACCGCGCCCTCGTCGTTCGCGGGAGGCTGGTTTGAGGGCGCGGCCTGATGCTGCGGCGCATTGCCCTGCAGGACCGATGCGCCGTTGATGATCAGCATCGGGTCGATGCCGAGAAAATACGACGCCGCGAGCGCCACCACGATCGTGCCGATCCCGATCGTGCCGCGTCCGACCCGAAACCCTCCCCCGCCCCGGCGGTCCTCTACGTTCTGGCTTTCCGATTCGTCATCGAGGCGCATGGCTTTTCTCCGTTCTACTGGCGCAACCGCGCGGGCAGGCGCGGGCAAAAAAGCCGCTATCTTACCCGCCGGCCGGCGCCGTCCCTCGAGCTGCCGCGACACCATGACACGGCATTTTCTCTTGACCCGCTTATCAGCATTATGCGCACCACGGATAAACGAATAAGGGAAAAGCCGAACGAAATTCGCTGAAATAATTTTGTCGGATTTAAACGGCCTTAACGTTGTGACGAAAGTTCGAAAACGGGTGGTGCAGTGCGGTTGATTGTCGCGCAATCGCGGCGCAGCGGAAATGACCGGTCCTGACGGGCACTCTCAAAAATATCGGAATTTCAATCGCTTAGATGCGACAGAAGCCCAAAACTGCGGCATTTCCGCGCAATCGCGCGCTTTGACGCATCGCAACAGCCATCCTGGAATCTCGTTAAGCTGCGGCTCAGTTTCCGGTTTTCATTTAACCCAGCGGAAAGCCTCCGTCCTCAATTCCGGGCCGGCGGGGGTTATCGCCAGACCATCATGCATACGACTCAGGAAGCGCTCGATCTCGCGCGAATTCAATTCGCCTTTACTGTGTCATTTCACATTATTTTTCCCGCGCTGAGTATCGGGCTCGCGAGTTTCATCGCGGTCCTGGAAGGCGCCTGGATCAAGACCGGCAAGCCGGTCTACAAGGAACTGTGCCTGTTCTGGTCGAAGGTCTTCGCGGTCGCCTTCGGCATGGGCGTCGTCTCGGGCGTCGTGATGAGCTACGAGTTCGGCACCAACTGGGGCGGTTTTTCCAGCTTCGCGGGCCCGATCACCGGGCCGCTGCTCACCTACGAGGTGATGACCGCGTTCTTTCTCGAAGCGGGCTTCCTCGGCATCATGCTGTTCGGGTGGAACAAGGTCGGCAAGAAGGCGCACTTCGGCGCGACGCTGATGGTCGCGATCGGCACCCTGATCTCCACCTTCTGGATTCTCGCCTCCAACAGCTGGATGCAGACGCCGCAGGGTTTTCGGGTCGAAAACGGCCAGGTGGTGCCCGTCGACTGGTTCGCGATCATCTTCAATCCGTCGTTTCCGTACCGGCTCGCGCACATGGCGATCGCGGCGTTCATCGTCGCGGGGCTGGTTGTCGCGGCGACCGGCGCGTGGCATCTGCTGAAGGGCCGCCGCGATCCGGCGATCAGGAAGATGTTCTCGATGGCGCTCTGGCTGCTGCTCGTGCTCACGCCGGTGCAGGCGATCGTCGGCGACGCGCACGGCATCAACACCCGCGAGCATCAGCCGGCGAAGATCGCGGCCATCGAGGGACTGTGGGAAACCGAAAAGGGCGGGACCGCGCTGAACCTGTTCGGCATCCCCGACATGGAAGCCGAGACGACCAAGTACGCCGTGTCGATTCCGCACCTCGGCAGCCTGATCCTCACGCACAGCTGGGACGGCGAAATTCGCGGCCTGAAGTCGTTCCCGAAACAAGACCGCCCGAATTCGACGATCGTCTTCTGGAGCTTTCGCATCATGGCGGGGCTCGGCGTGCTGATGATCGTGATGTCGGCCGCGGCGTGGTTTCTCAGGCGCCGCAGAAAGCTCTACGAATCGCGCTGGTTCCTGCGCTTCGCGCTCGCGATGGGACCGACCGGCTTCATCACGCTGCTCGCCGGCTGGGTGACGACCGAAGCGGGCCGCCAGCCGTGGGTCGTGTACGGCGTGATGCGCACGGCTAACGCCGTGTCGCCGGTGACGGCGCAGCAGGTGGGCGTGTCGCTGCTCGTGTTCGTGATCGTCTACACGCTCGTGTTCGGCACCGGCATCTACTACCTGCTCAAGCTGCTCAGACACGGCCCGGCGCTGCCCGGCCAGTCCACGCCCGCGCCCGCCATGGACGACGCCGGCCACACCGCGCGGCGCCCCTTGAGCGCAGTCACTCAATCGATCGAAGGAGCATAAGTCATGGATCTCACCCTTGCCTGGGCCGCGATCATCGCGTTGGGCGTGCTGCTGTATGTCGTGCTGGACGGGTTCGACCTCGGCATCGGCATCCTGTTTCCGTTCTTCCCGGACCAGCACGACCGCGACCTGATGATGAACACGGTCGCCCCCGTCTGGGACGGCAACGAGACGTGGCTCGTGCTCGGCGGCGCGGGTCTCTTCGCCGCGTTCCCGATGCTCTATTCGACGGTGCTCTCCGCGCTCTATCTGCCGCTCGTGCTGATGCTCGTGTGCCTGATCTTTCGCGGCGTGTCGTTCGAGATCCGCGCGAAGGCCTCACGCACGAAGCACCTGTGGGACCTCGCGTTCATCGGCGGCTCGGCGGGCGCGACGTTTTTCCAGGGCGTGGCGCTCGGCGCGTTCCTGAACGGCATTCCCGTCACCGACGGCCGCTTTTCCGGCGACGCGTTCGGCTGGTTCACGCCGTTCAGCATGTTCACGGGGCTCGCGCTCGTCGTCACGTATGCGCTCCTCGGCTGCTGCTGGCTGATCGCGAAGACCGAGGGGGACCTGCAGCGCCGCTTTTACCGCATCGTGTGGCCGCTCACGGTCCTGCAACTCGCGACGATCGCCGTCGTCAGCATCTGGACGCCGCTTCAGGACGAAGGCATCGCGATGCGTTGGTTCGACTCGCCGCTCTTCTTCAAGCTGCTGCCGGTGCCCGTCCTGGTGCTCGCGTGCGCGTGGCTGATGCGCCGCTCGATCCGCTCGAAGCACGAGAAGCGGCCGTTCGTGATGGCGCTCGGATTCGTGCTGCTTGGCTATGCGGGGCTCGTCGTGAGTATCTCGCCGCACGAGATCCTGCCGGGCGTATCGCTCTGGGACGCCGCCGCGCCGCGCTCGAGCCAGCTGTTCACGATCGTCGGGGCAGCGGTGATCCTGCCGGTGATCGTCGGGTATACGACGCTGGGTTACTGGATTTTCAGAGGAAAGGTGCGCCATGGCGAACATCACTACCACTAGACAGCGCGGGCACGGCGGGCTCAGGCGGACGCTCTGGTTCATCGCGCTGTGGGCAGGCGGGGTCGGCGGGGCGATGCTGCTCGCCCTGCCGTTCAAGCTGCTCATTCAGGCGGGGGCGGCGATTCATTGAGGGGCCGGGGGCATGCGTGCGCCGTTTTCGCGGCAGGCCCGCCTGAAGCGCTGCCGCGTCATTGCGCCCCGGGCGGTTGCGATACCTTGAGATACGGCTTCAATTCAGGGTTCGTGATCGCCAGCAGGTTGAGCGTCGCGCTGCCGAAACGGCGTGCGAACTCGTCGTCGATCGTATTGCCGTAGTCGGCAAGCGGGAGTTCCAGCGGAAAGAGCCGCTCGGTGACTGCCAGGACCTTCTCGACGTCGAGCGTGTATGAAACGAGCGACTGGTTTTCTTCCGACCACATGACGACGACGCAGCGCTTCTCCGTGTTATCCGGCATCAGTAACCTCGACATTGCGGGTAAGCCATAAAGGCTCGCTGTGAACACAACTCCATGAAGCGCCCGCCACCCATCGCACTTTGATATGCCCGGCATTCGGCCATGTCCCGCTCGTACTGCAGGTAACACTCGGCTTCGTCGCCTTCGCTTACGCCGCGGGCCGCCATGTCCGTCGCGCTTTGCGACGGCATGTGTTCGCCCATTTCAAACGGCTGTGCATCGCCGAGCGGCGTTGATCCCGTTTCCGCAAAGCCTTCCGACAAATCCGGCACGCCGTAACGGCTGATCCATCCCGCCTTGGCGCACATCGGCAGAAAGAGTGCGGGCGCCGCGCGGACCGCCGCGTGCATCATCGCCTGATTGTTGGCATCGTGCCAGATGTCCCAATCGGCAGTCGACGTGTCGGGTACATCGGGCCACGGCTCTTTTTCAAGTGGCGCTTCCCCGTAGTCGTCCACGCCCCAAAAGCTCGATTCCTGACGCGAGTGCGCTGCGGCGAAGCCGCCGCGATATTCAGATTCGCGCTCGACGACGTACATGTCGCCATTGCGCACCGCCCGCCGCAGCGCATCGAGCGTGTGATGCGCATTGCCCTTGCGATAGTACGGAAACGACGCAACCAGAAAATCCTCGACGCGTTTCACCCGTTCCGCATTGCGCTCCCACACGTCGGGATAGACCGCGTCGAGCATTGCGCGGCTGCTTTCTTTTGCGGATCGGGATCGAACGGCGAACCCATGCGATAGCCGCTCGCGAGCTCCATCGTGTAGCGGTGTCCGCCGTAGTGCATGAGCCATGCCGTCATGCTTCATTTGCAATAGTGGCAACGGCACGACGCTAACGCACCTTCGGCGGCGCGCATCTCGAAAAAATACGCCCCGCGTTCAACTCGGCGCCTTCATACAGCCCACGTGCTCAGGAAGCCCCCACTCCCCTCCTCGCGATGTCGAGCGCCTCGGCCAGCACCCCCACATCGCCGATATGGTTCGCGAGCAGCAGCACCAGCTTCGCGTTCATGAACTGGCTCTCTTCATCGGTCAGGCCGTTGTGCGCATCGATGAGACGCTCGTAGAACGCGTCCGGGTCCGCAATGTTCGATTCGATATTCAGTCGGTTCATGGTCGTTTACCCGTTGCACGTTGCACGATGGAGGGCCGCCGCGATCGCGTCGGCGTCGAAGGCGCGCCAGCGGGCGCACACATGCTGGTCGGGACGCAGCAAATAGAACGTGCCCGGCCGCGCGTCGAAACGTTGCGCGACGATGCCGTCCACGTCCTCGACCACCGTCACGCCCGGCAGCGCCCGTGCCGACACGCCGCGCGGCACCACGATCAGCGGGCGCACCGGCACCGGCAGGCCCGCCAGCGCGCCGAGCCGCGCGGCGTAATCGCCCGGATCGTCGCCGGGGCCGCAGAAATGCACGCCGGCAAATTCGCCGCCCGTGTGGCTGAGCAGCCACGCGTCGGCGCCATCGACGATCACCGGCGCATCGGTGCAAACCGCTCCCGGCGACATCGCGCAGGAAAACGAATCCGCGGCCGCGTCGGGCGTATTCAGCGGCGAATCGCGCAGCACCGCGGGCACGGAGAGCCGCCCGCTGTTCACGATGCGCCGCGCGAACGGACAATCCTTCGCAAGCCTCAGCGTCGCGTCGCGGAACATGCGCGATACCGAGCTCTTCGGCGTGATGAAGTCGGTGGCGCGCGTGGAGTTCAGGATGTTCTCGTCGGCGGCGTACTCGCGCTCGGACGCGTAGGTGTCGAGGAGCGCCGGCGGCGCGTCGCCGTTGAGCACAAGCCGCAGCTTCCAGGCGAGATTGTCGGCGTCCTGCACGCCGCTGTTCGCACCGCGCGCGCCGAACGGCGACACGCCATGCGCCGAATCGCCCGCGAACAGCACGCGGCCATGCCGGAATTTCTCCATCCGCAGGCACGAAAACGTATAGACGCTCACCCACTCCAGCTCGAACTCGGCATCCTCGCCGAGCAGCGCCTTCACGCGCGGAATCACGCGTTCGGGCGCCTTTTCCGCGACGGGATCGGCGTCCCAGCCGAGCTGGAAGTCGATGCGCCACACGTTGTCCGGCTGCCGGTGCAGCAGCACCGACTGGTTGCGGTGAAACGGCGGGTCGAACCAGAACCAGCGCTCGGTGGGAAACGGCGCCTTCATCTTCACGTCGGCGATGAGAAAGCGGTCCTTGAACGTGCGACCGCGGCTGTCGAGGCCGAGAGCGCGGCGCACCGGGCTGCGCGCGCCGTCGGCGGCGATCACGTACTGCGCGCGCAGCGCATAGGTGCCGTCCGGTGTCTCGATCTGCAGCTCGACGCAGTCGTCCAGTTGCGTGACGCCGGTCACGTTGCTCTTCCAGCGCATCTCGAGGTTGTCCATCTGCCGCGCGCGCTCGGCCAGATAGCCTTCCACGTAATACTGCTGAAGATTGATGAACGCCGGGCGCGCGTGCCCGGTCTCCGGCAGCAGGTTGAACGTGTAGATGAGCTCATCCTGCAGGAACACCTTGCCGACGTTCCAGCTCACCCCCTTCTCCACCATCCGGTCGCCGCAGCCGAGGCGGTCGAAAATCTCCAGCGTGCGCTTGGCGAAGCAGATCGCGCGCGAGCCGCTGGAGAGCGTGTCGTCGTTGTCGACGAGCACCGTGCGCACGCCCTGCTGCGCCAGATCGATCGCCGCGGCCAGCCCGACCGGGCCCGCGCCCACGACGACGACAGGGTGCAGCGCCGGCGCGGCGGCATCGTGATCGGCGGCCCGCACATAGTCGAACCGCAGCGTTTGATAGTCGATCTGCATTGCGTCTCCGATGTTCAAGCGGGCGCCCGATTCGTCGAATGCGTTAGACGTATCCCGTTAATTCCGCATTGTACAAATCATTTCACATAGTTGAATCTGCGTTTACCCTGACGACAGGCGTGCGAACGCGCGCGAGGCGCTCGCGGCGTCATTGCAATCCGGAACGAAAAGATGCGCGGATCAGCCCGCGGAGAAGCCCAGCCGGGCGGACACGCGCGCCGCGCAGGCGCGCAGCGCCCGGGCGATCGTGCCGTCCCAGGCACCGTCGAACGAGCCGCTCGGGCCGATCGCGGTGATCGCGAGCACGATGTTGCGCGTGTGGTCGAAGACAGGCGCGCTCATCGCGCTGATGCCCGCGACCGGCTCGTCGATGGTCCGGGCGATTTTCCGCTCGCGCACTTCGGCGAGCAGCGCGTCGATCTGCGCGCGCGTGAAGCCGCGCCGCGCGGCGCCAATCTGCATGCCGCCGGCCTCTTCGACGGCGACGAGCGCCTCGACGGTCAGCGGCGGCAGATAGGCCGCGAACGCGCGCCCGGTGGCGGTTTGCAGCAGCGACATCACCGTGCCGGTGCGCATGGTGACGTGAATCGGCACGCTCGCCTCGTTGATGTGGACGATGGTCGGCCCATAGCTGCCCGAGGTGGCGAGCGCGACCGTGTGTTCGACCTCGGCCGCGACCGCGCCGATTTCGGGAATCGCGAGGCGCACCGGGTCGACGCGCTGCAGGCTGATCAGCCCCATTTGCAGCGCGAACGGCCCGAGTTCGTAGCGGCCGGTGGCGGCATCCTGCTGGATCAGGCCGAGGTTGCCGTAGCTGACGAGATAGGGATGCGCCTTCGCCGACGTCATGCCCGCCTTCTTCGCGAGATCGCCGAGCAGCATCGGGCCGCCATGATCCACGAGCGCCCGCAGCAGCGCGCCGCCCACTTCGATCGACTGAATACCGCGCCTCACTGCGCTCGTCCCTGCCCTTTTCTTGTCGAGGAGAATGGCCGGGATGATACCCGCATCGCGCACCGCCGGAATGCGGCGTTCAGCGCGCAGCCGGCCCCAGCCGGGCGATCAGCGCGCGGTGCTCCGGATGCGCCGCTTCGAGCGCGCCGGATGCGGCGAGCTCGAATTCGCTGAACTCGAAGCCAGGCGCGACCGTGCAGCCGACGAGCGCCGCGCCCGCCGCCGAACTGCATTCGGCGGCGAACCAGTCACCTGCCGGCACGACCGCCTGGAACACGGCGCCGGGATGCGTGAGCGCGTTGCCGAGGCGAGTGGTGTTCAGCCGGCCGTTCGCGTCGATCACGTGAATGTCGATCGGATCGCCCGCGTAGAAGTGCCAGAGTTCGTCGGAACGGATGCGGTGCCACGCGGAATGCGCGCCGTCGCAGAGCAGGAAGTAGATGGCCGTCGATGCCGAACGGGTTTCGCCGCCGCCGTCGTTCTCCCGTGTCACGCGCGATTGCGCGCGATAGGTCTCGCGAAAGAACCCGCCTTCGGGATGTGGCTGCAAGTTGAAGCGGCGGATGAGTTCGTCCTTGTCGATGCGCGGAGCCTGCATGGTCGGTGCCTCTCGTGCGATGCAAAACGGTGGATCGCCATTCTGCATCGAATCGGCGGGCGCGGCCGCGCCGTTCCGTCAAAAAAAGGCATCATGTCGTGATCATCACCCCGCCCACCCACCAGACGCCCCCATGACCTCCGACCCGACCCTGCTGAAAGCTTTCGCGCCCACCGGCAAGCTGCGCGCCTCGATCAATCTCGGCAACCCGATCCTCGCCAACCGGAACGCCGCGACCGGCGCGGCGGGCGGCGTGTCCGTCGATCTGGCGCGGGAATTCGCGGCGCGCCTCGGCGTCGACACCGATCTCGTCGTCTTCGATACCGCCGCGAAATCCGTCGAAGCGGTGACGACCGAAGCCGCCGATATCGGCTTTTTCGCAATCGATCCGCTGCGCTGCGCGGGCATCGCGTTCACGGCGCCGTACGTGCTGATCGAAGGCTTCTACCTCGTGCGCGAAGATTCGCCCGTGCGCGATAACGCCGACGTGGACCGCGAGACGAACCGCGTCGTCGTCGGCAAGGGCAGCGCGTATGACCTCTTTCTCACGCGCGAACTGAAGCATGCGCAGATCGTGCGCGAGGCGTCGTCGCAGGCGGTGGTCGAGGCGTTCCTGCGCGAGCGCCTCGACGTCGCGGCGGGCGTGAAGCAGCAGCTCGAAGCCGACATCGCGGGCCGCGCGGGCCTGCGACTGCTCGGCGAGCGGTTCATGGTGATCCAGCAGGCGATGGGCACGCCGAAGAGCCGCGGCGACGCGGCGGCTCGCCACCTGCACGCGTTCGTCGAGGAGATGAAGCGCTCGGGCTTCGTGCAGGCGGCGCTCGCGCGGCACGGCGTGAGCGGGGCGTCGGTGGCGCCGCCCGCGCAGGGCTGACCTCGCGGGCTGACCTCGCGGGCTGACTTTTACCGGCGGTCGCATGGACGTCACGATCGAAGTCGCGGACTGGATCGACGAGGAGTTCGAGGCGGAGGTGCGCGGCGGGCTCGCCGGCTTCAATGCCGCCGAGTTCGGCCCGTCGAGCCAGCGCGACCTCGCGGTGTCGCTCTATCGCGGCGACGAGCTCGTCGGCGGCCTGGCCGGCTTCACGGCATGGGACTGGCTTTTCGTCAAATGGCTCTGGGTCCGCGACGACGCACGCGGCCACGGGCTCGGCGCGCGCGCCCTGGCCGCCGCCGAGGAGGAAGCCGTCCGGCGCGGCTGCCGCGCGGCCTGGGTCGATACGCTCAACCCCGGCGCGCGACGCCTGTACGAGCGATGCGGCTTCTCCGTGTTCGGCCAGCTCGACGACTTCTTCGCCGGCCGCACGCGGTTTTTCATGCAGAAGCGGTTCGGCCAAGCGCCGCGCCAATGAACGCTCATTGAGCGCTCATTGAGCCCCGCCCGGCTCGCCGATCGCGAGCCGCCCGGCCACCCGGCCGACGATCTGCGCGCGTTTTGCGAGCGCCGCCGCGGACTGCTCGCGCACCCGCTCGACGACCGCCCGCGGCGCGCGCTCGGGCGTGCCCGCATCGAACGGCGGCGCCGGCGCGTACTCGAGTTCCAGCTGGATCGCCTGCGCCTCCTCGTCGCCTGCCAGCTCGGCCGCGAGCGTCAGCGCGAAGTCGATGCCCGCCGTGATCCCGCCGCCCGTCAGCAGATTGCCGTCGCGCACGACGCGCTCGCGCACGGGAATCGCGCCCAGATCGGAGAGCAGCGAATGAAAGGCCCAGTGCGTCGTCGCGCGGCGTCCGCGCAACAGGCCCGCCGCGCCGAGCACGAGCGCGCCCGTGCACACCGACGTCACGAATCGCGCGCCCTTCGCCTGGCGGCGGATGAAATCGAGCGTTTCGTCGTCCTCCATCAGCTCGCCGACGCCCGATCCGCCCGGCACGCAGATCACGTCGAGCGGCGGGCAGTCGTCGAAAGTGGTGTCGGGCCGCAACAGCATCCCGCTGCTCGATTCGATCTGCGTGCGCGTCTTCCAGACCAGATGCGTGGTGGCGCCGGGAATCTGCGCGAAAACGTCGTGGGGGCCCGTCATGTCGAGCTGCTGGACACGCGGAAAACACATCAGGCCGATATGGAGCGTCATCTGAAACCTCTCTTTGGCTGAAAACGGGATGGACGGGGAAATCGTACGCCGGTAGGCTATGGCGGAAATGACACATAGCCCACATTTCACGCCAATACCATGAAAACCGCGCCGCGCCGTATCGATGTGCTCGCCTTTGCGAACGTGCAGCTGCTCGACGTCGCCGGACCGCTGCAGGCGTTCGCCTCGGCCAGCGAACTGGCCATCGCGCGTGGGCTCGCCGCGCCCTATCTGCCGCGCGTGGTCGCGGCGGGCGGCGGCATGGTCATGACGTCGGCTGGGCTCGGGATCGCCGCGGCGCCGCTGCCGGGCGCGGACGAACCCGCCGATACGCTCGTCGTCGCGGGCGGCTGGGGGGTGTACGAGGCGTCGCGCGATCCGGCGCTCGTCGCGTGGGTGCGCGCGCAGGCGTCGGGCGCGCGGCGGGTCGCGTCGGTCTGCACTGGCGCGTTCCTGATCGCCGCGGCAGGCCTGCTCGACGACCGGCGCGCCGTCACCCACTGGACCCGCTGCGCCGAGCTGGCCGAACGCTACCCGGCGGTGCACGTCGAGCCCGATCCGATCTTCATCCGCGACGGCGCGGTGTGGACGTCGGCGGGGGTCACGGCGGGCATCGATCTGGCCCTCGCGCTGATCGAAGAGGATCTCGGCCGCGCGCTCGCGCTCGATGTCGCGCGGCATCTGGTCGTCTTCCTCAAGCGTCCGGGCGGGCAGGCGCAGTTCAGCGCCGCGCTGTCGCTGCAAAACGCCTGCGAGCGCTTCGGAGAATTGCACGCGTGGATCGCGGAAAATCTCTCGGCGGACCTCTCGGTAGGCGCGCTCGCGGCGCGCGCCGGCATGAGCGAGCGCAGCTTCGTGCGCCACTATCGTGCACAGACGGGACTCACGCCGGCGCGCTCGATCGAGCAGTTGCGGCTGGAAGCGGCACGCCGCCTGCTCGGCGATACGGGACTGCCGGTGAAGCGCATCGCCGCGCGTTGCGGTTTCGGCACCGAGGAAACCATGCGGCGCGGCTTTCTGCGCGCGATCGGCGTGACGCCGCAGGCTTACCGGGAGCGGTTCGCATCGGGAAACGCGTGATGCCGCGTTCACGCGGCCGCCCTTCAAACTTTTTACAAATTCCGCTCAAGGCTTCATTTGTCATGCCGTTACTACGATGACACGGATACATTGAACCGCGAGCGACGTGCTCCCGCGATCGATTGCGCTCCCGCCAGGCTGGACGATGAACCGCGCGCTTTGATGGGCGAGCAGGGAACAGAGACGGGCGTGCGTCCCCTGCCGCGCCGGGCACCGAACGAATCACGCCATGAGGCTGGCTTTCGCCTGGAGTGCCGATGAGTTTCTTTCCCATGAACAACGCGTTGCCGGACCCGGACGATGTGGACAGCGCCGCGGCCAGCGCGCCGTCGATCGACGCCCTGCTGCGCGCGGCGCGCGGCAGCGGCTCCCCGGCCGCGTGGTCGTGGTATCGCGCGGGCGAGCAACTGCATCTCGCGGGACAGGGCGATGCGCCGCTCGACTGGCCGCGCAGCATCGCCGACGAGCGCCTCGCGCCGCTGTGCGCCGCGCACGGCTGGCACCGGTGGCCGACGGGCCGCGGCGAAAGCGTACTGGGGTGGCTCGTCGCGCCCGCCGAACACGCACACGACCAAACGCTGCGCGAACTCGCCCGGTCGCTCGGCGAACGCGTGCAGTCCGACGCGCTCGCGCACGCGCAGAACACGCAGCGCGTACTGTATGAAATCGCCTATCTCGCGAGTTCGGTGCCGGAGCGCTCCGCGTTCCTGCAGCGCGTGCACGAGCGGCTCGGCACGCTGATCGACGCCGAGAACTTCTACCTCGCGCTCTACGACCGCAAGACGGGCAAGATCACCTATCCGTATTACGTCGACGTGATCGACACCGACGTCATCGCCGCCGAGAACTACGACACGCTGAACCCGGCGCGCCTCTCGATGACCGCCACGGTGCTCACGAGCGCCCAGCCGCTTTTCGTCGACGCCGCGGCCATCCGCGCCGCCGAGTCCGAGGGCCGCTTCTTCTGCATCGGCGACCGCCCCGAGTTCTGGATGGGCGCGCCGCTGAAAAACGCCTCCGACGAGGTGTTCGGCATGCTGGCGATGCAGGTCTACGACATCTCGCGCGTCTACAGCGCCGAGGACCGCGCGCTCTTTCTGGTGGTCGCGCGCCATGTGGCGATGGCGCTCGACCGGATCCTGCACCGCGCCGATCTCGAGGAGCAGGTCGCGCGCCGCACGTCGGAGCTTTCGCAACTGAACGCGGTGCTGCGGGAAGGCATCGCCGAGCGCGAGCGCGCCGAGCATCTGCAGGCCGCGCTTTTTCAGATCGCGGAACTGTCGAGCCGCCCCGGCGACATGGTGGAGTTTTTCGGCAGCCTGCACGGCATTGTCGGGGAACTGCTGTACGCGCGCAATTTCTACATCGCACTGTTCGAGACCGAGACGGAGGAAGTGTCGTTTCCGTATTACGTCGATGAAATCTTGCAGATACTGCCTGCGCCGCGGCGCGGCCAGCGCGGCCTCACCGAGTACGTGATCCGCGAGCGCCGTCCGTGCCTGATCGATTTCGACGAGGCGCTGCGCCTGATCGAAAAGGGCGCGATCGACAGGAGCAACGAAAGCGTGCGGCTGCGCTCGTGGCTCGGCATCCCGCTATTCGACGGCGACGTCGTGCGCGGCGTGCTCGCCGTGCAGAGCTATTCGCCGCTCGTGCGCTATTCGCAGCGCGACCAGGAACTGCTCACGTTCGTCTCGCGCCATATCGACACCGCGCTCTCGCGGCGGCGCGCCGCCGAAGCGCTGCACGCGGCGAACCTCGAACTCGAGGCGCGCGTGCAGATCCGCACGCGCGAGCTCGACAACGCGAACGCGCGCCTCCTGCACGAAAATTCCCACGACGCGTTGACGGGCCTGCCCAATCGCAGCCAGTTGCTGCAACGGCTGCAGGCGGCGTGGCGCGAGTATCGCGAGGACGGGCGGCAGCTGTCGGTGATGTTCATCGATCTCGACCGCTTCAAGGTGGTGAACGACAGCCTCGGCCATCACTACGGCGACCTGCTGCTCGTGCAGGCGGCCGAGCGGCTGCGCAACTGCCTGCGCGAAACCGACCTGCTCGCGCGCCTGGGCGGCGACGAGTTCGCCGTGCTCTCGCCGAATGCGACGGTGCACGCGGCGGTGGGCATCGCGGAGAAGGTGCTGGCGGCCTTCGACCTGCCGTTCCATATCGACGAGCACGCGGTGTTCTCGTCGTGCAGCATCGGCATCGTGAGCGCCGACAGCCAGTTCCATACCGAGCCGGCCGATCTGCTGCGCGACGCCGATACCGCGATGTACCGCGTGAAGAACGCGGGGCGCGACAGCTTCATCGTGTTCAACCAGGAGCTGCGCCGCGAGGTGTCCGACCAGGTGGAACGCGAAGGCGCGCTGCGCAACGCGCTCAAGCGCGACGACGAACTGCTGCCGTACTTCCAGCCGATCGTCGATGTGAAGACGGGCGAGATCGTCGCGCTCGAAGCGCTGATCCGCTGGCAGCAGCCGGACGGCAGCGTCGTCGGGCCGGGCGAGTTCCTGCCGGCCGTGGAGGGCTTGCGGCTCATCGGGCGGCTCGACCTGTACATGCTCACGCGCGTCGCGGTCATCCTGTCGGACGCGCAGTACGCGGTCTGGCCGCCCGTGCACGTCAACTGTTCGAGCTACAGCATGACGCGCCCCGAATTCGCGGACGAGGTGCTCGCGCTGCTGCGCCGCCATGGCGTCGCGCCGTCGCGGGTGTGCCTGGAGTTGACGGAGGGCGCGCTTGTCGCGGAACCCGATCTCGCGCGGCGCACGATGCAGCGCCTGGCGGACAACGGCATGTCGGTCGTGCTCGACGACTTCGGCTCGGGCTTCTCGTCGCTGAGCTATGTGCACCAGTACCGCTTCAGCGGCTTGAAGATCGACAAGTCGTTCATCTTCGAGCTGACCGCGAGTTCGCGCAGCCGCGCAATCGTGCGGGCGATCGTGCGCATGGCGGAATCGCTCGACCTGACGCTCGTGGCGGAAGGCGTCGAGGACGGCGCGACGCTCGCGGTGTTGCGCGAAATGGGCGCCGCGCAGGCGCAGGGCTATTTCTTCGCGAGGCCGATGCCGCTCGACCAGTTGATGCGCTCGCCGCTCGCGCTGCGTCTCGCGAGTTCGGGATTTCGCGCGAAGCGGCGCGCGTCCTGAGAAGGCCGCGACGGCAAGGTGATGGCGGTGCTCGACAGAAACAGAACGGCGCGCAACGCCGACAGGCCCGCCGACGTGCTCCGCGAGGCGGCGCGCGCGGCATGAACGACCGCCGCACGCGCGGTTCGCCACGGCGGTAAGATCCCGTAAACGAACGTCGGGATAATTTCTAGTGATGCACTTCGTAAAGAAGGACTAGGATATAGACACACGTCGACAGAACAAAGCGATATAACAAAGACGGCGCTGCTTGGCACGGCGCTTGCAGAGAGGGACAGCGCAGCGGTCACGCATCCCGTGTGGCCGGCCATCGCAAAAGGAGGCTTTATGAAGTGGGAAACCCCAAGCTTTACCGATATGCGCTTTGGCTTTGAAATTACGATGTATATCGCCACGCGTTAACCGAATCGCGGCCGCTCGATGCGGCCGCTTTTTTTTGTCCGCCTTTTTCGCCCGTCTTCCGTCAGCGCCCCGCTCTGGCCGGACCCGGGCAACCGCCATACCCGCCGAAAGCGCAAGAGCCCGCGTTTTCACGCGGGCTCTTGCTTTCACCAAACGCTTCCGGCGACGTCAGCCGGCCACTGCCGTGCCGATCACCTGGTTCGCCACGTCGTCCACGGCGGCACGCACGATCTTCACGATCTCGTCCACTTCGGCGCGCGTCGTGATGAGCGGCGGCGCGAAGCCGAGGATGTCGCCATGCGGCATCGCCCGTGCGATCACGCCGCGCTCGAGCGCCGCCGCCGACACCTTCGGCCCGACCTTCAGCGCCGCGTCGAAGGGCTTGCGGCCTTCCTTGTCGGCCATGAATTCGAGCGCCGCGAGCATGCCCGCGCCGCGCACTTCACCGACGAGCGGATGGTCGTCGAACGCCGCGTGCAGTTGCGCGTTCAGATAGCCGCCCACCTCTCCCGCGTTCTGCGCGATGTTCTCGCGTTCGAGAATGTCCAGATTGGCGAGCGCGGCGGCCGCGCAGATCGGATGGCCCGAATACGTCCAGCCGTGGCCCATCGCGCCGTATTCCTGCGAGCCCTTCTCGATCACGTCCCACACCCGCTCGCCGACGATCACGCCCGAGAGCGGCGCGTAAGCGCTCGTCAGGCCCTTCGCGACGGTGATCAGGTCCGGCTGGATGCCGTAGTGCTGCGCCCCCATCTTCGAGCCGAGCCGCCCGAAGCCGCACACCACCTCGTCGGAGATCAGCAGGATGTCGTGCTTCTTCAGCACCTGCTGGATCGCGGCCCAGTAGCCTTCCGGCGGCGTGATGATGCCGCCCGTGCCCATCACCGGCTCGGCGATGAACGCGGCGATGGTGTCGGCGCCCTCGCGCGCGATCAGCTTTTCGAGCTCCTCGACGCAATACGCGGTGAACTGCGTTTCGCTCATGCCGGCAGGCGCCTGGCGATACCAGTGCGGACAGACCGTATGCTTCACGCGGTCGACCGGCAAGTCGAAGTTCTGGTGAAAGCTCGCCAGGCCCGTCAGGCTGCCGGTCACGATGCCCGAGCCGTGGTAGCCGCGCTGGCGCGAGATGATCTTCTTCTTGTTCGGGCGGCCGAGCACGTTGTTGTAGTACCAGACGATCTTGATCTGCGTCTCGTTGGCATCCGACCCCGACATGCCGTAGTACACCTTCTTCATGCCCGCCGGCGACCAGTCGATGATGCGCGACGACAATTCGATGATCGTATCGGTCGAATGGCCCACGTACGTGTGGTAGTACGCGAGCTTCTTCGCCTGCTCGTAGATCGCGTCGGCCACTTCGGTGCGGCCATAGCCGATGTTCACGCAATAGAGACCCGCGAACGCGTCGATGTAGCTCTTGCCCTGATGGTCTTCGATGCGGATGCCCTTCGCGCCCGTCACGATCTTGCCCGGCAGCGCGCCGCTCGCGTGATCGTGTGCGTGCGTGGACGGGTGCATGAAGTGCGCGCGGTCTTCGTTGAACAGCTGGTCGAGTTGGGTCATGTGCTTCTCCTTGTTGCTTCGTTTCGGTTAAGCCGCGGCGCTGGCGAGCGGAAGGCCCAGATTGCCGAGGCAGAAGTATTTGGTTTCGACGAACGGCTCGAAGCCTTCCGCGCCGCCTTCGCGGCCGAGGCCCGATGCCTTCATGCCGCCGAACGGAACCGGCGCGCCCGTGAACTTGACGCCGTTCACCGACACCATCGCGAAATCGAGCCTTCTCACGAGCTGGAAGATCGTGTCGACGCGCTGCGCGCATACGTAGGCCGCGAGGCCGTATTCGGTGTCGTTGGCGAGCGCCACGACTTCATCGATTGTTTCGAATGACGAAATGGCCGATATGGGCGCGAAATTCTCCTCGTCGTAAATGCGCATGCCCGGTTTGGCATCCGCCACGACCGTCGGTTCGAAAAACCATCCGCCGAGCGCGTGCTGCCTGCCGCCCACCGTGATGCGCGCCCCCTTTGCCCTCGCGTCCTCCACGCGGGCGGCGGTCGCATCGAACGCGGCCTGATGCATGAGCGGCCCGACATCGACGTTCGCATCGAACGCGGGACCGACCTTGAGCCGCCTCACCGCTTCACTGTATTGCGCGACGAAACGCTCGTACAGCGGCGCGGCGACCAGGATGCGATTGGCCGCGCAGCAGTCCTGCCCCGAGGTCTGGAACTTCGCGCCCACCGCAATGCGCACGGCGTCGTCGAGATCGGCGTCCGCGGTCACGATGAACGGCGCGTTGCCGCCCAGTTCGAGCGCGAGCTTCTTGATGCCCGACTCGGCCGCCGCGCGCGCGACGAGCCCGCCCACGCGCGTCGATCCGGTAAAGCTCACGGCGCGCACGCGGGTGTCGCGCACGAGCGTCTCCATCGCCATCTGCGGCTCGCCGAGCACCACGTTGAATACACCCGCCGGGAAGCCCGCTTCTTCCGCGAGCTGCGCGAGCGCGAGCGCGGAGAACGGCGTCTCGTGCGCGGGCTTGATGACGGTCGTGCAGCCCGCCGCGATCGCAGCCGCGGCCTTGCGCGTGATCATCGCGACCGGAAAATTCCAGGGCGTGATGAGCGCCGCCACGCCGGCCGGCTCCATCACCGTGCCAAGATGCGCGCCGTTGATGTGGGTCGGGATGGTGCGGCCCGCGAGGCGCTTCGCCTCGTTCGCGAACCACTCGACGAAGCTCGCCGCATACGCGATCTCGCCGCGCGCTTCGGCGAGCGGCTTGCCCTGTTCGAGCGAGAGAATGCCCGCGAGGTCGTGCTGATGGCGCAGGATCAGTTCATGCCAGCGCAGGAGCAGCGCGCTGCGCTTTTCCTGCGGCACCCAGCGCCACGTGCCAAACGCGCGCTCGGCGGCATCGACGGCGGCTTCGATCTGCGTGGCCTCCAGCATCGGCACGTGGCCGATCACGCTCTGGTCGGCGGGATTCTGCACGGCGACGGTGGCGGCGCTGTCGCTGTGGATCCAGCGGCCGTCGACATAGCACAGCGACTTGAAAAGGATGGGATGACCGAGCATCATGAACGCCTCCTGTTTGTTCTGTTGCGGTATGCATCCACTTTAAGGTCGCGGCGCCGCATGAATTTTTTGTTGCGGCCGCCTGGAATTCACGTTTTTTCTGATTCGAATGCCGCCGGCATGTGGTTTTTCAGGTCCAGTCCGGCACGTCGTCGGGCATGCTCTTCACGATCTTCGTGACGATGTACGTGAAGTACTTTTCTATGCCGAGTTCATCCACGAGCAGCGAATCGATGAAGCGCTGATAGTGGTCGATGTCGCGCGACACGACATGAAGCACGTAGTCCACACCGCCGCCCGTCGCATAGCATTGAACGACTTCGGGCGCGGCGCTCACGCGCTCCTCGAAGCGCCGCATGTCGTGCGCGGTATGGCGCGCGAGCGTCACCTCGACCACGATGCGGCTGCCCTTGAACGCCGACGCCCAGTCCACGTCGGCCCGATACCCCCTGATGATCCCGCTCTCCTCGAGCTTCTTCACGCGCTCCCACGCAGGCGAGATCGACAGGTTCACCTCTTCGGCGAGCCTTGATTTCGTGATGCGGCCATCCCGCGCGAGGATGCGCAGGATGGCGAGGTCGTAGCGGTCGAGCTTGATCAACTTAAATCGCCACCGGAATGTTGCGCTCCACGATATCGGCGACCACGGCCACCGTATCGCCCGTCTGCACGAGGCCCGGGAAGTGGCGCGCCGCGACGAGGCCGCCGCGGCGGGCGCGGTACTCGACGGGCGCAGCGCCCGTGCGCGTCGCGTCGTACACGCGCGCAATGACGTCGCCTTCCTTCACGATGTCGCCGAGATCACGGCACATCTCGAGCAGGCCGCTGTGCTCGCTGGTGGTATAGCAGGTGCCGTCGGGCATGTCGAGGAGCGTGGTCGTGCGGCCGGACTCGCCCGCCTCGAAGGCTTCCTTCGCGAGCACGCCAGCATGGGCGAGCAGTCCATATACGCCGCGCTCCGCCACCGCGACGCTCGCCGCGCTCGCGGAACCGCCGCCTCCGAGCTCCGTCGAGACGAACACCTTGCCCGCTTCCTCGACAGCGCTGTCGAACAAGCCGACGCTGTCGAGTTCGAGCATGCGCATCGAATACGGCGCGCCGAACGCGCGCATCGCCGCTTCGCAGCGTGCCTGCTGCGCCGCGTCGGGCAGCACGTGGATCGCGGCGAACGGCACGAAGTCGAGCGTGCGGCCGCCCGCGTGAATGTCGAGCACGTAGTCCGCGAGCGGCAGCAGATGCCGCTGGAAGTAGTCCGCGATCTTCTCCGTCACCGTGCCGTCGGGCCTGCCAGGAAAGCTGCGGTTGAGGTTGCCCGCGTCGATCGGCGACGTGCGCGTGCCCGCCTGAAACGCGGGGAAGTTCATGAACGGCACGATGATCACGCGGCCGGTGATGTCGGACGCCTTGAGCGTCGAAGCGAGCTTCGACAGCGCGATCGGGCCTTCATATTCGTCGCCGTGATTGCCGCCCGTGAGGAGCACGGTCGGACCTTCGCCGCGCCTGATGACGGTGACCGGAATCATCACCGCGCCCCACGCGGAATCGTCGCGGGAATACGGCAGCTTGAGGAAGCCGTGCTGCTCGCCGTCGGCGGAAAAATCCACCGTCGGCCGGATCGGTGACTCACGCATTCGCTACTCCTTCACGAACAGTTTGCGGGGCGTGTTGCAGAAGGTCTCGACGCCGGTGTCCGTAATCAGGATGCTCTCCGTGATTTCAAGGCCCCAGTCGTCGAGCCACAGCCCGGGCATGAAATGAAACGTCATGCCGGCTTCGAGGACGGTCTTGTCCCCGGGACGCAGGCTCATCGTGCGCTCGCCCCAGTCCGGCGGATAGCTCGCGCCGATCGGATAGCCGCAGCGGCTGTCCTTTTCGATGCCCGACTTGCGCAGCACCGCGAAGAACGCGTTGGCGATGTCCTCGCACAGGTTGCCCGGCTTCGCCGCGGCGAGCCCCGCCTCGATGCCTTCCACCACCGCTTTCTCCGCTTCGATGAAATGCTTCGGCGGCCGGCCGAGATACACGGTGCGCGACTGCGGGCAGTGATAGCGCCTGAAGCAGCCCGCGATTTCGAAGAACGTGCCGGCGTTCGCGGTGAACGCGGAGTCGTCCCACGTCAGGTGGGGCGCGGCCGCATCGGAACCGGTGGGCAGCAGCGGCACGATGGCGGGATAGTCGCCGCCATAGCCTTCGACGCCGGTGATCCCGGCCGAGTAGATCTCGGCGACGAGATCGCTCTTCTTCATGCCCGGCTCGACCTTCTCGACGATGCGCGCGTGCATCTTCTCGACGATGCGTGCCGCCACGCGCATGTATTCGATCTCGCGCGCCGACTTCACCGCGCGCTGCCAGTTGACGAGCGCGGTCGCGTCGGTGAAGCGGGCGTTCGGCAGGTGCTTCGTGAGCGACGCGTACGCGGCCGCGCTGAAGTAGTAGTTGTCCATCTCCACGCCGATGCGGCACGTGTCCCAGCCGCGCGCCGCGATCACTTCCGCCGACAGGTAGTCCATCGGATGGCGCGCCTGCGACTGCACGTAGTGATCCGGGTAGCCGACGATGTTCTCGTGCTTCATGAACACCGTGCGCTTCGCGCCGTTCGCATCCTGGCCGCGGCCGAACCACACCGGCTCACCTTCCGTCGCGAGCAGCACGCACTGGTGCACATAGAACGACCAGCCGTCGTAGCCGGTGAGCCACGCCATGTTGGTCGGGTCGGTGACGATCATCAGATCCACGCCCGCCTGCTGCATTGCGCGCCGCGTCTTCGCGATGCGCGCGTCGTATTCGCTGCGCTCGAACGGCAGGCGCACGGCGGGCGCGCCCGCCTTCGTTGCTTCCTGTTGCATTGCTTGAGACATCGTCCCCTCTCAGAGCGTCACGTCGTTGTTGAAGATGGTTCCTGCTCCGGCCGCCTTCGCACGCGCGATCGCGAGTGCGGCGATGGCCGTGTCCTGCGCGCCGGTGCCGGTGAGATCGCAGACGGTCACGTCGGCGTCGCTCGTGCGGCCCGGCGCCCGCCCGGCGATCACCTGGCCGAGTTCCGCGAACGCCGCATCGGCTGCGACGACGCCCGCCACGATCGCGTGATGCAGTTCGCCGAGCACGCGCGTCTGCTGCACGCGGTCGCAGATGTAGCGTGCCGCGCCGAAGACATCGGGCGCGAGTTCGTTCTTGTGCTCCGCGTCCGAGCCCATCGCGGTGATGTGCAGACCGGGATGCAGGTCGCGTGCATGGATGAGCGGCTCGCGGCTCGGCGTGGTCGTGATGGCGATGTCCGCGTGTTCGAGTGCCTGATGCACGCTGGCGGCGACTTCGCAGCGCACGCCTTCCGTCTCCTCTGCGAAGCGCGCCGCGCGCTGCGGATCGCGCGCCCACACGCTCACATGCTCGATCTTGCGCACGAGCATCAGCGCCTTCAGTTGCAGGCGGGCCTGCTCGCCCGCGCCGATCACCGCGACGCGCTTCGCGTCCTTCTTCGCGAGCCAGCGCGCGGCGACCGCGCCCGCCGCCGCCGTGCGCACGGCGGTCAGATAGCCGTTGTCGAGCAGCACCGCCTCAGTCAGGCCGGTGCGCGCCGAGAGCGCGAGCATCAGCCCGTTGAGGCTCGGCAGGCCGAGCTTCGGGTTGTCGAAGAAGCCCGGGCTGACCTTGATCGCGAAACTCTCGAAACGCGACAGGTACGCCGTCTTCACGTCGACTTCGCCCGCGTGCTCGGGAATGTCGAGACGAAGCACCGGCGGCATCGCGACGGCTTCGGTCGCGAGCGAGCGGAACGCGGCCTCGACCTGGTCGATGGCGGCGAGATCGAGGGGCACGAGCGCGCGCAGTTGCGCCTCGCCCAGAATGGAAATGGCAGACATGTCACGCTCCAGCAAGACGTCGATGCAGTTCGATATCGATATTGCAGCCGCTCACGATGATCACGAGCGGCCCGCGCGGCTCGTCGAGCACGCGATCCAGCACGGCGGACATGCCCACCGCCGCCGCACCCTCCACGACGAGACGCTCCTCGCGATACGCATGCACGATGCCGCGGGCAATCGACGCCTCGTCTAGCAGCACGAGCTGGTCGATGTGCTCGCGCGTCATCGCGAACGTGTGGCGGTTGTCGAGCCCGATGCCGCCGCCGAGCGAATCGGCGAGCGTCTCGAGTTCATCGACGAGCACAGGCTTGCCCGCCGCGAGGCTCGCATGCATCGCGGCGCCGCGCGCCATCGTGACGCCGGTCATCTTCACGGCGGGCGCGATGCGTTTCGCTGCAAACGCGACGCCGCTGAAGAGCCCGCCGCCCGAGAGAGGCACGACGATGCCCGCGGTATCGGGCAGCGCTTCGAGAATTTCCAGACCGATGGTGGCCTGCCCGGCGATCACGCGCGGATCGTCGAAGGGCGGCACGAATGCGAAACCTTCCTCGCGCACGAGGCGCAGCGCCTCGACCTGCGCGTCGTCCTGGCTCCTGCCCGCGATCACGACGCGCGCACCCAGCGCAGCGACGGCATCGACCTTGTTCTTCGGCACGAGCGACGACATGCACACGGCCGCCTCCAAGCCGAGCGAGCGCGCCGCATGCGCGAGGGCGCGGCCATGATTGCCGGTCGATGCGGTGACGACGCGCGTCACGCCCTCTTCCGCCAGTCCGGCGAGCGCATTGGTCGCGCCGCGCAGCTTGAAGCTGCCGGTCGGCTGAACGGTTTCGAGCTTGAGATGGACGGGAACGCCGGCGATGCGCGAGAGCGCGGGCGATTCGACGAGTGGCGTGCGGCAGACGCGCCCTTCGATGCGCCGGCGGGCGCGATAGACATCGGCAAGCGAGAAGGCGGACATGTGGGCTTGGCTGCGTTGAGTTCCAGTGCAACCCAGTCTAATGTCCTAAAAAATCGTTTTTGAATGTCCTAGATCATTTCAGCTGAAGTCGTGCACGTGCGGATACTGCCCGTACACTTCGCGCATCGTTTCGACGGCCGCGCGGAACGCCGTCTCGCTCACTTCGGCGCCCACGCAAAGCCGCACCGCGTTCGGCCGCTCGGCTCCGCGCACGAGGAACGGATCAGGCGACGTGACCGCGATATCGCGATTGCGCAGCTCGCGCGTGATGCGATCCGCCTGCCAGTAGTCGGGCACGCGCAGCCACACCGAGAGCGCCTGCGGATGGCTGCCGAGCACGTAGGCGCCGAGCAGGTCGCGCACCACCGCCTGGCGCGCGGCGAGCCGCTCGCGCTGGATCTCGACGAGTCGCTGCGCGGTGCCGTCCATGATCCAGCGCGTCGCGATTTCCGCCACCGGCGAGGTCGCCATCCAGCTGCTCACGCGCAGCACGCTTTCCGCGCGCAGCGCGAGCCGCCGCGGCATCGTCAGGTAGCCGGTGCGCAGGCCGCTCAACACGGATTTCGTCATGCTCGTGCAGTAGAACGAGAGTTCGGGGATCAGGCTCGATATCGGCGTTTGCGCCTTCGCGGGCAGCGCGCCGTAGACGTCGTCCTCGATCACGTAGACGCCGTAGCGCTCGGCGATGCGCGCGATCGCGCGCCGCCGCGAGTCCGGCATCAGCGCCACGGTGGGGTTGTTCAGCGTCGGCGTGCAGACGAGCGCGGAGACGCGCTCGCTGTCGCACATTTCCTCGAAGTGCTCGGGCCGGATGCCGTGCTCGTCGATTTCGAGCCCCTTGAGCGTAAACCCCAAAACGTTCGCCGAGCCGATCACGCCGTGGTCCGTGAGGTTCTCGCACAGCACGGTGTCGCCGGGGCCGACCGTCGACGCGAGTGCGAGAAAGATGCCGTGCGCCGCGCCGTTCGTGACGAGCAGCGTGTCCGGGTTCGCCGGCATGTTGAGCGACGCGAGCCACTGCACGCCTGCCTGCCGGTGATGCTCGAAGCCCGCGATCGGCCGGATCGCGCGGATCCACGGCTGGTCGTCGAGCGTGGCGAGCGACGCGCATACCTTGCGCCACATCGCGTCGTGCTCCGGCGTATGAATGATGCGCGCAATCGAAAAATCGACGACCGAGCGCTCGGCCGTATCGAGCATGTAGTTCGACATCGTCTCGGTGACGCGCGCCGCGACGAAGCTGCCGCGCCCGACCTCGCAGCGGATCAGCCCCTGCCGCTCCAGTTCCTTGTAGGCGTTCGTCACGGTCTGCACGCTGATCTCGAGGTCGGCCGCGACCTCGCGCTGCGGCGGCAGGCGCGCGCCCGAACCCAGCGCCGAGCTTTCAATGTCGCTCGCAATCGCCTTCACCAGCCGCTTGTATTTCGACTGGACACCCTGCACCGTCCGCACCGCTTCGCGCCATCGCTCGTTCACTTTCGGCTCCTTTCCTGCACGCTTTTCGTGCCTCCATGGTCGCTCAAAAGACGGCCTGAAAATTATTGTCCTAGAGCAATCGGAACAAATATATGGCTTTGTATGCTGCGTTCATGGCTGTGTTCCGCGACACCGGCGAAGGGGCTTGCAGCAATGGTCCTACGGGTTTGCGAGCATCCGGCCGGGGCGTCCGGAGCTTGTGCGGCGCAACCAACCACGCGATGAATTACGAACCACAGAACGGGATCGACATGAAATCTAAGCGAGTGTCTGGAATGCTGGGAGCGCTTTGCGTCGCAGCGGCGGGGCTGGCGGTGCACGCGTTGCCCGCCGGCGCCGAAACCACGTTGCAGCGCATCCAGCGCACCGGCGAGGTGCGCATCGGCTATGCGAACGAAAGCCCGTTCGCCTACACCACGCCCGACGGCACCGTCACGGGCGAATCGCCCGAGATCGCGAAGAAAGTCTTCGCGAAGCTCGGCGTGAAGAAGGTCGATGCCGTGCTGACCGAGTGGGGCGCGCTGATTCCGGGCCTGCGCGCGGGCCGCTTCGACGTGATTGCAGCCGGCATGTACGTGACGCCCGAGCGCTGCAAGCAGGTCGCGTTCGCGAACCCGCAGTATCAGATCCAGGACACCCTGCTCGTGCTGAAAGGCAATCCGAAGAATCTTCACAGCTATGCCGATGTCGCGAAGCAGGCGGACACGAAACTTGCTGTGATGGCAGGGGCGGTCGAGCTCGGCTATGCGCGTTCATCGGGCGTGAAGGACGACCAGTTGCTCCAGGTGCCCGACACGACGGCCCAGTTGCAGGCCGTGCGCGCCCGCCGCGCCGATGCCGCCGCCGGCACCCAGCTCACGATGAAGGGCCTCGCCGCGAAAGGCGGGCCGCAGGTCGAGGCGATCGGGACTTTCGTCGATGATCCGAAGCACACGGGCTATGGCGCGCTCGCCTTCCGCCCGGACGACACGGACTTGCGCGATGCCGTGAACAAGGAGCTTCAGGCGTGGCTCGGCACTGAAGACCACCTGAAGACCGTCGCGCCGTTCGGCTTCGACAAGAGCAACCTGCCGCAAAAGAAAACCGCTGAACTCTGCGGCGGCTGATGCAGCAACGTGGCGCGCAGCATCGCGCCACCCGTAGCATTTCCCGGCGAGCACGCGTCTCTCGCCGGGCAACCAGCGAGGAACCGCCATGCGCGAACTCATGCCCCTTCTGATCAAAGGCACGCTCGTCACCGTCGAGATCGCCGTGTACGGCATCCTGCTCTCGATCGTGATAGCGGGCGTCGCCACCGCGCTGCGCACGGCTCCCTGGCGCCCGGTGCGCTGGCTCGGCAACATCTACGTCGAGATCTTCCGCGGCACGTCGCTGCTCGTGCAGCTGTTCTGGTTCTTTTTCGTGCTGCCGCTGCCGCCGTTCAATCTCGCGCTGACGCCGTTCACCGTCGCGATCGTCGGCCTCGGGCTGCACTACGGCGCGTACGGGTCCGAGATCCTGCGCGGCGCGCTGCGCTCGGTGCCGGGCGGCCAGTACGAGGCAGCGATCGCGCTCAACATGCCGGCCTCCGCCCGCATGCGCCGTATCGTCCTGCCGCAGGCCATGATCAACGCGCTGCCGCCGGCGACGAACCTGATGATCGAGCTGCTCAAGGGTACCTCGCTCGTGTCGCTCATCACGCTGTCCGACCTCACCTTCCGCGCGCGCCAGCTCGACGAATCCACCTTCAAGACGGCGCAGATCTTCGCGCTCACGCTCGTAATCTATTTCGTGCTCGCACAGGTCATCGCCTTCGTGATGCGCCGTTTCGAGCGGCGCTTCAGCAGCCATGTCGCGCGCCGCGCCGTTCCGGGGATCGCCAAATGAATCACTTCTTCGACATGAAGTACGCGCTCTCCATCCTGCCGGATCTGCTGCGCGCCTCGATGTACACGATCGGCATCACGATCATCGGCTTCGCGATCGCGCTCGTGCTCGGACTCGTGCTCGCGATCATGCGCCGCAGCGACGTGCAGTTCATCGCGAAGCCGACGGCCCTCTTCATCGAGTTCATTCGCAGCACGCCGCTCCTGATCCAGGTGTACGTGCTCTTCTATGTCGCGCCGATCTACGGCATCACGATGTCGGCGCTCACCGCGGGCACGATCGGCATTGCGGTGCATTACGCATGCTACGTGTCGGAGGTGTATCGCGCGGGGCTGAACGGCGTGGCGCGCGGGCAGTGGGAAGCGGCGTGCGCGCTGTCGCTCTCGCCGTGGCGCACGTATAGCGGCGTGATCCTGCCGCAGGCCATTCGCCCGATCATTCCCGCGCTCGGCAACTATCTGGTCGCGATGTTCAAGGACACGCCGGTGCTCTCCGCCATCACCGTCGTGGAACTGATGCAGCAGGCGAAGAACATCGGCTCCGAAACGTTCCGCTATCTCGAACCGATCACGATGACGGGCCTGTTCTTTCTTCTTATCAGCGTGACGTTCGCCTCGGGCGTGCGCCACCTCGAACGACGCGTGAGGCTGCCATGAACCCGAACCCGCAGGTCTTCGCCACTCACACTCAGCCGGGCGGTGCACGGTGATGGAACTCAAGGAAAAGCAGATGAAACGCGATCTCGACCCCGCTCTCGGCGCCGCCGCCGATGCCGCCGCCACCGCCCCGATGGTCCGCTTCAAGGGCGTGACCAAGCGCTACGGCGCGCTCACCGTCCTCGACGAACTGAACCTCGACGTCGCGCGCAACGAGAAGGTTGCGATCATCGGGCCGAGCGGCTCGGGCAAGTCCACGCTGCTGCGCGTGCTGATGACGCTCGATCCGCTGACCGACGGCGTGATCGAAGTGGAGGGCGAACCGCTCACGCACCAGTTGCGCAACGGCGTGCTCGTGCCCGCTTCGGAGCGGCATGTCAGGAAGGTGCGCAGCAAGATCGGCATGGTGTTCCAGAGCTTCAATCTCTTTCCGCACATGACCGCGCTCGCGAATACGATCGAAGCGCCGATGCGCGTGCTCGGCATGTCGAAGAAGGATGCAACCGAGCGCGGCCGCGACCTGCTTTCGATGGTCGGTCTCGCCGACAAGTGCAATCACTTCCCGTCGCAATTGTCGGGCGGCCAGCAGCAGCGCGTCGCGATTGCGCGCGCACTCGCGATGCGCCCGAAGGTCATGCTCTTCGACGAAGTCACGTCCGCGCTCGACCCCGAACTGTGCGGCGAAGTGCTGAACGTGATCCGCAAGCTCGGTCACGAGCACAACCTGACGATGCTGATGGTCACGCACCAGATGGGTTTCGCGAAGGAGTTCGCCGATCGCGTGTGCTTTTTCTCGCAGGGCAAGATCGTCGAGCAGGCGCCGCCGCAGCAGTTTTTCTCCGCGCCGCAGCATGAGCGCACGCGGCAATTCCTGCGCGCGGTGACTGAAGCGATGTAAAGACTTCCTGCTGCCATGGCCTCGAAGGCCGCCGCATTCCGGCGGCTTTTTCGTTTGCTGCGCGGTCCGGTTTTTGCTGGTCGATGAAGGCAAGCTACCGGAGCGTGAGATGCAGCATCAGAAAATGCACAAGGTCGCCCGCCTCGGCGACCTGCCCGAGGATCGTGGCACGCGCGTGAAGATCGCCGATACGCCGGTCATGCTGGTGCGCACGGGCGACACCGTTCACGCCTACGCAGCGGATTGCCCGCATGCGGGCGCGCCGCTCGAAGAAGGCGCGATCTGCAACGGACGCATCGTGTGTCCGTGGCACAAGGGCACGTTCGACGCGAGCGACGGCAGCCTCGTCGAGCCGCCTGCGCTCGTCGGGCTCACGCGTTACCCGGCGTCGGTCGATGACGGCGACGTGTACGTGTCGCCCGAGCCGGTCAGACAGCAGGAAGACCGGCGCGCACCCGATCCCGCGACGATGTTCATCGCAGGCGCGGGCGCGGCGGGGGCCGCCGCTTGCGCCGCGCTTCGCGAAGCGGGTTTCAGCGGTCGCATCGTGCTTGCGGGCGGCGATGCGCGCATGCCCTACGACCGGACCTCGCTCAGCAAATTCGTCGTGGCGGGCGACATGACGCCCGCGGATGTCCCTCCGCTTCTCGACCCTGCATTCTTTTCGAAGCACGGGATCGAGCGGATCGAGTCCGAAATCGTGAGGCTCGATGCGGCGAAGAAAGAGGCCGAACTCGCAGACGGTAGCGTGCTCCGCTACGACGCCGCACTCGTATGTACCGGCGGCATTCCGAAGCCGCTCGATGTGCCGGGCGCTGCGCTCGCCCGCGTGCATCTGTTGCGCAATCTGGAAGACGCACGCGCGATCCTCGCCTCGCTCGACGGACGCAGCCGCGCGGTCATCGTCGGCGCCGGCTTCATCGGGCTCGAAGTGGCTTCGTGCCTGCGCAGGCGCAAGATCGACGTCACCGTGGTCGCGCCCGGCAAGGTGCCGTTCGCGAAGCAGTTCGGCGAGCGCATCGGCGGCATGTTCATGCGCCTTCACGAGAACAACGGCGTGTCATTTCGCATGAACGCCCACGTAAGCGCGCTCGAAGGCGGCGACGGCGTGCGCGAGGTCGTGCTCGACAACGGAGAGCGCGTCGCGGCGGACATCGTGATCGCGGGCACCGGCGTGAAGCCCGCGACATCGTTCCTCCAGCGAGTGGAGCTTGCGGATGACGGCGGCATTCCCGTCGATGCATCGATGTGTGCCGCGCCCGGCCTCTATGCCGCTGGCGACGTCGCGCGCTTCGCGCTGCCGCATTCGGGCGAGCGCGTGCGCATCGAGCACTGGCGCGTCGCGCAGCAGCATGCGCGCGTCGCCGCATACAACATGGCGGGCGCAAAGAGGGAGTACGCCGGCGTCCCCTACTTCTGGACCTATCACTTCGAGAAGACCTTCGACTATCTCGGCCACACGAGCGAGCCGGACGAAGTCGTGATCGACGGCGAACTCGATGGGCCGCAGTTCATCGCGTATCTGATGAAGGGGAGCGAAGTCGGCGCGATTGTCTCCTGCGATCGCAACGAAGCCACGGCGCGGCTCGCGGAAGCGCTGCGCGAACCGCTGACGCTCGAAGCCGCGCGCCGGGCCGCGAACGCATGAAGCGCGATGGCGACGAAACCCGCTCCTGGTGTCGAACCGGACCAGCAACCCGCGACACTCGACCAGTGCCGCCGCTGCGGATTGTGGAAGGATGCGACGCAGGCCGTACCCGGCGCGGGACCGAAGCACGCGCCGCTGATGGTGGTCGGCGAGCAGCCGGGTGACCAGGAGGACTTGCAGGGCAGGCCGTTCGTCGGCCCGGCGGGCGCAATGCTCGACCGGGCGTTCGCCGAAGCGGGTGTCGAACGCAAGGACGTGTATGTGACCAACGCGGTCAAGCATTTCAAGTGGGCGCCGCGCGGCACGCGCCGCATGCACAAGACGCCGGCGCAGCGCGAGATTGACGCGTGCCATTACTGGATGGATCGCGAGGTCGCGAGCGTCGCGCCAAAGGTAATCGTCGCGCTTGGCGCAACTGCGCTGAAGTCCGTGCTGCGCAAATCGGGCGTCACGCTGCAGGCTTCAATGGCGCACGTTATCGAGCACGAAGGACGTTCCGTGATCGCGACCTATCATCCGTCGTTTGCGTTGCGCGCCCCCGACGCCGGGACGCGCGAGATGGCTTATCGCTCGATCGTCGATGCGCTGCGCCACGCGCATCGGCTCATCGGGCGCAAGGACTGATTCAACGCCAATGAGCAACATCAGGGAGCAGGCATGCCGGCAAAGCGTAAGACAGCGAAAGGCGCGCGTGCATCGCGCCAGCGTCATGCGATCGCAAGCGAAAGGAAGACAACCGCGGCCGCAAAGAGAAAGCCCGCGAAGAGCGCGAACCGCTGGTCGCATCACGTGATGGAGACGAGCGACGCGATGGACATCGAAAAGGATATCTTCAGGGAAGGCAGCGCGCAGGAAATTGCGGACTCGCTCAAGCGTTCTTCCACGCACAGCAAGCGGCGCAAGGGCACACCGTTTCAGTCGGCCATGTCGATGCTCAACTTCTACATCAATCGCGCGGGACGCAACCTGCCGAAGGCACGGCGCAGCACGCTGGATCAGGCGAAAAAGCGCCTGCGTGAAGCATTTGGCCGCAAGCCGTGAACGCGTGAAGTGGTTTGATAAACAATCGCACGGCCCCGCGATGCGGGGCCGTGCGACGCTACCGATTATGGCTGGCGCTTGTCGCCCTGATGCTGCGGCGGCTGCTGGTTCTGCTGCTTCTGGCCAGGTTGCTGACCTTGCTGCTGTTGCCCCGGTTGCTTGTCCGATTGATTCGGATTCGACGGCTGGTTGCCCATCTGTTTCTGCTTTTGATCCTTGTTCCTATCGCCCATACATCCTCCTTGGGTTGCACGGCTTGCGCCGCACCTGGATAGCAGCAACACGCGTTCCACCCCGTGCGCCTCCGTGCAGCCTGTCTGCGCGGCATGCGCGCTTTGCGCGCGTTGAAAAAACTGCAGGCGACCGACATGGAACGTTGCTTGCTATCTCCGGCTGGGGCGCTTCGAAAATATTGCCGACCCGCAAAGGAGCACATCATGACGCAGCAATCTCCACTCAATCCCGGCGACGAGGCCGAACCCGGCACGCCCGGCAGCGGCGAGGACATCTGCCCCGCATGCGATGGCGCCGGAGCCATCGAAGGCGCGACTTGCGAAACGTGCGGCGGTACTGGCAAGATCGTCCAGGGCATCGGCGGAGGCTGATGCAACCGGTCACTCCGTCCGCATTCCGATTAACAGGAGTTCACTTTGACGGCGCATCGTTCATCACCGACACACTCCACGCTCCAGAAACGACGCATGCGGTTCGCGGCCGCCTGCTCGATCGCGCTCGCAGCTACCGCACCCGCCGTGCGCGCCGCCGATGAGAGCGCCATCGGCTTCGGCCCGAACCCGCAATTGCCCGCGCCGCAGAAGTCGCTGATGCCGACCGTGAATATCGCGCCGGCGTCGCCGTGGCCCGAAGGCGCGATGCCGGTTTCACCCGCGGGATTCGGGGTCAACGCGTTCGCCACCGGCCTCGATCATCCACGCTGGATTGCGACGCTGCCCAATGGCGACGTTCTCGTCGCGGAGAGCAACGCGCCCGCGCCGCACGACGAGAACGCCGGCATCAAGGGCTGGGTGATGAACATGGTCATGAAGCGTGCGGGCGCGGCCGTGCCGAGCCCGGACCGCATCGTCCTGCTGCGCGATGCGGATGGCGACGGTGTCGCGGAAACGAAGACCGTGTTCATCGACAAGCTGCATTCGCCGTTCGGCATGGCGCTCGTCGGCGACGACCTGTACGTGGCGAATACCGATGCCGTCGTGCGCTTCGGGTACAGCAAGGGCGCAACGCGCATCGCGTCGCCCGGCGAAAAGGTCATCGACCTGCCCGCCGGCGCGATCAACCATCACTGGACCAAGAACCTGATCGCGAGCCGCGACGGCAAGCGTCTGTACGTGACGGTCGGCTCGAACAGCAACGTCGCGGAGAACGGCATCGACGCCGAGAACGGCCGCGCGGCGATCTTGGAAGTGGACATCGCCACGCGCCGGTCGCGCCTCTTCGCGACCGGCCTGCGCAATCCGAACGGCATGGCGTGGCAGCCGCAAAGCGGCGCGCTGTGGACGGTCGTCAACGAGCGCGACGAACTGGGCAACGATCTCGTGCCCGACTACATGACTTCGGTGAAGGACGGCGCGTTTTATGGCTGGCCCTATAGTTATTTCGGGCAGCACGTCGACGATCGCGTGAAGCCGCAGCGTCCCGATCTCGTTCAGTCGGCGATCGCGCCGGACTATGCGCTCGGCGCGCATACGGCGTCGCTCGGGCTCACCTTCTACGATGCGAAGGCGTTTCCCCCGCGCTACTGGAACGGCGCGTTCGTGGGTCAGCATGGGTCGTGGAACCGCAAGCCGCACAGCGGCTACAAGGTCGTGTTCGTGCCGTTTCAGGACGGCAAGCCGTCGGGTTCGACCGAGGACGTGCTGACGGGGTTCCTCTCCGCCGACGGGCATGCGTTCGGGCGGCCGGTCGGTGTCGCGGTGGATCGCACGGGCGCGCTGCTCGTCGCGGACGATGTCGGCAATGCGGTGTGGCGCGTCGCGCCGGGGAAGCCCTAAATGGCCGCGCGGGGCTCCAGAAAGGCCGGAGCCGCGCCCGGGCGGACCGCCCGGGGAAGCCTTTTTTCGCTCGCGGAGCGGCAGGTGATCGCGCTTTATGACGCCGGGGTGCTGTCGCCGGCTGTTTTGCAGCATGTGATTGCCGCTTATGCGGGGCGTGATGTCGACTGGCACGAGGAGGCTCGCGAACGCAGCGTCGATCATCATTCGGTACACGAAGTCGTCGTGCTGACGATGATGCCCGGACGTGCGCTTCGTCAAGCGCAGAAGGATTTTCTTTCCGTGGTCGGGCATTTGATGGGCAGTAGTGCCGATGCCGCTGCCGCTTCTTCTGTCGAAGCCGAAGACGACGATGCTCTGCTCAGCCAGCTTTCCTCCGGTATGGCAGGCAGCGAGCCGGGCACTCGTTCGCGCGAACGCCCGGAGGCCGCGACACGCCAAAGCCCTGGATTCAATCCGCTCGTTCAGGCGAAAGCCCTTCGCAGAGCAGGCAAGGCCTGATCCCACGTTTCGGCTCGTGGCCTCGCTCGTTCCTGGTGGGTCTGCTCGCGCTTGGGGCTGGTGTTTTTTGAACGGTCTGATGCGCTTGCGCTCCTATGAAGCTTGCATTGCTATTGGTCTATTGGCTTCGCCCCTGTGCGGGGCAGCAGTCACTTTCTTTGCTGCTGCAAAGAAAGTAACCAAAGAAAGCAGCTATTAGGTCAGCGGCGTTAGGACGTGACCATGTTTGAGTGTTGCAGAGTGGCCCGACCGTGGGAGTGTCGCCGCCATGCAGTCACCGGACTTGGTACGCGGACCCACTGTGTCATCGCACCGCTAAACGAAGTGGTAAGGCAGTCATTCATCCGTCCTCGCTTCGCTCCGACGCAAGGTCTACTACAACCAATCGCTTCGCTTTTCGGCCGCGAATACCAAGGCGCTCCGTTCGGTTGCGCATGAGGGGCTTCGTCACGTCGCAGTGCGTGTCGTACCGCCTTGCGAACGTTACGTCGGGCACGTAGTGCCGAGACGGATGAATGACTGCCTTACCACTTCGCTTGAAAGTGCGACGACGCAGTGGGTCCGCGTACCCATCCGCTCAACATACAGAGGTGGACACTCCGGCGGTAGGGCCACTCTGCAACACTCAAACGTGGTCACGTCCTAACACCGCTGAGCCCATAGCTGCTTTCTTTGGTTACTTTCTTTGCAGCAGCAAAGAAAGTAACTGCCGCCCCGCACAGGGGCGAAGTAAATAAACCAATATCAAAGCAAGTTTCATAGGAGCGCAAGCGCATCAGACGGTGTAAACACCCCGTCCAAGCCCCAGCAACACACCACCGAACTCTCACCGATCAAACAGATTCCCTTCCCGGCACAGCTCCCGCATACCACTGTCGAGGTGCGCGCGAGCGCTTTCCTTGTCCCCGAGGCGCATCTGCTCGTAAGCGCGCTGCGCCACATCGTGCGGCACCTGCTTGAGCGGCCGGTTCGCGCTCATCGCCCGCAACTGCACTTCCGCCGCGCGCTCCAGGTAATACAGATCGTCCCAGGCTTCCGCGATGCTCGCCCCCGCCACCATCACCCCATGGTTCTTGAGGAACAGGATGTCGGCATCGCCCATCGCGCCTGCAATGCGGTCGCCCTCGGATTCATCGAGTGCAAGACCGTTGTAGTCCTCGTCGACGGCGGTGCGCCCGTAGAACTTCAGCGCCGTCTGTCCGAGCCACAGGAGCGGCGGCCCCTCCAGCAGACAGAGCGCCGTCGCGTTCGGCATGTGCGTGTGGAACGCGGCCTTCACGCGCGGCATCAGCCGGTGCAGCCGCGCATGGATATAGAACGCCGTCGCCTCGGGCTTGCCTTCGCCGTCGATCACATGCCCGTCGAAATCGCAGATCAGCAGCCGCGACGCGGTGATCTCCGAAAACGCGTACCCATAAGGATTCACGAAGAAGAGATCGTCGTGCCCCGGCACGACGGCAGAAAAATGATTGCACACGCCTTCCTCGAAACCGTGCCGCGCCGCGAGCTGAAAGCACGCGGCCAGCTCGCGGCGCGCCTCCATGACGGCGTCGGAGTCGAGCGTCGCGCTACGCGACGGCCTGGTGACCGTTGTGGTCGAGAGTGTATGCGCCATGATCGTTGTCCTCGAAAGTGACCGGCGGTTACCAGCCGAGCGAAGCGAACAGCGGCGGCACGCCGTCGAGCGTCGTGAGCGTGGCATCGGGCGTGTAGTCGGGCAAAAGCGTGCGCCCGGTCCCGCGATCGATCCACACGCAGCGAAAGCCGATATCGCGCGCCGCCGCATGATCCAGATGCGGACTCGCGCAAATGTGCACGACTTCGTCCTTCGTCACGCCAAGCTGTTCGTGAGCGTAATCGAACAATTTTCGCGCGGGCTTGTACGCGCCCGCCTGCTGGGCGGTAATCACGCGGTCGATGTAGCCGCCGAGCTGCGCGACATTGCCCGCGATGACGTCATCGTCCGTATTGGACACGATGCACAGCCGATAGCCCTCTTCCTTCAGTTGCCGCAGCGTTTCGACCACTTCGGGAAACGGCGGCATCGCGGAGATGCGGCCGGTCAGCACGTCGGCGTCGCCGGGTTCGCTCGGCAGGCCGAGTTCGGTCAGCGCAAGCTGCAGGCCCTCTCCCGCCACCGTGCGAAACGACCGGTGCGGCGGTGTCTGCTCGAGCGCATGTTCGTGGTGGTCGTAGACGGCGATGAGCTTCGCCGGATCGACGTCGCTGCCGCCCTTCGTCGCCAGAATCTCGCGCACGGCTGCCTGCAACCCCTCGTCCCACTGGATCAGCGTGCCGTAGCAATCAAACGTGAGCCATCGCGGCCGCGCGGTGTGAAAAAGTGACATACGTCCTCCAAAATCGAATTGTGGTTTGCCGTGCCCCCAGATTAATTTCTCCGGTCAATATTTGAAAATTAAATTAAACTCTAAGTCGCAGTTGAATATCGAATAACCATCGGTGCGAGCCCGTCATGCTTGATCTCGAATTGCTCAATACGCTTATCTGCGTCGTCGACGAAGGCAGCTTCACGCGCGCCGCCGAGCGCGTGCACCGCACGCAATCCACCGTTAGCCAGCAGGTGCGCAAGCTGGAGGAAGCCGTCGGCCGCACGCTGCTTTCGCGCGACCGCGCGGGCAATCAGGTTACCCCGACGGAGCACGGCGAGCTGCTTTCGCAATATGCGCGGCGGCTGCTCGCGCTTTCGCAGGAGGCGCAGGACGCGCTCGCGAGCGACGTGAAGCTCATGCCCGTGCGCATCGGCGTGCCGGAGGACTTCGACGCGCGGCGCATGTCGACGATGCTGTCCGGCTTCGTCAAGGCGAAGCCCGGCGTGCGGCTGGAGACCGTCGCCGGCATGAGCACTGACTTGCAGCGCAAGCTGTCGTCCGGGGAGATCGAGATCGCCCTCATCAAGCGCGAGCCGGGCAGCGGCGAGTGCGTCGCGTCCTGGCCGGAATCGCTCGTCTGGGTGCGCGGCGACAACGCGGACGTGTCCGAAGAACGCACGGACGAGCCGATCCCGCTCGCCCTCTTTCCGCAGGGCTGCGTGTACCGGCAGCGCGCGATCCGCAGCCTCGACAAGGCGCACCGGCGCTGGCGCATCGCGTTCGGCAGCCAGAGCCTGACGGGCATTCAGGCCGCGGTTTCCTCGGGACTGGGCATTTCGGTGCTGCCCACGACCGCCGTGCTGCCCGAACACCGGCTGTGCACCGGGCTGCCGGAACTGCCGCCCACGGAACTTGCGCTCGTGACCTCGGGCGGGATGCTCAACGCGCTTCAGCGCTCGCTCGTCGATTTCCTGCGGGCCGAAGTGAATGCCTAGCAGCGCGCTCCCGGGCGGCGTCGGGCGCCTCCTTGCAAACCGAAAGCGCGGGCCGGACCGCACCTGCATCAGAATCGATTAGGGTTTACACCTAATTCGACAATTATCCCTTGTTCGCAACATACTTAATCAAAAGAGCCCTCGCACCTAGACTTGAGTCACCAAAGCGCGAACACAAACGTCCGCGTCAAACCAAGTCAGTCGAGGTCCATCATGAAAGCACTTATTCAAGCCGTTGCACTTGCCGCCGCCATCGCGGTTCCCGCTATCTCGTTCGCCCAGTCGAACCAGCCTCTCACCCGCGCGCAGGTCCGCGCCGAACTCGTGCAACTCGAGAAGGCCGGCTACGACCCGTCGAGCGACCAGACGCAGTATCCGAAGAACATCCTCGCCGCGGAGCAACGCGTGGCCGCGCAAAACGGCGCGACGTCCGGGTATGGCGGCGTGGCTGAGGGTTCGTCGGCAGCGGGTGCCGGCTCCATTGCGACGCCCGGCTTCCCGGCACGCCCCGACTTTCAGCGTCCGTAAGCGGTAGCGCATCGACCAGACGTCGATGCACAAGCACAAGCAACACAAGCGGCCGGCCGGGGATGTTTTCCCGGCCGGCCGCTTGCGCGATCGCGCCCGCCGACTCATGTCCATGGTGTACGCAGCGTCCTTTCACGCACCTTCCACCTGCGCATGCATAGCTTGCTAACGAATATTTGACGCCTATACAATGCGCGGCATGTCAACGCTCGAATCGCTGCGCCGCTCGGTCAGCACCGCTCTAGTCATCGCCTCGCGCAAGTGGCGCCGTGCGAGCCACAGCGTGCTCGCCTCGCATAACGTCTCGGAAGCCTGCGCCACGCCGCTGCTCGTCGCCGGAAGACTCGGCGAGCCGGTGCGCCAGGTGGTGCTCGCGGAAATGGTGAGCATCGAAGGGCCGTCGCTCGTGCGTCTGCTCGATCAGCTGTGCGCGGCGAACCTCGTGCGCCGCGAAGAAGACCCCGACGACCGCCGCGCGAAGATCATCTCCCTCACCGACGAAGGCCGCGCCGTCACCTCGAAGGTCGAAGCGCAGCTCGTCGGCCTGCGCTCGAAGGTGCTCGAAGGCTTCACGCGCGACGAACTCGAAACGACCCTGCGCGTGCTGAGCGCGTTTCACGCGTCGCATGCCGCTGGCAGCGCCCCGCCCTCCGGTGCCGGAGCGCGGAAGACGCCGGCAGACGCATCTTGATCTACCCCACCGCGCGCGAATGGCTCTTTTCGGTGAAGACCTTCGCCGCGGCGATGCTCGCGCTTTACATCGGCCTCAAGCTCGAATTGCCGCGCCCCTACTGGGCCATGGCGACGGTCTATATCGTGTCGAACCCGTTCGTCGGCGCGACGCGTTCGAAGGCGCTCTACCGCGCGGCCGGCACGATGCTCGGCGCGGCGGCCGCAGTGCTGTTCGTGCCGCCGTTCGTGGAGTCGCCGTATATCTTCGCCGCGGTCGTCGCGTTGTGGACCTCCACCCTGCTCTTTCTCGCGATCAACGACCGCAGCGCGCGCAGCTACGCGTTCATGCTCGCGGGCTACACCATGCCGCTGATCGCGCTGCCTGCCGTCCTGAATCCGGCGGGCGTCTTCGACCTCGCCCTGACGCGCACCGAGGAGATCCTGCTCGGCATCGTCTGCGCGAGCGTGGTGGGCAGCGCCGTGTTTCCGAGCCGCCTCGCGCCGACCATCGTCGCGCGCACCGACGCCTGGTTCCGCGACGCCGCGCTCTATGCGAAGGAGACGCTCGCCGGCCGGATCGGCGGCGCGACGCTGGCGGCCTGCCGGCAGCGGCTCGCCACGACGATCAACGGCCTCGAGCTCCTGCTGAGCCAGCTCGCCTACGACCACACGCGGCCCGACATCGTCGCGCGCGCCCGCGAGCTGCGCGGTCGCATGCAGTTGCTGCTGCCGCTGATGTCCGCGCTCGGCGACCCGCTCGTCGCGCTCGCCAGCACAGGGCGTCCGCTGCCTGCCCCGTTCGAGGCGCTGCTCGCCGATATCGTCGCGTGGTTCAACGCCCCGCTGCCGACCGACGACACGCCCGAGCCCGTCGCGGACGACCTGCGCCAGCGCATCGCGGACATGCAGCCCGGCCCGGACGAACTCGCGGCCTGGGATGGCGTGCTGCTTTCGAGCGCGCTCTGGCGCCTGAAGCAGGTGGTGGACGTGTGGCAGGACTGCCGCACGCTGCGCGTGATCATCACGCAGGAGAAAGGCAGCTGGACGCCGCGCTACCGCCACTGGCGCCTCGGCGGCACGGAACAGTATTTCGACCGCGGCATGCTGCTCTTCTCGGCGGCATCGGCGGGGGGAGCGATCTTCGTCTCGATGTGCATCTGGATCGCATCGGGCTGGAACGACGGCGCGGGCGCGGTGACGCTCGCGGCGGTGGCCGTCTGCTTCTTCGCCGCGCTCGACGAGCCCGCCCCGCAGGTGTTCACGTTCTTCGTCTACACGTGCCTCTCGGTGGTGCTGGCGGGTCTCTACCTCTTCGTCATCCTGCCGACGGTGCATGATTTCCCGATGCTCGTGCTGTTCTTCGCCGTGCCGTTCATCGTGATCGGCAGCCTGATTCCGCGGCCGCAGTACAGCCTCGCCACCATGCTCACGGCCGTCAACACGGCGACCTTCCTCAGCATCCAGGGCACCTACGACGCGAACTTCCTCACGTTCGTCAACGGCAACCTGGCGGGTCCCGCGGGCCTGCTGTTCGCGTTCGTGTGGACCCGCGTCACGCGCCCGTTCGGCGCCGAGTTCGCGGCCGCGCGGCTCATCCGCTCGAGCTGGCACGACGTGGTGCTGAGCGCGTCGACGCGGCCCGTCGCGGACCAGCGCAACCTGACCGCCCGCATGCTCGACCGCCTGCTGCAGATCCTGCCGCGCGTCGCCGCGACGGGCGACACGCGGCATACGCCCGTCGAGAGCTTTCGCGACCTGCGCGTCGCGTTCAATGCGCTCGACCTGCGGCGCCTGCGCCGCCGCCTCGGCGCCGACGAGTTCGCCGCGCTCGAGCGCGTGCTCGACGAGGTGCGCGTGTATTTCCAGCGCTGCCTTGCGCGCAGCGATCGCCAGCCGGTGCCCGCGAGCCTCGAGACGGCCATCGACACGGCACTCGAGCGCGTCGTGAAATGGGGCGAAGCGGCAGCGGCAGAAGGCGCGCAGCCCGCCTCCATGTCGCGCCGGCTGCGCCGCGACGCGCTGCATGCGCTCGTCGGCATGCGGCTGTCGCTGTTTCCGGGCGCGGCGCATCCGCCCGGGCGGGAGCCGGCATCGTGAACCATTTCTTTCGGCCGGTGAGCGCGCGATGATCGGCGAGATCGATTTCTACGGCGTCTTCGTGCCCTCGGTCCTCGTGCTGATGCTCGTCGCCTATCTGGTGAGCCTCGCGGGGCGCTGGGTATTCGAGCGCCTCGGGCTGTACCGTTTCATCTGGCACCGCTCCATCTTCGATCTCGGCATCTATGTGATCGTGCTGGGGGGCGTCGTCATCCTTTCGCAGCGTCTCTGAGAGCAGCGGTTTTAAAAAGTGAAAAGAACCTGGTTTTCCGTCGGACAGATCCTTCTTACGCTCGTCGTCGCGAGCGTCGCCGGCTACGTGCTGTGGCACCTCGTCGAGTACTACATGTACGCACCGTGGACGCGCGACGGCCACGTGCGCGCCGACGTCGTGCAGGTCGCGCCGGATGTCGGCGGGCTGATCGTCTCGGTGCACGTGGTGGACAACCAGCCGGTCACGCGCGGCCAGACGCTCTTCGTCATCGACCCGGCGCGCTACACGCTCGCGCTGCGCCAGGCCGAGGCGACCGCGCAGCAGCGGCGCGCGACGCTCGCGCAGGCGCGCCGCGAGGACGCCCGCAACCGCGCGCTCGGCGACCTGGTGGCGCGGGAAGTGTCGGAGGAAAGCCGCTCGCGCGTGGAGACGGCGGAGGCGCAGCTCGCGGACGCTATCGTCGCGATCGATACCGCACGGCTGAACCAGCAGCGCGCGACGGTGGTGAGCCCTGTCGACGGCTACCTGAACGACCGCGCGCCGCGCGCGGGCGAATACGTGAGCCCGGGGCGGCCGGTGCTCTCGGTGGTGGACCAGCACTCGTTTCGCGTCGACGGCTATTTCGAGGAGACGAAGCTGCGCGGCATTCACATCGGCCAGGCGGTCGACATCAAGGTGATGGGCGAGCCGCACGTGCTGCGCGGGCACGTGCAGAGCATCGTCGCCGGGATCGAGGACCGCGACCGCGTGCAGGGGTCGAACCTGCTGCCGAACGTGAACCCGGCGTTCAGCTGGGTCCGGCTCGCGCAACGCATTCCGGTGCGCGTCGCGCTCGACGAGGTGCCGCCCGATTTCCGCATGATCGCGGGCCGCACGGCGACGGTGTCGATGCGCGACCTGTCGCTCGTCGGCCGGCCGGTGGCGGCTTCGGGGGTTTCGGTTGCTTCGGGGGTTTCAGCGGCTTCGGGGGTTTCGGTTGCTCCAGCGGCTCCCGCGGCGTCGGCCCCTTCAGGCTCATCCACCGCCGCACCGGGCGTCAAATGAAGGCGCCGCGTTTTCTCGCCCTGCTGCCCGCCGCGCTGGCAATCGCGGGGTGCATCACGGTCGGCCCGGACTACAAGCTGCCGCAGGAGGCCGCGATCAACGCGCCGCTCGCGAACGCCCCGCTCGACGGCGTAGACGGCGCCACGGCCACGAGCGCTCCCGTGCCGCCGGACTGGTGGCATCTCTACGACGACCCGGTGCTCGAAGACCTCGTGCGCGAAGCCCTTGCGTCGAACACCGACCTGCGCGTCGCCGCCGCGAACATCGGCCGCGCGCGCGCCGGGGTGAGCTTCGCCGAGCAGCAGGGCGGCTTGTCCGGCGGCACGTCGGCGTCGGTCGCGCGGGCGCAGGAATCGGCCCAGCAGTTCCTGCTGACCGAAAAGGTGCCGGTGGTGTACGAAGGCGACATCGGCATCAACGTCTCCTACGAACTCGACCTGTTCGGCAAGCTGCGCCGGGGCGTGGAAGCCGCGCGCGCGGACAGCGAGGCCGTGCAGGCCGCCGCCGACGTCGCACGCATCACCGTGGTGGCGGACGTCGTGCGGGCGTACGTGGAGAACTGCTCGGCCGCCGACGAGCTGGAAATCGCCGAACGCTCGCTTGCTCTCCAGCGCGAGCGCGTCGCGCTCACGCGCCGGCTGCAGAAGGCCGGGCGCGGCAACACGCCCGACGTGACGCGCGGCGAAACGCAGGCCGCCACGCTCACCGCCGACATTCCGCGCTACGAAGCGCGGCGCCGGATCGCGCAATACCGGCTCGCGATGCTGCTCGCCCGCGCGCCGTCGGATCTGCCGAAGGCGGTGCGCACGTGCAGCAAGGTCCCGCAGATCGCTCAGCCGATTCCGGTCGGCGACGGCGCGGCCCTGCTGCGGCGCCGGCCCGACGTGCGCGAGGCCGAGCGGCGGCTCGCGGTATCGACGGCGCGCATCGGCGTCGCGACGGGCGCGCTGTACCCGAGCGTGAGCATCGGCGCGTCGGCGGGACTGACGGGCATCCTGGAAGACCTCGGCACCGCCTCGACCGCGCGCTGGGGGTTCGGCCCGCTCATCAGCTGGACATTCCCGATCAACGGTCAGCGCGCCCGCGTGCGGGAGGCCGAGTACGGCGCCGACGCGGCGCTCGCCCATTTCGACGGCATCGTGCTCAACGCGCTGCGCGAGACGCAGTCGAGCCTCGCCGCCTACGCCGCCGACTACGCCCGCGCCGACGCATTGCGCGAGGCGCAGAAATCGGCGGCGAAATCGGCGGACGAAACGCACCGGCTGTACGTCGCGGGGCGCGAATCGTACCTCTCGGACCTAGACGCGACGCGCACGCTGACATCGACGAACGCGCAGCTCGCGGCCGCCATCGGCCAGGTGGCGGTCGATCAGGTGAATCTCTTTCTCGCGCTGGGCGGCGGCTGGGAGAACGCGCAGGCGGCGGCCACATCCGCGCCTGCGACGGGGTCAACGCCTTCGGCGGGGGCAACGCCTTCGGCGGCCGTGCCGGCGAGCGGCGTCAAGGTGGACTGAACCGGGTGGCGTCCCCGCGCATGGAGCGCCGGGGACGGCGGGCGCCGCCTCAGTCCCAGTAGTTGCGGAACGCGGCGGCCACGATGACCGGCACGGTGAGCACGAGCGGTATCGCGAAATACGGCACCTCCAGGTGCACGACCCACGTGTAGACGAGCCACGCGATGCCGGCCGCGAGCGTCGCGAGCCCGATGAGCGCCGTGAGGACGTTCAGCATCCGGGTGGATGGACGCCGTCGCGTCCTTTCTTTTGTGTCAGGCGTATTCATCGAAGCACCAGAAGCATGTCGTGACGTGCATCCGCATCGTCAATATTGGTCAATTTTACTCCCGCGGAGCATGGCACGATGCGGCAAACGCCCCGCGCTAGCTCCGCTCGCCGCGCCGCCGCGGTCGCGCCCGTGCGTTCATTGTGGCGGATCGCGGGATATCCGGCAGGAAGTGTCGATTTTCCGGCGCGTCGCTCGTCGTGCAGATGGGACGGGGCCCGCGCAGGCCCGCCCCGCAGTCATCCCCTGATGGTCAACCGACGAGGAGCTCATTCATGACTTCCGCAGATGGATTTTCACAGATGTTGAAGCCGGCCGTGGAGCTGGCCCGGTCGGCCCGCCGGTTTCCGGGCGAGAGCGCGCAGTACCGCAGCGCGCGCAACGCCCTGCTCGCGGAGGAAATCGAGCTGCGGCGCCATATCGAGCGTGTCGCCGCGCAGCGCCGGGCGCTGCCTCCGGGCGGCGAAGTACCCGAGGACTACCGGTTCGACGGCGAGCACGGCCAGCTCACGCTGTCGCAGATGTTCGGCGAGCACGACACGCTCGTCACCTACAACTGGATGTTCGGGCCCCGGCGCGAGCGGCCGTGTCCGATGTGCACGTCGCTGCTCGGCTCGCTCGACGGCGAAATGCCCGACATCCTCCAGCGCGTCGCGTTCGCCGTGATCGCGCGCTCGCCGATCGAGCGCATGGTCGCGTTCAAGCACGAGCGGGGCTGGCGGCATCTGCGGCTCTATTCGTCGGGCGGCAACAGCTTCAACCGCGACTACGCCGACGAAGCGCCCGACGCCGGCGACAACGCCTCGTTCAACGTCTTTACGCGCAAAGGCGGCGTGGTGCGCCACTTCTACGGCGACGAAATGGGGCCGGAGACGGCCGATCCCGGACAGGACCCGCGCGGCGCCCCCGACGCGATGCCGATCTGGACGATCCTCGATCTCACGCCGGACGGCCGCGCGCCGGACTGGTATCCGAAGCTGGAGTACGGCGCGGCGCCGGCGGGCAGGCGGTAGCGGGATTCGGGTCCGGCTTGCGCGGTGTTGCGGGCTGCGGGCTGCGGGCTGCGGGTTGCGGGCCGGGCGCGCCGGGCCCGGCGAATGCAGGCACGAATCGCCTCGAGTCCCTTCCCGGCACCGGGCGCGCTGACGAGTTCGACGCGGCGCGGAAGGCGGATGTAAAGAATCCGTGACTGCGCCGCGGCAACTCGATTAATCTCTTCATTGGAATCGCACCGGCGGCCGCGTCCGGTCATGTCGTTGCGCACCGGCGCCGGCAGAGCGCGCTGCGCCGATATCGGGTGGCCGCTCCGTGTTCAGCCGACGTTGCGGACCCTTCAGCCAGCAGCGGCGACGACCGGACAGCCGGGACAATCGGGACAGCCAGGACAATCGGGGCAATCGATGGCGGCGCCCACCAGCTGCCGGGAGAACGTTCGCGATGAGCAATGAGTCAAGGCCGGGCGGGGATGCGACCCATGGCAGCGACGACACGATCGTCGACGACCCGAGCGTGCGCGACCACCCGCGCTACCATCAGATGTTTCCGGTCCTGACGGATGTCGAACTCGACCGCGTGCATCGCTTCGGCAAGGTCTCCCGCTACGCCCAGGGCGAATTGCTCTATCGCGCGGGCAGCCTCTGTCCGGGCGTGTTCGTGCTGCTGTCGGGCAAAGTGCGGATAGTCGGGCGCGATGGCCTGGGTCACGAACGGATCATCCACACCTATACGAAGCGCGGCGAATTCACCTCCGACGTCACCCAGCTTTCGAGCAAGCCCGCCGTCGTGGACGCGCATGTCGTCGAGGATGTCGAAGCGGTCCTGCTGCGGCCCACCGAACTCAGCGGCTTGATGATCAGCGAAGCCGATCTCGGCGAAAAGATCATGCGCGCGCTGATTCTGAGGCGTGTGCTCGTGATCGAGCGCGGACAGGGTGTCGTTCTTGTCGGCGCTGCCGGCAACGCGCGGCTCTCCGCGCTGCAGAATTTCCTGCGCCGCAACGCGTTTCCCAACATGACGCTCGATGCGCAGCAGGACGCCGAAGCCGTCGCGCTGCTCGAGCGCCTGACGCCGCAGCCCGACGACTTCCCGCTGGTCGTCTGTCCGAACGGCACCGTGCTGCGAAACCCCGATGAGGGACAGCTTGCCTCCTGTCTCGGACTGATTCCCGAGTTCGATCCGGCGCACGTCTACGACGTGGCGATCGTCGGCGCAGGCCCGGCCGGACTCGCGACGGCCGTCTACGCGGCGTCCGAAGGGCTGTCGGTCGCGGCGCTCGACTGCCGTGCGCCCGGTGGACAGGCCGGCACGAGTGCGCGCATCGAGAACTATCTGGGCTTTCCCACCGGCATCACGGGTCAGGCGCTGGCGGGCCGCGCCTTCGTGCAGGCGCAGAAGTTCGGTGCGCACATCGGCATCCCGTGCGAGGTCAAGGCCCTGTATTGCGACAAGCAGCCGCCCGTCGTCGAGCTGACCGATGACCGCCGCATCACGGCGCGCACAGTTGTCATTGCGAGCGGCGCGGAGTACCGGCGTCCCGCCGTCGAGGGCCTCGCTCACTTCGAGCGCTGCGGCGTCTACTACTGGGCCACGCCGATCGAGGCGAGACTGTGCCGCAAGGAGCCCGTGCTGCTGGTGGGCGGCGGCAATTCGGCGGGGCAGGCGGCGGTGTTTCTGGCAACGCACGCCGAGCACGTGCATATGTTCGTTCGCGGCGCGAGCCTGGAACACAGCATGTCCCATTATCTGGCCGAACGCGTCGCGTCGCTCGCGAACGTGACCGTTCATACGCGTATCGAACTGACGGCGCTCGAAGGGATTGCGCGCCTCGAGCGCGTGCACTACCGGGGTGCGGGCGGTATCGAAGGCAGCATGACCACCCATCATCTGTTCGTATTCATCGGCGCGGACCCGAATACGGCGTGGCTGAGGACATGCGGCGTAGCGCTCGACAGCAAGGGGTTCGTGCTGACAGGCATCGATGTAGCGGATGCCGGCGCGCAGACGCTGCCGATGCAGACGAGCGTCCAGGGCGTGTTCGCGATCGGCGACGTTCGTTCGGGTTCCACCAAGCGTGTTGCGTCGGCGGTCGGCGAAGGCGCGGCCGTCGTGGCGCAGATTCATCGTTTTCTGGCCGCTGCTCGGTGAACGCACGGGTCCGAGCGGCCGATTTCCGGAGCAACGAACATGGGCGACGCAGTCTACGATGCAAAGTCAACAGCGCTGCTGCTTGTCGACCCCTATAACGACTTCATGTCGGAGGGCGGCAAGGTGTGGCCCTTGATCAGGGAGGTCGCCGAAGAAGTGGGACTGCTCGACAACCTGCGCACCATCGCCCGGGCCGTCCGGGATGCCGGCATCCAGGTCGTCATCGTGCCGCACCGCCGCTGGCAGGCGGGCGACTACGCGTCCTGGGGCCATCCGAACCCGAACCAGCGCAAGGTCATGGCGGGCCATCACTTTGCGCGCGGTGAATGGGGAGGCGAGTGGCATCCCGACTTCGCACCGCAACCGGGCGACATCGTCGCATCCGAACATTGGGGATCGAGCGGCTTTGCCAATACGGATCTCGATTTCCAGCTGAAACAGCACGGCATCTCGCACGTGATCGTCGCCGGGCTGCTGGCCAACACGTGCATCGAATGCACTGCGCGGTATGCATCGGAACTCGGGTATCACGTGACGCTCGTCAAGGACGCCACGGCCGCGTTCAGGCGCGAGATGATGCACGCGGCACATCAACTGAACGGGCCGACGTTCGCGCACAGCATCGTCAGCACCCGCGAACTCGTCGAGGCGTTACCGGAGGCCTGAACAGGTCGGCCGTCGATTCGCTGCGCTCCGGCACCGTTGAAAACGCAGCGAAACGCATCGAGACGCAACCGAAGGAGAAAGGCGCGATGGAACACGCCCATCGCGCCGTGCCGGCAATTAACCGATCTTCGGGTTGGTCACCGTGACCGTCGGACCTGCCTTGTCCCAGTCTTCCAGGCTCATCGGCTGTTTCCAGACCGGATTGGCGCTCGTGATCGTCCCGTTCACCACGTTGCCATTGAGCTTCAGGCCCTGGACATTGAACGAGCCGCCGGGGCTCGTCAGGTCCGTGTGTCCGCTAATGGCGATGCTGACCGTCTTGGCGACCGGGCCGGCGAAAAAGCCGAGATAGATGAGAATGCCGCCGCCCTTGCAGTTGTTCGTCGTGGGATTGACGATCTGGATATTCTCCAGCACGGCGGTGTTGTCGTTCGGCTCGATATCCAGCCCGCATCCCGGCTCGGTGCCGCCGATGTTTTCCCACAGGGGATTATTGAAGACGATCCCCTTGCCGCTGATAATCGATACGCCCTGCCGACGGCAGCCGCTCGCGTGGTGATCGCTCACGGTAATGTTCGTGCTGTAACTGCCGGTCTTTCTGTCGCTGTTGTTCACATAGATTCCGTCGCCCCAGGTATTAATCGTGGTCGGCGAAGTAATGGTGCAGTTTGTCGCCCCATTAATCGAAATCCCCATTCCCCATTGCCCCGTCGTCGCCGAATTCAACTCCTTGCTGCCGTCGAGATTCGGGCTTTCGAGCGTGACGTTGTCCACATCCGCGAGCCGGATCATTTCGTACGTGCCGGCATTGTGGGGAAGCAGCTTGATCGACGCGCCGGGTGCGAAGCGCACGTGGCTGTTGGTCCGCAGGTCGAGGCCGGTCGCGTCGATCCGGCTCGTTCCGGTAATCAGGAGAATTTGTCCGATCGAGCCGTCGATTGCCGCCTGGAGCGCGGCGCGGTCGTTGGTCGTTCCGTCGCCCTTCACGCCGAACGACGTATCGAGGAGGACTCCGGTCGCCGGCGGCTCGCTGGCGGCGGCCGGCGCGTTGTCCGCGGCGGGTGTGCTCGCGGTGGCCGGCGTGCTTGCCGCAGCCGGCGCGCTCGCGCCAGCCGGCGCGCTCGCCGCAGCCGGTGTGCTTGCGCCATCGGCGGGAGCACTGGCGCCCTTGCCGCCCTTGCCTCGATTGGCCGCCGATTCGGGGTCGGCACCGCCGCCGCCGCCGCAGGCAGCGAGCAGGAGTGCGCCGCCGCCGGCGAGCAATGATGTCAGTAATTTACGCCGAATAACGCTTTCTTCTCCGTAATTGTTAAGTTGCTTGGCAGGGGCATTATTAAAAAACATTAAAATCGTTTCCCATTTAATGGTGCGGCTTAAAACCGTTCCCATTGGCGCCATATGACGTCAGCCGCACACGAGTGTTAAAAGGAGTTCAACCGGATTTAACGGGCGTACGAAAGCACGAACGCGAACGTCCGCAATATCGCGATCGACATTGGCAAATGCAGGGAACGACGCAGATGCCCGGCGCGTCTTCGCCCGAGCAAAGAAACGCCAGATGGGTAAAACAGGTCTTCCGGAAGGGACTTGCTGCTATTTGCGGTTCGATGGCGCCAGAGCAGCCGATGAAACGCGACTTAGCTGGCAGTTAATATATTACCGCCTTGAAATAATCGTATCAGAATACAAAAGAAAGTCATACCGTATGGTTGTTACGTAATGTAACGTTTAAATAAGACAATTACCGTTTGAGCTTATATCTTTAGACAATTAATCATTTCAAATTGAAAGGATTATCGGGCGAGTTAATGATGCGAATATCGAATGATTCGAGGCGGCCTGTCGTGCATGCCGTTCATCTCTTCTCGAAGGCGAAGACCGCGAAGATCGCGAATGTAGCGGCAAGCCGCGATTGCACTCCGGCCCTGACAACCCTCTCACGGGAGGAAGGCACCTGGCAGCAACGATTCGCGATCCTGATTCACGATCAGCCCCGACAGAAATGCATTTGATCGTGAATAAACCCGGGCACCCGGGTGTTCTCCTGAATGAACCGACACTCGTCGGCTACCCAGGAGTACACCATGATTGCTTATTTCCTTGAAAAACTCGGCAGCCTGCTCGAGCGCAGCGAACAGTATCGCCGCGAAGCCTACCTTGCTTCGTCGGCTGATCTCGCCGATCTCGAGCGACGCATGCGCTCCCTCGAAGCGAACGGCTTTCCGACTGAAGCGAATTTCGGCCTGAACGCCTGAGCGCCTGAACTCGGGCGCCACCCGGCGCGTGCGCCCGCCGAAGCCGGGCGCGCGCACCGGACCGGCCCATCGGGCGCGGGTCAGAACAATTCCTTCTGCCCGGACATCAGCCCCGCGAAATCGTCGCGCAGGAACGGCAGGATGGCGTCCGCGACGGGCTGCAACTGACGCGTCAGATAGTGGTCGTAGTCGATCGCCGAGCGCTGCGTCTCGACCGGCTCGGGCCCGGCGACGGTCATCACGTAGCTGATCCAGCCGCCGTTCTGATACTGCAGCGGACGGCCCCGTGACTGGTTGAATTCGTCCGCGATGCGCGCCGCGCGCACATGCGGCGGCACGTTGCGCTGATAGTCGGTGAGCCGCCTTCGCAATTGCTTGCGATAGACGAGCAGCGCGTCGAATTCGCCGCTCATCGTGCGGCCCACGTAGTCCCGCACGTATTCCTCATACGGCTGCCGCTTGAAGATGCGCAGATACAGTTCCTGCTGAAACTGCTGCGCGAGCGGCGTCCAGTCGGTGCGCACGGCTTCGAGGCCCTTGTAGACCATTTCGTCGCCGCCATCCGCTCGCGTGATCAGTCCCGCATAGCGCTTCTTGCTGCCCTGCTCGGCGCCGCGCACGGTCGGCATCAGGAAGCGGCGGTAGTGCGTGTCGACTTCCAGTTCCAGCGCGCTGTCGAGGCCGAACTGCTCCTTCAGGTGCCGCTGCCACCACCGGTTCACATGCCCGACGAGCGCGTCTCCGATCTCCCCGGCCTGCTCTTCGGTGTGCGCGTGCCTGAGCCAGACGAAGGTGGAGTCGGTGTCGCCGTAGATCACCTGATAGCCCGCATCCTCGATCAGCTCGCGCGTGCGATGCATGATCTCGTGCCCGCGCATCGTGATCGACGACGCGAGACGCGGATCGAAGAAGCGGCAGCCGCTCGACCCGAGCACGCCGTAGAACGAATTCATGATGATCTTCAGCGCCTGCGACAGCGGCTTGTTGTTCTGCGTCTTGGCCGCCTCGCGCCCCTGCCACACCTGCTCGACGATGGCCGGCAGGCAATGCCTCTCGCGCGAAAAGCGCGCGCCCAGAAAGCCCGGCACGGAATCGGCGTCGCCGGGGTGGCGCATGCCTTCGGCCAGTCCGGCGGGGTCGATCAGGAACGTGCGGATGATCGACGGATACAGGCTCTTGTAGTCGAGCACCAGCACCGAGTCGTAGAGGCCCGGCTTCGAATCCATCACGAAGCCGCCGGGACTCCCCGCCTCCTGCACGTCGCCCAGGTTCGGCGCGACGTAGCCCAGCCGGTGCATGCGCGGCATGTACAGATGGCTGAAGGCCGCAACCGAGCCGCCGCTCCGGTCCGCCGCGAGCCCGGTGACGGTCGCGCGTTCGAGCAGGAACGTCAGCAGTTCGGTCTTCGCGAAGATCCGCGTCACCAGCTCGCAGTCTTTCAGGTTGTAGCGCGCGAGCGCGGGCTTGTCCTCGGCGAAGCGGCGGTTGATCTCGTCCATCCGCTGATAGGGATTGTCGATCGACTTGCCCTCGCCGAGCAGCGCCTGCGCCACGTACTCCAGGCTGAATGACGGGAAGCTCCAGGTGGCGGACCTGAGCGCCTCGATGCCGTCGATGATGAGCCTTCCCGCCGCCGACGCGAAGAAATGGTTCTGCTTCACGCCATGCTCGCGCCATTCGATCAGGCCGCCGCCACGGCCGAGCACGAGCGGAATCCGGAACTGGTCGGCGTGCTTTTGCAGCACGCGCAGGTCGAACTGGATCAGGTTCCAGCCGATGATTGCGTCGGGGTCGTGCCGCGCGAACCACGCATTGAGCCGCTCCAGCATCTGCGCGCGGCTCTCGCAGTATTCGAGGTCGAAATCGCGCGGGGCGTCGTCGCCGTTCGGCGGGCCGAGCATGTACACCTGACGCTCGCCGCAGCCTTCCAGCGCGATCGAATAGAGATCGCCGCGCTCGCTCGTCTCGATGTCGAGCGACACCATCGCGAGTTGCGGCCGGTAGCCGGGCGCCGGTCTCATTTCGCAGTCGAGTAGCACGCCGTCGCCGGACTTGCCGCCTGACGTGCCGTCTGACGTGCCGCTGGGCTGGCCGCTGAACCGCACCGGCGCGGTGATGAACCGCTCCATCAGATAGCGCTCGGGCGGACGGATGTCGGCTTCGTAGACCTGCACGCCAGCCTCCTTCAGCGACTTCTCCAGCGCGGCCAGTTGCCGGTACTGCGGGCAGTAGAATCCGAGCACCGGGCGATGCTGGAAATCCTTCATCGGCAGCGCGCGCAATTCCGCCTGGCGCGCTCCGGCGACGAACGGCTCGGCAAGCGCGCGCTGCTCCGCCGGAATGAACGCCACGGACGTCTGCGGCGCGAGGCGGATCTTCTGCGGGCCGCGGTCGGTCGCGAGCCAGAATTCGACCTCGGTCCCCGCAGCCGTGTCCCTCCAGTGGCGGGTCAGGATGAAGCCCTGCTGTGCCTGAATCAAGCTGATGCCTTCGAGAGCCTGTGTGGTCAGCGCATTTTACTTTCCAATCGATGCGGCGGCCGGCCACATCGCGCTGCAAACCGCCTGCGCCTGCGCTCAGGCCCAGTGGGCGGGCACCCACACGTTGTTGACCCAGTGGCCCGGAATGTACACGGCGGGTTTCGGCGCGGGCGCGACATACACGACGGCCGGCGGGGGCGGCGGGGGCGGCGCGACGTAGACGGTCGCCGTCGCCGGCGGCGGCACATAGACGACCGGCGGCGGCGCCACATACCCGACCGTCGCGCTCACGGTCGTGACCGAGCCGCCCGTCGTGACCGTGGTGCCGTGCACGGTCGTCGCGCTGCCCGAGGTCACGACGACGCCCGGCGCGACGCTCGTCGCCGTGCCGGAGTGGCTGACGGTGCCTCCGTACGTGCCGGTCGCGGTTCCCGAGCGGTAGCAGGAATTGCCCGCGCAGCTCGTCGATGCCGAGTGGTTCACCGTGTTGCCGTACGCCCCGTTGACCGTACCCGACGACGAATACTGTCCCGGCGCGGTGCGCATCGCGCTGCCTGCGGTGGTGGCGGTGTTGCCGTCGGGTCCGGTGAGGCTGCCGGTGTGCGCGCAGGTGCCGCCCGCGCAGCTCGTGTCCCCGGCGTGCTGGACGGAGTTTCCATAGCGGCCCGTCGCGGTTCCCGAGTTCGAGAACTGGCCCGGCGCGGTGCGGGTCACGGTGCCGGTGTTCGTCGCGAGGCCGCCGTAGGGCCCGGCCACGCCGCCCGCGTGCGAGCAGCTGCCGCCGCCGCAGGATCCGTAGTGAGCGCCGTTGTAGGCGCCGCGCGACGTGACCGCGGTTCCCCGCGCGCCCCACGCCGCCGACGCCGGCGCGCTCGCCAGCGCCAGCAGGGCGGCGGCAGCCGCGACGAGGAGGTGCCGCAGCGTGAGCCCGGCGAACGCGGTGGCCGCGGATGAAGCCGGCGAAGCGCCGGTGGTCGGGATGACAAACGATCGGATTTTCACGGGGATGTCCTTCACGGTTTCGGGCCAGGTCGCACATTGCGCGGGCTGCGGCGTGGCGACGAACGAAATATAGAAGAACGCGCGAATCCAGTCTGTTGGAAAGTTATGTCACGCGGTTTCACCGCGCGTCTATCGTCGGAGGACCGGGCTGGCCGGTGAAGACGACGAGCGTGCCGCGGGGAATGGCGACGTCGAAGCTCCTGAGGCCGTACCCGCGCTCGAAGCCGCGCGGCAATGCACGGTGCGCTGGCCGGATGGAAGGCAGGTCCCTGGAAGTCATGTCTGCGCAATCATCAACGATCGAACCTGCCGGGTCACGGAGCCCGGTGCCCGTCCGCGCGGCTGGCTGACCGGGCAGCTACCCGGTCAGCTAAGCCGGCAGCTTCGCCGCGAGCACGTCGACGTGCATGATCTCCGGCGGCTTCGCGAACAGATCAGCGGCCTTCGCCATCAGTGCCTCGGCTACCTTGCCGGCGAGATGGGCCTGGCGGCCGGCGTCATCGGGGAAGGCATCGAAGATGCCGAACGTGGCCGGACCCAGGCGCAGGCCGAACCATGCGATCGTGGCGGGCTCGTCTTCGACGAGCGGCAGCCCGCCCATCAGGAAGCTTTCGACTTCCTGCTCCTTTCCCGGCTTCGCTTCTAGACGAACGAACAGCGCAACTTTGACCATGATGCTTCTCCTTCGGATGTGTGCGGGGTGCGTATTGATGATACGTGCTCGCATCGCGCTCTGCCGGGTGCGGCCACCTGACCGCAATGCCATGTCGATGCCAGCATCTCGCCACGGTCCGGAAAATACAATGAGTGCGTCGTGCCGCGCGCGAATCGGTCATGCGCGACGCGCACGCCATATCGCTATCTCATTCGTTCAGGAGTTCATCATGAAGCCATTGATCCGTGTCGCCATCGTCGCTCTCGCCATCTCACCGATCGCGGCGCTCGCCCAGACGAACGAGCCCGTCACGCGCGCAGAGGTCCGCGCGGAACTCGTGCAACTCGAAAACGCAGGCTACAACCCCTCGGTGAAAGACCCGTACTATCCGCGCGACATCCAGGCCGCCGAAGCACGCGTGCAGGCGGACAACGGCAGCTCGGCCGCCTATGGACCGTCGGCGGAAGGGACTTCGGGTGCCGGCCAGCCCGCCCGCACCGGCACCAGCGAGTAAGCGCTCCTCGCTGCCGCAACACGAGGGACTCGCCGCGGCTCCCGGCATCATGCGACTGACCCCGCGCCCTCTCTGCTCCCGCTTCTCGCGCCTCTATCCGCATTCGCATCGCAGGTGGCGCGCCGCCAGTGCGATCGTTCCCCGGGCATAGCCCGCGCCTTCATTTTCATTACTGACTGTTCTGCCATTTTGGCGTCATGTCGGCGTTGGCACCCGACCTCTAACATTGGGCCAATTCGCTTATCGGCAGGTCTCCCTCCCGTGTAATGCATGTCCGCGCCGTTCAGGCGCAATGCGCTCGCGTCAGCCTCCGATTGATTTCCCTCCGCCGCAAGCTCCGAGCACGTCTCAATGTGGATAGTCAACGTTGCCCTCAAGCGGCCATACACGTTCATCGTGATGGCCATCATGATCCTGCTGGCGACACCCTTCGTCCTGCTTTCGACGCCCACCGATGTCCTTCCTGACATCAACATTCCTGTCGTCAGCATCATCTGGAATTACTCGGGCCTTTCAGCCGAGGACATCGCCAACCGCATCACGTCCGTCAACGAGCGCGTCCTCACCACGACGGTCAACGACATCGAGCACATCGAGTCGCAGTCGCTGCAGGGCATCGCGATCATCAAGATCTTCCTCCAGCCCGACGCGAACATCCAGACCGCCATCGCGCAGACGGTCGCCGTCGAGCAGGCGCAGCTGAAGCAGATGCCGCCGGGCGCCACGCCTCCGCTCGTGATCAGCTACTCGGCGTCGAGCATTCCGGTGATCCAGCTGGGGCTGTCGAGCCCGAAGCTTTCCGAGCAGGCGCTGAACGACACGGCGCTCAACTTCCTGCGCCCGCAGCTCGTGACGATTCCGGGCGCGGCCGTGCCCTACCCTTACGGCGGCAAGACGCGCGTCATCTCCGTCGATCTCGACACGCGCGCGCTGCTCGCGAAAGGGCTCACGCCCTCCGACGTCGTGAGCGCGGTGAACGCGCAGAACCTGATCCTGCCGACCGGCACCGCGAAGATCGGTCCGAAGGAATACACGATCGACATGAACGGCTCGCCCGAGACCGTCGCGGGCCTGAACGACATTCCCGTGCGCACGGTGAACGGCGCGACGACCTACCTGCGCGAAGTGGCCCACGTGCGCGACGGCTTCTCGCCGCAGACCAACGTCGTGCGCCAGAACGGCCATCGCGGCGTGCTGATCTCGGTACTGAAGAACGGCAGCGCCTCCACGCTCTCGATCGTCAACACACTGCGCAGCCTCCTGCCGGGCGCGCGCGCCGCGCTGCCGCCGGACCTGGAGATCACGGCGCTCTTCGACCAGTCGGTGTTCGTGAAGGCGGCCGTGCAGGGCGTGGTGCGCGAAGCGCTGATCGCCGCCGCGCTGACGGCCGCGATGATCCTGCTCTTTCTCGGCAACTGGCGCAGCACCTGCATCATCGCGATATCGATTCCGCTGTCGATCCTCTCGTCGCTGCTCGCGCTGCACGCGCTCGGGCAGACCATCAACATCATGACGCTCGGGGGGCTCGCGCTCGCGGTGGGCATTCTCGTCGACGACGCCACGGTGACGATCGAGAACATCGAGCGGCACCTGCACATGGGAACGAACCTGCACGATGCCATTCTCGAAGGCGCGGGCGAGATCGCGGTGCCTGCGCTCGTGTCGACGCTTTGCATCTGCATCGTGTTCGTGCCGATGTTCTTTCTCACGGGCGTTGCGCGCTACCTGTTCGTGCCGCTCGCGGAAGCGGTGGTGTTCGCGATGCTCGCGTCGTACGTCCTCTCGCGCACGCTCGTGCCGACGCTCGCGATGCTGCTGATGGGCCACGCGCACAAGCCGAAGCCCGGCGCGACGCCCGGGCTCTTCGCGCGCCTCTACCAGCGCTTCGACCGCGGCTTCGAGAAGATGCGCGCGGGCTACATCGTCATTCTGAGCAGCCTGCTCGTGCGGCGCCGCCGCTTCGCAACGCTCTTCCTCGGCTTCTGCCTGCTGTCGTCGGGGCTCGTGTTCGTGCTCGGCGAAGACTTCTTCCCGACCGTCGATGCCGGCGACATCCGGCTGCACATGCGCGCGCCGACCGGCACGCGCATCGAGGAGACCGCGCGGCTCGCGGACGAAGTCGAAAAAGTGGTGCGCCAGGTCGTGCCGCCGACGCAGCTTTCCACCATTCTCGACAACCTCGGCCTGCCCTATAGCGGCATCAACCTGTCGTACAGCAACGCGGGCACGATCGGCACGCTCGACGGCGAGATCCAGGTCGCGCTCGACGAGAACCACTCGCCGACGCAGACGTTCATCGACAAGCTGCGCGCGATCCTGCCGCAGCGCTTTCCGGGCGTCGAGTTCTTCTTCCAGCCGGCCGACATCGTCACGCAGATCCTGAACTTCGGCCTGCCCGCCGCCATCGACGTGCAGATCGCCGGCGCCGACCAGCAGGCGAACTTCGCGGTGGCGAGCAAGCTGATGAAAGAGGTGCGCCTGATTCCCGGCACGGTTGACACGCACATCCAGCAGAAGCTCGACGAGCCGACCCTGAGCCTCCAGATGGACCGCACGCGGCTTCAGCAGCTCAACCTGAGCGCGAGCAACGTGGCGCAGAACGTGCTGATCTCGCTTTCCGGCAGCACGCAGACGGCGCCCGCCTTCTGGTTCAACCCGCAGAACGGCGTGGAATACAACCTCGCCATCCAGACGCCGCAATACCAGGTCGGCTCGGTCGACGAGCTGCTGCGCACGCCGGTGTCGGGCGCGGCGACCGGACCGACGCAACTGCTCGGCAACCTCGTGCGGCTGAAGCCGAAAAACGAATTCGCCGTCGTCACGCACTACAACATCCGGCCCGTCATCGATCTCTTCGTGAGCGTCGAGGGAAGCGACCTGGGCAGCGTCGCGCGGCAGGTCGACCAGCTCGTCGGGAAGGCACGCGCCGAGCTTCCGCGCGGCAGCCAGATCGTCGTGCGCGGCCAGGTGCAGACGATGCGCAGTTCGTTCTTCGGCCTGGGTGTCGGTGTCGCGATGGCGATCGTGCTGGTGTATCTGCTGATCGTCGTGAACTTCCAGTCGTGGGTCGATCCGCTCATCATCGTGAGCGCCCTGCCCGCCGCGCTCGCCGGCATCATGTGGATGCTGTTCCTGACCGGCACCCATCTGAGCGTGCCTGCGCTGACGGGCGCGATCATGACGATGGGCGTTGCGACCGCGAACAGCATCCTGATGGTGGCGTTCGCCCGCCAGCGGCTCGCGGCCGGCGCGCCGCCGCTCACCGCCGCGCTCGAAGCGGGCGCGAGCCGCATCCGCCCGGTCCTGATGACCGCGTTCGCGATGATCATCGGCATGATCCCGATGGCGCTCGGTCTCGGCGAAGGCGCGGAGCAGAACGCCCCGCTCGGCCGCGCGGTCATCGGCGGACTGCTGTTCGCGACCGTCTCGACACTCTTTTTCGTGCCGCTCGTTTTCGCGGGCATCCATAGCCGTCTTGCCCGGCGCGCAGCAACGCGCACGACCGGAGACGGCGCGGATGACAACGCGCACGGCGACGGCGAGCACGCTTGAGCCAATACCTCATGAGCCCGACACCTCTCTTCCCGACCGACTGACATGACCGAGAAAACCCATGCTTCCCTTGCCATTCCGGCAAGAGACCCGGAGGAAGGCGGCCACGCGCTGCCGCCGCGCAACCTCGAGTGGAAACGCGCCCGCATCGCGCTCGTGATCGTACTGTTGCTGCTCGCGCTGGGCGCGGCGCGCACGGTGGTCGTCGGCAACCTGCACAGCCGTTCCGTCGAGGCCACCACACGCCAGAACGCGCGGCAGTACGTGAACGCCGTCACGCCGACGCAGACCGACCACGGCGGTGAAACGCTCCTGCCCGGCACGCTGCGCGGCTACGTGGAGTCGCCGATCTTCGCGCGCGCGACGGGCTATCTGCTGCACTGGTACGTCGATATCGGCGCGCAGGTGAAGCAGGGCCAGCTGCTCGCGGACCTCGATACGCCCGAGATCGACCAGGAGCTCGCGCAGGCCGTGGCGCAGCGCGAGCAGACGAGCTCCAGCCTCGGGCTCGCTAAAAGCTCGCTCGACCGCTGGCTGCAGTTGCGCCAGCGCGACGCCGTCTCGCAGCAGGAGCTCGACGAGCGCCAGAGCACGTACAACCAGGATGTCGCGAATCTCGCCGCCGCCGATGCGAACGTGCGGCGCCTGCGCCAGCTCGAATCGTTCAAGCGCATCGTCGCGCCGTTCTCTGGCGTGGTGACGCAGCGCAACGTCGATGTCGGCGACCTGATCGACGCCGGCAGCGGCGTGGGTAGCGGCGCCGGCAGCGGCGCGGGCAGCAGCGCCGGCAGCGGCGCGAGCCGCCCGCTCTTCGCGCTCGCCCAGTCGGACCCGCTGCGCGTCTACGTGCAGCTTCCGCAGGCTTACGCGCAGAACGTGAAGGACGGCCAGCAGGTCACCGTGACGCAGGCGGAACTGCCCGGCCAGCCGTTTCACGGCACGATCACGCACATCTCCGGCGCGATCGACGTGCCGACCCGCTCGCTGCAGATCCAAGTGACGCTGCCGAATCCGGACGGGAAGTTGAGGCCGGGCGCCTACGTGCAGGTCGCGCTGCCCGCGGCCGCGCATCCGCGCCTGCTCGTGCCGGGCAACGCCCTGCTCTTTCGCGCCGAGGGCCCGCGCCTCGCGGTCGTCGATGCGAACGGCGAGGTTCATCTGCGCAAGATCGTGATCGCGCAGGACCTCGGGCAGTCGCTCGAAATCGAAAGCGGCATCGAGCCGACGGACAAGGTCATCATCAATCCGAGCGATTCGATCGCGGATGGCGACCATGTATCCATCGCCCCGCAGACGCAGACCACGAAGGGCACATCATGAAGCGCACGCGCCCGGCGCTTTGCGGCGCGGCCCTGTGCGCCGCGCTGCTGTCGGCCTGCACGGTGGGGCCGGACTACCGGCAGCCGCACGCCGACACGCCGCCCGCCTGGAAGACCGATTCGTACTGGCGCGTCGCGCAGCCGTCGCATGCGCCGCTCGCGCCCGACTGGTGGCAAGGTTTTCAGGACCCGCTGCTCGACTCGTTCGAGACGCAGGCGCTCGCGCAGAACCAGACGCTCGCCGCGGCGAGCGCGCACTATGCGCAGGCAAAGGCGACGCTCGCGAACACGTCGGCCCAGCGCCTGCCCGAAGTGGACCTGAACGCGCAGGCATCGCGCGCGCGGATTTCGAGCAACCGCCCGCTCACCAACTTCTCGATCCCGAATCATTCGACGGTGCAGAACGACCTCGTGGTCGGTCCGACCATCGACTACGACACCGATCTCTTCGGGCGCATCCGGCGCGAAGTCGAGGGCGCGGCGGCCTCGGCGCAGCAGTCGGCGGACGATCTCGCCAATGCGCGCCTCGTGCTCACCACCGATCTCGCCACCGACTATTTCTCGATGCGCGAGCTCGACGCCGAGATCGATGTTCTGAACCGCTCGGTGGACCTGCAGCAAAAGGCGCTCGACTACGTGACGGCGCAGCACGACCTGGGCGCGGTATCCGGCCTCGACGTGCTCCAGCAGCAGTCGCTGCTCGACACCACGCGCGTGCAGGCCCAGCTGCTGCTGAATCAGCGCGCGCAGTTCGAACACGCGATCGCGGCGCTCGCGGGGGTGCCCGCGCCGCAGTTCTCGATCGAGCCGAAGGTCATCGCCGGCACCATTCCGCCGATCCCGCTCGGGCTGCCGAGCGACGTGCTGCAGCGGCGTCCGGACATCGCGTCGGCGGAGCGGGCGATGGCCGCGGCCAACGCGCAGATCGGCGTGGCGAAGGCCGCGTTCTTCCCGAGTGTCGCGCTCAATGGCAATATCGGGTGGGAGAGCACGGAATTTGCGAGCCTGCTGAGCGCGCCGAGCCTCTTGTGGATGCTTGGCACGACGGTGGGCCAGGTGGTGTTCGACGGCGGCCGGCGCGCCGCCAATGTCGATTTCGCGAACGAGGGCTACAAGGCCGCCGAGGCGAATTATCGTCAGACGGTGCTGAACGCGTTCCAGCAGGTGCAGGACGGGATCGTGGGACTATCGGTGCTGGACGGCGCCGCGAAGCAGTCGCACTCGGCCGTGGTGGACGCGCAGCGCCTCCTTTCGCTTGCGAACGACCGCTATTCGGGCGGCCTCGTCGCCTATCTCGACGTGATCACCGCGCAGCAGTCGCTGCTCACGAGCGAGCGGCAGGACGTGCAGATCCGCGGCCAGCAGTGGACACTGTCGGTTGCACTGGTCAAGGCGCTGGGCGGCGGCTGGGACGCGGCGCAGCCGCCCGCGGGCGAACAGATGGCGAACCGCGCGCCGCCGGGATGAAACGCAGGTAAGCATGGCGGCCACGACACTCCTATAGTACGCAGAGACAGTACGCACATACAGGTGGCGGCATGAAAGTCCTCATAGTGGAAGATGAACACAAGGTGGTGGATTACCTGCGATCGGGGTTGACCGAGCAGGGCTGGGTGGTCGACGTCGCGCTCGACGGCGAGGAAGGCACGCATCTCGCCACCGAGTACGACTACGACGTGATCGTGCTCGACGTGATGCTGCCGAGGCGCGACGGCTTTTCCGTGCTCAAGGCGCTGCGCATGCAGAAATCGACGCCCGTCATCATGCTGACCGCGCGCGATCACATCAACGACCGCGTGCGCGGCCTGCGCGAAGGCGCCGACGACTACCTCACCAAGCCGTTCTCGTTCCTCGAACTGGTGGAGCGGCTGCATGCGCTCGCGCGCCGCACGCGGGCGCAGGAATCGACGCTCATTTCCGTGGGCGATCTCTACGTCGACCTGATCGGCCGGCGCGCCACCCGCGACGGCGTGCGGCTCGACCTGACCGCGAAGGAGTTCCAGCTTCTGAGCGTGCTCGCGCGGCGCCACGGCGACATCCTGTCGAAGACGGCGATCACGGAACTCGTCTGGGACGTCGATTTCGAGAGTCATACGAATGTCGTCGAGACCGCGATCAAGCGGCTGCGCGCGAAGCTCGACGGCCCGTTCCGCACCAAGCTGCTGCACACGGTGCGCGGCATGGGCTATGTGCTGGAAGTACGCGAGGCGCGCGAGCTGCGGGACGACGCGAGGCCGTCATGAAGCGCTCCATCTCCCGCCGTCTCGCCGCGATGTTCGCCGTCGTGGCGCTCTTCGTGTTCGCGCTGGTCGGCACGGGCCTCTTTCTCGTGCTGCGCGCGCAGCTCGAACATCACCTGCGCGAGTCGCTCGACACGCGCGCCGAGATCGCGCGGCTCATCGTCATGCACGCGTCCACGCCGGACAAGTGGATCATGGCGAAGGAAAAACTCGCCGACATCACGCCGCGCGACCGCTCGACCCTCTTCGCGGTGTCGAGCGCGGACCCGCGCTTTTCGTACGGCAGCCCGCCCGCGGGCGGCATCGGCGAGCGCATGCCGGACGGCTACATGCGCTTTCGCCCGACCGGCCGCGCCTACGACATGCTGATGACCGAGGTCGCGATCCCGGCGCACAACGAGCGTCCGCCGCTGCGGCTTCTCGTGGGCGTGGACTGCTCGCCGAACGTGCGCACGCTGCGCGTCTTCGGCTTCGCGCTCGCCGCGCTGACGGCGCTCGGCACCATCACCGTGCTGCTGCTCAGCTATTCGGTCGCGAAAATCGGGCTCGAGCCGCTCACGCGGCTCACGCGGGACGCGTCCGGCGTCAGTCCGAACAACCGTTCGCAGCGCCTGAACGCGCTCTCGCTGCCTTACGAACTGGAAGATCTCGCGAAGTCGTTCAACGGCGCGCTCGAGCGGCTCGACCGGTCGTACGCGCGCCTCGAATCGTTCAACGCCGATGTCGCGCACGAATTGCGCACGCCGGTCACGATCCTGATCGGGCAGACCGAAGTGGCGTTGACGCGCGACCGCTCCATCGACGAACTGCGCCACACGCTCCAGTCGAACCTCGAGGAATTCGAGCGCGTGCGCGCGATCATCAACGACATGCTGTTCCTCGCCCGCGCCGACCAGGGCGAGCGCGCGACGGGGCTCGTGGAGGTGTCGCTCGCGGCCGAGGTCACGCGTACGCTGGAATTTCTCGAGATCCCGCTCGACGAGGCGCAGGTGCGCGCGGTGGCGACGGGCGACGCCCGCGCGTTCGTCAACACGTCGCTCTTCGGGCGCGCGCTCACCAATCTCGTGATGAATGCGATCCAGCACTGCGCGCCCGGGGCGACCATCTCGGTCGCGATCACGCGAGACCGGGACCGGATCCAGATCGCCGTCGCCAATCCAGGCGAGCCGATCGCCCCGCAGATGCTCGATCACCTCTTCGACCGCTTCTACCGCGCCGAGAGTTCGCGGACCAACAGCCGCGAGAACCACGGCCTCGGCCTCGCGATCGTCAAGGCGGTGGCGGAGATGCATCGCGGCACGGTGTCGGCGACGAGCGCGAGCGGCATCAACACGTTCGCGTTCTCGGTCGCGCGCTTCGAGGCCGATCACCGCACGATGGGCCCGCCCCCCGGGTCTGCGGTGCCGGCGGCGGCGGGCCGCGGCGCGCGCGATGTCGCGCTCGATGAGCGACGCAGGCGCTCGGTCAGTTGAGCGGCCGGGCCGCGAGCCGAATTTTTGAACCGTTTGATGCGCTTGTGCTCCTATGAAACTTGTATTGGCTTTGGTTTATAAGCTTCGCCCCTGTGCAGGGCAGCAGTCACTTTCTTTGCTGCTGCAAAGAAAGTAACCAAAGAAAGCAGCTATGGGGCAAGCGGTGTTAGGACGTGACCACGTTTGAGTTTTCAGAGTGGCCCGACCGTTGGAGCGTCCACCTCTGTATTTCAGCCGGATAGGTACGCGGACCCACTGCGTCGTCGCGCCCTTGAACGGAGTGGTAAGGCAGTCATTCATCCGTCTCGGCACTGCGTGCCCGACGAAAGACTTTCAAGGCGGTAAGGCACGGCAGGATGGCAAAGCTTCTACATAGCAAGGCGCCTTGAATGCGCACTGCAACAAGCGAAGGAATTGGGTCGTAGCAAAAAACCCTGCGTCCGAGCGAAGCGAGGACGGATGGATGACTGCCTTACCACTCCGTTTGAAGGTGCGAGGGCGCAGTGGGTCCGCGTACCCATCCGCTCAACATACCGAGGTGGACACTCCCACGGTCGGGCCACTTTGAAAGACTCGATGCGATCCCCTCCTGACACCACTGAGCCCATAGCTGCTTTCTTTGGTTACTTTCTTTGCAGCAGCAAAGAAAGTAACTGCTGCCCCGCACAGGGGCGTGCTAATAGAACGCGAACAAAGCAAGATTCATAGAAGCGCAAGCGCATCAAACGGTTCAAAAAACACCCAACGCAAGCGCCAGCGGCATGCCTGTGCAAAGAAAGTGACTGCCGCCCCGCACAGGGGCGAAGCTGATAGACCGATAGCAAAGCAAGTTTCATAGAAGCACAGCGCATCAGACGGTGCAAACACACCACGCCCGCCCCCCGTCCAAGCGCCAGCGCCAACATCCACTCTCGAGCAAACCGGAAAGTAATAGCCGATTATTACCCAATCCCCCGACATCGTCGCATACTGATCCGACGCAACACCTCGGGGGGCTTCGATGCCAAAACTCATCCACCTGATGATCCGCGTCGCAGATCTCGATCGCTCGATCGGGTTCTACCGCAGTGCCTTCGGCATGACCGAATCGCATCGTCTCGATTTCAGCGATTTCACCCTCGTCTACCTCCGCGAGCCGGAGAGCGGCGCCGAGATCGAGCTCACGCTGAACAAGGCCACCACGACGCCCTACACGCACGGCACAGGCTACGGTCACGTCGCGTTCGCCGTCGATCACATCGAGAGCTTTCGCGACAGGCTGCTGTCGCTTGGCCTGCAACCCGGCGAACTCAAGTCGCTCTCTCATGGCGACTACGTTGCGGCGCGCTTCTTCTTCATCACCGACCCCGACGGCTACAAGATCGAAGTGCTTTCAAGGGAGGGACATTACGTATGAAGTAGCACCGGCAGCACACAAAATATAAACGGAGACAATCATGCCAAAGGCAATCCCCATATACATCCGCGCCATCCCGGCCCTTGCAGCCGGGGCCGTCGGCGCGACCGCCCGCCGCGCCGCGCAAGAGGCGCCCGCGAGCACCGCCCGCCGGCGCTTCCTCGAAGGCTCCACGGTACTGTCGGGCCTCCTCGTCGCGGGCACGCCGATCGCGCTCCTCGCGCCCAGCCGCGCATGGGCCGTCGCGCTCACGCACATCGACCAGGCGCAGGCAAACGCGCTCATGGACCTCGCCCGCACGCTCTACCCGCACCCGACCCTGCCCGACGCCGTCTATGCGCTCGTCGTGAAGGATCTCGACGTGAAGGCCGCCGACCCGAAAACGGCCGCCCTGATCAGCGCGGGCGTGGCGAAGCTCGACCAGCAGGCAGCCGGCAAGTGGACGAACGCGAGCGCCGATGCGCGCACCGCGATCGTGACCGCGAATCAGTCGGACCCGTTCATCCAGCTCGTGCGCGGCCAGTGCATCACATCGCTCTACGACAACGACATGGCCTACGCGCACTTCGGCTATCAGGGCGAGGCGTTCAGCCACGGCGGCTACCTCACGCGCGGGTTCAACGACCTCACGTGGCTGCCGAATCCGCCGGCGGACGCCAGTCCGCCCGTCGCCTGAAATGGTTTCGCTCAATCCAGGCCGAGGAGGCTAGCATGACCAGGTTCGACTACAGCGACGACTCGGTCGTCGTGATCGTCGGCTCGGGCGCGGGCGGCGGGACGCTTGCGAACGAGCTGTGCCAGAAAGGGGTGAAGGTTGTTCTGCTCGAGGCCGGCAAGCGCCAGTCGTCGGCCACCTTCGTCAACGACGAATGGAAATCGTTCGGCCAGCTCGCCTGGACCGATACGCGCACGACCTCGGGAAACTGGCGCATCGCCAGGGATTTCCCGCAGCTGCCCGCGTGGCTCTGCAAGACGGTCGGCGGCACGACGACGCACTGGGCGGGCGCGTCGCTGCGCTTTCACGCGCACGAGTTGAAGGCGCGCACGACCTACGGCGCGATCGACGGCGCGAACCTGATGGACTGGCCGATCACGCTCGCCGATCTCACCCCATACTACGCCCGCGCCGAGGACAAGATGGGCGTCACGCGCACCAACGGCATACCGGGGCTGCCGGGCAACAACAACTTCAAGATCATGTACGACGGCGCGACGAAAGTCGGCTACAAGACCTGCAACACCGGGCACATGGCGATCAACAGCCGCCCGCGCGCGGGCCGCGCGAGCTGCATGCAGCTCGGCTTCTGCTTTCAGGGCTGCAAGTCCGGCGCCAAATGGTCGACGCTCTATACCGAGATTCCCGCCGCCGAAGCCACCGGCCGCCTCGACCTGCGTCCCGAGTCGCACGTGATGCGCATCGAGACGAATGCGGTGGGCAAGGCGAGCGGCGTCGTCTATATGGACGCGGACGGCAAGCAGCAGCGCCAGCGCGCGCGCGTGGTGTGCGTCGCCGGCAATTCGATCGAGACGCCGCGGCTCCTGCTGCTCTCGGAATCGTCGAAGTTCCCGGACGGGCTCGCCAACAGCTCCGGCCAGGTCGGGCGCAACTACATGCGCCACACCACCGGCTCCGTCTACGCGGTGTTCCCGCAGCCCGTGCATTTCTACCGCGGCACGACCATGGCGGGCATCGTCACGGATGAAGCCGTCTACAACCCGAAACGCGGCTTCGCGGGCGGCTACGAACTGGAGACGATCGCACTCGGCCTGCCGTTCGCCGCGGCGTTCCTGGACCCCGGCGCGTGGGGCCGCGACTTCACGTATTACATGGACAACTACGCGAACCTCGCGGGCATGTGGATCGTCGGCGAGGACATGCCGCGCGAGTCGAACCGCGTGACGCTCAATCGCGACGTGAAGGACAAGCTCGGCCTGCCCGTGGCCAACGTCCACTACGACGACCATCCGAACGACATCGCCATGCGCAATCACGCGTACCAGCAGGGCGAGGCGATCTATACAGCGGTCGGCGCGACGAAGACGCTGCGCACGCCGCCCTACCCGTCCACGCACAACCTCGGCACCTGCCGGATGAGCGCGCGCTCGCGCGACGGCGTCGTCAACAAGTACGGCCAGACGCACGACGTGAAGAACCTGTTCGTCTCCGACGGCAGCCAGTTCACCACCGGCGCCGCCGAAAACCCGACGCTCACGATCGTGACGCTCGCGATCCGGCAGTCGGACTACATCGCCGACCAGATGCGCCGCCGGTCCATCTGAACGCCGCGCCGGGCCGGTTCGCCACGGCCCGGCGCGCCAAACGAGGAGTCATCCGATGTGCAAGATCTACGCGCAAACCGACCCGATCCTTTACGAATGCCGCAGCCGTTCGGTGCGGATCAGCGGCGTGACGACCACCATCCGGCTGGAGAACCTCTTCTGGCAGACGCTCTCCGAACTCGCCGCCGACAACGACATGACCACGAATCAGCTGATCGCCAAGCTGCACGAGGAAATCACGCAGCATCTCGGCGAGACGACCAACTTCGCGTCGTTCCTGCGCGTGACCTGCCTGCGGTATCAGGGTTTAAAAGCTGACGCGTCGCTCGGTTTCCGCAGCCGCGCGACGAGCGTCGCGGCGGTCGACAAGGTGGCGGGGTAAGCCGATGCGCCTCTGCACAGCGATCTGCGCCGCGCTGCTCGGCGCCACGGCGGCATCGGCGTTCGCGGCCATCGACAGCACCGCCGCGACGGACATCCTGCAGAAGAACAACTGCCTTGCCTGCCACGCGGTGAACGCGCCGCTCGTCGGGCCGTCGTACCGGGCGGTCGCGAAGAAATATGCCGGCGACAGCACCGCCACGGACAAGCTGTTCCACAAGGTCCGCGACGGCGGCACCGGCGTCTGGGGACAGGTCGGCATGCCGCCGAACGCGCAGATCAGCGACGCCGACCTGCAAAGCGTGATCGCGTGGATTCTGGCGGGGCCACCGGAGCATTGAGCGGCGCCGTGCCGCGCGAGGTTTCCCGCGCGGCACGGCACGGCCGCGGCCTAGCGCTGCCAGGGCGCCCCGGCCTGCACCTGGCCCTTGCCGTACCGCTCCCGCGCGAGGCCGACCACCTGCGCGTCGATCGCCCCTTCGTCGGCGAGCGCCTTCAGCGCCGCAAGCACGATCGACCTGCGGTCCACTTCGAAGAACTCGCGCAGCGATTGCCGCGTGTCGCTGCGCCCGAAGCCGTCGGTGCCGAGCGTCACGTAGCGGCGCGGCACGTAGGCGCGGATCAGCTCGGGCACGGCGCGCGCGTAGTCGGTCGCCGCGATCACGGGGCCGCGCGAACCCTCCAGCGCCGTTGTGACGAACGGCGCGGCCGCCGCCTCCCCGAGCCGCTCGCTGCGCTCCGACGCGGCGCCGTCGCGATGCAGCTCGGTGAAGCTCGTCACGCTCCAGACGGCGGCCTCGACGTTCCAGTCCTCCTTCAGCAGCATCTGCGCGGCGATCGCTTCGCCGAGAATCGCACCCGAGCCGAGCAGCTGAACCTGCGCCGCCTCGCTGCCTGACAGCCGGTACATGCCCTTGAGAATGCCCTCGCGCAGCGTGGCGTCGAGCGCGCCCGGCGCCGACGGCTGCGCGTAGTTCTCGTTCATCACGGTCATGTAATAGAAGACGTCGTGCTGGCGCTCGACCATCTCGCGCATGCCTTCGTCGACGATCGCCGCCACTTCGTACGCGAACGCCGGATCGTAGGCGCGGCAGTTCGGAATCGTCGATGCGGCCAGATGGCTGCTGCCGTCCTGATGCTGCAGCCCTTCGCCGCCGAGCGTCGTCTTGCCCGCCGTCGCGCCGATCAGAAAGCCGCGCGAGCGCTGGTCGGCGGCGGCCCAGATGATGTCGCCGATGCGCTGGAAGCCGAACATCGAGTAGTAGATGTAGAACGGCAGCATCGGCAGGTCGTGCACGCTGTAGGACGTCGCCGCCGCGATCCACGACGACATCGCGCCCGCCTCGGAAATGCCCTCCTCCAGGATCTGCCCGCGGGTGTCCTCGCGGTAGTAGAGCATCGAGCCGAGGTCCTCGGGCTCGTAGAGCTGCCCGAGCGGCGAGTAGATGCCAACCTGCCGGAACATGTTCGCCATGCCGAAGGTGCGCGCCTCGTCGGCGACGACGGGCACCACGCGCGGCCCGATCGATGCGTCCTTCAGCAGGCTGCCGAGCATGCGCACGATCGCCATGGTCGTGGACATCTCCTTGCCGTTCGCCTCCAGCGCGAACTGCGCCCACGTCGCGAGAGGCGGCACGGCCAGGCTCTCCGACGCGGCCTTGCGCCGGCGCGGCAGATAGCCGCCGAGCGCCGCGCGGCGCTCATGCAGGTACCGCATCTCGGGGCTGTCGGCGGCGGGCCTGTAGAACTCGAGGTGCTCCACGTCGGCGTCCGAGAGCGGCAGGCGGAAGCGGTCGCGGAACGCCTTCAGGTCGTCGAAATCGAGCTTCTTCTGCTGGTGCGTGGTCATGCGGCCCTGCCCGCCCGCGCCCATGCCGAAGCCCTTCATCGTCTTGGCGAGAATCACGGTCGGGCGGCCCTTGTGCGCGAGCGCCGCGGCATACGCCGCGTGAAGCTTCCTCACGTCGTGGCCGCCGCGGCGCAGGCGGTCGATGTCCTCGTCGGACAGATGCGCGGCGAGCGCGGCAAGCTCGGCGTTCTGGCCGAAGAAGCGCTCACGGTTGTAGCGGCCGTCGTTGGCGGAGAAGGTCTGGAACTGGCCGTCCACGGTATGCGCGAACGCGCGCAGCAAGGCACCCGAGCGGTCGCGGGCGAAGAGCGCGTCCCAGTCCGAGCCCCACAGCACCTTGATCACGTTCCAGCCCGCGCCGGTGAACTGCGCCTCCAGCTCGTCGACGATGCGCCCGTTGCTGCGCACCGGCCCGTCGAGCCGCTGCAGGTTGCAGTTGATCACGAACACGAGGTTGTCGAGCTGCTCGCGCGCCGCGAGCGAAAGCGCGCCGATCGACTCGGGCTCGTCCATCTCGCCGTCGCCGAAGAAGCCCCAGACCTTGCGCCCGTCCGTTTTCTGCAGGCCGCGGTTTTGCAGATAGCGCATGAAGCGCGCCTGATAGATCGAATTGATCGGACCGATGCCCATCGAGCCGGTCGGAAACTGCCAGAAGTCCGGCATCAGCCAGGGATGCGGATACGAACACAGCCCCGGACCGGCGATCTCGCGCCGGTAGTGCCGCAGATGCGCCTCGTCGAGGAAGCCTTCGAGGAAGGCCCGCGCATAGACGCCCGGCGACGAGTGCGGCTGGAAATACACGAGGTCGCCGCCCGTCTGCCCGTCCTCGCCCGATGCGCGGAAAAAATGGTTGAAGCCCACTTCGAACAGGTCGGCGGCCGACGCATAGCTCGCGATATGCCCGCCCAGCTCGCCGTACGCGCGGTTCGCGCGCACGACCATCGCGAGCGCATTCCAGCGCAGCACGGCGGCGAGCCGTTCCTCGATGTCGAGATTGCCCGGATACGGCGGCTGCCGCTCAACGGAAATCGTGTTCGCATAGGGTGTGATGCGCGCGCGCGCCGATTCGACGCCGATCGACAGCGCGTGGTCGGAGAGGCGGTCGAACAGGTACTGGGCGCGCTCCTTGCCGACGTGGCTTACGACGGCGTCGAGCGCTTCGAGCCACTCGGCCGTTTCGCCCGGGTCGCTGTCCTCGCGGCCTTTGGCTATGGACACAATCTGGGTGGTTCCGCTGGATAAATCGGTCATGGGGGCGACTCCGCAGTAACGATGAAGATTCAATGACGATTGAAACAGCATAGCCACGCAAGCGCAGAATGTGCGTCTCATTTGCTTGTCTTAATGCTGACAGATAGAGTGTTTATTCTTCGTCGCCATCGATACACGGAATATTTCAACTATGACCTCTTCGTCGAAACAGCGCCTGGACCGCACCGACATCGGCATCCTCAACCAGCTTCAGCAGAACGCGCGCATCACCAATTCCGAGCTGGCGCGCGCGGTGAACCTGTCGCCCACGCCCTGCTTCAACCGCGTGCGCGCGCTCGAAAAAACGGGGATCTTCAAGCAGCACGTCACGCTGCTCAACCCCGAGGTGCTCGGCCTGCGCATCAACGTGTTCATTCAGGTGAGTCTCGAAAAGCAGGTGGAGGACGCGCTCACGCGTTTCGAGCGCGCGATCGGCGAGCGGCCGGAGGTGATGGAGTGCTACCTGATGACGGGCGACGCCGACTACCTGCTGCGCGTCGTCGTGCCCGACGTGATGGCGCTCGAGCGCTTCATCCTGGACCGGCTCACGAAGATTCCGGGGGTGTCGAACATCCGCTCGAGCTTCGCGCTCAAGCAGGTGCGCTACAAGACGGCGCTGCCGCTGCCGGCGTCGGGACTCACGCTGCCCGACCTCGACGATTCGCCCTCGGACTGGACCTGAGCACCGTGCTTCATCCCGCTTGCGGACACGCCGCCCTTCGCCTATAACTCACGAGGCAATCAGGCAAAGATTTCCGACTGCACGCGTCCCAAGCGAGAACAATATGAACTTCGAGACCGTACGCGTTTTCATCATGACCCGCGGGGTGGAATTCGGGATCATGATCCTCTCAGCGATTGCGCTGTGGATCGTCGGGCGATGGCTGATCGGGCTCGTGACCAAAGCGTTGCGCAAGATCCTCGCGCGCAACGAGCGCATCGATCCGACGCTCGCGCACTATCTGGGCTCGATCCTCGGCGCGCTCCTGAACGTGCTGCTGATCCTCGCGATCCTTCAGATCTTCGGCGTTCAGACAACGTCGTTCGCCGCGCTGATCGCGGGTCTCGGCCTCGCAATCGGCGTCGCGTGGGGCGGACTGCTCGCGCACTTCGCCGCGGGCGTGTTCATGCAGATCCTGAGGCCGTTCGCGGTCGGGGATTTCGTTTCGGCGGGCGGCGTGACCGGCACCGTCACGGAACTGGGCCTGTTCGTCACGATGATCACCACGCCCGACAACGTCGCGACGATCGTCGGCAACAACAAGATCTTCTCCGACACGATCTGGAACTACAGCCTGCTGCCGTACCGGCGCGTGGAGCTCACCGCGAAGATCGCCAACGGCGTCGATCCGCTCGACGCCATCGCGCGCCTGAAGGCCGCGGTCGCGCAGATTCCGAACGTGTCGGAGACGCCCGCGCCCGACATCGAAGTGCTCTCGTTCACGCCCGAAGGCCCGCTCCTGTGCGTGCGCCCGTACACGCATACGAAAGACTACTGGCAGGTCTATTTCGACACGAATCGCGCGATCATCGAAACGTTCGCGAAGGCAGGCTATCCGACGCCGGAGACGCCGGTCGTGCGGCGCTCCGCGGCGGCGTGACGCGCGCGCGTCAAGCGGGCCCCGGCACGGGCAATGAGCGCCCGGCGCGCCCGTTTTCTGCCTAGAATGGGTTATTGCTTACGCGCTCGCAAGCAGCGCGCGTCCGCGCAATCCCGGTTGGAGGAGAGCCATGCCGACTTATCAGTATCGTTGCGAGGAATGCGGCGAGACGTTCGAGCATGCGGAACATCTCGCGGAACACGAGACGATCCATCCGCAGTGTCCGAAGTGCGGCAGCGAGAAAGTCCAGCACGTGCCGACGCCGTTTGTCGCGAAGACGACGAAAAAGAGCTGAAGGCGCGAGCGTGCGTCAGGCCGCGCGGCGCCGCGCCGCGAACACGAACGCATACACCGCCACGTTGACCGCGATCAGCACGAGCCCGAGCACGTAGCGCAGGATCAGCGTGAGCGCCTCGGGGTAGAGGATTTTCGAAACGAAGCGCTCGATGAACCCGCCCGCGTAGCCCGCCTCGCCGCCCATGCGCAGCAGATGATTTTCGAGCGGCGTAAGCGGGCACACCCAGTCCGCCCATTCGACCACGACGCCCCACGCCAGCACCGGCAGGTGCACCCAGAGCAGGCGCGGATAGCGCAGCACGAGCACGCCGCCCAGAAGCGCGAACACGACGAACGCGAGATGCGCGATCAGCACGAGATCGGCGAGCGCGACGTAGATCATGGGCTCACGCTCCTGCGCTTCCTGAGAAAGCGCCCGAGCACGATGCCCGCGAAAAAGACGATGCCGAGGATGATCGCCTCGACCCATACGGCGGCGGGCGGGTCGGCGGGCTCGGGCGGCACCAGCGGGGCGATTGCCGTGGCGATTTCGCGCGGGCTGATCTGCGTCATGTTCGCGATGCCGTCGATACCATAGACGCAGATTTCCCCCGTCGGCAGCGAGCAGAAACGCTCGGCGGGGCACTGCTTCAGGATCTTCTGCTCGGCGCCCTCGCCGCACTTCGCTCCCGCGCCCTTCAGCACCTGAAGCGTCACGTCGGGATACTTCGAGATCTGCTCAGGCATCGGTCCGGCCCCCGTCCGCTCACCGCGCAACGCGCATGTGATTTTTATACATCGAAATCGCGCGAGGCATCGGCCGCGATGTTCGTTGTTTTCAGCGGAAAACCGCGACCTACGCCGGCGCGCGGCGCGTTCGGCGCAGGGCGCCAGGTAATTGCTACCGGGTTACAAAGCGAGTGCTACGGGCCTATGGAGGGGTGCCGCAGGGTGCCAGAGTCGTCGTGGTCACGGACGGACTTGAGCCAATGAAAACGCCCCGGGCCTCCTGTGAAGGAGACGCCGGGGCATTGTGTATTCAGAGACCGTGCCGCGACGGCACGACAGATGTTCGGTGCCGTCGCGTTCGCGGACTTCGGCCGATAAACGAGCAGACGTCTTTAAATCAAGGGCCAACCTTGTCGTCTATCACACGCTGTGCGGCCTTGAATCCTGCCGTCAAACCTTCGTCCTCCGTGCCGAAGACGCGGTTTCCTTCTGTCACGAGCCGAATCGGTACGCCTATTGGTCTTTTCGGGTCCGCCGTGCAGATACTCACCACTGCAACGTACCCCACCGGGGGTCCATATGTGAATTCGCTCGACACAGCCCGCACAGACTCAAGCGTCACGGTGACTTCAAAGCCCTTGTACGAGTCGATTCTTTCCATCGATGCTCACCCGTTCGAAGATGGACAACGAGCCATTTAAATACCGGCTGGGAAACGGCGCACGAAACTTGTGTCTGCGACGCGTAGCGCGTCACGGCAAGCTGAGGACGACGCGGCATGCGTAAATATTAGCATCTGATGCTGATGACCATGCTGGTCGTGGGATGCCACGGTGGTCGCAGCACTCCATGATGAGGTGCGCACTCGTCTGGTCCGGCGCGCCAACCCGCCGAGACGGTGCGCCGCGCCTCCGAGGCGGCTGCCTCACGCGCGCACCAGCACTCGACCTGGACGGTTGCCCGCACGACTTCATCCGTCGCGCCTGGGAAAAACGGCGTCACGATGCAGGTCGTCACCAGCCGCCGTGTTCTGCGACGGCTCATGGGATGACTCGCGGGCAAACTTTTCGTGGGACGACGATATGCAACCGGCCCGCGAGCGCCCCGAACAGGCGTTCAGACGGCGACGGGATCGCTTTCTGAATGCGACCGGTATGGCACAAACGTCGTCCAGTCTCGCCAGCTCTGACGCTAGGCGACCGACCTCTGTGGCGCGGGACGACGCCCTACGTTCGGCACGAGCTTGTCAGCGGCGGCCGAAATCAGCTGCCGGACGGAGTGCGCGGGCACGCTTCGCATCCGATGCGCTTCGGTTCGCCCGCTCGCCCGACGCGCGGAGCGAACCGATGAACCGAAACGATCAGCGAAGCGAATCAGCCGGGCAAACCGGCAAGCGCCAACTGCGCGCAGCAGTCCGCGAATGCATGGCAACCCGCATGACAGCCGCATGCCAGCCGCAGCGCCGCTCTGTCAGACTCCGTCAGGCGTGTGCCTTCGGCGCCCGTCAGGCCGGCGATGCCGCCGCGTACCGGATGGGGCGCGGCGCAACCTGCCCGCCGAGCCGTCCCGCGACGTGGTCGATGAACACGCGCAGGCGCGGCGCGATATGCCGGCTCGAAGGCCACAGGATCTGGAAGACCCCGTGCACACGCGTGAAGTCGCCGAGCACGGTCTGCAACTGGCCGTTGTCGAGCGCGTTTTTCACCATGAAATCAGGCACATAGGCGAGCCCGAGCCCGGCGATGGACGCGTCGATCACCGCTTCGACGTTGTTGAACGACAGCGTCGTGACGAGATCGGCATTGTGCGGCGCGCGCGCATCGCTTTCGAACGCCCACTCCTGCAGCCGGCCGTTGGCCGGCAGCCGGTAGCGGATGGACTTGTGATGCGCGAGATCCGACGGCGTCTGCGGCGTGCCGTTGCGGTCGAGATAACCGGGCGACGCCACCATCAGCTGCCGGTACGGCATCAGCGGCTTCGCGAGCAGCTGGGAATCCGCGAGCTTGCCGGTGCGGATCACCGCGTCGAACCCTTCCTGCGTCAGGTCGACGATGCGGTCGCTGAAGTCGATGTCCAGCTGGATGTCCGGATAGAGCTGCCGGAATTCGGGCAGTAGCGGCAGCAGCAGCCGGTAGCCCATCGCCGGCATGCTGATTCGCAGGCGTCCGCGAGGCGCGTCGGCGGTATGCAGGATGTCGCTTTCGGCGTCCTCGATCTCGCTCAGGACGCTCTTGCATCGCGAGAAGAAGCGCGCGCCTTCGTCGGTGAGGCTGATACGGCGGGTGGTCCGATGAAGCAGCTGGACGCCGAGTTTCGCCTCGAGCCGCATCACGCTCTTGCCGATTGCCGACGCCGACAGGCCCAGGATGCGGCCAGCCGCGACAAAACTGCCGGACTCGGCGGAACGCACGAAGGCGACCATGCCGCTCAGGCTATCTACAGTGAGTGAACTACGTGAGCTGGTGAGTTGCACTGGCATTTCTCGTTTTCTGTAATTTCGAGGACCGCGCAACGGCACGACGAACATGCCTCGAGCACGGCGAAACGGTCGCAAGCGGCGACCGGCACGCCTTGTGAGCGCGGCAGCATCGCTGCCCGGGGCCGGGTCCGCACGGTTCAAGCTTCCGTGCAAACCACTCGACGAAGCGCCGAAGCCGGAAAGCGCGCGTCACCGCCCGCCCGCGAACACCCCGCCTGGCGCGCCCGGAGCCGCGAGAGGCAGCGGCGGGCGTGTCTGCGAGGGTTCCCGGGCGCACAATCTCGTACACGCTGTCAGGACCGGCGCGTTGGACGCGCCCCTTGCATCAATGAAAACATCTGTGGGTGCGGTTTATTCCCCAAAATTGCGCGAGTTCCCACATGTTTCTGCGGGTTGACCCTAACCCGGGGAGAAGCTCGATGCTTCTGATCCTTCAGGCCGCCCAGTTCGTCGCGACGCTCGGCTGCGCCGTGTTCGCCGGAGCGGCCATTTATATCAGTGCTGTCGAGCATCCCGCCCGCATGCGCTTCGACACGAAAACCGCCGCGGCGCTCTGGGCGCCCAGCTACCAGCGCGCCACGCTGATGCAGGCGCCGCTCGCGGTGGCGAGCGCTCTGGCGGGCGTGGCGGCGTGGTTGCTCGGCGGGGGTGCGGCGTGGCGGGCGGGCGCGGTGCTGATCGGCGGCGTCGTGCCGTTCACGCTGATCGTGATCAAGCCGACCAATGCGCGGCTGCTCGCCCCCGGGCGTGACCTCGCATCGCAGGAAACGCGTTCGCTGCTGGACAAGTGGGGAAAGCTGCATGCCGTGCGCACGGGCGCGAGCGCGGTGGCGTCGGTGATTTTCGTGGCGGCGCTGCTGCGCGGTTAGGGAACGGCTGGTGAACCGCCAGTACACCGGTGATTCACCGGTAACCGGCTGGACCCGCCGCGCCTACCAGACGCCCGGAATCAGGCGATATCGCACGCGGGCGGCGTACTGCGGGTAGCCGTCGAGACCGCGCATCAGCTCGCGCTCTTCCATCACCGTGCGGTAGACGATCCCGCCCGCCAGCACGAGCGACGCCGCCACGCCCCACCACGAGCCGAGCACGAGTGCGTTCGCGGGCAGGAAAACCAGCGCGGCGGCATAGAGCGGATGGCGCACGATCGCGTAGGGGCCGGTCGAAATCACGCGATGCGCGCGCTCCGTCTGAATCCTGACGACAGGCGCAAGAAACGTGTTCGCGAGAAACACGCGCGCGATCATCCAGAACGACAGCAAGAGCAGCGCCCCGCCCGCCCATTGCAGCCAGACCGGCATGGCGGACCACCGGAAGCGCACGGCATCGAGTCCGATCAGCACGAGCCAGGCGCACCAGCCGACGATCATCGAAAGCAGAAATATCTTGTCCCAGAACGGCTGGCCGGACTGAAACGGCGATTTCATCCGCTCCGCGAGCAGCGCGGGATCGCGCCGCAGCAGCACAAGCGCCGCCCACGTGCCGCCGCCGAAAAACACGGCGAGATAGGCCCACGCCGCCGGCCAGCACAGCGTTCCGGCCGCGCCGAACAGGAGCACCGCGAAGAGCAGTGCCTCGAGCGCCATCGTGAGCAGGAGCCTGAAGGCCATGAACGATTCAGGCGCAAACGCCTGCTAGCCGTTCAGTTCGTGATGCAGCGCGAGATACTCCTGCGCGAGCTTGTGGCGCGGCTCGAGATAGATCATCGGCCGCGCGTGCTGATGGCTTTCGCGGATCTTCACCGACAGCGACAGATACGAGTTCAGCACCGGCAGGCTCTCGCCGCGCAGTTCGTCGACGAGTTGCTGCGGCAGGCTCGCGCGCGGCTGGAACTGGTTGATCACGATGCCTTCGACGCTCAGGTCCGGGTTGTGGTCATGACGGATCTCCTGCACGTTCTCCAGCACCGAATAAAGCGCGCGGCGCGAAAAGTCGTCGCAATCGAACGGAATGAGGCAGCGCTCCACCGCGATCAGCGCCGAGCGCGTGAAGAAATTCAGCGCGGGCGGCGTGTCGATGTAGATCGCGTCGTAGTTTTCGAGGCTCTTCAGCGCGTCGCGCAACTTGTAGATCTTGTAGCGCGATTCAAGCTTGCCCTGCAACGCTTCGAGACTGGGATGCGAAGGCACGATGTCCAGATTCTCGAACGGCGTCGCGTGAATGAACGACGTAAATTCGGGATCCCGAAAACTGTAGCTCAACGCCGATTCGAAGAAATTGACGAGGTTCGGCTGCGTGTCCTGGGCTTCGCCGCCCAGCAGGTACTGGCTCGAATTGCCTTGCGGATCGAGGTCGATCACGAGCGTGCGCAGACCTTGCGAAGCGCTGATCGCGGCGAGATTGCAGACAATGGTGGATTTGCCCACTCCACCCTTTTGATTGAATACCACTCGGCGCATCGGCTTGTCGTCCTCGAATGAAGTTTTATCGTTGTGCAGCAGGTCGCGCAAACGCCCGTCGGCGCGCTGCGGGGCCCTTTCTTACCGATCAATCGGGGCACCATGCGAACCATGATCCGGAATAGGGAGACGGATCGGCACACGTGCCCGGCGCCCGGCAAAAAGGCCGCCTTCGCGCGCCGGCACGTGATCTTATCGCATCAGAAAAGCGGCGCGGCGCGCGACGGCACGAGATGCCCGGCGCCGCCGCGGGCGTTCATGGAAACGCGGGAATCGTCGGGTCGGTGCCCTCGACGTCCGCTTCGGGATGATGGCTCTTGATGACCTCCTCGATTTCCTCGACGCGCACCTTGGGAACGTCGACCATCATCAGCAGTTCGCCCTTCTCGATGGCCGCCTCGAAGCGCCTCAGGCGCGTGTTCGGCACGTCGACGCCGATCATCGTCGCGGTCCATGCGCCGAAGCCGGCGCTCGCGAGCGTCATGCACACCACCGCCCCGCCCGCGATCGTGAGGCCCGCGGGCGGAAACGCCATCGCGACCAGTCCGGCAAGCATGCCGGTCACGCCGCCCGCCGCCGTGCCGCGCGCGAGCGCGTAGAGCAGGTCGCTGCGTTGCGCGAGCGTCGCCTGCGGCAGATCCTCGAGCGGCACGCCCGGCCGCGCGAGCACGTGGATGTGCCGCCATTCGATCCGTTTCAGCAGCAATTCGTCGATGATGCCCTTCGCGCTCTGCACGTTGGGCAAGAGGAAATAGATGCGCCGCATGTCGCGCCTCCTTTCGGACCTTGCCGGAGCCGAAGCGGCCCGGCGCGTTCGCTGGCCCAGTGATTCAAATATAGTCCCGATCACGCCGGAATTCGCGGTCCGCGCAATACGGCGGCTGGCGGCCACCCACAGGCGGCCATGCGCGGCTCCCGCTCCTTTTTTCACCGTTCGGGAATAAATCCGCGCAATGGTTCGTTATCTGGGGATTCCGCCGCGCCCGCCACGCCGTTTCTTGCGCGCCCGGCCCGCGTCATCCGCACGTACGCTTTCGCGCGTATATGCCTGCATGGACTTCGGGAAACGACGATGATCGATATCGACGAAATCAAGGCGTATGGCGCATGGTCCAGCCTGATGGAGCAGTTCAGGGAGCAGTTGCGCGCGTCGCCGGAGGTGAATGCGCTCGGCATCGCCCTTTGCGACGAGCACGAGTGCGAGATGTGCGACGGCATCCTGCGCGACAAGCCCGGCGTGCAACGCTTTCGCGCGCGAAAACACGGCGCGACGGCGGGCTGGATGATTCTTCAGACGGGAACGCGAAGCGTGAAGGTGGTGAGCATCGTGATCGACCAGGATCCGCAGATGAAATCGGGCGTGCTCGTCGCGCTGATCCAGCATGCGGTGCATCAGTCGATGCGCGCCGGGTTCGCCGGGTTCCTTACGCTCAGCCCGTCGGTCATGCAGCCGCAGCGCGGCGCTGCGGATTCGCTGGAAGATGCCGAGACGCCTGAAGCGCCGGCGTGACGGCCGCGCGGCGCGGCGCGGCGCCTCAGGCCCGCCGGATGCGCTGGCCCGACTGGCGGTCGAAGAAATACACGCGCTCGCGGTTCACCCGCACGCCGGCTTCGCGCCCGATCTCGCCCGCGAACGTGTTCGAGACCTTCACCACCACCTGCTGCTCCCCCGTGTTGATCGTGACGAGCGAGTGGTCGCCGATCAGCTCGACCGAGTAGATCCTGCCCCTCACCTGCCCCTCGCCCGCCGCGACGAGCGCGCATTCCTCGGGACGCACGCCGAGCGTCGCCTCCCCCTGATGATTCACGTCGGCTTCGAGCGCGACGCCCGGCGCGTCGAAGCGGCCGTTCGCGAGCGTGCCGCGCAGGAAGTTCATCGGCGGCGAGCCGATGAAGCCCGCAACGAACAGGTTCGCCGGATCGGAGTAGATGCGCGCCGGGGTGTCGAGCTGCTGCAATTCGCCCTTGTCGATCAGCGCGACGCGATGCGCGAGCGTCATCGCCTCGATCTGGTCGTGCGTGACGTAAATGGTCGTGATGTCGAGCTCGTGCTGCATGTGCTTGAGTTCCGCGCGCATGTGGCCGCGCAGCTTGGCATCGAGGTTCGAGAGGGGCTCGTCCATCAGGAACGCCGCCGGGCGGCGGATGATCGCGCGCGCGAGCGCGACGCGCTGCCGCTGGCCGCCCGAAAGCTGACGCGGATAACGCTCGAGCAGCGGCTCGAGCTGCACGCTCGCGGCGACTTCGCGCACCGCCGCGTCGATCTCGGCCTTCGGGCGCTTTCTCACGACGAGCGGATACGCGATGTTCTCGTACACCGTCTTGTGCGGATAGAGCGCATACGACTGGAACACCATCGCGACGTCGCGGTCGCGCGGCAATTGCCGCGTCACGTCCTTATCGCCGACATGCACGGTGCCCTCGGTCGCCGACTCGAGCCCCGCGATGATGCGCAGCGCCGTCGTCTTGCCGCAGCCCGATTCGCCGAGCAGCACGAGGAACTCGCCCGCATGCACGTCGAGCGTGAGATCGCGCAGCACGCGCGTATCGCCGAAGGTCTTGCCGACGTTGCGCAGCGAGACGCTCTTCGAATGCTGCGCCGCCGCGATCTGGCCGAGCCGTGCGTCGTGCACCGGCGTGTGCATGTCCGTCATCCCTTGACCGCTCCCACGAGAATGCCCTTGACGATGAAGCGCTGCAGCGTGAGTGTCAGCAGCATCACCGGCAGGATCATGATCAGAATCAGCACCGACATGTTCCACCATTGCGGCCCGCGCGTCGCATTCTGCGCCGCGACGAGAAGCGGCAGCGTCTGCGCGTTGGCCGTGGTCAGGAACAGCGCGAACAGGTATTCGTTCCACGAGAGGATCAGCACGAGCAGGCTCGTCGCGACGAGCCCGGGCGCCACCAGCGGAAACACGATGCCGAACAGGATCGCGAAACGCGTCGCGCCGTCGATCTGCGCGCTCTCCTCGATTTCCTTCGGAACGCCGTCGAAGAAATCGAACATCAGCCACACGACCACCGGCACGTTCGCCGTCGCGTAGGTGATGACGAGCGCGAGGTGCGTGTCGAGCAGGCCGACGCTTCTGAAGGTGAGATAGATCGGGATCACGGTGACGACCGGCGGCAAAATGCGCTGCGAAACGATCCAGAAGAGGATGTCGTCGTTGCCGAGGTGGCGGCGCGAACGCCGCACCACCGGGCGCAGCAGCAGGAAGAAGAGCGCGATGCACGCCGCCGCCGCGATGCGCGGATCGACGCCGCCCCAGCCCGCCGCCGCGACGAGCGCGGCGAGCATCAGCACGCCTAGGCCGACGGCCGCCACCGGCGGCCGGTATTCGATGCGGGCGAGCGCATAGGCGGCCATCGAGCCGAAGAAGACCGCCGCCGCCGTGCCGCAGGTGGCGACGATCAGCGAGTTCAGATACGGGCGGAACGTGTCCGGCCCGAGATCGACGAAAATGTAACGCCAGGCGTCGAGGCTCGGCCTGAAGTCGACGAACGGGAGATACGCCGGGCCGGCGGACACGTCCACGGGCAGCTTGAACGAGGTGATCGCCATCCAGTAGAGCGGAAACAGCACCACGAGCGACCACAGCCCGAGCAGCGCATACGCCGCGATGCGCGCGCCGGGCGGCATCTCGTCGATGCGGGTGCGAACGAACCAGCGTTTCAGAAGCGTCATGCGTGCCCCCTCGCGCGCCTCACCACCAGCTGGAAGAACGACACGCAGGCGATGGTCGAGACGAAGAACAGCATGTACGCCACCGCCGACGCCCCGCCCAGGTTGAGCGTGCGCCATTCGATGAACGCGTGCAGCGTCATCGATTCGGTCGCAATGCCCGGGCCGCCGTTGGTCAGCACGTTCGGCAGGTCCACGATCTTGAACGCCTCGATCAGCCGGATCAGCACCGCGCTCGCGGCGACGGGCGCGATCGACGGCCACGTGACGTCGCGAAAGATGCGCCAGTTCGACGCGCCGTCGAGCTGCGCGGCCTCGACCTGATCGCGCGACACGCCTTCGAGCGCCGCCAGCAGCACGAGGAACATGAACGGCACCCACTGCCACGTGTCGCCGATCACGACCACCGTGCGGGCGAGCCAGGGGTCCGCTGCCCACTGAATCTGGCCGAGCCCGACGAGCGACCAGAGCGGTGCGAGCGGCCCGACGGACGTATCGGCCATCATGCGGAACATGTAGGCGATGCCGACGGGCGTCACCATCAGCGGCAAGAAGAACAGCAGGCGGAAGAACCGGCCGCCGCCGAGCGGCAGCGTGCACAGGTACGCGAGCCCGAGGCCGAGCGCGAACTGCAGCGCGACGCCGACCACCACGTAGAAAAGCGTCACCATCAGGCTGCCGAGCGCGCCGCCGTTGCCCGTCGTGCTCGCGCCAAGCCACACGAGCGCGAGGAACGCCGCGGCCGCTATCGCGCGCCCGAGCGCGCCCATGGCGGAGCGCCGCGCGCCGCGCAGATAGCGCGCGAGCCACCAGACGGTGACGAGCGCCGCCGCGGCCATCACCGCGAGGCTGATGAGGCCGGGCGGCCGGAACACGCCGGTGAAATGAAATTGCTGGCTGCCGGTGAAAAGCCGCACGTAGTTGCGCAACCCGACGAACGTCAGCTCATAGCCGCCCTCGCTGATCGCAAAACGCGTGAGCGACAGATACGCGGAGGCGACGAGCGGAAAGATCGAGAAGCCGAGGATCACGAGCACCGTCGGCAGCACGAACACGTACGGCGCCTGCCGGTCGAGCCAGTCCGCGAGCGGCGAGCGCCGCGATGCGCGCCGTGAACGTCCGGCAGACGATGCGTGCGACGAAGATTGCATGTGGACCTTTTCCGTGTCGCCGGGCGCGGCGCGCGCCCGGCATTCGCTAGCTTGCTGGCTCGCTATTTCGCGCCGATCGACGCCCGGTAGGCGCGCAACTGGCCCTCCTTGCCGAGGTCGTCGGTGATTTCGTTCCAGCCGGTCTCGATCGCCTTCATCGTGGCGCTGGCGTCGAGCTCGCCCGCGAGAAAGCGCGCGACAGCCGTGTCCAGCACGACCTGCTCGTAGCGCTGGTTCTGCGGAATGCGCAGGTCGATGATCATGTTCGGGCTTTCCAGGCTCGCCCTGATCGCGCCGAGATACGAGTTCGCGGCCGTCTCGCTCATGCCCGCCTTCTTCCACATCGCGAGGTCGGTGAACTGCGAGCGGCGGTACGGATTGAAGCCGCTCGCGCCGATCGTCACGTCCACGTTCGATTGCGCCGGCTGGCTCATGTACGACAGGAACGCGTACGCCGCCTCCTTCACCTTCGGCTTCGCCTTTGCGTTGACGCCGCCCGACCAGCCGCCGAACGCCGCGAACGGCGCGTGGTTCACGCCGTCGACCGCGTACGGGCAGGTGGCCTTGTCGCAGGCGACGAGCTTGCCGCTGTCGCGGTCGAGCACCTTCGTCGAGCCCGGCAGGACCACGGCGCCGACCTTGTCGATCACCTTCGACTGCTTCGGATCGATCGCGAGCACGCCGATGTCGCCCCAGTCGAGCGTGAGCGCGCAGTGTCCGGAGATGAACGCGCTGCGGGTGTCGCCGACGTCGAGGTTGATTTCGTTCGGCGGGCCGTACTGGGTCGATGCCTTGTAGACGTCGAGCGCGGCCTTGAAGGCGTCGTTGTTCACGAGCGGCTTGAAGGTGCGCGGGTCGAAGAACGCGCCCTGCGCGGTGCCCTTCGACTGCAGATAGCCGCCCGCGATCGAAATGATCGCCCAGTACGCCTGCGCGTTGCGCTTCTTCGAGATGCACGAGCCCGCGACCGGCTTGCCGTCCCCGCCGAAGACCTTGCCGTTCGCGGCCTTGGCGATGTCGAGGTAGTCGTCCCACGTTTTCGGCGGCTGCTTGCCGAGCTGCTGGAGGATATCGGTGCGGTAGTAGACCATCTGGAAGTCGCCGTCGAGCGCGATCAGATAGGTCTTGCCGTTGTACTTCTGCGAAAAATCGACGAAGAACGGCATCACGTCGTTCTCCTTCAGCGCCGCGTCCTTCGCGACGCGCGCCGACAGGTCTTCGAGAAAGCCGCCCTTCGTGTAGTCGACCATCCATTGCGGCGCGAACACGGCGGCGTCGACGGAATTCGTGCCCGACGCCCAGTCGGTGAGGAGCTTCTGATAGAGATCGGAGAACGGCACGGTCAGAATGTTGACCTTCGCGCCCGTCAGCTTCTCGAATTCGGGCGCGCGGCGCTGCAGCGGCTCGGCGATCTGCGGCCCCGCGAAGGTCATCACGTTGACCGTCACGCCCTTGAAGTCGTCCGCCGCGCGGGCCGCGCCCGCCGACAGCCACGCGGCCGCCACCACGACGCCCGCTCCTGCAAGTTTCAGCAGCTTCATTGTTTGTCTCCTCCACTTTCCGTGGTTGATTGCGCCTGATTTCGCGTTGCGTTGCGTTGCGTCTGGCGACGCCTTGCTTCACTCCCTGAACAAGTCGGGTCGCTCGCTGGCGAAGCGCCGCAATTCAGCGACCACTTCATCCAGGTGATGGTGCATCGCATGAGCGGCGGCCTCGACGTCCTGCAGCCTGATCGCATCGACGATGCGCACGTGCTCCGCGAGCGTATGCGCATGGCGCTGCGGGCTCGCCATCAGGCGGCGCGCGCGGTCGAGCGCACTGCGCGACACCGCGACGATCTCCTTCACGCGCGGCAGGCCGGTCGCATCCAGCAGGATTTCGTGAAAAGCGAGATCGAGCAGATGAAATCCCTGCCGCTCGCCCGCGGCAACCGCTTCTCGCTGACGCCCGAGATTGGCGTCGAGCGCGGCGAGCGTGGGCTCCGGGCACTCGGCCGCGAGCGAGCGCACGGTCTCCACTTCGAGCGCGCTGCGGATGAACAGATGCTGGCGGATGTCGTGGATCACGATCGGCATCACGCGCGTGCCGCGCTGCGGCAATACTTCGACGAGACCGGCCGCCGCGAGCTTCGCGAGCGCCGCCGACACCGGAAAGCGCGACACGCCCATGCGCTCGCAGACCGCCAGCTTGTCGATCATCATGCCGGGCTCCATCGCAAGGCTGACGATCGCCTCGCGCAGCGCCTCCTCCACCAGCCCGGTGAGATTGCCGCGCTCCGCGCCCTGCAGCTTCGGCAATGCGCCGTAGGGGTCGGCGGCAACGCTGCTTCCGGCAGGGGTGTCGTTAGTAATCGAGCTCACGCCGCCCTTGATTTGTAACTAACATGCTAGCAGGCTAGGAGGCGGAACCGGTGTTGTCAACGTCCTCTTCAGGCGATCCGCCTTAACCCAGCCCGGCCGAAAGCTGCCATTCATCTTCGGAGGAACTGCAAATGACGACGATCACGAATCTGCATGTGCGCGACATCCGCTTTCCGACCTCGCGCGCGCTCGACGGCTCCGATGCGATGAATGCGGCGCCGGATTATTCGGCGACCTACGTCGTGCTCGAAACGGACGCGCCCGAAGGCACGGCCGGCCACGGCCTCACGTTCACGATCGGGCGCGGCAACGAGGTCTGCGTGGCGGCGGTGAAGGCGCTCGCGCCGCTCGTCGCCGGGCGGCGGCTGGAAGACATCGCCGCCGACATGGGCGCGTTCTGGCGCGCGTTCACCTCCGACAGCCAGTTGCGCTGGATCGGCCCCGAGAAAGGCGCGATCCATCTCGCGACGGCCGCGGTCGTCAACGCCGTGTGGGACCTGTGGGCGAAGGCGCAGGCGAAGCCCGTGTGGAAACTCCTTGCCGACATGAGCCCGGAGGAACTGGTGCGCTGCCTCGACTTTCGCTACGTGACCGATGCGCTGACGCCGCAGGAGGCGCTCGCCATCCTGCGCCGCAACACGGCCACGAAGGGCGAGCGGGAAAAGGAGATGCTCGCTCGCGGCTATCCGGCGTACACGACGTCGGCGGGCTGGCTCGGCTACGACGACGACAAGATCCGCCGTCTCGCCCGCGAAGGCGTCGCGCAGGGCTGGACGCACTTCAAGCAGAAGGTCGGCGGCAATCTCGACGAGGACGTGCGGCGCGCCCGCATCCTGCGCGAGGAGATCGGCCCGGAGCGCAAGCTCATGATGGACGCGAACCAGGTGTGGGAAGTGGACGAAGCGATCGCGAACATGCGGCGGCTCGCCGAATTCGATCCGTGGTGGATCGAGGAGCCGACGAGCCCCGACGACATCCTCGGCCACGCGGCCATCCGCAGGCGGCTCGCGCCGATCGGCGTCGCGACGGGCGAGCACTGCCACAACCGCGTGATGTTCAAGCAGCTGCTGCAGGCGCAGGCGATCGACTTCTGCCAGGTCGACAGCTGCCGGCTGGGCGGACTGAACGAGGTGCTCGTCGTGCTCCTGATGGCCGCGAAATTTGGCGTGCCGGTGTGTCCGCATGCGGGCGGCGTCGGCTTGTGCGAGTACGTGCAGCACATTTCGATGTTCGATTACCTGTGCGTGTCGGCATCGCTCGACGATCGCGTGCTCGAATACGTCGACCACCTGCACGAGCATTTCGCCGATCCCGTCGTCATACGAAACGGCCGCTACATGCCGCCGCAGGCGCCGGGCTACAGCATCGAGATGCACGCGGAGTCGCTCGCGCGTTTCGAGTTTCCGAACGGCGCGGCGTGGCGGACCTGAATGCCTTCGTTCAGGTTGATCGCGGGCATCGCCGCGCTGTTTGCCGCGGGCGCCGTGCTGCAATGGCTGCATCCGCTCGCGCAGCCGGCGTCGTATCACCAGTTCGCGGATACACGCACGCTCGGCCCGGTTCCCAGCGCCGCCGATGTGCTGTCGAGCCTCGCGTATCTGATTCCCGCCGCGATGAACCTCGGCTGGGCGGCGCGCCATGCGGGGCGCGCCCCGCTCGTGCTGCACGGCATCACGGTGGCGGGCGCGGGCTTCCTGCTCACGACAGCGGGCTCGGCGTACTACCACTGGGCGCCGTCGGACGCGACGCTCGCGTGGGACAGGCTGCCGATGACCGTCGTCTTCGCGGGCGTGCTCGTGATGCTGGCGAGCGCCGCGACCCTGAAACGCGCGACGTGGCCGCAAGCGCTGACGGCGGCCGCCGCCGCGGCAGCGACCGTCTGGTACTGGAGCGCGCTCGGCAGCCTGTGGCCCTATGCGCTGCTGCAATTCGGCGGCGTGGCGTGCGTCGTCTGGTGCGCCGCGCGCGGCCGCGTGCCGGCGGCAGCGGCATGGTGGCGCGTGATCGGCTGGTACGCGCTCTCGAAGGTATTCGAACTGCTCGACACGCCGATATGGGCGCTCACCGGCCATATTGTCTCCGGGCACACGCTGAAGCATCTGGCGAGCGCGGCGGCGGGCGTGGCGCTTTGCAGCGTGGCGAACCGTACGTTGCACATCGAAGGGAAGCGCTCGAACGGGTGATACTGTTCATGTCGTCTTTCATGCCTATATGTGCGACGCGTACGCTACATGCAACAGGCGCCGCAACCCTCCCGCGATGACCGAACCTCGCCTTTTACCCGGCTCCCTCTGGCCCGCCATCGTGCAGCGGACGCAGCACGCGCTCGCCTGCGGCGCGCTGCGGCCGATCGAGACCGTGCAGACCACCGTCGACGACGCCGGCGTGCGCTTCGTCGTGCGCCAGGTGTCGAGCGTCGCGCGCAAGGAAGACGACGGGCGGCAGCGCAGGGCCGCGGCAGCCGAAGGCGCCCGGCACAATCCTTTCCTGCCCTGCGACCCGGATCTCGTCGTCTGCGATCTCGGCGCGCGGCACCGCGTGGTGCTCAACAAGTTCAACGTGATCGCGCATCATCTGCTGATCGTCACGCGCCGCTTCGAGGCGCAGGAAGCGCTCGTCAACGAATCCGACTTCGAGGCGCTCTTCACGTGCCTCGCCGAATTCGACGGCCTCGGCTTCTACAACGGCGGCGCGCTCGCGGGCGCGAGCCAGCCGCACAAGCATTTGCAGATCGTGCCGCTGCCGCTCTCGCAGACGGGCCCGGCCGTGCCGGTCGAGCCGCTTTTCGCGGACGATGGCGCCGGCGCGCCCCGCCTGCCGTTTGCCCACGCGTTCGCGCGGCTCGATGCACGGCTCGGCTCGAACGCGCCGCGGATGGCGCAGCACGCGTGCGCGCATTACCGCGCGCTGATGGAGGCCGCCGGCCTGCGCGCCGTCGAGATCGACGGTGAGGCGCATCAGTCGGCGCCATACAACCTGCTCGTCACGCGCGAGTGGATGCTGCTCGTGCCGCGATCGGCGGCGAGCGTCGAAGGGATCGCAGTCAACGGGCTGGGATTCGCCGGGTCGCTGTTCGTGCGCGACGCGGCGCAGATGCGGGCCATTGCGGAACTCGGCCCGATGACGGTGCTGCGGCGCGCGGCAGGACCCGCGCCGGCGTAGCGCGCGCAGCGTTGCGGCGCGCCCCCTTCCCCGCATCTTGAAAAAGATCCGGCCGCCCTGCATGTCGGTATCCATTCATTCGGAGCCCGATCATGGGAAGCCGTCCCCGTTTCATTGACGATCTGCCGCGGGGTGCGTCGGATGCGGCTGCATCGCTCCCGCTCGATGACGACGCCCTCCTCGATGCCTATTCCAGCACGGTCATCGGCGCGCTCGAGCGCGTGCAGCAGGCCGTGGCGTTCATTTCCGTCGAGCGCCGCCTGCCGGGCGACCCGGGCGGCCGCGGCGCGCGCGGCGGGACCGGCTCGGGGTTCATCTTCACGCCGGACGGTTATCTGCTGACCAACAGCCACGTCGTGCATGGCGCGACGCACATTCGCGTGACCCTCGCGGACGGCGCGAAGTTCGATGCCGATCTCGTCGGCGACGATCCCGGCAGCGATCTGGCGGTGCTGCGCATCGGCTCGCCCGAGCCGTTGCCGCATGTGGAGCTTGGCGAGTCGGGGCGGCTGCGCGTGGGGCAGATTGCGATTGCGGTGGGCAGTCCGCTCGGGCTTGCGCAGACGGTCACGGCGGGCGTGGTGTCCGCGCTCGGGCGGTCGTTGCGCTCGACGTCCGGGCGGATGATCTACGACGTGATCCAGACCGATGCGGCGCTCAATCCGGGCAATTCCGGCGGGCCGCTGATCAATTCGGCGGGTCAGGTGATCGGCGTGAACACGGCGATCATTCCGGGTGCGCAGGCGATCTGCTTTGCCACGGCGATCGACACGGCCAAGTGGGTGATCATGCAGATCTTCGCGTACGGGCGGGTTCGCCGCGCGTATATCGGCGTGGCGGGGACGACGAGGCCGGTGTCGCGCCGCGTGCAGCGTTATTTCGGGTTGACGTCGGAGAGCGGCGTGCACGTGATGGAGGTGGTGAAGGACAGCCCGGCGGCGCAGGGCGGCTTACGGACTGACGACACGATCCTGGCGGTGGATGGCATCGACGTGGAGAGCGTGGATGGATTGCAGCGGACGCTGGATGCGTCGCGGATTGATCGCGCGGTGGGTGTGACGGTGCTGCGCGGGGTGCAGAAGATCGATCTCGAGTTGACGCCAACCGAGCAGAAGGGGTGACGCAGGATAGTAAGTGTCGGAGCAAAGCAAAGCGAGGCGTGGCCCACAGGACAAGGTGATAGTGGTCCTGTCGTCGGAGCGAAGCGAGGACGGAGGTATGACTGCGTTGCCACTTGCTTTAACGGCGCGACTACGCAGTGGGTCCGCGTACCTATCCGCTCAACATACCGCGGTGGACACTCCCACGGTCGGGCCACTCTGACATGCTCAATGCGATTCCCTCCTAATACCGCTCACCCCATAGCTGCTTTCTTTGGTCACTTTCTTTGCAGCAGCAAAGAAAGTGACTGCCGCCCCGCACAGGGGCGAAGCTAATAAACCAATAGCAATGCAAGTTTCATAGAAGCCGAAGCGCATCAAACGGTTCAAAAAACACCCAGCCCAAGCGCGAGCGCAGCAAAAAGGATATTCAAGCCCCGCGCGGCGGAGGCGCCTGAACAACCGGCGCGGCGGCAGCAAGAATCTCCTCCCTCACGCGCGTGCGAGGCGGATAGATGCGCTCCCCATTGATGATCCGCTTGGTGCGCTTGGCGGCATCGCCTTCGGCGACGAGATGCCTGTCCCACCCTTCCGTGTACACGGCGCCCCAGGGCCCGAGATCGAGGATGGTCGTGTACCAGTCGATATGAAGCGGCAGCATCTCGAGCCCAAGCAGATCGCACACGACGTTGTGTCCGGCATAACGTCCCATCGGCCGTCCGTGCTGGCACGACATGACCGACGGCCTCACGCCGTCGATGAGCGCATGCGCGCAGTCGCCTGCCGCGAACACGCCGGGCACGCCTTCGACGCGCATGAACGCATCGACGAAAAGGCGCCCCGCCGCGTCGCGCTCGACCGGGATCTGTTCGGTCAGAGGATTGGCGCGCATGCCGCCGCACCAGATCACAGTCGCGGCGTCGATGCGCTCGCCATCGACACACTCGATGCCGTTCGCCTCCACCGACTTCAGGCTCGCGTTGGGCATCAGATCGACACCGAGCGCGTTCATCGCGCGTTCGATCACCGGCTGCGCGCCGCCCATGGCCTGCCCGATCTTCGCGTTGCGGTCCGCGAGGATCACGCGCACGGCACGGCCCCCGCCTTCGCCTGCAATGCCACCGAGCCGCGCCGGCAACTCCGCCGCTATCTCGACACCCGTCAGCCCTGCCCCCACGACGACCGCCGTATAGCGCCCGGCCGAAGGCGCGAGCAAAGGCAGCGCACGCAGATGCGCTTCGAGCCGCAGGGCGCCCTCATAGGTATCGACATCGAACGCATGTTCGGCAAGCCCCGGTATGGGCGGATGCACGAGCCTGCTGCCGAGCGCCACGACCAGTCGATCATAGGCGAGCGATTGAGGTCGGACCGCCCCTTGCGCGCGGATCGCAATGCTGCGGCTCGCGACATCGATACCCGAGACCGCGCCTTCGATCCACCGCACCCCTATCGGATCGAGCACATCGGACAGGGGCACGAGCGTCTCGCCGAGATCGGCCTCGTAGTTCCTCACGCGGATGCTGTGATGCTTGCGGGCGTTGATCGCGACCACTTCGACGGACCCGTCGCGCATGCCCAGTTCATCGAGCTTTCGTGCCGCGCCGATCGCACTCCAAAGGCCGGCAAAGCCGGTACCGAGCACCACGATTCGCGCCAAGATGGCCTCCCGCGATGGGTCTGAAGACGGTGCGCGGCTTCGGCGGCATTGTGATGCAGGCGGGCAATGCCGGTGCGTGCGCGCGGCGGGCAACGGCCTGCGCAGCGACCGTGCGCCGCATCTGACTATAGTTCAGCGGCGCTCGGGCGTGGCGGCAATCTTCGGCAAGGCGGCGCGGGACGCGTCAGGTCGACCGCTTCGAAGCGGTGTGATGGATCGCGGAAGTGGCGTGCGGCTCGTCGGTGGTGGGCGCGGCTATTCGCGCGAGCCGTTGGAGCAGGGTCGCGGCGTCGCGGATCACGAGGCGCGTCGCATTGGGAGAAGTCATCAGAACATTGATGCGCTTGCGCCAGTACTCGGGGTTCATCACCGGGTTTTCCCGCACCGCGATGCGCTCGTCTTCAGGCAATCGCTCGAGCTCGATGATCATGCGCTCGATATGACCAAGCTCTTGTCGCTGATACTCGTCGGAGCTCACAGCATCCTCCTCGTCAGCTTCGTGCGTCGGTAGCGAGCGTCTCTCATGACTGGCACGCGCCGCCAGCCTGCCCGCTCATTCATTCCTAAACGAACCAGACGCGCTCTTTATTCCACATGCTGCACGCAACCTCGCGACCGGTCGTGCGAAGCACACGCGGCGTGAACGCTCGCAAGGGATGGGCCACGTCGCCCGGGATGACGCGTTGCCGTCATCGTCTGCGGGCTTGTGTGCGCTAGCAGGCAGTATCTAGCGCGGCACTCCGGCTTAATTTCAGCAGCAGCTCGTGCAGGCGCGTCAGGCGCCGATGATGCACGCCCTGTCGGGAGAAGGTCCTACAAAGGATTGCCATGCCCACGCAAACAGACCATCCGCTGACGCCGCGCGAAGCATTCAGATGCACGGGCGAGCAACTCGATGCGATCGTTCAGTTCGCAGAAGAGAGGGGGCTGGAAAACCAGTCCCTGCAATTCGTCGTGGCGGAGTGGAGCCGCTCGCGAAGCGAGCCGGGCTGAAGCGAGCGCCGGGTCGCGGCGGCCCTGCCTGCCCCGCTTGCCGCCTGTCTATCGCGACGGCGCGGGCCGCTCCCTCAACACCCAGATGGCCGTGGGCACCGCGTAGTACGCGCTCATGTTGCCGGTGACGAGCTTGCCCGTCAGCTGGATGCGCTCGTTCTCGGTGGGGATGGTGTCGATGATCTGCACCTGCGTGACTGAGCTCTGCCGCTGCCCCTGAGGGGCCGTCGGACTGTCGACGCAGATCGGGCTGGAAAGCGAGAGCACCCAGGCGGGCTTCGAGCCGGCGTCGGTCATGCGCGTGGGCTGCCGCACGGCCGTTCCTTCCAGCGTGACCACATCGCCATCCGTATAACATGGCGCCGCCGCTGCGGAAGCCGACAGCAGCAAGAATGCACAAGCGCAGGCTTTCGCTTTCATTCAAACCTCGCGACGGGTTACGCCAGTGGGTCGAAGGCGCCTTCGAATGCTGCGCATCATGCACTTTAGGTGATAGCCGTTAGCGCCGCAACCGGCGCGGCGCGCGAGCCGCACGCGCTCACGATCGAGGAAGAGGCCCCCTCGCCGCGCGCGATACGCGTGCAACCACCGACCCTCTTCTGCGCACGATCGATCGGTCAACTACGCACCGCTTATTCAAACGCAAGCCCCGGCTTCAGCCCGGCAACCGCCGGGAATACTCGTTGCTATCAGTTCATATGACGAATCAAAAGCATCGCGGCGTGTGCTTCGCCTGAAGCCATACCGGACCGGTGCACCCTGCATGCATCGCTATTCACCGTGCATTGAATAATCGAGGTGCCGTCATGCTGCTCGCTGCTTTGACCGCAAAGGATGACTCGAGCCGCCCATCGGACATCCATCGCGCAGGCCGATCGATACGCACCCAGCCGAAAGCGTCCGCGTGCAGGCCGTTTCATTTTTTCAACTTGCAGCGCGGCTTACGCGTGCGCATCCAACCATGAAGCGGTGGACACGACCAGCCGCAACGAGCCACGACGAGCCACAAACAGCCTCAACCAGACAGGTATGCGAACGATACAGAGGGGCGACGATGAATCAGGTCATAGTGGGTGTATTCGCTTCTTATCGCGATGGTCACGAAGCGCTTCGAGCCTTGCAGCTCGCCGGCCTCAGCCGCGACGATGCGCACCTCTACAGAGCGGAACGGACAGGCGCGGACCCGGACGGCACCGAGGCGCTATTCCCGCCTCCCGGCATGCCGGGAGAGGATGAAGCCGAGTATGCGGCGCACGGAGAGCATCAGGGCGTCACGGGCGCGCGCAACAGGTTCGCCGCGGCACAGGCCCGGCTGCCCGAGCGCGCTCGCGCGAGCGAAGCGGACAACGCTGCGTGCCGCGAGCGCACGCTGCTCGTAATCAGGATCACGACGGACATCAAGCCGGGTGCCATCGGCGAAGTGCTGCACGAGCACGGCGCCGTCGCGGTCAAGGATGCCGCCGGGCACTGGCGCTTCTCGCCTTACCGAACCGCACGCGACCGGAACGAACCGTAGTCAGTGAAACCCCGAACGCGCCTTGGCTTCGGACGGCGGGCGACTGTCGCTTGCGGTGTCGGACGGTTCGGTCCCACTGGCGTCCGGCTCGGCCCGCGCCTCCTCGTCCGCCAGTCGCATCGCTTCCTGGGTCGCGGCATTGCGCAGTGCCCTGCAGTGCGCGGCATGCCTCATATCCGCCAGCATCCGAACCACCTGACGCGTCCTGGTTCTCATCGCTACCTCCTGCGGCACATCGGACATCTTGAGAAACTACTTTAAGTGTAGGCCGCAAATCGCCGAACGCGGGGCCTCCGTGCAAAATAGCAACAGTGTTCTGAAAGGTGCGCCTTCATGGGCAGAATCGCCTGCGAGGCGTACGACCCGGATGCGCAAAGCGAGTGGGCCGCACATCGCTCGAACGGAACCGCGCGCATTGCGCGCGCCGTCGCATGCAATTTTCACTAACTGGTACAAATAAACCTTACAATGAGACCTGTCCGGCCGCGACATGCGGCGCGCATCACGCAGGAGACAGCAGATTGACCGCAACGCCATGACAGCGATGAAAGACAAGAGCCGATACCGGGTCGACACGGAGAGCCCGGGCGCCGGCATCCTCATCATGGTCATGACGACCGCCGCGTTCGCCGCGAGCGATTCGACCGTCAAGCTCATCGGAGCTGCCGTGCCGCTTCTGGCGCTGCTCTGGGTGCGTTATCTGTTCCAGCTCGTCGTGCTCGGTGTCTGGCTGGTCAGGCGCGGCGGATCTGGTCTCTTTCGCAGTGCGAGCCTCAAGCTTCAGTTCGTGCGTGCCGCGCTTCTGCTCACGAATTCGGCATGCACGTTCGCCGGACTGCGCCACCTGCCCTTGCCCGTCACCACATCGCTCGCGATGCTCGCGCCGCTCATCTCCACCCTCCTCGCGGCAACGGTCCTCAAGGACGAAGTCTCCCGGAGCAAGTGGGCGATGGTCGTGCTGGGCTTCATCGGCATGCTGCTCGTCGTGCGGCCCGGCGGCAGCGCGTTCACTTGGACGGTGGTCTACCCGATCGCGGCAGCGACCACCTTCGCATGCTTCCAGGTCGTGTCGAGCCATTTGTCCCGCACCGAGGACGCGATCACGACCAATTTCCTGACCGCGCTCGTCGCCACCGCAGTCCTGTGCGTGCTCGTGTGGATGGATCAGGCGGAAACGCTGCCGGCCGTGAGGGGCGTGGCGTTCGGCAACTGGTGCCTGGTGGTGCTGATGGCGTCGATGGCGACGCTCGGCCAGTTGCTCATGCTCCAGGCGCTGCGCCGCACGCCGCTCTCGGTGCTCACGCCCTTCAGCTACGCGCAGCTCGGCTTCGCCGCGTTCTTCAGCTGGATCTTCTTCGGACAGGTGCCGGACTTCTGGATGACAATCGGCATGTGCGTGATCGCGGCAAGCGGAATCGGCACGGTGCTGCTTCACGGGCGCAGCGCGCCGCGGCGCGCCGTGCAGCCGCGCTCGTCCGCGTGAACGCCCGTTGCCGCCTTTGCCACCGCAACCCGGCCCATTGGCGAGGGCCCATGCCGCAAGCCGCCGTCACCCGCCCCGAAGACCGGTACGTCACGCGCACGTTCGGCGGCGGCGTGACGCTCCTCTCCGAACATCACATCGATCCGTTCTGACGTTGCCCGAGCTTCGGACGCGAGCGCTATCTCGCGCTGATCGACGATTACATCGCAGGCAGGCGCGCGCCCGGGTGCCCCGCGAAGTGACGCACGAACACGCTTTCCCCCGAAGCAATCCCGCGTGCTAGATTTGATCCACGCCACCGCCGACGGAGCTTCGCATGGATACGCGTTCCATACTGGGCATGATGCACGCTGAGGAAGCCTTGCTGGTCTCGATCGTGCGGTCGTTGCCGCCGGAGGTGAGGGCCAGGGTCGTCAACGACTTCCACGAACAGGCCGACATCGCGGAGACGTCGCATCTTGCGACCAGCGACCGCGAAACGAACGACGCCTTCAAGGCTCACGTCAGAAGGCTGTCGATCGTGCTGGCGTCGCTTTCCTAGCGGACCTTGCGCTCGTCAGGGAGCGCTTGCGTGAGTGCTCTGCGACTGTCCCGTGCAGAGCCAGTGAACATCGACGTCGAGCGTCGCCGCCAGGCGATTGAACGCGCGCAGCGGCGGCACCGTAATTCCGCGCCGCCAGAACTGCACGTCGGCTTCGCTCACGTCGAGCATGTTGGCGGCTTTGGCGGAACTGACGCCGGCGCGCTGAAGGGTTCGGTCGAGCCGCGCGGCCATGGCGCGGCGAAGGGCGTTGTCCTCGTGACTGCGTTCGAGGTGTCCGATGGTTTGGGAATGTCGCCCCATGTGCTGATTTCTCTCGATTTATATTTGATTCGGTTCAAACGCTGACGCTCTGCGGCGCCAGTTAATCCTACGCATCGACAATGACTACGCCGTGACACGCAAAAATCATACTAATAACCAAAACGTGCATTGACGGTGCTCGTTTGAGGAGCATGATTTTTCTATGTCGCGGTGCAGTATGTCAAGTAGGGAAACAATCCATTCAGATGCCAATTAACCTAGCGTTTACGAGCATTAGTGCGCTGGAATTGCGATATACGGCAGGCGTTGGCGATTCGTCCGGACAAATGGGCGCTATTGCGAAGGACAATCGGCGCTGGATCAAGGTAAACCCCGTAAACAAACGAACCATCGTATTTTTATAAATCTGTTTAATTGCGAACCGGCGGTTTAATATTCCCTCATACCAATCTTCACGCATTACCGTCAAGCGGGGAAAACGCAATTGACACGATTTTGCCAAAGCCTAAAATCAAATATTCGCTGCGTCGCACAAAACAAATGCCATTTACTTACCCATGGAGTTTTCAGTGATGAGCAGTCTTGATCCGGAACAGTTGTCTGCATCACAGAAGGCGGGCTTCGATACGATTTTCGGTATCGCAGCCAGGACGTTTGAAGGATTCGAAAAACTCGTCGCATTGAATGCCCAGACGGTAAGGACGACGATCGCGGAAAATCAGGAACTGGCGGGCAAGGTGGTGCTCGCCCGCGACCCGCAGGAATTTTTCGCGCTTCAGACGGGCCACATGCAGGCGAGCGCGGAGCGTATGCAAGCGTACTGGCGCGACGTCTACGAAATCATGACCGGCGCGCAGGGCGTGCTCGCATCGGTTGCGGAAGCGCAGTTCCGCAAGTCGCAACAGGACGCGCAAAGCTACGTTGACAGTCTCGCCAGGAATGCGCCCGCAGGCAGCGAGGCGGTCGTGAGCGCCTGGAAATCCGCGATCGGGGCAGCGGCCGAATCGGCGAATTCCGCGTACGAGGCGGCGAAGAAAGCGGCGAAACAGGTCGTCGAGGTGGCGGAAAGCAATGCCAGCGCTGCGTCCAAGGGTGTTGCCCAGCAATTGTCGGCTGTGGGGAAAGCGGCGAGCTCGTCGAAGAAGTAACGCCGGCAGCGGCGCGCAGCTTCAACTGCTGGAAGCGGGCATTCGCCCGCTTTTTCTTTTTGCACTTCGCTGCAACGCCGAACACGGTCACGTGCTCAGCACATGCAAGGCGAGCCGATGCGAATGGCCGATCCATAGCGCAGAATCGCGATGATCGCGCAACGCGTCGCCGGTGTTGGGATGCACGAAAACGTCGAGCGCACCGTGATTGAGCGCGAGCCATTCCACGATCTGCGTGAAATGCGGCCGCTCAAAGGCGAGCTGATACGACCAGAGCGGATGCGGACCGACGGGCCGCTCGTGAAAGCGCCCTACTTGCAGGATGTCGCCGAAATGGGACGCGATTTCTTCCCGCAGCTGCCACGCTTCGTCGCGCGTCGCGGCATCGAAATAGACGTGGGCATGCCAGCTCGTGATGGCTGCTGCATCAATAGGGGTCATCGTCGATCCTGTCGGTTGATTCGCACGCCGTGGTGGCCCTGGCGCGCGCTACACACGATATTAAACACGTCGACGGCCGAGAGCGCTCAGCCCGTCTGCACCGGCGCATGATCGAGCCGCCACGCGACGAGCGCGCCGGGTCCCCTGCGCGCGTCGATGGCGCGGCGCGTCATGCGCATGCCGATACCGGATGCAAAGCGCGCGATCAGGAACGCATCGGCGTGCGTGGTCAGTCCGCCCAGGGCGCTGCGCCCCGAACCGGCGGCGGGCAGCAAGGTCCGGAACCACAGCGCGCCGATGTCGTCGTTCAACGGGACGATGCACGCGCCCGCCATGCGCGCGCGAAGCGCGAACGCGCGGCTGTCGGCGCGGCGTTCGTCGAAGACGATCGTGAGCGATGTCTTGAGGGGCTGGCCGGTCTCCCGGGCGGCCATGGCTCGCGCAGGCCTCAGCACCCACGAACCCGCCGCCGCGAGCGATGCCGCGGCCAGGAAGTCTCGCCGCCTCGTGTTCATCGCCCGCCCTCCCCGCTGCGCTGCGGCCAGATCCCCTGCTTTCCCGGCGACAGAATGCCGTTCGGATCGAGTGCCTGCTTGATCGCGCCGGTGAGACGCATCAGCGCGTGATCGTTGAAGTCGTATTGCGAAGCAGCGAGGTCCATGAACGCGAGATGCGTGCGGTACTGGCCGTAGCCGGCCGCCCCCGCGTCTTCAATCAGCGCCTTCACCAGATCGCCCGCGCCGCGCGATTGCGCCGGGTCGTCGCGATCGAAAATGGCCGCGAACACGTGGTGCATGTACCGCTGACTCGCCGTAAAGCCGCCGTAGTAGTCGAAGCCGAATTGCGCGGCACGCTCGCGCACCATGCGGTATTGCCTGACCGCATCACGTCCGGTCGTCGGACAGACCGGCGAGAAATCGACATGCGCGCCGGACCCGCCGCGCCAGTTGAGCAGGTTGAATGCGTCGAGCCCCGGAATGCCGACCTGGCTGCGGTCGCCGCCGCCCGTCGGTTCGACGCTCGCATCGCGGTAGGGAAAATCGAACAGTTGCGCATCGTCGATCATCGCGAAACGCTTGTGAATGATGTCGCGGCGCGCGGTCACGAGCGCCTGCGGTCCATACAGGCAGAAGCGCAGGTTCCAGCGGCCGATGCCCATCTTGCGCGCCATCGCATCGATGGCCGCATCGGGCATTGCGCCCGCGCCGTCATACCACTGGCTTCGCGTCGATACTCCCGCTGCCCAGCGCACCGCGCTTTCGATCACCGCGTTGCTCTGTATCGTGTCGTCGAGCTTGAGCGGGCGCAGCGTTTCGACGATGCGTTCGAGATCCGCGTCGTGCCTGAACGCGTAACGGCACACCATGTAGCCCTCGGGCTCGGGCATCAGCCAGATGCCGAGTTTCGTGACGACGCCGAAGTTCGACTGCATGAACATCGCATCGTAGGACGGCCCGAAGCCCGGCCTGAACACCTGCCACTCGCGGCTGCCGGACATGGCGCCCATGCCGGTGCGCACGACATCGCCGTTCGCCAGCACCACTTCCATGCCGCATTGCATCGATGCATGGTCGCCGTAAGGCGTCGTGCCGTAGCCCCGCTCGAGCGTATTGCCCACCACGCTGCCCCACCCCGCCGCGGGCGGATCGAGCCAGACCTTGCTGCCGCGCGCCTTCAGTGCGCGATACAGGTCGTAGTAGCTCACGCCGGGTTCGACGAGCGCGAAGCCGAGGGTGTCGTCGATCTCGAGGATGCGGTTCATGCGCTGCAGGTCGAGCACGACGCTGCCCGCGAGGCGCGGCGACGCGCCGCCGTAGGCGAAGTTGCGCCCGGTCGATACGGTCCACAGCGGCACGCGATACCGGTTCGCGACACCCAGGACCGCGCGGATCTGCTCGACGCCCGACGGCATCACGACAGCCGACGCCCGATACGCGCCGGCATCGCCGGGAGCGAACGGGTCCAGGTAGGCTTGCGTGGCGACGTCGCCGGCGAGTACCGCCTCGCGGCCCACGATCGCCGTGAACTCGGCGAGCGCAAGCCGGAAGTCACCTTCGGAAACGCCCGGCGGAAGCGGCGGACCGTTCACCGTCCGCTGACCCGCGACGCGTCCATCGAGCGCGGCGCGGTCAATAGCCTCCGCTGCTGCCGCTGCTGGAGCCAGTAGACGAGCCCGAGCCGCCCGTGCCGTCGGTCTGGCATCCGGCGAGCGCGACGGCGAGCGTGGCGACCACGATCGATACGATTCTCATGAGTTTCATTCGTTTCTCCATGGGTTCGGGACGAGCGCAGACGCGAAGGCGTCGTGCGCACCCATGGTCTAAACGACTTGGCGCGACGGATTATTCCATCGCTCGCGACTTCCTTGCCGTACTCCTTGTCGTGTCGCGCAATACAGAAAGGCGCACATCGTCCGAGCGCCCGGGAAACACTTTCATATCGGCTTAACGAGCCTTTCGATTGTGGATGAGACTGATGGCGAAATCGTCAGCAGTCCGTCATCCAGGCGACATAGAGCGCGGGATCATCGACTCCGTTCATCCGGTGCAGCACGCCTTCAGACGCACCGCCGCGCTCGCCCGAGTGTGCGAGCAGAATGGCGGCGCCCGCGCAAAGAAGCCGCGCCCGGCGAACGACCGCATGCACCCGATCGCCGTCGATGCGCCGGCTCGCGTCGCAGATCACGAGCAGAACGAGCCGGCCGCCGCTGCGCAGCAGCATCGACGCATGCGCGAAATCGCACGCCACGTCGCGCAGCACGATTTCGAAGCCGGCGAAGCGCGCTTCGCTTTCGATCACCCTGCGCGCCTTCGCCGGAAACACCGCAGCATCGCACCAGCGATCCTCGAACGACTGCGGACGAGCATCGACGGGAAACGAAAGACCCGTGTCGCCCATCAGGCGGCTGCGCTGTCCGACCGTCCTGCCGTCATCAACGAAGCCGCCCGCATGCGCATCCGCAGCGTCACCGTCACGCCGAATCCAGTCGAGCCTCATGTCTCCCCCTTTCGACGAGCAACCCCGAGCGTTCAAAGATCGAGCACCAGCTCCCTCGTGGTCGCGCGCGACACGCATGTCGTGAGGCACGTGCTCTTCTCGTCGTCGCCGAGAATGCAGTCGTTGTGCTCCACTTCGCCCGACAGATAACGGACCTTGCACGTGCCGCAGAGTCCAGCCCGGCACGACGTTTCGATCGCGACGCCCGCATCCTCCAGCGCATCGGCGATGCTCTGGTCCTTCGACACCTCGATCACCTGCCCCGTGCTCGCAATCTTCACGCTGAAGCTGTCGACCGCATCGTTGGCCGCGGGGGATGACCCGGCGCGCTCGGGCGCCTTGAAGTGCTCGAAGTGCACGGTGCCCGCGGGCCAGTGCCCGGTCGCCTCGGCGCATGCGTTCATGAAGCCGCCCGGTCCGCAGTAGTACACGTGCTTGCCTTGCGCGGGTTCGCTCAGCAATTCGACGATGTTCAGGCCTGCGGCCGGATTGCCGCCGTCGAAGTGGAAATGCAGGCGGCCGTTTGCGCGCATCGGTTCGAGTTCCGCGCCGAAGGCCGTGCAGCTCGCATCCTTCGCGCAGTAGTGCATTTCGTAGTCGACGCCCGCCTGCTCGAGCCGGTGCGCCATCGACTTGAGCGGCGTCACGCCGATGCCGCCCGCAAGCAGGATCACCTTGCGCGCGTCGCCGACGAGATGGAAGTTGTTGCGCGGCCGGCTGACCCGCACGAGGTCCTGCACGCGCAGCCGCTCGTGCAATGCCTTCGAGCCGCCGCGGCCGCGCTCGTCGCGAAGCACGGCGATCACGTAGCGCTTCTGCTCGTCCGGTGAATTGGAAAGCGAATACTGGCGAACGAGGCCGTCGCCGAGATGAATGTCGATATGGGCGCCCGGCGTGAACGGCGGAAGGTCCGCGCCGGCGGGGTCCACCAGTTCGTACGAGTTGATGCCCCTGCCTTCGAAGCGGATCTGCCTGACGAGCAGCTGGAGCGTCTCGTCGCGGGCGGCCGGTGTCTGTTGAGTTGCCATTTTGCTGGTCCTGACTCGTGATGCCTGGTTTGCGCGACCCGGTTCGGCGCCGCGGGCGCACCCGCGGCGCCGAACGTCAGGCCTTCATCGATTGCTCGAGCGTCTCGAACTTCTCACGCACGAAAGCGGCGCGCTGCGCTCCCTTGTACTGCTCGCTTTCCGTGAGGATCGCGACGATCTGCTTCGTCACCTTGCGGCGCCGCGCCACTTCCTCCTCGACCGTCTCGCCTTCGGGAATGTCGAACACGTTGCCCGAACAGTAGCTGTTGGGCGCGCCCGCGTTCTCGCGGAACCAATCGGCGAAGCTGCGCGCCGACGCCGCCGGATTCGTGCCGCGCACCGCATCGCGCAGCATCTTGCGGAACTGGAACAGGCCGGCGTCGAACTTCGTCGGATTTTCGAGCGCATGCACGGCGATCGGGCGCTGGCTGATGATGGCTTCGTAATCGCCGGGGGCGTACTGCGCCGCCTTGTAGTGCTCGCGCTCGCGATGGTTCGGCGGAATCGGCGGCAGGTCCTCGATCTTGTAGTCGCCGAAGCGCTCCGGGCGCCGCATCGCAACCTGCCCTTCCAGAAAGTCGATCGACTCGTAGCCGACCAGTTCCTTCTTGCCCACGCCGCGCGTATCGATGCCGGGGCCCATCACGCGCCAGCCGATCATCTTGCTGTTCTCGTCGTCGACGGGGACGGTCCAGCGCACGATGTGAAAGCGGCTGAAGAGCTTCTTCTTCGAGCCGTCTTCCGATGTGTACGCATGCAGGCTCAGGTTCGGCAGCACCTGATGCTGGACGCGCACGAAGAGGCGGTCGCCGTCCACGCGCCGCGCCCCCGCGCACGCAAGGCTGCGGCCCTGCTGGACGGGCACGAAATGCATGTCGGGTGCGACTTCCATCGATGCCGCTCCGACTTCATCGAAGGTCGTGCCCTGGTAGTGCCCGTTCACGACGTTCTTGCCGGCGTGCAGCGCGGTCGGGTGATAGTTGTCCGCGGCGTTGTCCTGCACCTGCAGCCAGTTGCAGTGCTGGAAGTTGCTGTACGGGACGAGTTCGTCGCCGGGCAGCACGGTGTAGTCGCCTTCCCATTCGGGGAACGGCGGCTCCTCCTCGGGCGGCCCCATGTAGGCGAACACGAGCCCGTTGCGCTCGACCGCCTTGTAGGCGCCCTGCTGGATCGAGCACGCGTATTTCTCGGCCTCCTTCTCCTCGCCCTTCGGAAACGGCACGTGCAGGCAGGAGCCGTCCACGTCGAAGACCATCCCGTGATAGCAGCACTTGATGCCGCGCTCCTGAATCGCGCCATATTCGAGCGACGCGCCGCGATGCACGCAGTGCGCATGCAGCACGCCGATGCACCCGCTGCCGTCGCGAAACGCCACCAGCTCCTCGCCGAGAATTTTCAGGAAGCGCGGCGTATCAGTCAGCTCGATCGACATGCACACCGGATGCCAGAACGCGCGCATGTATTCGCCCATCGGCGTGCCGGGGCCGGTCTCGGTGAGTTCCGGGTCGTGTCCCGGCACCTTGCTCGTGTAGTAGCCGCCGTAGGGAATCAGCTTCTTCGACACGACGTTGCCGCCGCTGCTCTTCTGTCCTTCCAGCTTGTCTGACTTGATGCTCATGGGGAGTCCTGTTGTGGGTTGGTCGGGGGTGTTGATGACGCGTGGTACGCGAGGTCCGAATCTCTGGCTTCACGATTCAGAACTCCGTACTCTGTATCCAAAGATTAGGCGCGAAGCCGGGCGATGTCTCTATGGGTAAACGCGAAGTCGCGCATGATTTTTCGTCGTCGCCTTGGCGGATCGCCGGAATTGACCGCACGATCGCCGGGTTGTAACCTTCATGTATTCTGTATCCAGAAGGAACATTCATCATGGCCGGCAAACTGCTCAAGCTGCGGGCGCGCACGGATTACGTCGACGAGGTTTACAAGGTGCTGCTCGACGCCATCAGCGAAGGGTCGCTCGCGCCCGGAACCCGCATCACGCAGGAGGAGATCGCCGAGCAGCTGGAGGTATCGCGCTCGCCGGTGCTTCAGGCGCTGCGCCTTCTGAAGAAGGACGGCCTCGTGCAGGACGCCCCCGGCCGCGGCCTCCTCGTCACGCCGCTCGATGCAGCGTGGATCAGCAACCTTTACGAGATTCGCGGCGCGCTCGACTCGCTCGCCGCGCGCCTTGCCGCCGAGCGCGGCGCGAAGCTCGACAAGTCGCTGATCGCGAACGGCCGGCGGGCGTCGAAGGGCGAAGACGTGAAGGCGATGATCGATGCGGACATGGCATTCCATTCCGCGATCTATGCCGCGTCCGGCAATCCGTTGATCACGGAGACGGCGCATCTGCACTGGGTGCATCTGCGCCGCGTGATGGGCGCCGTCCTGCAGGTTTCCGGCCAGCGCAAATGGATCTGGGACGAGCATGCGGCCATTGCCGCCGCCATCGCCGAGGGCGACAGCAAGCTCGCGATGGAACTGACCGACCAGCACACGAGCCGCGCGCGGCAGAACCTCGTCGAGCGGCTCGGGGAAGTGCTCAACGAGACACCCGGCGCGCATGAGCGCTGAACACGGTCCAGACGCCAACGGCCCCGCATGCGCGGGGCCGTTGGCGTCGGCGCATGCGCGCGTCACCCCTGCCTGCGCCGGCTGTTCACAAGCGCAGCGGGCACCGTGAAGACGAGCGCGCTGCCTATCACGAGGCTCACCGCCAGCCCGAGCACGCCGTTACCGGTCGATCCCGTGCCGGTCTGGATCAGGCCGATCACGTACGGGCTCACCACGCCCGAGATGCTGCCGACCGAGTTCGCCAGCGCGAGCCCCGCTGCCGCCGCCGCGCCGCCCAGAATCGCGGGAGGCAGCACCCAGAACTGCGAGATCGTCGTCATCACGCCCATCGTGCCGATGGTGAGCGCGATCATCGCGATGGGCGTCGAGTGCGCATAGGCGACGCTCAGGCACAAGCCGGCCGCGCCGACGAGTCCCGGCAGCGCCAGATGCCAGCGACGCTCGCCGCGCGCATCCGAACTCTGGCTCACGAGCAGCATCGATACGGCAGCGGCCGCATACGGAATCGCGGAAAGCAGGCCGATGTCGAGCGGATCGGCCACGCCGCTCGCCTTCACGAGTGTGGGCAGCCAGAAGCTCACGCCGTACAGGCCCATCGTGAAGAAGAAGTAGATCACGCTCAGCAGCAGCACCTTCGGGTGCATCAGCCCGTCCTTCACGGAATGCAGCGCATGCGCGGACGCTTCCTCCTTCAGGTTGGCCTCGAGCAGCGCCTTCTGCGATTCCGAGAGCCATTTCGCATCGGCGACCTTGTCGTTCAGGAAGAAGAACGCGACGAAGCCGAGGATGGCCGTCGGGATGCCTTCCAGCAGGAAGAGCCACTGCCAGCCGGCGATGCCGTGCGCGCCGTTCATGTGATTCATGATCCAGCCGGACAGCGGTCCGCCGATCACGCCCGACATCGGAATGCCCGTCATGAAGAGCGCCGTGACCTTGCTGCGGCGCGAGGCCGGAAACCAGTACGTGAGATAGAGCAGGATCGCCGGAATGAAGCCCGCTTCGGCCACGCCGAGCATGAACCGCATGATGTAGAAGCTCGCGGGCGTCGTCACGAACATCATCGCCGCCGAAATGAGCCCCCACGTGATCATGATTCGCGCGATCCAGCGCCGCGCGCCGACGCGCAGCAGGATCAGGTTGCTCGGCACCTCGAAGAGCAGATAGCCGACGAAGAACACGCCGGCGCCGGCGCCATACACGGCGTCGCTGAAATGCAGGTCCTGAAGCATCTGCAGCTTCGCGAAGCTCACGTTGATGCGGTCGAGATACGCGCACAGGTAGCACAGGAACAGAAACGGCAGGAGACGCCACGTCACCTTCGCATAGGTGGACGTTTCGTCGCCTTCGTAGTACGCAACCGGACTGGGGGAACTCATGTTGTGTGTCTCCTGATGTTCTGGTGGCGGTGGAACGCGCCGGCGCTGTGCATGGGCGCTCTGTGCGCGTGTCCACGGGTACGGGGTCTCGGGGGCTCGACGATCCGGGCCCGCGCGGCAAGGCGAAGATCAGTCGAACATGTCCGGCTGCGTCGCGACGAGTTCGTCCCAGATGGTCTGGAAGTGCAGCCAGCCGATGTACTCGCTGCCCACGTGCTCGCGGCTGTAGCGCGCGCGCTCGGGCGTCACGAGCTTCGGCGCGATGCCGGTGGCGTCGACCATCAGTTGCTGCTGGCAGCACCGCTCGAGCGCGATGAACCAGAACGCCGCGGATTCGATGCTGTGCCGGCTCGCCGTCAGAAGGCCGTGGTTCTGGTGAATGGCGGCCTTCACGCCCTTGAACGCGTGCGCCACCTTGTGGCCCGCCTTCACTTCCACCGCGACCTGGCCCGCCTCGTCGCCAATCACGACGTGGTCCTCGAAGAACGCGGCCGCGTCCTGCGTGATCGGTTCGAGCTTCTTGCCAAGCGACGCGAACGCGGTCCCATAAACCGTATGGGCGTGGCACATCGCGACGATGTCCTGATGCATCTCGTGAACCGCCGCGTGCAGCACGAAGCCCGCGCGGTTGATCGCGTGACGTCCTTCGACGACATTGCCCTGATGGTCCGCGCAGATCAGGTTCGACACCTTGACCTGCGAGAAGTGGATCGCCATCGGATTGGTCCAGTAGAGGCCGGGGTTCTCCGGATCGCGCACCGTCAGGTGGCCCGCGAAGCCGTAGTCGAAGCCCTGCTGCGCGAAGGCCCGGCACGCGCCGACGAGCCGCTCCTTCAGGTGCTGGCGATGCGCCGCCGGATTCGAGAACACGGGAAGCTCGGGAAAGATCAGGCCTTTCTGCTCGGGCTGATAAATCGATACCTTGCCGTCCTTCACGAGCGCCTGCGGCCCTGCGTCCATCACTGCTGCCATGGTTTGACTCCTTGTTGTGAGCGTTGAAAGGTGAGAGAGGTAAGACATGAGCAATTCGACGGGTCCCATGGTCGCGGCCGCGCGCCCGATTGACAAACGATGGCTGTTCATAGAAAGATGAACTCCATTCATGCATTGCGGCGACACATGAGACGCATCCCCAACTTCGTCCTTCTGCGCGCGTTCGAAGCGGCCGCGCGGCTCGAAAGCTTCACGCTCGCGGCGGAGGAACTGCATCTGACGCAGTCGGCCATCAGCCATCAGGTGAAGGAACTGGAGCAGTATTTCGGCAGGCCGCTCTTTCACCGGCGCAACCGCCGGGTCGAAACGACGTCCGAGGGGCGGCGTCTCTTCGAAAGCCTGGGCCGCGTGTTCGACGTGATCGAGGCCGCGTGCAGCGAAGTCGCGCTCGCGCCGCATGCGCAGGTGCTCGCCGTGCATTGCGCGCCGAGCTTCGCCGTGAAGTGGCTCGGTCCGCGCCTGCCGGAATTCATGCAGGCGCATCCGGACATCACGATCCGCCTGTCCTCCGGTGCCGAGCCGATCGACCTCACGCGCATGCACGAAGTCGACGTGGCGATCTCGTACGGCATCGTCAACGAGCGCCCGGGCATCGTGACGCAGGCGCTCGGCGCCGAACGCATCATCGCGCTGTGCGCGCCGTCGCTCGTACGCGAGGGCGTCCCCGTGGCCGAGCAGATCGGCAACCTCACGCTGATCGATTCGCAACTGAGCCGCGTGACGTGGTCGGACTGGTTCGCGCTGAACGGGCTCACGCTGCCGGTGCGCGCGCGGCCCTCGTTCGACCGCGCCGCGCTCGCGATCTCGGCGGCGGTGGACGGCATGGGCGTCGCGCTCGAAACCATCCGCCTCGCCGAGCGCGAACTGGCCCGCGGAGAGCTGATCGAGCTTGGGGCGGGCGTGTTCAAGCCGCTCGCGCGCGAAACGCACTTTCTGTCGTATCGTGTGAACGAGCGCAACACCGACAAGGTGAAGTGCTTCTGCGACTGGCTGTGGGCCCGCACGGACCCGGCGTCCGAATCCGGCGCCGAGCCTCGCGCCAGGCCTGACAAGCAGCCTTCACCCTGAGATCAGGGCAACACCACTTCCGGGCGGCAACGAACATGGATGTGAACTTCTCCGGGCGCCTCGCCCGGCTCGGTCTTCAATTGCCTGCGCCGATCCGGCCGCTCGGCTCGTACCGGACGGTTTCGGTATCGGGAAACCAGGCGTATGTCGCGGGTCTCGGGCCATTCGAGAACGGCAGGCCGCTGACGGGCATCGTCGGCGACGACGTGTCGCTCGAGCGCGCGCAGCATGCCGCGCGTCTCACGATGCTGATGATCCTCGCGTGCGTCGACGAAGCGTGCGGGCTCGAACACATCGAGCGATGCAACCGGCTGACGGTGTATGTGCGCGCGGAGCCGTCGTTCACGCAGCATCCCGCGGTCGCGAACGGCGCGAGCGATCTGCTGCGCGACCTGTTCGGCGCCGAGAACCTCCCCGCCCGCAGCGCGCTCGGCGTGCATACGCTGCCGATGGGCATTCCCGTCGAAATCGACAGCATCTTCGAACTGAAGCGCTGAGCGCGCGCTGCGGCGCCGCACGTGTCGCACTGCAGCCGACTGCGCGAACCAGAGCTGTTGGCCGCCACCCACCACTCGCCACGATCGCGCGAATCTGCGCCAGCGAACATACGGGCGGGCACCGCCCGCATACCCTTTGTCCGGCGGGCGTGAGCGCACGCGCCGGAACCCAACGGCGCAGATTGGCATGATGCATGCAGTAACTCCTCCACGCCCCGGCTGAAGCCGCATCCAGGTCCGCGGCGGCTTCCGAAAGGGTCGGCACACAGACTGACTCTCCGAGCAAATCTCTGGAGGTTCCATGCGTCCTTGCCGACTGCTTCGCGTTGCCGTGCTCGCTTCCCTCGCCTTCGGTGTGAGCGGCAGCGCGTGGGCCCTGAAAGACGACAAGGCGCCGCAGGACGCCGCCGCGCACGCCCTGGTGGCCGACGCGTTCCGGGCATCGGCGAACGAACTCACGACACCGGCGCTGGAGGGCGCGCTGGAAGCCGGCCTCAGGCGTCTGCGCGACGCGACGTGGTGGGAGGCGCAAAGGAAGATCCGCCCGCAACTCGCGCAGGTGGGCGACCTCATGTTCCTCGTGACGATGTCGGACGCGAAGCCGCAGCAATCGCCCGAAGCGGCGTCGCGCGTGCAGCGTCTGCGCGACGCGATGCGCGTTCACGCGGCCCAGAAGCCTGCTGGCTGGAGCCGCCTCGTCGCGCAAGTGCGCAGCGAGCGCGCAAAGGAAGGCGACACTTCCGCGCTGCTGCTCGCCAACGCGCTGATCAACGAAGTCCGTTATCGCGATGGCACGGACGGCAGCTACTATCCGCCTTCGCGCTTCTTCGCCGAGAGCGGCGTCTGCAAGGACTTCGCAGTCGCCAAGTATCTGCTGCTGCGCGATGCGGGCTTCGATCCTTCGCGCCTGCGCCTCGTGTCGCTCGCGCCGCGCTACAACAACACCCCCGACGACTGGCACGTCATGCTCGTCGCGCAGCCGGACGCCTCCGCCGAACCGATTGCGCTCGATTCGCCGCCGCCAGCCGCGGTCAAGCGCACGCCCGAGCCGGGAACCGCGGCGAGCGCCGAAGCGCCCGACACGACCACGGCCATCGCGCCCACCGGCCCCTCCGCGCTGCTCCAGTCGATCCTGGCGGGCCGCAAGCCCGCGAGCGCGGCGCTGCGCACGCCCGCAGGGCCGGCGGTCGCCGCATTGGGCGCGTCGGGGCAGGCGGAGCGCCCGCTCGCGATGGTCTTCAACGAAGACGGGAGCGCGTCGTTCGAACGCGATGCGCCGGGCAGCGCCCGCCGCGTGGCGACGAATCGACGCGGCGTGCGCCCGGTCGCGATGGTGTCGGTGGTTGCCGGGCGCACGGGGCAGTCGTGGCGTGTCGATGTTTCCGGCGTGTTTCCCAAGTGGCGTCTGGCACCGGAGAACTCGGCCGCGCCGTCGCTCGCGGAGCCTGCGCACGGCCTGCTGCCCATCGAGGCGCTCCGCAGCACCGACAGCTGATCCGCCGCGAACCTGAAGCCTGCCTTACCCGCCGCTGCGCGGAATATTTCTCCGCCTTGCGCTGTTCTGTCCTTCTGTCGGCGTTCGGTAGCATGGCCCGGCGCTTCGCAAACGGATCGCGCCGCGACTCACTCGCCGACGACGACGCGACGCACGCGCGTCCCGTCCATCGATTTCAGCGAAGGAGCCAGAGCATGAACGTGTCCCCCGCAGAGCGCACCGCGAAACGCCTGAAGGCGCTGCCGATGCGTCTGCATCATCACGCCTACACCACGGACAATCACGAGGAAACGCGCCAGTTCTACGAGGACGTCCTCGGCATTCCGCTTACCGCGATGTACGTGGAGCGCGAGTTCATCGACGGCGAATGGGTCGAACTGGGCCTCGCGTTCTATGAAATGGGCGACGGCAGCGCGCTCGCGTTCTTCAGCTTCGCCGACCTCGAGAAGCAGGCGGCGTGGCGCGCGACGGAGCAATCGCAGTTTGTCCACGTTGCGTTTCTCGTCGACGAAGCCACGCAGCGCGAGATCGAGGAGCGCGTGACGCGGGCGGGCGCAACGCCGTTCCAGATCGACCACGGCGCGTGCACGTCGCTCTATCTCACCGATCCCAACGGACTCATGCTGGAATTCGCCGTCGATAACCGGGATGCGATGGAGATCGCCCGGCAAATGGCCGCCACCGCGCACCGCGACCTGCGCCGCTGGATGAACGGCGACCGCACGCCGAACAACCGCTGGCGCACCGACGCCGCCGAAGCCACCAGCGCCTGAGCGAGGCTTCCGGTCTCGAAGCGGCCCGGCGAGCGGCCGAATCAGCGGGTGCTAGAATACTGTACATGCATACAGCATGCGATCCGCCCATCGATGAAGCCGCCCCGGACGGGAGCCCGCCGCGCTACGTCGTCGCGGTGCGCGCGCTGTGCGAATTCACGGCGAAGCGCGGCGACCTCGACCTGCGCTTCACGCCAACGCCCACCGCGCAGGAAGGCATGGCGGGCCATTCTACCGTGACGGCGCGGCGCGCTGCCGGCTACGTGACCGAAGTCGCGCTCGCCGGCGACTACGGCCCGCTTCGCGTGCGCGGCCGCGCCGACGGGTACGATCCCGCGGCGAACCAGCTCGAAGAGATCAAGACGCATCGCGGCCGGCTCGACGCGATGCCGGCCAATCACCGGGAACTGCACTGGGCGCAGGCCCGCATCTACGGCTGGCTGCTGTGCCGCAAGCTCGGTCTCGCGCAGGTTCGCGTGGCGCTCGTCTATTTCGACATCGCGAGCCAGAAGGAAACGGTGTTCGTCGAAACGCATTCGGCCGATACGCTGCGCGAGCATTTCGTCGTGCAATGCGAGCGGTTTATCGCCTGGGCCGCGCAGGAACTGGAGCACCGCAGCGCGCGCGACGCGGCGCTCAGCCGCCTCGCCTTTCCGCACGCTTCGTTCAGGCCCGGCCAGCGAGATCTGGCGGCGGCCGTCTACCGGTCGGCGGTGGCGAGGCGCTGCCTGATGGCGCAGGCGCCGACGGGCATCGGCAAGACGCTCGGCACGCTCTTTCCGCTGTTGAAGGCGTGGCCCGGCCAGCAGTTCGACAAGATCTTCTTCCTGACCGCGAAAAGCGCGGGCCGCACGCTCGCGCTCGACGCCCTGACGACCCTGACCACACCGGCCACGCCCGCCGCACCGCAGCCGCCGCTGCGCGTGCTCGAACTCGTCGCGCGCGACAAGGCGTGCGAGCACCCCGGCCTCGCCTGCCACGGCGAATCGTGCCCGCTCGCCCGCGGCTTCTACGACCGCCTGAGCGCGGCGCGCGCCGCCGCACTCGCCACCGTGCGCCTCGACAGGGAAGCATTGCGCCGCGTCGCGCTCGCGCACGAGGTCTGTCCGTATTACCTCAGCCAGGAATTGTCGCGATGGAGCGACGTGATCGTCGGCGACTACAACTATTACTTCGACTCGAGCGCGATGCTCTTCGCGCTCGCCGAGGCGAACCGCTGGCGCGTTGGCGTGCTCGTCGACGAGGCGCACAATCTCGTCGACCGCGCGCGCAGCATGTATTCCGCGACGCTCGATCAGGCCGCGTTCAACGCGATGCGCTGCATGGCGCCGGCGTTCCTGAAAAAGTCCCTGGCGCGCGTGGGCCGCTGCTGGCGGGATCTGAGCCGCGACCAGACCGCCGGCTACGCGGTGCAGCCCGCGCTGCCGGAGCGCCTCATCGCGGCGCTGGAGCAGGCGAATTCGCAGATGACCGACTACGTCGCCGAACATCCCGACGCGCTTTCGCCCGACACGCTGCGCTTCTACTTCGACGCGATGCATTTCGTGCGCATCGCGGAGCGCTTCGATACGCATTCGATCTTCGACATCACGCTAGCGGGCACGCCCGGCGCGCCCGGCGCACGCCAGCGCTCTGCCGCGCTCTGCCTGCGCAACGTGATTCCGGCACCGCATCTGAAGCCGCGCTTCGCGCGCGCCCACTCCATCGCGCTCTTTTCCGCGACGCTCACGCCCGCGCACTTCTACTCCGACACGCTCGGCCTGCCCGAGTCGAGCGTGTGTGTGGACGTGGCGTCGCCGTTCACCGCGCAGCAGCTGGAAGTGCGCGCGATCGCGGACGTTTCGACGCGCTATCGCGACCGCGAGCAGTCGATCGGCCGCGTCGTCGATCTGATCGCCGCGCAGTACGCCCGCGCGCCGGGCAACTATCTGAGCTTTTTCAGCAGCTTCGAGTACCTCGCGCAGGTGGCGGCCGCGCTCGCCGCGCGTCATCCGTCGATTCCGGTGTGGGAGCAGTCGCGCGCCATGAGCGAGCCGGACCAGCAGGCGTTTCTCGACCGCTTCGTTCCCAATGGATGCGGCATCGGCTTCGCGGTGCTGGGCGGCTCGTTCGGCGAGGCGATCGATCTGCCGGGCACGCGGCTCGTCGGCGCGTTCGTCGCGACGCTCGGGCTGCCGCAGCTCAACCCGGTCAATCAGCAGATGAGAGCGCGCATGCAGGAGGCGTTCGGCGCCGGGTACGACTACGCGTATCTTTTCCCGGGCTTGCAAAAAGTGGTGCAGGCCGCGGGGCGCGTGATCCGCGGGCCGCTGGACCGCGGCGTGCTGTACCTCATCGACGACCGCTTCGCGCGTCCCGACGTGCGGCGCCTCTTGCCCGCGTGGTGGCGGGTGGACGTGGTGCGCCAGCGCGAGGGCTGACGCAGGCACTTGCATTGCTATGCATGGGTACCCCTCAAGAGGAGTCGCCATGTCCGTCACCCAAGCATCCCAGCAAGCCAATGCCCTCGACATCCTCGAGGCCGATCACCGCGCCGTCGAACAGCTGTTCGATGCGTTCTCGCGCGCCCCGAAAGACGACCTCGAACGCAGGTCCACGCTCGTGCAGCGCGCCTGCGAACTGCTGACGATCCACGCGATGGTCGAGGAAGAACTGCTCTATCCCGCGGCAAGACAGGCGCTCGGGAGCGACGAGAAGGAAGGCGTCGACGAAGCGTTCGTCGAGCACTTCCTCGTCAAGACGCTGATCGAGAAATTCACGCAGCTGAAGGCCGGCGACGAAGGGTTCGATGCGACCTTCAAGGTGCTCGCGGAAAGCGTGAATCATCACGTAAAGGAAGAAGAGTCGGAACTCTTTCCCGAACTGCGCAAGACGGGGCTCGACCTCGATGCGCTCGGCCGCAGGATCGCGGCCCGCAAGGAAGCGCTGCAGAACAGGATCACGGAAGCCGCGACGGCGCACTGAGCCGCGCGTTCCGCACACGCGGCGCCCGGTTTCCTGTGCCGTGCGCCGCGCTCTACGGCTTCCACCGATACATGAGGATCTTCGCGCGCGCGTCGTCTTCCACCAGCACGACATACTCGCCGTTGTCGCGCCGCGCCGCGCTGATGCCCAGATAGACGTCGACCCAGCCGCCCGTGCCGCCCACTTCCGGCCCGGGCGTCATGCTTCCGATGAACTGGCCCGTGCGGTTGTCGTAGATATCGACGCGCGCCGTGTACAGTTCCGCGACGAAAATATGGCTTCCCGCCACCGCGACACCGACGGTCGTGACCTGCGGGCTCGCATCGACGGTCCACGGCAGCGCGATGGTGTACTGCAGCGACGGATGCCCCGAACTCCAGCGGTCGTAGCGCGCGAGCACCCGCCCCGCTTCCTTCCAGTGCGACGCGTCGTACGGATAACCGCTCGTGAAGCCCGTCACGTACATCGTGTCCGTTTCCGCGACGTAGACGATCCGCGCGATGCGGGTGAACGGAGCCGGCATCGGGAACACGGTCGAGGCGGAATACCGGTAGACCGGGTTGCCGGCCGCGTCGAACCCCTGCAGCGGCATCTTCCGGATTCCGCTCACGAGCGTCCCCATCCACACGTCGCCCGCGCTGTCCACCCACCAGAATCCGTTCGCGGCGGTGTTGCCCGCCGACGGATTGCTTTCTATCTCGCCTGCGCCGACACGGCCGTCGCCGTTGGCGTCGCGCCACATGAACTCGCCGAGCGCGGGCTGGCCGGCGGGCCAGTCGCCGGGAATCGGGGTCTGCGAGATAAGGCCCGACGGGATCGCGGTCTCGCCCTGCGCCCCGGCCTGGAAGCGGAACACGCTCAGATAGTGCGAATACATGTCGATGGTGAAGAGGAAACGCTGCCCGTTCAGGCGCCGCACCATCGGTTCGCCTCGCACGCCCTTGGGCAGATGGAATGCGGGGTCGTCGGGGTAGGCGAAGCGGTTGAGCGTGGAGCCCGCATACGACCATTCCTGCCCCGGCGGGCGCGAGTAGTCGATCTTGAAGTGCTTGGAACCGCTGAACACGTCGCGGGGCGAGGCGGGGTCGAAGTCGCCGCCGTCGACGAACGTCAGCCCCTGCAAGCGCCAGTTCAGCGTGCGCTTCGCGTAGTTGTAGCTCTCGATCACGGTGCCCTCGCCGTTCAGCCCCGACGCGAACGCGCGCGGCCCGAAGCCGTTCTGCGCGACGTACAGGTTGCCCGCGCGATCGAAGCCGATACCCGTGATGCCGTTGAAACGCATGACACCGGGCACGCCGGCCGTCTCGTGAAAGATGCCCGCCCGGGTGCCGATCGTGCCGGACAACTGCGCCGTGCCGGTCGCCGGCTTGCTGAAGACGAGGATCTGCTGCGACGGCCCGTTGTCCGCGACGAGCAACCGGCCGTCAGGCGCAATCGCGACATCGACGGGCACCGCCTGCGCGGGCAGCGCGAGCGCCGCGCCGAGCAGCGCGCCCTGCGGCGAATAATGCGCGACGCTGCGCCCGGCGTCGCCGCGCAGGCCCTGGATCACCCACAGCGAACCGTCTGCGTCGATCGCGATGCGCCCCGGCGACGGCACCGCGAAGGAACGCATCCGGCGCATCGAATTGGCGTCGAGCACTTCAATGCGATCCGCGTAGGTGTTCGCGATGAACAGCTCGGTTTCGGTCGCGGCGAGGCCGCGCACGCTGGCATCGGTGCCGTCGCGCACGGCGTTCAGACGCACGAAACTGTTCTTGCTGGAGTTCGCGCTGTTGCCGATGCCGCTCGCGAACGGCACACCCTTCGCGATATTCGACACCTGCCGCCGCGTGATGCCGAACCACGCCTGGCCCTTCGGCGGATAGTCGCTGCCAACGAGCACGCCGTCCTCCGTGTCGATCGACATGCCCGCGTACAGGTAGGTCGAGTTGCTCGCGACCGCGTCGCCGCCGTGCGCGCCCCAGCCGTGCGTGAAGCCCGCGACCGCGAGCTTGTCGCCGTTGCGGTAGGCGGCGACTTCGCTGCCGCTTTCGTCCCAGGGTGCGTTGGTGAACACGGTGCCGTCGGGCGCCACGCTGATCGCTTCGACGTTGAGCTGAACCCATTTGCCGTCGCCGTAACCGAACGTATTGCCGATCCACGAGGTCGTGTAGTCGAGATGCGCGGCCTGCGCGCAGACGGCGTACATCCACCCCATCAAGACGACTGCACGCAAGCGGATGTGCACTGGCGATCTCCTCGAATGACCCTGGTGGCTTCGAGCATAGTGCCAAATCATTCGAAAGATCATACGAATAAAACAGCCCCGATTTATTTTTCTGCGAAATAAATCGGGGCGATGCGGCGTCATCGGCGAATTCAAGAGCAAAAGCCGGAGTGCGGCCCACCACTTCGCGGGCGCAGACTACAGCATTGAAACGAATGCCGGAGATAGCCGATGAAGGCGCTGGAGAGGGTGATGAACGCGGATGCCGAACCCATCGCGCAACGAATCGATGCGATCGACTGGGCGCGCGTGGAAGAAGAACTCGGCCAGTACGGCTGCGCGACGATCCCGCGCCTGCTCGCGCCGGCGCAATGCCGATCGCTCGTCGAACTCTATGCACGCGAGGACATCTTCCGCAGCCGGGTCGTGATGGAGCGCCACGGCTTCGGGCGCGGCGAGTACAAGTACTTCGACTATCCGCTGCCTGCGCTGATCGGCGAACTGAGGACAACGGTCTATCCGCATCTCGTGCCGGTGGCGAACCGCTGGAATGAAATCATGAAGATCGACGTGCGCTATCCGCCGCACCACGCGGACTATATCCGCCGCTGTCATGGCGCGGGACAGTCGCGCCCGACGCCGCTGATCCTTCAATACGGCGCAGGCGACTACAACTGCCTGCATCAGGACCTGTACGGCGAGCACGTCTTCCCGATGCAGCTCGCCATTCTGCTCTCCGAACCCGGATGCGACTTCACGGGCGGAGAGTTCGTGATGACGGAGCAGCGGCCGCGCATGCAGTCGCGTGCGGAGGTGGTGCCGCTCGCGCAAGGCGACGCGGTAGTGTTCGCGGTTCATCACCGGCCGGTGCAGGGCACGCGCGGCGCGTATCGCGTCAATCTGCGCCACGGCGTGAGCCGGTTGCGCTCGGGGCAGCGCCATACGCTCGGCGTGATCTTTCACGACGCGCGGTGAAGCGCTGCGGGTGGCTTGTTATTCGTTCTCGTCGAAGTAATGCCCGAAGCGGGCCTGCTTCGTCTTGATGTAGCGCTCGTTCTCCTCGCGCATCGGAATGGCGAGCGCGACTCGCTCGCAGACCGGAATGTCGTGCTTGAGCAGCGTGTCGAACTTCGACGGATTGTTGCTCATCAGCCGCACCGACCTCACGTTCAGCGCGCGCAGGATCGCGGCAGCGGAGTCGTATTCGCGGGCGTCGTCGGGCAGGCCGAGATGCAGGTTCGCATCGACGGTGTCGAGCCCCTGTTCCTGAAGCGCATACGCGCGGATCTTGTTCGCGAGGCCGATCCCCCGGCCTTCGTGGCCGCGCAGATACAGCAGGATGCCCCGGTCCTCCGCGGCGATATAGCGCAGCGCGAGGTCGAGCTGTTCTCCGCAATCGCAGCGATACGAGCCGAACACGTCGCCGGTCACGCATTCCGAATGCAGCCGCGTCAGCACCGACTCGCCGTTGCGCACGTCGCCCATGACGAACACGATGTGCTCGATGTCCGTGCGCTTCACGCGATACACATACGAGGCGAACGTGCCATAGCGCGTGGGGATGGTGGCGGTTGCGGCAAGCTCGACATCCTCGTTGGGACGGCATTGGCCGAACTGGGTGGCGGTGTCCTGCACGTCCTGCGGGTCGGAAGCGGTTTTCATGTCTGTTTCAGCAAGTCTGTGGCGTCGGAGCGCTGCTCCGCCGTCGCCGGCCCGATCCTGCGCAAGTTGCGCCAATCGCCGGCGATTACGGCTGCCCGGGACGTCATGTTAAAGCCCCTCGGGAAAGTTTGCAGCCTTTCGGCCTCACAGGCCCTCGCCGCCGAGGGTTTTTACCGCTCCCGGCGGTGACCCGGACGATCCGCCGTGCGGCTGTCCGCGTGCAGCCGCACGGCGCACCACAGCGCGCCGCCGCACGCCCCGCTTACTGCGGATTCTCAAAGGTGCCCGGGCTCCTGTCGGTCGCGCGCCACTCGGGCTTGCGCGCGGGGTCCGCCTTCTTGAGCGCGGCGCGCACGCCCTCTGCATCGAAGTCGCCCGTGTACACGGGTGTCGCCGGCTGCTGGCGCCACGAGTCGTCGATCGAGCCTGCGTCCACCGCGTCGAAACCTATCTCGTCGACGAGCTTCATCACCACCGCCTTCGCCTTCGGATCGTCGCCCGCGACCGGCAGCGCGATGCGCCCGGGCGTACCCGCCGGCTTGCCCTTCTTCAGCAGATAGTCCGCGTAGATGTTGTTGAACGCCTTCACCACCGGACGGCCGATCTGCGACTCGACCCAGCGGCTTTCGATCGTGCCCTTCTCGATCTCCTCGATGCGCCCGTCTCGCTCGCGCGGATAGTAATTGCCCGTATCGACCACGGCGACGCTCGCCGGCACGCTCGCGAACAGGTCCTTCGGCAGCTCGCGCACGCGGCCCTGCTGGATCGTCACGACGATCAGTTCCGCGTCGCGCACCACGTCCTTCACTTCGGCGGGCGTGGCGCCCGTCTTGCGCCCGACCTCGCCCAGCGAGCCCGGCCCGCGCGAGTTGGCGATACGCACCTCATGCCCCTCTTCGACAAAACGCTGCGCGAGCACCTGGCCGATGTTGCCGGCCCCGATAATGCCAATCTTCATGACCTTCTCCTGTGAGATGAACCGGCGGCGCCCCGCGTCCCTTCGCGGCACTCCGCCTCGAGCTTCAAGTGACAGGGTAACCGGCGCGGGCAACACGCGCTTGGCCCGCCATGCAGGACGGATTCGCGCGCACACACGCCGCGCGGCAACCCTGCTACGGAAACGGTCTTCATCACGCCCGCTCGCCGTCATAGCGAAATCATATGACCACCATAAAATCAATCGATTTACTATAGTCGATAGCTTCTGTGCATAATCGGTCCCACCTCTTCCACACCCACACAAGGACCCACGTAATGCCGATCATCAACAGCCAAGTCAAACCGTTCAAGGCAACCGCATATCACAAGGGCGAATTCGTGCCCGTGACCGAAGAAAACTTCAAGGGCAAGTGGTCTGTCGTCGTGTTCTACCCGGCCGACTTCACGTTCGTGTGCCCGACGGAACTGGGCGATCTGGCCGATCGCTATGCGGAATTCAAGAAGCTTGGCGTCGAGATCTATGGCGTGTCGACCGACACGCACTTCACCCACAAGGCATGGCACGACACGTCGGAGACGATCGGCAAGATCGAATATCCGATGATCGCCGACCCGACGCTCACCCTTTCGCGCAACTTCGATGTTCTGATCGAGGAAGAAGGCATGGCGCTGCGCGGCACGTTCGTGATCAACCCGGAAGGCGAGATCAAGCTGTGCGAGATCCATGACAACGGCATCGGCCGCGACGCGGGCGAACTGCTGCGCAAGGTGCAGGCTGCGCAATACATCGCAGCGCATCCGGGCGAAGTCTGCCCCGCGAAATGGACGCCGGGCGCTGAAACGCTGACCCCGTCGCTCGACCTGATCGGCAAGATCTGAGCGCCTCGCCTCATGGTCCGGCCCCGCTTCGCTGAAGCGGGGCTGGATGTCACACGCCTTGTCACGGAAAAATCGATACGCCATGCTGGAAGCCAATCTCAAGACTCAGTTGAAAGCCTATCTGCAAAAGGTCAGCCGGCCGATCGAGATCGTCGCTTCACTCGACGATAGCGACAAGTCGCGCGAATTGCGGACCCTGCTCGAGGAAATCGCGTCGCTTTCGGACCGCATCGCGGTGATCGAAAAGCATAGCGATGACGAGCGCAAGCCGTCGTTTTCCATCGGCGAACCGGGCAAGGACGCGGGCATCCGCTTCGCCGGCATTCCGATGGGCCATGAGTTCACATCGCTCGTGCTGGCGCTGCTGCAAACGGGCGGCCACCCGGTCAAGCTCGACGACGCGGTGATCGAGCAGATCCGCAACCTCGACGGCGACTACGAATTCGAAACGTATATTTCGCTCTCGTGCCAGAACTGCCCGGAAGTCGTGCAGGCGCTGAACGTGATGAGCATCATCAATCCGCGCATCCGTCAGGTCACGATCGACGGGGCACTCTTCCAGGACGAAGTCGAGGCCCGCCAGATCATGGCCGTGCCGACCGTCTACATGAACGGCGAAGTGTTCGGCCAGGGCCGCACGGGCGTGAAGGAAATCCTCGCCAGACTCGACAGCAATGCGGGCGCGCGCGCCGCGAAGGAACTGGAAAAGAAGCCGGTGTTCGACGTGTTGATCGTCGGCGGTGGACCTGCGGGCGCGGCCGCCGCGATCTATTCGGCGCGCAAGGGCATCACGACGGGCGTCGTCGCGGAGCGCTTCGGCGGACAGGTGCTCGACACGCTTGCGATTGAAAATTTCGTGTCGGTGCAGGAAACCGAGGGGCCGAAGTTCGCGACCGCGCTCGAGCAGCACGTGAAGAGCTACGACGTCGACGTCATGGACGTGCAGCGCGCCGAAGCGCTGATTCCCGGGCGCATCAACGGGGTGCACGAGGTGCGTCTGGCGAGTGGCGCCGTGCTGAAGGCGAAGACCATCGTGCTCGCGACGGGCGCGCGCTGGCGCGAGATCAACGTGCCGGGCGAGCGCGAGTATCGCAACCATGGTGTCGCGTATTGCCCGCACTGCGACGGGCCGCTCTTCAAGGGCAAGCGCGTCGCGGTGATCGGCGGTGGCAACTCGGGCGTCGAGGCGGCGATCGATCTGGCGGGGGTCGTGAGTGCGGTGACGCTGATCGAGTTCGGTGCCGAGCTGCGCGCCGACGCGGTGCTGCAGAAGAAGCTCAGGAGCCTGGCGAACGTGACGGTGATCACGCAGGCGCAGACCACGGAAATCAACGGCGACGGCAAGAAGGTCGATGGGCTCGTGTACAAGGATCTGCGCTCCGGGGAAGCAAAGCACATCGAACTCGAAGGCGTCTTCGTGCAGATCGGGCTCGTGCCGAACACCGAGTGGCTGAAGGGCACGGTGGAGCTGTCGCGACACGGCGAGATCGTCGTCGATGCGAAGGGCGCGACGTCGGTGCCCGGCGTGTTTGCCGCCGGCGATGTGACGACCGTGCCGTTCAAGCAGATCGTGATCGCGGTCGGCGAAGGTGCCAAGGCCTCGCTTGGCGCGTTCGATCATCTGATCCGTAGTTCGGTCGAAGAGGACGTGGGCGCGGAGGAAAGCATCGTCGTCGCGTAAGCGTGCCGCTGGCGCTTGGGTTTGGTGTTATTTGAACCGTTTGATGCGCTTCGGCTTTTGTGAAACTTGTTTTGATATTGGTCTATTAGCTTCGCCCCTGTGCGGGGCGGCAGTCACTTTCTTTGCACAGGCATGCCGCTTGGAGTTTGATGTTTTTTGAACCGTTTGATGCGCTTCGGCTTCTATGAAACTTGCATTGCTATTGGTTTATTAGCTTCGCCCCTGTGCGGGGCGGCAGTCACTTTCTTTGCTGCTGCAAAGAAAGTAACCAAAGAAAGCAGCTATGGGGTAAGCGGTGTTAGGACGTGGCCACGTTTGATTCATTCAAAGTGGCCCGACCGTTGGAGTGTCCACCTCTGTATTTCAGCCTGATAGGTACGCGGGCCCACTGCGTCGTCGCGCCATTAAACGAAGTGGTAAGGCAATCATTCATCCGTCCTCGCTTCGCTCGGACGTGGGGTCCACTACAACCAATCGCTGCGCTTTTTCTTCTTGCGTACGAAGGCGCAGCGCTTGACGCCGCGCGTACCCGACTCCTTGCGCACCTTACGTCGGGCACGCAGTGCCAAGACGGATGAATGACTGCCTTACCACTCCGCTTGACGGCGCGCTGCCACAGTGGGTCGCGTACCTATCCGCTCAACGAACCGA